>NZ_JBIWMA010000013.1:0-286081 GCF_044766465.1 Streptomyces sp. NPDC102259 | reverse complement strand
CTCCGTGCACCACCAGTACTCCTCCAGGCTCTCGCCCTTCCAGGCGAAGACCGGAACACCCCGCGGGTCCTCGGGCGTGCCGTTGGGGCCCACCGTGATCGCCGCGGCCGCATGGTCCTGGGTGGAGAAGATGTTGCAGGACACCCAGCGGACCTCGGCGCCCAGCGCCACCAGGGTCTCGATCAGGACGGCCGTCTGCACCGTCATGTGCAGGGAGCCCATGATCCGGGCGCCCGCCAGCGGCTGCGCGTCGGCGAACTCCCTGCGGATCGACATCAGGCCGGGCATCTCGTGCTCGGCCAGGGTGATCTCCTTGCGGCCGAAAGCGGCCAGGGAGAGATCGGCGACCTTGAAGTCCTGTCGGTTGTCGACAGTCGTCATGGGGTGCTGCTCCTCGGGATCGGGGTGGAGAGAGTGGGTACGGCTGGTCTGCGCGGCGGCGGACACAGGGGTGCCCAGAGAAGGGCACGGGCATGCCCGCGTGCGCGCAGCGCAGTCCGTCGGAGGCCCTCTCTCCCTCGGACGGTCCGCACAGGGACCGCCCGACCGCCATCAGCAGCGACGTCTGGCTCCGTTCCAAGCTACACCGGAGTGGCGGGGCGGCCCCAGTCCATCTCCGGTCAGATCGCGCCGATCACAGTCGGTGAGGGGGATGAGGAGGTGGAAACGGCGGCAGGGCCCGCCTGGTGTGGGCGGGCCCTGCCGGGGTGGTGCGGGTGAGTGCTCGGTGCGGGTCAGTGCTCGGTCGGGTGCTGGGCGGGGCCGCCCGGGGTCGCCTCGGGGTCGCCGCCCTTGGCGGCCTCGGCCTCGCTGTAGATGTCGGGCTCGAGGTAGATGACGCGGGCGATGGGGACCGCGGCGCGGATGCGGGCCTCGGCGGCGTTGATGGCGGTGGCGACCTGGCCGGCGGTGTCGTCGTGCTGGACGGCGATCTTGGCGGCGACCAGGAGTTCCTCGGGGCCGAGGTGGAGGGTGCGCATGTGGATGACGCGGGTGACGGTGGCGCCGTCGACGACCGCCGCCTCGATCTTGCGGACGTCTTCGGTGGTGGCGGCCTCACCGAGCAGGAGGGACTTGGTCTCGGCGGCCAGGACCAGTGCGATGAGGACGAGGAGGATGCCGATGCAGAGCGTGCCGATGCCGTCCCAGACGCCGTCGTCGGTGAGCAGCGCCAGGCCGACGCCGCCGAGCGCGAGGACCAGGCCGACGAGGGCGCCGAGGTCCTCCAGGAGGACGACCGGGAGCTCGGGGGCCTTGGCGCGGCGGACGAACTCCTTCCAGGAGTGGTCGCCCCGCAGCGGGTTGGACTCCTTGATGGCGGTGCGGAAGGAGAAGCTCTCGGCGATGATCGCGAAGACGAGGACCCCGACGGGCCAGTACCAGTGCTCGATCTGGTGCGGGTGCTTGATCTTCTCGTAGCCCTCGTAGATGGCGAACATGCCGCCGACCGAGAAGAGGACGATGGAGACGAGGAAGGCGTAGATGTAGCGTTCACGGCCGTAGCCGAAGGGGTGTTGCGGGGTCGCCTCGCGCTGGGCCTTCTTGCCGCCGACGAGGAGCAGGGCCTGGTTGCCGGAGTCGGCGAGCGAGTGCACGCCTTCGGCGAGCATCGAAGACGAGCCGCTGAACGCGAACGCCACGAACTTCGATGCCGCGATCGCGAGGTTGGCCCCGAGTGCCGCCACGATCGCCTTGGTGCCGCCTGACGCGCTCATGTTTTCGCGTTGTCCCTTCGCCTTCGTGCGTACGCCGTGCAGGGCGCGGCCTTCTTCGGCTTTGCCCGTCCTTTGCCGGGGGGCCATTCTTGCAGCCCTGATCGGCAGCGGTGCGTCAGGTCGTCACGACAGGAGTCATACGACGACCGTGGCCCGGAAGACCGTACCCGCCCCGGTCACTTCGGCCTTGTGCCCCGCCGGGACGAAGACAGACGTGCCGGGCGTCAGCGCGTGCTCGCCCGCCCGGACGGTGCCCGCGGTGCAGAGCAGGATCTGCGGGGTGGCGAGGGTGAGGTCGTGGGCGGGGGCGCCGGGCGAGAGGACGTAGCGCGACAGGCGGAACTCGTCGATGGGGGTGTCGTAGACCTCTTCGCCGTCCGGGGCGGCTTCGGGGCGCAGGACGCCGGGGTCCGCGGGTTCGAAGCGGACGATGCGCAGGAGTTCGGGGACGTCGACGTGCTTGGGGGTGAGGCCGCAGCGCAGGACGTTGTCGGAGTTGGCCATGATCTCGACGCCGAGGCCGTCGAGGTAGGCGTGCGGAATGCCGGCGCCGAGGAACAGGGCCTCGCCGGGCTGGAGCCTGACGTGGTTCAGCAGCATCGCGGCGATGACGCCGGGATCGCCGGGGTAGTGGTGGGCGATACCGGCGTAGGGGGCGTAGTCGCCGCCGAGGCGGTCACAGGCGGCCGCTGCCTGGGCGACGGTGTGGGCCATCTCCTCGCGGTCGGCGGTGAGGATCGCGGTGAGGACTTCGCGCAGGGCGGCCTCCTCCGGCTGGGCGTGCAGGAGGTCGACGTACGGCTTGAGGGAGTCGACGCCGAGGCCGTCCAGGAGGTCTGCCGCGTGCGAGGGGGCGCGGAAGCCGCACAGGCCGTCGAACTCAGTGAGGGCGCAGATGAGTTCGGGCTTGTGGTTGGCGTCCTTGTAGTTGCGGTGCGGTGCGTCGACGGGGATGCCGCGGCGCTCCTCGTCCTCGTATCCCTCCTTGGCCTGTCGCAGGTCGGGGTGGACCTGGAGGGAGAGGGGGGCGCCGGCGGCGAGGATCTTGAGGAGGAAGGGAAGGCGGGGGCCGAACTTGGTGACCGTCGCCGCGCCGAGTTCCTGTCGCGGGTCGCTCTCGATGATCTCGACGAGGGTGCCTCGGTCGGTGCGTGAGGGTGCGCCCGGGTGGGCGCCCATCCACATCTCGGCCTGCGGTTCGCCGGTCGGCTCGGTGCCGAGCAGGTGCGGGATCGCGGTGGGGGAACCCCAGGCGTAGGGGCGGACGGTGTTGTCGAGGCGGTCCATGCGGTTCTCTCTGCCTGCCGGTCTGCCGGTCTGTCGGTCTTCTGCCGTCGGTCGCTTGTCTTCGCCGTCTGCCGTCCGCCGTCCGGTGTCCGCCGTCTGCCGTTCGGTGTTTCTCGGGTGACGGTCGGGGGCGGTCAGGAGCCTGAGGCGAGGGCCAGGTAGACGGCGGCGAAATCCGTGGTGGCGATCAGTTCGGCGAGGGTGACGAGTTCGTCGCCTGCTTCGGGCTCGAGTTCGCTGATCGGCGTGTCGTGGCTGAGGGCCAGTTCGCGGGCGGCCGAGGCGGCGGTGAGGCCGCCGATCGGACGGTCGCGCAGCAGCACCACGCGCGCGTGCAGCGCGGGGGCTTCCTCGACGCGGTCGCGGAAGAAGTCGTCCGGGTCGGCGCTGGCGGCGAGGGGGCCGGCGAGGATCGCGTTGTGCTCGGCGAGGGCCTGGGGGAGTTCGGCCACCAGGGCGGGGCGGCCGGCGAGTTCGGCGAGGGCGGCGGCGAAGCGGCGGCCCGCGGGGCCGGCCGAGGTGCCTTCGGTCCAGATCACCGGGAGGGAGTCGGCGAGTTCGCCGGCCAGGGTCTTCGCCGGGTTGCTGTAGGTCGCGACGGCGGGGCCGCAGCGTTCGGCGACCTGGTCGAGCCGGTCGGCGACCCGTTCGAGCTCCTCGGGCGGGGCGGAGAGCAGGGCGACGCGGTCGAGGAGGGCGAGCAGGGGGGTGAGGAGGGCCCAGAGGATTCCGGGGGCGGAGGCCGCGTCCGGTACTCCCTCGTCCTGTTCGTACGGTGCGATCGCGAGCGGCACGAACAGTCCGTGGGCGGCGCCGGCCGCTTCGGTGAGCGGGGAGTCGGCGGGGGCCACGGCGGCGACCGTGCAGCCGCGGCGGTAGGCCTGCTCGGCGAGGAGGGAGAGGCCGGGCTCGCTGCCGTCGGGGGTGGCGATGAGGAGAAGGTCCACGGAGCCCGCCCAGCCGGGGAGTTCCCAGCGCAGGGCGCCTGCGGCGGGGGCGACGCCGGTGGGTGCCAGACGGATGACGGGGCAGGCGGCGCCGGCGAGCGTGCCGAGGAGGTCGGCGACGCAGGTGGCCGCCGCGCCGGGGCCCGCGATGAGGATCGCGCGGGGGCGGCCGTCCGGCTGGAGGTCGTGGACGCCGGCCTCGGCCGCGTACCGGGCGGCGGTGCGGACGCGGGCGCCGGCCTCGGCCGCGCCGCGCAGGAGAGCCCGGTGATCGGCCTCGGTCAGGGCTTGCGGCGTGTCGAGCAGCGAGTCGTCGAGCATGTCGGCAGTCTCCGATCGCCTGGGGCGTCGTCGGTTTGCGGGGCCGGGGGCCGAGCTGCGGCGGGGGCGCGCCCGGGAGGGGTCGTACGTGGCGCCGTGCGCGGCCGGGCGTCGGGGCGTTCGGCCTGGGACGGCGGCGGCGCGGGGTGCGGTCGCGCGGCGCGTTGTTACGCGGGGCGGCGGGCCTCGTCGACGAGGAGGACGGGGATGCCGTCGCGGACGGGGTATGCCAGGCCGCAGTCCTGACCCGTGCAGATCAGCTCCGTGTCCTGCTCCTTGAGGGGAGAGTGACAGGCGGGGCAGGCGAGGATCTCCAGGAGGCCGGCTTCGAGCGGCATGGGGTGTCCCTTCGGGGTGTGCGGATGTGCCTGGTCAGGGTACCGCTGGTGGGGTTGGGGCGTGGGCGTTGGGCGGGACTGGGTGGGGTGGGAGGGGCGTGTGGGGGATGGGGCTGGTGGTCGGCGCGTCGGGGTGGGTGTCCGGGTGGGCGCAGGGGTGCGCGTCGGGGTGGCGTCCCGGTGGGCACAGGGGTGCGCGTCGGGGTGACGTCCCGGTGGGCACAGGGGTGCGCGTCGGGGCGGCGTCCGGGTGGGCACAGGGGTGGGCCTCGGGGTGACGTGCCGGTGAGCGCAGGGGTGGCCGTCGGGGTGACGCAGGGGCGGGCGTCCGGGTGGGCGCGGGGCTGGGCGTCCGGGTTCGCCCCCGACGCCCTTGTCCGGTCTCGCCTCCAGGGGCTTCGCCCCTTGTACCCCTGAGGCTGCGGCCCTCAGGCTCGGATGATGGTCAGTGCCTCGTCGCGGATCTTGGCCATCGTCGGTTCGTCGCGGGCTTCCGCGTTGAGGCGGAGGAGGGGCTCCGTGTTGGAGGGGCGGACGTTGAACCACCAGTCGGTGGAGGTGACGGTCAGGCCGTCGAGTTCGTCCAGGGTGACGTCCTCACGGTCGCCGTAGGCCGCCTTGATCGCGGCGATGCGGTCGGCCTGGTCGGCGACCGTGGAGTTGATCTCGCCGGAGCCGGTGTAGCGGTCGTACTCGGCGACCAGGGAGGAGAGCGGGCCGTCCTGACCGCCGAGGGCCGCGAGGACGTGGAGGGCGGCCAGCATGCCCGTGTCGGCGTTCCAGAAGTCCTTGAAGTAGTAGTGCGCCGAGTGCTCGCCGCCGAAGATCGCGCCGGAGCGGGCCATCTCCGCCTTGATGAAGGAGTGACCGACGCGGGTGCGGACGGTGGTGCCGCCGTTCTCCTTCACCACCTCCGGGACGGTCCAGGAGGTGATCAGGTTGTGGATGATCGTGCCCTTGCCGCCGTTGCGCGCGAGTTCGCGGGCGGCCACCAGGGCCGTGATCGCGGACGGCGGGACCGGCTCGCCCCGCTCGTCGACGACGAAGCAGCGGTCGGCGTCGCCGTCGAAGGCGAGGCCGAGGTCGGCGGACTCCTCGCGGACGCGCTTCTGGAGGTCCACGAGGTTCGCCGGGTCCAGAGGGTTGGCCTCGTGGTTGGGGAAGGTGCCGTCCAGTTCGAAGTACATCGGGACGAGCGTCAGGGGCAGGCCGTCGAAGACCGTGGGGACGGTGTGGCCGCCCATGCCGTTACCCGCGTCGACCACGACCTTCAGGGGGCGGATGGAGGTGAGGTCGACGAGTGCGCGGAGGTGCGCCGCGTAGTCCTTCAACGTGTCGGCCGAGGTGATGGTTCCCGGGGCCGGGGCCGGGGCCGGAGCGGGGGCGCCCGAGTCCGTCCAGCGCTCCACCAGTTCACGGATCTCGGTGAGGCCCGTGTCCTGGCCGACCGGGGCGGCGCCCGCGCGGCACAGCTTGATGCCGTTGTACTGGGCCGGATTGTGCGAGGCCGTGAACATGGCGCCGGGCAGGTCGAGCGCGCCCGAGGCGTAGTACAGCTGGTCCGTCGAGCAGAGGCCGATCTCGGTGACGTGTACGCCGAGTGCCGCCGCCCCGCGCGCGAAGGCGCGGGTCAGGGCGGGCGAGGAGGGGCGCATGTCATGGCCGACGACGATCGCCTCGGCGCCGGTCACCCGGGTGAAGGCGGCCCCGAACAGCTCGGCGAGCGACTCGTCCCACTGGTCCGGGACCACCCCGCGTACGTCGTACGCCTTCACGATCTGTGACAGATCAGCAGCCACGGCCAACCTTCCTGAAGTCTGTAGGTCACCACAAACTACCCGGGCCGGTTCACCGCCCGCGGTGCGGCCGCCGAGTGGACCCACAGACGTAACCGTGCCGCTATTCTCCGCCGTCTTCCGAGGTGGGGTCGCCGCCGGGGCAGCATCCGGTGCGGCGGCACGGGCGAGCCCCGGGCGACCACGATCCGGACTTCGCCGGGAGCAGTCCGAGGCTCCGGGGAGCACTTTGCGTAGCCGGTGCTCCTCCCGGCCCGCGAGGCCGACGGCGGCGCAGGCGATGGTGGGGTTCTGTGGCGAGAGACGATCACGCGCCTCAACTCGTGCACGGTCGCGACCTGTTCCCGTGCGTCACGCGCGCGTGGACGCCAAGTAGGGCCACGGCGCCGCCCGTCCAACTCCTCGCTGCGGGTGCGCGTCAGCACGGATGCGCGTACCACTTCGGCGGCGGGCACGCGCGCGTGCGGTACGGGAGCCCGGGTCCCGGCGTCCGCCAAGGTGGCTCCGATGCAGGCGAGTTGCGCGGAGACGTGGGTGTGGGTGTGGGTGTGGGTGTGGGTGTGGGTGTGGGTGGTGCCCATCACGCGGAAAGCGCTTGCCCATTCACCGGCTGAATGGGATGTCCGTGTGGACGAGAGGGCAGAGCGGTGGGGCGAGAGGAGAGGCTCGGCTCAGTTGTCCGGCGAGCGCAGCACCCGCAGGTGGCCGCGGCGCGCGACCTCCATCGGGTCGATCGCACGTCCGCCGCCGGTTCCGGCCACGCGTCCCTGCGGGCGGGCCGCCTCGCGGACCGCGTTGGCAAGCGCTTCCAGGTCGTCACCGCTGGGGCGCGCGGGAGCCGAACCGTCGAGGAGCCGGACGACCTCCCAGCCGCGCGGGGCGGTGAGGCGCTCGGAATGCTCGGCGCACAGGTCGTAGCAGTGGGGTTCGGCGTAGGTGGCGAGCGGGCCGAGGACCGCGGTCGAGTCGGCGTAGACGTACGTCAGCGTCGCGACGGCGGGTCGGCCGCAGGCAGTTCGCGAACAGCGACGTACAGGGCTCACGACGTTGGACGGTACCGCACTCTTGAGCGGGCCGCGACGACTCTCCATCAGGTCACTCCACCGTGTCGTGTTGTGAAACGCCCCACGCGCCTCTCCAGTCATACCCCGCTGACCTGCGCGAACACCAGGCCTTGAACAGAGGAAGGCGTCGACTCGTGGTCACCACTCGACACAAACGGCATCAATTGCGATGAGTTCACCGGTCTCGGAGAGGTGCGGAATCGAGCCCAACCTTGGCTGAAATGATCATCCCGCGACATACGGGGTACGGCGGCCGGTCGCGGTCGGGTTGCCGTGTGGGGCCGGGCGCCGGGTCTCGGCGGGGACTACGCTTCAGTAGTGATGGACAGCCCCGTACCGCCCCCCGCCGCAGGCCCCGGACCCCGTCGTCGCGACCGCCACGGCCGGGGCATGCGAGGCCCGATCGCGCCGCCCCAGGTCCCGTTGGCCGCCAGCCGCTCCGATGTGTTCGCGGATCTGGTGCAGGACTCCGTGGAACGGCTGGAGCGGCGGTGGCCGCAGCTCGCCGACATCGACTTCATGGTGCTGGAGGTGCCGCGGCTGGACGCGGCCCCGGAGCCGTGGAACGACGAGGCGGTCCCGCTGGGCGGGACGATTCCCGCGCGCGAGGGAGGACGGGCGCGGGTCGTCGTCTACCGGCGGCCGGTCGAGATCCGCACCAAGGGGCGCGACGAGCGGGCCGCGTTGGTGCACGAGGTGGTCGTGGAGCAGGTCGCGGAGCTGTTGGGGCTGACCCCGGAGACGGTGGATCCGCGCTACGGCGAGGACTGAGCCGGTCTTCCCCTCTCCCCGTCCCCCGGTCTCCCTCGCCTCGTCCCCCATGCCCCTCTTCCGGGGTACCTCGACAGCCCTTTCGGGTTACTTCTGCAACACCGCGACGTCCTCGTCGGCCGCTGGGACGGCCACCGTGCCCCGGTCGTCCGGCAGGGTCTGGATCGTGAAGCCCGGGACGCCCTCCTGCGTGGCCGACAGGGTGCGGGAGGCGTAGACCGGGGTGTCCGTGAGGGGTTCCACGGTCAGTGCGTAGGTTCCCTTCAGGCCCGTGGGGACGGGGAGTTCGACGTCCTGGGTGGTGCCGGCCTTGACCGTGTACGTCTTGGACACGGCCGTGCCGCCGCCGCTGCCGGCCGACGCGGTGACCTTGACCTTGGCGGTGCCCTTGGGGGCGGTCAGGGAGAGGGTGGAGCCCTTGGCGCTGTTGTCGGCGGCGGACGCGCGCGTGCCGACCGGGGCGGTGGCGGTGATGAACGCCGACTCCTGGTCGGTGCCCTTGCCGCGCAGGACCCGTACGGCCGCGACGACGGGCACCGACTGGCCCGTCGGGGTCAGGACCAGCGAGCCGGCCTCCCCGCGTGTGACGTCGCCCAGGTCGACCGAGGCCGTCATGCCCGCCTTGACGTGCAGCGTCTCGTGTCCGGCGGGGGTGATCAGGCCCGAGGCGGAGGCGAGTTGGACTTTCAGGTCCGCGTCCGCGTCACCCGGGGCGTAGGCGATGAGCCGGACGGCCGTGGCGTCCTTGGGGATGCCCGGGACGACCTGGGTGCCCGCCGGGTCGGCGGAGGCGGCCAGCCAGTCCCCGCCGAGCTTCTCGTCCAGGGCCTGGACGGCGGCCCCCACACGGCCGCTGCGGACGTTGACGTGGACGGTGAGGTCCTCCTGCTTCTCGCCGGTGAGCGTGGACAGCAGGATCGGCTCGCTGGAGTGCGCCGGGATCGTGATGCCCTCCCCCACCGTGGTCGAGAGGGCGCCGTCCTTGCCGTAGAGCTCGATGTCGGCGACGGCGGCGGAGTCGTCGGGGTTGGTGAGGTGGACGTAGTCCGTGCGGTCGGCGGCGGTGCTGACGCCCGGGAACCAGAACTCCGTGTCCGGCGCGGTGCAGGTGACGCCCTGGAGGCCGCGGCCGCTGCCGGCGGCTACCTCGGTGGTCTCCTGGACGGTCCAGCCGGGTGCGAACTTCCCCTCGGCGGTGCCCAGCAGCGCGGGCGCCTCGCCGCCGGAGGTGTCGCCGACGGCCGGGGTGCCGGGCGCCTTGGGCGTGACGACGGGCTTCGTCGCCTTCTTCTTGTCGCTCGTCTTGCCACTCGTCTTGTCGCTCGTCTTGTCGCTCGGCGTTGCCGCCGACTCCGTGGTGGCTGCCACGAGTTCGGCCGTGCCGTCGCCGTCCGTGCCCTTGGTGACGGGCGTGAAGGACGTGTACGAGGTGTCGGCGAGGTCGGAGGTGCTGGGCGAGGGGCAGAGCAGACTCGTGCGCTCCACGGGCAGTTCGGCGGCCGCCTTGGCGGTGTCCGGGCCGGCCGCGTCCGGCTGGTTGAGCGTGGCGAACCCGGTGACCGCGGCGAGCGCGGCCGTGCCGGCGATCAGGGACATGGTGGTGCGGTTCACTGCTGGCTCCCGTCGGGGCGCTCGCTGTCGGGGCCGTGCGGGGGCCGGTCCGGGTCGTAGGCGGGGTCGTAGGCGGGGTCGTAGCCGCCCTGATCGTAGGCCGACGGGTCGTAGCCCTGCTGCTGGTACGTCTGGTCGTACGGCGCCTGCTGGGCCTGGCCGTCGTAGGTGTACGGGTCGTACTGGCCGGCCTGGTAGGGGTCGTAGGCCTGCTGGTCGTAGCCGCCCGACGGATACTGCTGGGCGCCCTGGTACTGCTCGCCCCCGTAACCGCCGTACTCGGCGCCCGCGTAGCTTGCCCGGTCCCCGCCCCAGGCCCCGCCCTGCCCGTCCTGCCCGCCCGGGGGGTCTCCCATGTCGTAAGACTGCTGCTGGGGGACCGCGACCGGGGTCTCCTCCTGCGGAGGAGACGGGAACTCCTCGTTCTGGCCGGGCTCTTCGGCCTCGGACTCGGCCTCGGCCTGGGCGCGCAGGCGGCGGGCGCGGCGGCCCTCGCCGTCGGCCGCCTGGGCCGGGATCGGCTCCTCC
This sequence comes from Streptomyces sp. NPDC102259, assembly GCF_044766465.1. Taxonomy (NCBI): domain Bacteria; kingdom Bacillati; phylum Actinomycetota; class Actinomycetes; order Kitasatosporales; family Streptomycetaceae; genus Streptomyces; species Streptomyces sp. NPDC102259. The sequence goes on along the minus strand of NZ_JBIWMA010000013.1, from coordinate 275,703 downwards.
TCGGGAAGGTCGTCGTCGACGTCGCGGCGGCGGCCGGGAAGGGCGAGGACGACGAGGACGAGTGCGAGGAAGCCCTGCGCCCACAGCCAGGCGGTGTGGGTGAAGGGGTCGTCGTAGGTGACGTCCAGTTCGCCGCCCGAGGCGGGTAGTTCGAAGCCCTGGGCCCAGCCGTCGACGGTGGTGGGGGTGAGGGGCTTGCCGTCGAGGGTGGCCGTCCAGCCTTCGGCGGCGGTGTCGGCCAGGCGCAGGACGCGGCTGCCGGAGCCGTCGGGGAGGGTGGTGTGGATGTCCACGGGGCCCGCGGCGACCGGGGTCGCGGTGCCCTTGCCGGAGTCGGCGACGACGGCCGCGCGGGAGACCTCCTGGTCGACCCGCCACAGGGCGCTGCCGTCCTGCTGGCTGAGCCGCTTCAGGCCGGGTGTGGCGTCCAGGACGCGGGTGACGTCGCGGGGCGCGCCCTTGTGGACGAGGACGTAGCCCACGGCGAACTTGCCGAGCTGGTCGGCCTGGTCGGCGCCGGAGCCGGCGACGAGATTGGCGACGACCTTGTCGAGCTGCTTGTTCTCGCCGTCGGCCGCGGCGAGTTCGGCGTCGCCGAGGCGGGCGCCGGAGCCGCGGACCAGCATGTAGGCGACGTGCGCGGCGGAGTCGCTGTCGAGGACGAGGGTGCGGGCCTGGTCGCGGTTGCCGGCCTCCTCGGCGACGAACGCGGGCACCTGTACGGGGTCGCGGCGCTCCAGGGGGCCGTCGGCGCCGCCGATCATCCAGCCGGCGGCGACGAGCAGCGGGCCGGCGGCCGAGGCGAAGGCGATGAGGGCGGCCACCGGCTGGCGCCAGCCGAAGCTCTGCTCGGCGACACGCGTGCGTGCCCCGTCGGCGCCGATGACGGCGGCGGCGAGGAGGGCGATGCCGTAGACGAGGGTGGCGGGTCCGGCCCAGGTGGAGCGGTTGGACAGGACCGCGAAGACGAGGCCCACGAGGGCGGCCGCCCAGGCCGCCCAGACGCCGAAGTGGCGCTCGGAGCGCAGCAGCGCGGCCAGCGCGGCCAGCACGATGCCGATGAGCATCAGGCCGTCGACGGTGCCGGGGCCGCCGGGGCTGGCGCCGAGGAGGTCGAGCGTGGTGGCGGTCGACGGGCCGTGGTCGAGGCCGGCCTGGGTGAAGAAGCCGAACGGCAGCAGGGACAGCGACCAGGGCGCGAGGATCAGCAGGGGCGTGCCCAGCTGGATCAGGAAGCGCAGGCCGTAGGCGGTGATCTCGCGGCGGCGCACGGCCAGCACCGCGAGGCCGAGGACGAGCGCGATGGGCCAGACGATCGGCGTGAACGCCGTGGCGATCGTCAGCAGCAGTGCGTAGGCCCAGGTGGCGCGCCAGCTGCCGCGAGCGCCGGACGCGTGCGTGAGGCCGCTCGCGGCGACGCCCGCGCGGGCGATGAGCGGCAGCAGGACGGCCAGCACGGCGGTGCCGACCCGGCCGCCGGCGAGAGCGCCGGTGGCGGCGGGCAGGAAGGCGTAGACGACGGCCGCCCAGGCGCGCAGGAGGCGGGACTCGACGAGCGGGCGGGAGGCGAAGTAGGCGGTGAGGCCGGCCAGCGGCACCGAGCAGACGAGCAGCACGGTGAGGGCGAGCCCGGTCGAGCCGAACAGCAGGGTGGCCAGCATCGCGATGACCGCGAGGTAGGGCGGGGCGGACGGGGTGCCGCCCGCGCCGATCGGATGCCAGGCGTCGAGGTAGCGCGACCACAGCTCGGAGGCGTCGGCCGGGGCGGGCAGCAGGGCGCCGCCCGCGAGCGCGCCGCCGCCGAGGAGGTTGCGGCAGGCGACCAGGGAGACGAGCAGCAGGACCAGGAAGAGCACCGGGCCGGGCTTGCGCGCGATGCGCTTGAGGCGGGCGAACTGCTCGATCTCCAGGAAGTCGGCGTCGTCGCCGCCGGGTCCGGACTCGACGGCGCCGCCGTGCCGGCCCGCGCCGGAGGTGGCCTCGGGGTCGGAGGAGCCGAAGAAGTCGCCGGCGACCTGTTCGACGGTGGCCCGCACGGTCGCGCCGGGTGGCGGGAACAGGGGGCGCAGTTCATCCTTGTCGACCGTCGGCTTTCCGCGCCTGCGCCGCCCGGCGATGATCCGCTCGGGTCGCAGCAGGGTGCCCAGCAGGCCGCGGATCTCGTCGACGGCCTGTCCGGGGACCTTGCCGACGAGGTAGGCGACGGTCCGCAGCAGCGTGCCGAGGACCAGGCGCACCAGGATCCAGGGCAGCAGGGCGGTGCGGCTGTTGACGAGGAGGGTGTAGACGGCGCCGGCCTTGTCGACCTTGTGCGGGGAGGCGCTGGTGCGGCCCGCGCAGTCGACGGTGCGGCGCTCGCGGGAGGCGGCCTCGGCATGCCGTACGACGGCCTCGGGGGCGATGAGGACGCGGTGGCCGGCGGCCTGCGCGCGCCAGCACAGGTCGACGTCGTCGCGCATCAGGGGCAGGCGGCGGTCGAAGCCGCCGAGCTGTTCGAAGACGTCGCGGCGGATCAGCATGCCCGCGGTGGACACGGACAGCACGGAGCGGACGTGGTCGTGCTGGCCCTGGTCCTGTTCGCGGCGGTCCAGGCCGGTCCAGCGGCGGCCGGAGTGGGCGATGGTGACGCCGACCTCGAGGAGCTGGCGGCGGTCGTACCAGCCGCGGAGCTTGGGGCCGACGACGGCCACGTCGTCCCGGCCCAGTTCGAGTTCGTTGTCGACCACGCGCAGCAGTTCGGCCAGTGCGTCCGGTTCCGGGGCGCTGTCGTCGTGCAGCAGCCACAGCCACTGGACGGGCTCTCCGTGCGGGAGCTCCGGCAGGTCGTAGGCGTCGTCGCGCCACGTGCGCGTGACGGGGTCCCAGCCGCTGGGGCGCTTCAGGTACGGCAGTTCCTCGGGGGTGAGGACCGGGGCCGTACGGTTGGCCTCCTCCACGGCCTGGCCGAACCCGGTGCGCCGGGCGAGGTGCAGGACGCGGTCGTCGCCGAGGGCCTCGGTGACCAGGCGGGCGGAGTCGTCCGAGCTGCCGGTGTCGGCGGCCATCACGGACTGGACGGGGCGCTCCTGGCCGAGCAGCCCGGCGAGCGCGTCGGGCAGCCAGCGGGCGCCGTCGTGGGCGACGATCACCGCGGTCACTACATGACGCGGGAACTCAGGTGTGGCAGCGCGGTCTTGCTGGGCTGCCGTGTGGCTGTGCACGGACATCGAGGTACGGGCCCCGGTTCGGTGGACTGCGGTGGACGCCTGCGCCGTGTGGGTCGGCTGGGTGTCTCGGACGAGCGCCCACACTATCGGCTGAACCAGAAGGGGCGGCGCGCAGCGGCTCGATGAGGGCGGCGGGCGGGCGACGGGCGGGCGGCGGGCGGGCGACGGCCCGCCGCCTGTGGGCAACCCACGTGCGACGGGCCGTTCGGACCCCTGCCTGCGCGTACCGCGACGCCGCGACGCCCTGGTGCTGTCGAAGCGGGCGGTACTCAGACCGCCGCCTTCTTCAGCCGGCGGCGCTCCCGCTCGGAGAGGCCGCCCCAGATGCCGAATCTCTCGTCGTTGGCGAGCGCGTACTCGAGGCATTCGGAGCGGACCTCGCAGGCGAGGCAGACCTTCTTCGCCTCGCGGGTGGAGCCGCCCTTCTCGGGGAAGAAGGACTCGGGATCGGTCTGGGCGCACAGCGCGCGCTCCTGCCAGCCGAGTTCCTCGTCCGCGTCGTCGACGTCGACCAGCAGTTGCTGCACCAGCTCGGTCATGTGCGCCCCTCGCTCTGTCTTTCGCGTCCCCGTGACCTGGCCGTTACCGATTTCGGCTGAACGACACGAGTGAAATTACAAGTGTGCTGCTCCGGGCGAGTCAAGCCGAGATCTGCTATTGGGTCCCTTATTCACTCTGCGGAACCAAGGCCATGCGGTAAGTGTTCAAATCGCCATAAACCTTGACAAGCAGATGAAGCCCCGGAGGGCCACCGGCCCCGCTCAGCGCTTCCACGGAGAAGGACGCCCAAAGGTGCGATCCCGTTGCGGCACGCACGCGGAAGCGAACATGATCACAGTCGGATCACGGGATCGCCACGAGGCTTGCGCGCCCGGCATGTGCGCCATGTGTCCCGAAGAACGCCTGCACAAACCTTTCACCTCCGAGATGGACCGGATGAGGTGAACCCTGTCCCACATACCGGGCGTCGAGTTGACAGTGAAGGTGTGAACCGCTGTCCTTATGGGCATGCTCGCGAACTTGGCACTCACCTCGACCGGCTCCGCCGGGTCCCACGGTGCTGCCCGCGCTCGCTGTAGCTGTTGTCGTCGTTCCAGCTGTTGAGCCCAACGCGCTCCGGCTGCTCCTCCTGAGTCCACCGCGACTCGGCTGCTGTCTCCATCGGCCCACACCAGGGCGCTCCTGCTCCACCCGTGATCCGGGCGGACGGTACGCGACACCCCGCAGGCCCCCCACTCTTCCGCCTCTCCGCCGAGGACCACCGCACCCCATGAACAGCGACAGCGACCTCCAGATCGCGGGCGACATCCTCGAAGTCCCGCACCTCCTCCAGGCTCCGCGCGAGCACCCGGCCACCGTCGCCGAGTTCGTCGGCCTGGCCCGCTCGATCGCCGCGGACCGCGCCCAGTGGGAACACCTGGTCCGGTACGACGCGACGACCCGTTGGTACCACCGGCTGCGCACCGGTCCCGGCTACGAGGTGTGGCTGCTGTCCTGGGTGCCCGGCCAGGGCAGCGGTCTGCACGACCACGGCGGGTCCTCCGGTGTGCTCACCGTCCTGGACGGCGAGCTGACCGAGCGCACGGAGCGCGGCAAGCGGGTGCTGGGGGCGGGGGTGCAGAGGGTGTTCGCGCCGGGGTACGCGCACGAGGTCGTCAACGACGCGCTGGAGCCCGCGGTGAGCCTGCACGTCTACTTCCCGGGACTGACGGACATGCCCATGCACACCGAGTCCCGGCTCCGCTCGGCCGGCCGGACCCCCATCGCCTGCGCCGCGCTCGACACCTACGACGCGTACGAAGAGGTGGACACCGTCCGCTCGTGAGCGGACGCCGTTCGCCGCCCGACCGCCGCAGACCGCCGCCGGCTCGTACGGGTGGACCGGACATCCACAGGCGGGTGGTTGTCCACAACCGGCCGACGGGCTGCCGTGGCCGCCTGCGAGACTTGCCCTCATGCGCATTGTGGTTCTGGCAGGCGGCATCGGCGGTGCCCGGTTCCTGCGCGGTCTGAAGCAGGCCGTGCCGGACGCGGACATCACGGTCATCGGCAACACCGGCGACGACATCCACCTCTTCGGGCTGAAGGTCTGCCCCGACCTCGACACGGTGATGTACACGCTCGGCGGCGGCATCAACGAGGAGCAGGGCTGGGGGCGGGCCGACGAGACCTTCCATCTGAAGGAGGAGCTCGCGGCGTACGGCGCCGGGCCCGGGTGGTTCGGGCTGGGCGACCGGGACTTCGCCACACACATCGTGCGGACGCAGATGATCGGCGCCGGGTACCCGCTCAGCGCGGTGACCGAGGCGCTGTGCGACCGGTGGCAGCCGGGCGTCCGGCTCATCCCGATGACCGACGACCGGGTGGAGACCCATGTCGCGGTCGAGGTGGACGGCGAGCGCAAGGCCGTGCACTTCCAGGAGTACTGGGTGCGGCTGCGGGCGTCGGTGCCCGCGGATGCGGTCGTGCCCGTGGGCGCCGAGCAGGCGAAGCCCGCGCCGGGGGTGCTGGAGGCCATCGCGGCGGCGGACGTGATCCTCTTCCCGCCGTCCAACCCGATCGTCTCGGTCGGCACGATCCTCGCCGTACCGGGCATCCGCGAGGCGATCGCCGAGGCCGGGGTGCCGGTGGTGGGCCTGTCCCCCATCGTCGGGGACGCGCCCGTGCGCGGCATGGCCGACAAGGTGCTCGCGGCGGTCGGCGTGGAGTCGACGGCCGCGGCGGTGGCCGAGCACTACGGCTCGGGTCTCCTCGACGGCTGGCTCGTCGACACCGTGGACGCCGGCACCGTGGAGCGGGTGGAGGAGGCCGGGATCCGCTGCCGGGCCGTCCCGCTGATGATGAGCGACCTCGACGCGACCGCGCGGATGGCCCGGGAGGCGCTGGCACTGGCCGAGGAGGTGCGCGGGGCATGAGCGGGTCCTTCACATCCGGTTACCGGGTCTGGGCCGTGAACGGACTGCCCGAGGTGCGGGCCGGGGACGACCTCGCGAAGCTGATCGCGACCGCCGAGCCCGGCCTGGCCGACGGTGACGTCCTGCTCGTCACCTCGAAGATCGTGTCCAAGGCGGAGGGGCGGGTCGTCCGGGCGGACGACCGGGAGGCCGCGATCGACGCCGAGACCGTACGGGTCGTGGCCCGCCGCGGCGCGCTGCGGATCGTCGAGAACCGGCAGGGGCTGATCATGGCCGCCGCCGGCGTGGACGCCTCCAACACCCCGGCGGGAACCGTGCTGTTGCTGCCCGAGGACCCGGACGCGTCGGCGCGGGCGATCCGGGCCGGACTGCGGGACGCGCTCGGCGTGGACGTCGGGGTCGTCGTCACCGACACCTTCGGACGGCCCTGGCGCGCCGGGCTCACCGACATGGCGATCGGGGCCGCCGGGGTACGGGTGCTGGACGACCTGCGCGGGGGCACCGACGCGCACGGCAATCCGCTGAGCGCGACGGTCGTCGCCACGGCGGACGAGCTGGCCGGCGCCGGTGACCTCGTGAAGGGGAAGGCCGCCGGGCTGCCCGTGGCCGTGGTCCGGGGGCTGGAGCACGTCGTCGTGGCCGAGAACGCCGAGCACGCCGGGCACGCCGAGGCCGACGGGAGCGGGCTCGCCGGGGCGCGCGTCATGGTGCGCGGTGCGCGCGACGACATGTTCCGGCTCGGGACCTCCGAGGCGGTACGGCTGGCGGTCACCCAACGGCGGACCGTGCGGGCCTTCACCGACGAGCCGGTCGATCCCGGGGCGGTACGGCGGGCGGTGGCGGCGGCCGTCACGGCGCCGGCGCCGCATCACACGACGCCCTGGCGGTTCGTGCTGCTGGAGTCGGCGGGGTCGAGGGCACGGCTGCTCGACGCCATGCGGGACGCGTGGATCGCGGATCTGCGGCGGGACGGAAAGTCCGAGGAGTCCATCGCCAAGCGGGTGCGGCGGGGCGACGTCCTGCGCAACGCGCCCTATCTGGTGGTGCCGTGTCTGGTGATGGACGGATCGCACACCTACGGCGACGCGCGGCGGGACGCGGCCGAGCGGGAGATGTTCGTGGTCGCGACCGGCGCCGGCGTACAGAACTTCCTGGTCGCGCTGGCCGGGGAGCGGCTGGGGTCCGCGTGGGTCTCGTCGACGATGTTCTGCCGGGACGTGGTGCGGGAGGTGCTGGAGCTGCCGGAGGGCTGGGACCCGATGGGAGCGGTGGCGGTCGGACACGCGGCGGAGGAGCCCCGGGCCCGTGGCGAGCGGGAGGTGGCGGACTTCGTCGAGGTGCGGTGAGGCGCGCTGTGGGGTGTTGGGGTGGTGCGTGCGGTGACGGCCGCCGCACGGTGATGTGCGTCGCACGGTGACCCCCGCCGCACAGTGATGTGCGTGGCACCGGTATGGCGTTGTCGGCGGACTGCGTGGTGTCGTTCTGGGCGTCGGGCGGTGGGTCTTCGTGGTGCCGAGACGGGCGTCGTGGGGTGGCCTGTGGGTGGGTGCGCCTACTCTCGTAGCACCTCGCTTCCTCTCCCCCGGGACTCTTCGTGTCAGGACGGTTCTCTCCCCAGCCCCCGCGGCCCACGCGTACGACCGTGCGCGGTGGGCATGTGGGGGTGCCCGTCGGAGTGCCGCGGCAGGTCTCGGCGGCCGGGCGGGTGCGGAACTGGGTGCCGGAGGGGCCGCTCGAACTCGGTCTGGTGCTCGGACCCCTCCGACGTGGGCCGGGTGATCCGACGTTCCGCGCGATGCCGGACGGGTCCGTGTGGCGGGCGAGTCTCACCCCCGCCGGGCCGGGGACGCTGCGTGTCGCCGCGGTGGGCGGTGCGGTGCGCGGGGAGGCCTGGGGGCCGGGCGCGGAGTGGCTGTTGGACCGGTTGCCGGAGTTGCTCGGGGCCTCGGACACGCCGGAGGCGTTCGTGCCCCGGCATCGCGTGGTGGCGACGGCCCGGCATCGGCGGCCGGGGCTCAGGCTGACGCGGACCGGGCTGGTCCTGGAGTCGTTGATCCCCTCAGTGCTGGAGCAGAAGGTCACCACCGACGAGGCGTATCGGGCGTGGCGCCTGCTGGTGCGCAAGTTCGGGGAGCCGGCGCCGGGGCCTGCGGCGGACGGACGGCTCTGGGTGATGCCGGCGCCCCGGACGTGGGCGCTGATCCCGTCCTGGGAGTGGCATCGGGCGGGCGTCGACGACAAGCGGGCGTCGACGATTCTGCGGGCCGTGCGGGTCGCCGGGCGGATGGAGGAGGCGGTGGGGATGGCTCCGGCCGAGGCTCAGGCTCGGCTGGAGGTCGTGCCGGGGATCGGGCCGTGGACGTCGGCGGAGACCGTGCAGCGCAGTCATGGGGCGGCGGATGCGGTGACCGTGGGGGATCTGCATCTGCCGGGGATCGTCGGGTGGGCGTTGGCGGGGGATCGGGACGCCGATGATTCCGTGATGCTGGAGTTGTTGGAGCCGTATGCGGGGCAGCGGCATCGGGCGGCTCGGTTGATCCTGTTGAGCGGGCGGGTGCCGGCTCGGCGGGTGCCGAAGATGCCTCGGTGGGACATCGGGAAGTTCTGAGGGGTCGCTTGTGAGGAGCCGCTTGTGAGGGGCCCCTCAGCTCGGGTAGGGGTCGGGGCGGAGGGTTTCGCCCCCGCCGCCCCTGCCCGTTCCCATCCTCACCAGGGGCGCTGCCCCTTCGGCCCCGCCAAGGGGCTCCGCCCCCTGGACCCCCGTGTCGGCCTGGACGGCCTCGTCCTCAATCGCCGGACGGGCTGGAAGGCCACTGGAGGCTACTGGTCCGACGAGAAGCGGACCGCGCCCGCCGGGATTCTCGCGTCGCACCACACCCGCGCGCCGTCGCGCAGTTCGTTGTCGGGGCCGACGATCGCGCCGTCGCCGATGACCGTGCCCGTGAGCACGGAGCGTTCGCCCACCCGGGCCCGGGTGCCGATGAGGGAGTCGGTGATGACGGCGCCCGGTTCGATGACGGCGCCGGGGAGGATCGTCGAGCCGAAGACCCTCGCGCCCTCCGCCACGAACGCGCCCTCGCCCACCACCGTGCCGCCCGTCAGCTTGGCGTCGGGGGCGACCCTGGCCGTCGGGAGGACCAGCCGGTCGCCGCAGCGGCCGGGGACCGCGGGGGACGGGGCCCGGCCGAGGACCAGGTCCGCCGAGCCCCGCACGAAGGCCGCCGGGGTGCCCAGGTCCAGCCAGTACGTCGAGTCGACCATGCCCTGCAGGTGGGCTCCGGCCGCGAGGAGATCGGGGAACGTCTCCCGCTCCACGGACACCGGGCGGCCCTGCGGGATCGTGTCGATGACCGAGCGGCGGAAGACGTACGCCCCCGCGTTGATCTGGTCGGTGACGATCTCCTCGGGGGTCTGCGGCTTCTCCAGGAAGGCCAGGACTTTGCCCGTCCCGTCGGTGGGGACCAGGCCGTAGGCCCTCGGGTCCGTCACCTTCGTCAGGTGCAGGGAGACGTCCGCCGCCGTCGCCTCGTGGGTGGCCACCAGCCTTCTGATGTCCAGGCCGGTGAGGATGTCGCCGTTGAAGATCAGAACCGGCTCGTCGGGACCCGAGTGCAGACGGGACGCGACGTTGCGGATCGCGCCGCCCGTGCCCAGGGGCTCGTCCTCGGTCACGTACTCGATGTGCAGGCCCAGTGCCGAGCCGTCGCCGAAGTACGGTTCGAAGACCTCCGCCAGATAGCTCGTCGCCAGGACTATGTGGTCCACGCCCGCCGCTCTCGCCCGCGCCAGTTGATGCGTGAGGAACGGCACCCCCGCCGCCCTGACCATGGGTTTGGGCGTGTGCACCGTGAGAGGCCGCAACCGGGTTCCCTTGCCGCCGACCAGGAGGATCGCTTCTGTCACCGTCGTCTCTGCTTCCTGCCGGGACCGGCCGAACTGTCATTCGACCGGCCAGTGTATGCAGACCGTTGTGTGGCGACTTCCAGGCCGTTGGTGTTCCGTCCCAGTCCCAGGAGACTGTCCCCCCGACGGCTGCTGAATGTGCCCCCATCTGAAATAGCGCTCCGGCCGTCCGGGGGCGTGCGGCCTCCGGGGCCTCCCCAGGCCCCGGGGCTCCCGAACTGATCGCTCCCCTCAGCGCCCCTGGAAGCGCGCCGCGGTCGAGCGGGCCGAGCCGAGCTTGCCGTAGAGCTGCCTGCCCGGGCATTCCGTGGCGAACCCGTCCCGGTGACCCGAGATCACATTCAGTCGTACGTTCTTTCCTTTTCCGTAGAGATTGCCACCTCCGGACTTCAGGTATGTCTTTCCTTTCGGATTCGCCCCGAAGAGGCCGAGCTTCCATGCCGTCAGACGCGCGACGGCGTCGACCGTGGCGGTGGTCGGCTTGGCGGAGGTGAACGTGCCGAGGACGGCGATCCCCATGCTGTTGTTGTTGAAACCGAGGGTGTGGGCGCCGAGGACCGGCTTCGCCACTCCCCCGGCGCGACCCTCGTAGATCTTCCCGCACTTGTCGACGAGGAAGTTGTAGCCGATGTCGCGCCAGCCCATGCTCTTCACGTGGTAGCGGTAGATACCACGGATGACGGACGGGGCCTGTGAGCACTTGTAGCTGTTGCCCGACGCCGTGTGGTGCACGAACGCGGCCTTGACCTTCGTCGTGTAGCGGAAGCCGCTCTCGCGCAGCTTCTCGTCGGCGCCCCAGCCGCGACGCGTGACGATGCTCGGCCGCGGGCCGATGTACGGCTTCGCCCGCTGGGCCGACGTCAACTCCGCCCCGCGCAGGGCGAGGAGTTCGCGTTCGGTGCCCAACCGGTCCAGGGCGGGGATCTCCGTGGCGCCCAGCGGGGCGAGGGGGGCGTTGGCGGCGGAGGCCGCGGCCACTTCGGCGGTCATGGCCGTCATGGCGGTCATGCCCGCGGGCTCGGCCCCATCGGCTCCCTCGGCCTCCTCCGCCTCCTCCGCCTCCTCGGCCTCCTCGGCCTCCTCCGCCCCTTCAGCCTCCTCAGCCGAGCCGGCCTCCTCAACCGAGTCGGCCTCCGGGGCCTCCGCCGGGTCGGACCCGGTGGCCGGTGTCCGGCTGCGCGGGGGGCCGGCGGGGGCGTGCTCGGGGGGCGCCGTGCCCGGGTCGACCAGTTCCAGGCGCAGGCCGGAGGGGAGCAGGGCGGCGGTCGAGAGGGTGCCGGTGTCCCGGGACGTCTCTTCCGCACGGCGTTCGGTGTCCGGATGGACCCGGATCTCGACGCCGTCGGAGTCACCGACCCACAGCGGGGCCGTGGCGCCGCGGACCCGGCCCGAGGCGCTCTCGGGGGTGCCGGGGTCGGCGCCGTGGTCGGCGTTGTGGGTCTCGACGTCCTGCCAGCCGGACCAGGTGCCGGTGCCGGACGTGCGGGTACGGACCTGGACGCGGCCGTGGAGTTCGGCGGCCGGGTCGTCCCAGATGACGCCGAGGAGGGAGAACTGGCGTACGTCCCGGCGGAGCAGCCCCTGGTCGGTGGCGGCGCCACCCAGGGCCCGGTCGCGGGTGAGAGCGGTGAGGGGCAGCGACTGGGTGCTGCCCGGGAGGTCGGGAAGAGCGGGCAGGTCGGGCAGATCGGGAAGACCTGGAAGACCTGGGTGAGTCGGTCGGTCGGGGAGGGATAGGGATGAGGTGACGGGGGTGTCGGGGCTCGTGGCCCTGGCCGTCCCGGTGGCCGCGGTCTCCGCGGCCGACGCCGGTCGCGCCGTCGCCGCGTTGGCGGGCGGCGTCAGCGGGAGGGCGAGTGCCGCCGCGCAGGTGACACCGATCGAGGTAGCAAGCAATCCGCGCATGCCAACGATCCTGAACATATCCATACATTTCTGCCATCGGGGAATTGACGGGCCGTCGGGCGCGTTCCGCCGAACCGGTGGCTCCGGGAAGGTCCGGCGACCGGTACGGCGCCGCGTGCGGCGCGTACGCTTGCGCGGGTGACTGCCACCGATCGCACCCCGGCCGACCTGCTGCGTTCCGCGCTGGCCGCGGACCCCGCACGCCCCTTGGTGACCTTCTACGACGACGCCACGGGCGAGCGGGTCGAATTGTCCGTGGCCACCTTCGCCAACTGGGTGGCCAAAACCGCCAACCTGCTCCAGGACGGGCTGTCCGCCGAGCCCGGCGACCGGGTCGCGCTGCTGCTGCCCGCGCACTGGCAGACGGCGGTCTGGCTGCTGGCGTGTTCGTCGGTGGGCGTCGTCGCGGACGTGGCCGGGGACCCGGCGCGGGCGGACTTCGTCGTCGCCGGGCCCGGGTCGTTCGAGGCGGGGCTGGCGTGCCGGGGCGAGCGGTACGCGCTGTCGCTGGCGCCGCTCGGGCGACGGTTCGTGCCGGGCCCGCCCGAGGGGTATGACGACTACGCCGTGAACGTCCCGACCTTCGGGGACCGTTTCGTGCCGTACGTTCCCGTCGACCCCGAGGAGCCCGCGCTGATCGTGGCCGGGGCCGAGTACACCGGGGCCGAGGTCGTGGAGCGGGCGCGGGCGGAGGCGGCGGGGCTGGGACTGACGGGGCCCGGTTCCCGGCTGCTGTCGGGGCTGGCCTACGACACGTGGGAGGGGCTCAGCGCCGGGCTGTACGCGCCGCTGGCGAGCGGGGGGTCCGTGGTGCTCTGCCGGAACCTGGCGGAGGCCGGCGAGGAGGCGGTGGCCAAGCGGGTCGAGAGTGAGCGGGTGACCGCGACCGCGCGGTAGCCCCTCCGGGCGAGCGGGAGGGTCGGTACGGGCGTCGGTGTCGGCCTCGCCAGGGGCTGCCTCCCCCGGGCCCCCGCTTCGGCCCTGATGGGGCCTCGTCTCGAACGCCGGACGGGCTGGATGTCCGAACCCCCGCTTGCGTATCCCCCGCCGCCTCACCCGTTCGGCCCATCCCCGCCCCGCCTCGGGGCCTGCTTCGCGGCATCGTCGTAAGGGCAGCTCTACACGCTCGTACGGCCGAAGCCGGCCCGGAGGCGGGAGGGGTGGATCGGACGTGAAGCAAGCGGCGGGTTCCGGTGGGCCCCTGGGGCCGGGGGTGGGGGCGTCCGCCGACGGGCGGGGGCTCATACGGCGGCGCCGGCGGCGGTGGGTGCGGTACGGGGCGGCGGTGGTGGGGGTGGTCGCGCTGGGGATCGGGGTCGCGGGGTGGGTCGTCTACGCGAAGCTGGACGGGAACATCACGCCCGACGACGCCGCCGCGGCGGAGCTGGAACGGTATGCGAGGGAGCGGCCGACCTCGTTGGTGAAGGACGCGCAGAACATCCTGCTCATAGGGTCCGATTCGCGGTCGGGGGACGAGAACCGGAAGTACGGGCGGGACTCCGGGACCGAGCGGTCGGACACGACGATCCTGCTGCATCTGGCGGCCGGGCGGCGCAGCGCCACCGCCGTCTCGCTCCCGCGCGATCTGATGGTGGACGTGCCGGGCTGTCTGCGGCCGGACGGGAAGCGGACCGAGCCGATGTTCGCGATGTTCAACTACGCCTTCCAGACCGGGGGTTCGGCCTGCACGATCCGGACGGTGGAGAAGCTGACGGGTGTGCGCATCGACCATCACATGGTCGTCGACTTCAGTGGGTTCAAGGACATGGTCGACGCCGTGGACGGGGTCGAGGTGTGCCTCAAGGAGCCGATCGACGACAAGGCCGCCAAGCTGCGGCTGCCCGCCGGGAGGGTCACGCTCGACGGGGAGCAGGCGCTCGGGTACGTGCGGGCCCGCAAGTCCCTCGGGAACGGCAGTGACACCGACCGGATGGACCGGCAGCAGCGGTTCCTCGGGGCGCTCGTCAACAAGGTGCAGAGCAATGACGTCCTGCTGAACCCGGTGAAGCTGTATCCGCTGCTGGACGCGGCCACGTCCTCGCTCACCACCGACCCGGATCTGGCGAGTCTGCGCGGACTGTACGAACTCGTGCGCGGCCTTCGGGACATTCCCACCGAACATGTGCAATTCCTGACCGTTCCACGGGAGTCGTACGTCTACAACGCCAATCGCGACCAACTTGTGGAGCCGGAGGCGGAGAAACTCTTCGAACGACTGCGGACGGACGCGCCGGTGGTGGTTTCTCAGGAAATTCCCACGAACTCCGCCCCTGCGGAGTCGGGCGACCACGGTCCGTCCGGGTTCGGGGTGGCGGGACCTGCGGCTTCCGGGGCGGTTTCACCCACTCCGCCGGCTCCCACGTTCCGCGGGAACACGGCAGCCGAGGACGGCTGCGGGTAAAGCGCTTGCCAAGCCGACCCCTTACGGCGAACACAAGTTCAAAGAAATAGGGCGGATTGCCCGCTTGTAGGGGCGTGGAATTTGTCACGGCCGTCGCTCGCCGCCGAATCGGGCGGATAGTGTGAGCGATCCGGTGCCCCCGGCCACGAGGTCCTTCCTGGGGTCGCGCACCGAGTGACCGAGACCCGAGCGCCTGGAGGGGGAAAGGCGCCGCGTGGCCCCGACGGAGGATTCAGACAACCGTGGACGCGCAAGGCCGTGGGCGGGCGGACAACATCGACCCCGCAGACCAGTGGGTGCTCAATCCGAACACCGGCGAATACGAACTGCGACTGACTCCTTCCGCACCGCAATCGGCGGTGCCCGGGCCTCGCAGATCCGACTCCGGTCGGACCGGCGGAGGCGAGGGCAAAGGAGACTCGGCGCGCGGCCGTAAGGCGGCGCAGGGCCGAGGGGCGCCGTCGTCGTCGCCCGAGAAGGCGCCGGACCCGGAGGTGCCTTCGCCGCGCCGTCGCCGGGGCACGCCGCCGGAGGATCCCGCGGCGAACCGGCGTGGCCGCCGGCCGGTGAAGAAGAAGTCGAAGGCGAAGAAGATACTGCTGTGGACCGGCGGGATCATGGCCTTCGTCCTGGTGGGTACGGCCGGTGCGGCCTACCTCTATCTGGAGCACCTCAACGACAACATCACGTCCGTCTCCGACGACGGCGCGAGCACCGGTGGGTTCAGCAAGGACAAGGCGATCAACCTGCTGGTGATCGGCACCGACAAGCGCACCGGTTCGGGCAACGAGGGCTACGGCGACTCCGGCAGCGTGGGTCACGCGGACACCACGATCCTGCTGCACGTCTCCAAGGACCGGACGAACGCGACCGCGCTCAGCATCCCCCGCGACCTGATCGTGGACGTCCCGGACTGCGAGACCAAGCAGGAGGACGGCTCCACCAAGGTCATCAAGGGCACGGACAACGTCCGCTTCAACACCAGTCTCGGGCAGGACGACCGCACGCCGAGCTGCACCGTGCGCACGGTCACCGAGCTGACCGGGATCCAGGCGGACAACTTCATGGTGGCCGACTTCAACGCGGTCAAGACGCTGACCACGGCGGTCGGCGGCGTCGAGGTGTGCCTGGCGAAGGACATCGACGACGAGGACTCGCATCTGAAGCTGTCGAAGGGCACCCACACCATCGAGGGCGAGGAGGCGCTGGCCTTCGTGCGCACCCGGCACTCCGTCGGCTTCGGCGGCGACCTGAGCCGGATCGAGCTCCAGCAGCAGTTCCTCAGTGCGCTGATGCGCAAGCTGAAGTCGAACGACACGCTCAGCAGCCCGACCAAGATGATCAAGCTGGCGGAGGCGGGCACCAAGGCGCTGACCGTCGACTCCCAGCTGGACACCATCGACAAGCTGAAGGACCTGGGTCTGGAGCTGGGCAAGCTCAACGTGAAGAACCTGACCTTCACCACCGTGCCGGTGGTCGACAACCCGGCCGAGAAGGTCGCGGCCACGGTCGTCGTGAACACCTCGACGGCGCCCACCGTCTTCCAGATGATCAAGGACGACGTCTCCTTCACCGAGGTGAAGGAACAGGCGGCGGCCTCGAAGAACGCGGCTTCCGCGGCCGCGGCGGCCCGCCTCAAGGGCACCCAGTCCGCCGCCTCCGCGGTGCGGGTGCAGGTCATGAACGGCGGCGCTCCGGCCGGCAGCGCACAGGAAACTCTTAACTGGCTGCAGAATGATGAGGGCGTGACGAAGTCCGAGAACGCGGGCAACGCGCCCGCGGAACTGAGCAAGACGACGCTCGAGTACGCGCCCGACCAGGCCGACCAGGCACGCAAGCTCGCCGCCATCATGGGGCTGCCCGGTACCGCGCTGAAGCCGGGCGAGAGTGTCGAGAACTCCCAGGGTCTGCCGACGATGACGCTGACGCTGGGCAAGGACTTCAAGGGCGCGGGCGTCTCGCTCACAGCTCCGACCACCGTGCCGGACACGGTCCAGAAGTCCACGGCGGACAAGGTCGAGTGCGCCAAGTAGGTAACCCTTCGGGCCCGTCGTGCGTCTGACTTGACGCGGGACGGGCCCGTGTCAGGCGCACGGCGGGGAGGGGCAGGGGAATTGGCGGGGAGCAGTGGGGTGCGGAGGGAGGTTCCCGCGGTCGAGGACACGGTGTCCCCGGCGGCGCGGGAACAACAGGACGAGACCGCGTCCGAGGGGGGTGACAGAGCCGGCGGCGGCCGCGGCGCGAGCCGGAACACGGATCGCAGACGCCGACGTCGACGCGCGTTGCGCTGGTCGGCGACGGTGCTCGCGGTGGTCATACTCGGCGGCGCGGGGGCCGGATACCTCTACTACGAACATCTCAACGCGAACATCAAGAGCGACGACCTGAACATCGGCGACGCCAAGGACCGGGCGGCCGACACGGAGGCCAACTCGGCCGGACAGACGGCGCTGAACGTCCTGCTGATCGGCTCGGACGCCCGTGACACCGCGGAGAACCAGAAGCTCGGCGGCGCCAAGGACACCTTCGACGGTCCCCCGCTCGCGGACGTCCAGATGCTGCTGCACATATCGGCGGACCGCAGCAACATGTCGGTGGTGAGCATGCCGCGCGACACGCTGCTGGACATCCCCAAGTGCACGGACCCCGACGACGGGACCACGTACGGGGCGCTGACCGACGAGATGACGAACGTGTCGCTCGGTCGCGGCGGCCCGGGCTGCACGGTGGCCACCTGGGAGAAGCTCACCGACATCCACATCGACCACTTCATGATGATCGACTTCTCCGGTGTGGTGTCGATGGCGGACGCGATCGGTGGCGTCCCGGTCTGCGTGGACGCCAACGTCTACTCGCACACCAGCACCGGCAAGGGCTCCGGTCTGAAGCTGGAGGAGGGCACGCACGCCGTCAAGGGCAAGCAGGCCCTCCAGTGGCTGCGCACCCGTTACGGCTTCGAGGACGACACCGATCTGGCCCGCGCCAAGGCGCAGCACATGTACATGAACTCGATGGTCCGCGAGCTGCGCGCCAACGCCAAGCTGACCAACCCCAACAAGCTGCGCAAGCTCGCCGAGGCGGCCACGAAGGCGATCACCGTCGACGACGGCCTCGACACCATCACGAAGATGTACGACCTGGCGGGCGAGTTGCAGAAGGTGCCCACCGAGCGCATCACGATGACGACGATGCCGAACCGGTACCAGGGCAGCCGGGTGGTGCCCACGGACGACGCCAAGCAGCTGTTCCGTCTGGTGCGCGACGACATCGCCCTGGACGGCAAGGACGCGAAGAAGGTCACCGCGAGTCCGTCGCCGACGGTCACGGACCCGGCCGCGGCGGCCGGCGACATCGCGGTGCAGGTGCAGAACGGGACGTCCACGAGCACGCTGGCGGCGGTCCGCGGGCGGGCGACGGCGGTGAAGGAGCTGCTGACGGGCAAGGGCTTCGGCGAGGCCGTCGCGGACACCTCCAGGGCCACGGCCGTGGCGGCCACGGTGGTCCGCTACCCGAGCGCCGATCTGGAGGGCGACGCCGAGGCGGTCGCCAAGGCCCTCGGCATCCCGACGGGTCAGGTGAAGAAGTCCGACGAGGTCTCCGGGGTCACCGTGGTCGTGGGCGCGGACTGGCGGTCGGGGACGGCGTACAAGGCGCCGGTGAAGGACGACACGACGCCGGACACGGCCGGGGCGATCAACGCGTCCGACACCAGCCAGTGCATGCACGTGGACCCGAACTACACCTGGTAGCCCGGGTCCACGGGTGCGTCGAGGGCGCGCTCCGGAGTCGTTCCGTGAGCGCGCCCTCGCCCGGCTCAGCGCGCGTCGGTGAGGACCGCGGGGCGCCGCGACGCGATGACCTTCCGGGCCAGCGCCTTCGGACTGGTCAGGAAGCCGAAGCCCCACGACATGTGCATGGTGGCGAGGGCCACGGGGATCTGGAGCCGTGCCTTCAGCGGCAGCCCCTTGCCGGCCGGCAGCGACCCGGCGGCGATCGCCGCGAGGTAGCCGCCCGGGATCAGGAAGCCCAGCGGGGTGAGCGCGGCGCCCACGACGATCCCGGCGGCTATCGCGCACACCGCGGTGGGCGGCGCGAGGTAGCGCAGGTTGATGGAGCCCTCGTGATAGCGGGCGACGACGTGCCGCCAACGGCCGTAGTCCTTGTACTGCTTGGCGAGCGCCTTGACGCTGGGCCGCGGCCGGTACGACACCTTGAGCTCGGGCGAGAACCAGATGAGCCCGCCGGCCTCCCTGATCCGGAAGTTCAGCTCCCAGTCCTGGGCGCGGATGAACTCCTCGTTGTAGCCGCCCTGTTGCTCCAGCGCCGCGCGCCGGAAGACGCCGAGGTACACGGTCTCCGCGGGGCCGGCCTGCCCTCCCGTGTGGAAGGCGGCGTTGCCGACCCCGATCTTCGAGGTCATGGCCGCGGCCACCGCGTGCTCCCAGTCGTTCTCGCCCTCGGCGTGCATGATCCCGCCGACGTTCTGCGCGCCGGTCTCCTCCAGGAGCCGTACGGCGGTCGCGATGTAGTTCGGGGAGAGCATGCCGTGCCCGTCGACGCGGACGACGATCGGATGGCGGGATGCCTTGATCGCGGCGTTGAGCGCGGCGGGGGTACGCCCGGTGGGATTGGGGACCGTCTGTACGCGCTTGCTCTGGGAGGCCGTCTCGGCGACGAGCTCGGCCGCGATCTCTTCCGTACGGTCCTTGGACGGACCGATGGCGATCACGACCTCCATCTCGCCGTCGTACTCCTGCGCGAGGATCGCTTGGACGGCTCCGCGCAGATGCCGCTCCTCGTCGAGGACGGGCATGATGACGGACACTGCGGGGAGCCGCACGTCGGGCTTGGCGTTCATAGGGGGCTCACGTTACCGCGAACGGGGGACAGGGCCCGCCCCGCCGGGTGCGCTGCACCGGTCGGCAGATCGTATGGGCCTACCGTTCCAACGGCCACCACCGCCCACGGCCGCCGCCCGGAGGTGCCCCATGCCCCCCACACCGTCCCGGTCCCCGCGTCGCCCCCGCCCGCCGCGTCGTCCATCCCGCCGTCCCGTCCGACGCGGGCGCCCCCGCTGGGCCATGCGGGCGACGACCACGCTCTCGGTGGTGCTGCTCGCCGCCGCCGGGATCGGTCACTCGGTGGTCGCCGGCCTCGACGCGGGCATCACCCGGGTCGATCCCTTCAAGGACATGAAGAACCGTCCGCGAGCCGGCCACGGCATGAACGTCCTGCTGGTCGGCACCGACGGCCGCGACGACATCACGGAGACGGAGCGCCGCCGCTACCGCCTGGGCGGGACCCCCTGTCACTGCACCGACACGATCATGATCGTGCACATCTCGGACGACCGTGAGCGGGCCAGCGTCGTCAGCATCCCGCGCGACTCCTACGCCGAGACTCCGCCGCACACCGACCAGGTCACCGGCAAGGAGCACAGCGGCCACCCGATCAAGATCAACTCGGCGTACGCGGAGGGCGGGCCGCAGCTCACCGTCCGCACGGTCGAGAACATGACCCACGTGAAGATCGACCACTACCTGGAGGTCGACTTCACCAGCTTCATGAAGACGGTGGACGTCCTGGACGGCGTGCGGATCTGCACGGCGGAGCCCCTGAAGGACACCTACACGGGTCTGGACCTGGCGCCGGGCGCACACACGCTCAAGGGCGGCCAGGCCCTCCAGTACGTCCGCTCGCGGCACACGGACGCCTCCTCCGACCTGGGCAGGATGAAGCGCCAGCAGCGCTTCCTGGCGGCCCTGGTGGACCGGGCCACCTCCTCCGGGGTGCTGCTGAACCCGCTGAAGTTCCGGGACGTGACACGGGCGGTGCTCGGCTCCGTACGGGCCGACCGGGGCTTCGGCACGGACGAGCTCCTCGACCTCGGCCGGGCGATGCGCACCTTCTCCCCTTCCTCCTCCGAGTTCACGACCGTCCCCATCGGCCGGCTGGGATACTTCGTGAAAGGACTCGGCTCGACGCTGAAGTGGGACCAGGAGAAGGCGCAGCGCCTCTTCCGGGCCCTGCGCGACGACGAGCCCCTCGCCGCCGCGGGAGCCCGGCCGCGCGGCGACAAGGCCACGCGCGTGGACGTGGCCCCGCAGCAGATCCGCGTCCAGGTCGAGAACGGCACCCGCACGGCGGGGCTCGGCAAGCGGGTGGACGCGGCGCTGGCGGCGACGGGCTTCCGTACGACCCGGCAGCCGGTCAGCGCGGCCGCCCCCTCGACCCGACGCACGGTCGTCGCCTACGACCCGCGCTGGGACCGTTCCGCGAAGTCCCTCGCGACGGCGCTGCCGGGCAGTGAACTGCGGGCCGTGAAGGGCCTCGGAGCGACGCTGAAGGTCATCGCGGGGACGGACTTCCACGAGGTCCGCAAGGTGCGGGCGGCGCAGGTGGAGCAAGGGGAGTTCGGCGTGGTGCGGGGGGACGAGGTGGGCTGTTCCTAGGCGGATGTGCGTTTCTGGTGCGAAACGTACGGAACGGAGCCGTCCGCCCGATGGCGCGGGGCACGTGGGAGGCGTACGACGGAAGGGCACGCACGGGGCCCGCCCGGGGCCCCCTCACCCTCCAGGAGGAGCCATGACCCAGCCCGGAACGATGACCGCCATGAGCAAGGAGATGCAGGACTGCGTCGAGGCGTGCATGGCCTGCCACAGCGTGTGCGAGGAGACCATGAGCTCCTGCATGCAGATGGGCGGCCAGGCCCAGATGCAGATCATGCGCGCGCTCATGGACTGCTCCGAGACGACCCGCATGTGCGCCGACATGATGATGCGGCGCTCGCCCATGTCGGCCGAGATGTGCGCCATGTGCGCCAAGGCCTGCGACATGTGCGCCGAGGCGTGTATGGCCATGCCGGACGATCCGCAGATGATGCGCTGCGCCGAGTCCTGTCGTCGCTGCGCCGAGATGTGCCGCACGATGGCGGGCGCCACCATGTGACCGCCGCCCGAACGAGCTCAGGGGCACCCTGTACGGGTGCCCCTGGCTGACGCGGCCGTGCCGCCGGCCGGCTCAGTTGCCCGAGACGGTGACCTTCTCGTCGTTCTTCAGCTGGCTGACCAGCGTCTTCACCTTCGCCTTGTCCCAGACGAGGTTGCTGCCGCTGGAACCGGAGATCGGCATGTTCATCGACTTGCCGTCGCCGCTGTTGACGCCCTTCATCGCGAAGAACATCGACCCCAGGTCGTACAGGCCCATGTCCTTGTCGACGATCAGGGTGTCCAGGCCCGCGCTCATGGTCGGGTAGAGCTTGAAGGGGTTGAGGACCGTGCCCGGGGTGGCCACCTGGTTGGCCAGGGCCGCGAGGAACTTCTGCTGGTTCTTCGTACGGTCCAGGTCGGAGCCCGCGAGCGCGTACCGGGTGCGGACGAACGCGAGGGCCTCCTCGCCGTTCAGGGTCTGCTTGCCCTTCTTGAAGTCGGCGCCCGACTTGGTGTCCTTGATGTCCTGCGGGATGTCGATCTCGACGCCGCCGACCGAGTCCACGATGTTCGCGAAGCCGGCGAAGCCGATCTCCACGTAGTGGTCGATGCGCAGGCCGGTGTTGAACTCGACCGTGCGCACCAGCAGCTCCGGCCCGTCCTCGGCGTACGCCGCGTTGAGCTTCACGTGCCGGCCGGTGCCCTTGTAGGTCTTGCCGGACTCGGAGCCCACGAAGGACGGGACCTCCACGTCGGAGTCGCGCGGCAGCGAGATCAGCGTGTCGCCGTTGGAGCCGGTGTGCAGGATCATCATCGAGTCCGTGCGCTTGCCCTCGGCGGAACCGGTGTGCAGTTCCTTCTTCTCCTCGGCGGACATGCCCTCACGGCTGTCGGAGCCGACGATCAGGTAGTTCGTGCCCTCGCCCGCCTCGGGCCGGTCGATGACCTTCGACAGGTCGACCTCGCGGTTCAGCTTGCCGTCGGCCCAGAAGTACGTGCCCACCGACGTCACGACCAGCACCGTCAGGACGGTGATCGCCGTCCACTTGATGCGGCGGCGCCAGTTCGGCGCGGGACGCGGGGCGCGGGTGTCGTAGCCCCCCGGCCCGCCGGAGTCGTCGCCGCCCCCGTAGACCTGGCCCGAGCTGTAGCCGCTGTCGTAGCCGGTGTTCTGGGCGTTCGTGTAGTCGCCGTATCCCTGACCGTTGACGTACGACGGCTGCGGCGGGACCCCGGCGCCCTGCGGCGGCGCGGCCGGGCCGCGGCGGACCTGCCGCATGACACGCGGGCTCTCGGGCTGCGCGTTCGCGCTGCCGCCGCCGTACCGGTTGCCGCGGTCACTGTCGGACCGCCCCTCGGGCCAATCGTTCATGCGGACCAGTGTGCAGGGCAGTGCTGTGTGCCTTACAAGGGCCGTCGGAGAATCAGGGCCCCGCTGTTGCCAAGCTGACACAAAGTCCCGGGTTGTCCCCCTCGGCATAAGGTGGAGGACATGACAGACCAGGTCACCGCGGCAGACTCGGGCAGCACCCCGGACATCCCGGGCAAGCCCACATCCGCGTCCCGCACCACCCTCAGCCACATCATGACCCACAACGACACCAACCTGCTGGGCACGGTGCACGGCGGTGTGATCATGAAACTGGTGGACGACGCGGCGGGCGCGGTGGCCGGACGGCACTCCGGCGGGCCCGCCGTCACCGCGTCCATGGACGAGATGGTGTTCCTGGAGCCGGTCCGCGTCGGCGACCTCGTCCATGTGAAGGCCCAGGTCAACTGGACCGGCCGGACGTCGATGGAGGTCGGCGTCCGGGTCCTCGCCGAGCGCTGGAACGAGTCCACCCCGCCCACCCAGGTCGGCTCGGCCTATCTGGTCTTCGCCGCCGTCGACGCCGACGGCAAGCCGCGCGCCGTCCCCCCGGTCGTCCCGGAGACGGAACGCGACAAGCGGCGGTACGAGGAGGCCCAGATCCGCCGCACCCACCGGCTGGCCCGACGCCGGGCGATCAGGGAACTGCGCGAGCGCCGCATCGCGGAGGGACTCGAGGACTGAGCAGGCGCTTTACCCGAACGCCCCGACATGATCAGCTTCCGCTGTCATGTACAGACGGCCTCTGGGGAGGGGCCGTGGGGGAGGGAGTCCGCGCCGATGAGCGTCGGTACACAGAAGACGACCCGGCCGTGCCCGCGGTGCGGGGCCGGGATCGGCGGGGACGAGCGGTTCACCGTCTGGTGCGCGGCCTGCGACTGGAACGTCGACCCGGCGGGACCGCGGAAGGAACCGCGACGGCTCGAACGGATGCGGCGCGAGCTGGCCCGTCGGCACGGTGAGAAACTGCACGCCGACGTCGTCTCCGGCGAGGACCTGCGTGCCCGCCGGGACGCCTCGGCGCTCCTCGCCCTCGTGATCGCGCTGGCCGTGCACGGCCTGACGGCGGTGGTGGCGGCCGGCGGAATCTGGTGCCTCGTCCACGGATGGGGCGGTTGGCTGATGCTGCCCGGCCTGCTCCTGTCGCTGCTCGCCTGGATCCTCAGGCCCCGGCCGGCCAAGCTCCCCGACAACGCGCCGGTGCTGTACCGCGCCGACGCCCCCGCCCTGTTCGCGCTGATCGACGAGGTGGCCGCGGCGGCCGGCACCCGGGGCGTGGACGCCGTCGTGATCGACGACCTGCTCAACGCGAGCGTCCAGACGTACGGAGTGCGCGGACGCAGGATGCTGATGATGGGGATGCCCTACTGGGAGATCCTCACCCCCCAGCAGCGCGTCGCTCTCCTGGGTCACGAACTCGGCCACTACAGCCACGGCGACGTCCGCCATCACACGGTCCTGGGGAGCGCCTACGCGTCGCTGATCACCTGGGCGTACTGCTTCGCGCCCGACGAAGATCCCGATCCCGCCGACGCGGCCCTGCAGCTGCTTTCCAGCCTGCTCCTCCTCGGCCCCTACTGGCTCGTGACCGGTGTGCTGCTCCTGCTCGACCGGCTGACGCTGCGCGCGGCCCAGCGCGCCGAGTACCTCGCCGACCGGATGTCCGCCCACGTCGGCTCGACCGAGGCCGCCGTGGGACTCACGGACCGCATGCTGGTCACCGACTCGGCCGAGGGCGTCCTGGTCCGGGAGGCGAACCGGGCCGCGCTGACCGGCCCGAGCGGCTACCGCGGCGCCGAGGACCGGGCCGACGAGCTGTGGAAACGGCTGACCGCGCACATGGCGTCCGTCCCGGACTCCGAGTACGAACGGCAGCGCCGGGTGGCCGCCCTGCGCGGCCACAGCGTGGACGCGACGCACCCGCCGACCCATCTCAGGCGCGCCGGCCTGCTCGCCCGCGAAACGCTGCCGGCGGCCGTGGTCGTGGAGGCCGACCGGGCCGACCGCATCGCCGCGGAGCTGGCCGGGGCCCGTCGGCTGGTGGGGCGCCGGATCATCCGGGACGGGCCGTCCTTCGAGGGCTGAGAGCAGCGAAGGGCGCCCGGTTCCCCCGGGCGCCCTTCGAGCGTCGGCTCGGCGACCGCCTACGGCAGGTTCCTCGCCATCACGATGCGCTGGACCTGGTTCGTGCCCTCATAAATCTGGGTGATCTTGGCGTCGCGCATCATCCGCTCCACCGGGTAGTCCCGGGTGTAGCCGTAACCGCCCAGGAGCTGCACCGCGTCCGTGGTGACCTCCATCGCCACGTCCGAGGCGAAGCACTTGGCGGCCGCGCCCTGGAAGGTGAGGTCGGCGTCCAGCCGCTCGGACTTGGCCGCCGCCGCGTACGTCAGCTGACGGGCCGCCTCGATCTTCATGGCCATGTCGGCGAGCATGAACTGGATGCCCTGGAAGTCGGCGATCGCCTTGCCGAACTGCTTGCGCTCCTGGACGTAGCCCTTGGCGTAGTCGAAGGCGCCCTGGGCGACGCCCAGCGCCTGCGCGGCGATCGTGATGCGGGTGTGGTCCAGGGTCTTCATCGCGGTCAAGAAGCCCGTGCCCTCCTCGCCGATCATGCGGTCGGCCGGGATGCGGACGTTGTCGAAGTAGACCTCGCGGGTCGGGGAGCCCTTGATGCCGAGCTTCTTCTCCGGGGCGCCGAAGGAGACACCCTCGTCGGACTTCTCCACGACGAACGCCGAGATGCCCTTCGAGCGCTTCGTCGGGTCCGTCACCGCCATCACCGTGTAGTACTCCGAGACGCCCGCGTTGGTGATCCAGCGCTTCACGCCGTTCAGGATCCAGTGGTCCCCGTCACGGACCGCCCTGGTCTTCATCCCGGCCGCGTCCGAACCCGCGTCCGGCTCGGACAGCGCGTACGAGAACATCGCGTCGCCCTTGGCGAGCGGCGTCAGGTACCGCTTCTTCAGATCCTCGGAACCCGAGAGGATCACCGGCAGCGAACCCAACTTGTTCACCGCCGGGATCAGCGAGGACGACACGCACACCCTCGCCACCTCCTCGATCACGATCACCGTGGCGAGGGCGTCCGCGCCGGTGCCGCCGTACGACTCGGGAACGTGCACCGCGTGCAGATCACTCGCCACCAGCGCGTCCAGCGCCTCCTGCGGGAAGCGGGCCTCCTCGTCCACCGCGGCGGCGAACGGCGCGATCTTCGCCTCGGACAGCGCACGAATGGCGTCCCGGAGCATGTCGTGCTCCTCGGACGGGCGGTACAGGTCGAAGTCAGCCGATCCGGCCAAGGTGTCTCACGCTCCAAAACGCTACGGTCACCAACGCTAATTACCGTTAAGTAACTCAAATTTTAGGGGCCCACCCACCCGAGTGATACGTGAGCTTGGCGACAGGGGGCCTTCTTCTGACAACTGCCCGGTGAGGGGAGCCGACAAGCCCCGACTATGCTCGGGCGCGCAGCGACGACACCCCCACCTGGAGCATCCATGGCCCTCAAGATCACCGTGATCGGCACCGGCTATCTCGGCGCCACGCACGCCGCGGCCATGGCCGAGCTGGGCTTCGAGGTGCTCGCGCTCGATGTGGTGCGCGAAAAGATCGAGATGCTGGAGCGCGGCGAGACCCCCATGTACGAGCCGGGGCTCGAGGAACTGCTGCGCCGGCACGTCCCCGGCTTCGAGGGGTCCAGCGGGCGGCTGCGCTTCACCCAGGACTGGGCCGAGGTGGGGGCCTTCGGCGACGTCCACTTCGTCTGCGTGAACACCCCGCAGAAGCACGGTGAGTACGCGTGCGACATGTCGTACGTCGAGTCCGCCATAAGCTCCCTCGCGCCGCATCTGGCGCGGCCCGCGCTCGTCGTCGGCAAGTCCACCGTGCCGGTGGGCTCCGCCGACCGGCTGGCCCGGACGATCGCCGAGCTGGCGCCCGCCGGCGCGGACGCCGAGCTCGCCTGGAACCCGGAGTTCCTGCGTGAGGGGCTCGCGGTCCAGGACACCCTGCACCCGGACCGCATCGTCGTCGGGGTGCGCAGCGAGCGGGCCGAGGCGGTGCTGCGGCAGGTGTACGAGACGCCGATCGGCGAGGGGTCGCCGTTCGTCGTCACCGACTTCCCCACCGCCGAGCTGGTGAAGACCTCCGCGAACTCCTTCCTCGCCACCAAGATCTCCTTCATCAACGCCATGGCGGAGGTGTGCGAGGCCGCCGACGGCGACGTCGCCAAGCTGGCCGAGGCCATCGGGTACGACGACCGGATCGGGAAGAAGTTCCTGCGGGCGGGGATCGGCTTCGGCGGCGGCTGCCTGCCCAAGGACATCCGGGCCTTCATGGCGCGTGCCGGTGAGCTCGGGGCCGACCAGGCGCTGACCTTCCTGCGCGAGATCGACTCCATCAACATGCGTCAGCGCGGGCAGATGGTCGAGCTGGCGCGGCAGGCGCTGGGCGGCGGGTCCTTCCTGGGCAAGCGGATCGCCGTGCTCGGCGCCACCTTCAAGCCCGACTCCGACGACGTCCGGGACTCGCCCGCCCTCAACGTCGCCGGACAGATCCATCTCCAGGGCGGACAGGTCACGGTGTACGACCCGAAGGGCATGGCCAACGCCCGCCGGGTCTTCCCGACGCTCGGGTACGCGGACTCGGCCCTGGAGGCCGTCCGGGGCGCCGACGCCGTACTGCACCTCACCGAGTGGCGGGAGTTCCGCGAGCTCGACCCGGCGCAGCTCGGTGAGGTCGCGACGACCCGGCTGGTCCTCGACGGACGCAACGCGCTCGACCCCGTCCTGTGGCGCAAGGCCGGATGGACGTACCGGGCGATGGGCCGCCCGACCGCCTAGGCACGGACCACCTGGGCCCAGACCACCTGAGCACAGACCGCCCGGGCACAGATCGCCTGGGCGCGGGAACGGACGCCGCCACACGCGAGGCGCGGGCACGGGTCCACGGAGCGACGCCGGTTCGGCCGAGGCTCAGTCGGCCGAACCGGCGTCTTGCTGCATTCTGCACCACCGGCCTGTGCCTCGGCCGGTGAACTACTTCGCCCGGTACCGCCGCATCTTCGCGCGCGCCCCGCACACCTGCATCGAGCACCAGCGCCCCCGGCCCGCCGGGCTGCGGTCGTAGTACGCCCAGTGGCAGGTGACGGCCTCGCAGGCCTTCAGCCGGTTCCAGGTGCCCGCGATCAGCGCCTCCGCCACCGCGGCGGCCGTACAGGAGAGCAGCGAGGCGGCGGGGCCGGACGGGGTGAGCCGGGCGGAGCCGTCGTGCTCGTCGACCGTCACCAGCAGGGGCGCCGACGCCAGCAGCTCGCCCAGCGGGGTCACCTCGCGGTGCGGCGGATGGCCCGCGTGGGCCAGCAGGGCCGCGCGCAGGGACTCGCGCAGCTCGCGGGCCCGCGCCACCTCACCCGCGACGCCCCCGGCACTCTCGGCGCCCCCGGCACTCTCGGCGCTCTCCGGCAGCCCGAATCGCGCCCGGCCCTCCGCCGTGTCCAGAGCGTCCGCGCCCGACTCCAGGTCCAGCGTGTTCACCAGGGACTCGACCAGGGCCAGGCCCCCGGGAGCGGCCGATCGGTCATTCATGGTTGCGACGTTACCGCCAATGCGGGAGCATGCAGTAACCGTTACTGGTTACCCGGCTCTAGAGGTAACCATCACCGTCCCGATCACCAGGAGGAAGTCATGGCTCTCGCCAAGCTGGGTGTCGTCGTTCTGGACTGTCCCGACCCGGTCGCGCTGGCCGGTTTCTACGCCGAGGTCCTGGGCGGCAGCGTCGACGGCGAGGGGGACTGGGTCGACCTGAAGGTGCCCGGCGGCCAGTCGCTGGCCTTCCAGGCCGCTCCCGGGTTCGTACCGCCCGCGTGGCCCGCGCCCGAGCACTCGCAGCAGTTCCATCTGGACCTCACCGTCGACGACCTGGACGCGGCCGAGCGGGGCGTGCTGGCGCTGGGCGCGAAGCCGCTGGACGCGGCGGACCGCTCGCGCGGCTTTCGTGTGTACGCGGATCCGGCCGGGCACCCGTTCTGCCTGTGCGCCTGCTGAGGCCCGCGCCACCGTCGCAGCCCGCGCCACCGCCGTAATCCCGCTCGAGCCAGGAGGATCCATGCCGCCCGTCGCCCGATTCCGTTCCGTCGTCCTCGACTGTCCCGACCCGCGCGCGCTCGCCGACTTCTACGCGGCGGTCCTGGGCGGTAGGCCCGATGCCGAGGACGGCGAGGACGACTGGTTCGTCCTGCGCGTCCCCGGCGGGCCCCGCATCGCGTTCCAGCGGGTGGAGGGGTACACCCCGCCGGAGTGGCCGCGCGCCGACCACAATCCGCAGCAGTTCCACCTCGATCTCGACGGCGGCGCCACCTGGGCGGAGATCGACGCGGCCCACGAGCGGGTGCTGGCGCTGGGCGCGCGGCCGCTGGACCTGGAGGACCGGGAGAAGAAGGACTTCCAGGTGTACGCCGATCCGGCGGGGCATCCGTTCTGCCTGTGCCGGATCGACCACCCGTAGCGGCCCAATTCGGCGGCCGACGGCCGATTCGGCGGCCCGTCCGGCGGCCCCGTCTCGGCAGCCGGTCCGGCGGCACTGTTCGGGCGGCACTGTTCGGCGGCTCTACCCGTCCAGCTCCGCGATCCTCGCCGTCGACGGGTCTCTGCGTTCCTGGGTCGCTCGGGCCGTGAAGTCGGCGGTGCGCAGGGCTCGCTGTACGTTGCCCCAGGTCAGCAGGGTGATGTCGGTCTCCGGCCAGCCTCGGCGGAGCAGCTCGGCGATCAGGTGCGGGTAGCCGGAGGCGTCGGCGAGGCCCTGCGGGTGGGCGGCCCCGGAGTCGTAGGTGCCGGACAGGCCGACGCAGGCCGGGCCGGCGATCGCACGGACGTGGTCGAGGTGGTCGGCGACGTCGCGGAGGCCGGGGCCGGTCTGCTCGGCGGTCAGCGGCACCAGGCAGATTCCCCTGGCCGCGCCCAGCCCGGCGAGCGTCTCGTCGGACAGGTTGGCGGGGTGGGGGCGCAGCGCGCGGGCGGCCGAGCGGGTGAACAGGACCGGCGTCCTGGAGAGGGTGAGGACACGGCCGACGGTGAGGTCGCAGGCGCCGGAGAGGTCGGCGAGCACGCCGAGCCTGTTCATCTCGCGCACGACCTCCTCGCCGAACCGGGTCAGCCCCGCCTCGCCCGCCCAGGAGACGCCGGCGAGGGTGAGGACGCGCAGGCCGAGGGAGTGCAGGACGCGCAGGATGCCCAGGGAGTCGTCGAGCGCGGCGGCCGAGGCCGGGCCCAGGACGACGGCGACGCGGCCGCAGTGGCGGGCGTCGATGATCTGGCCGGCGCTGCGGGCGAGCCGCAACCCCTCGGGGTGGGCGGCGATCACCGACCGGACGAGGTCCAGCTGCTCCAGGGTGCTCCCGACGGCCCGGTCGGCGGCGAGGCCCTCGGGCAGGTGCAGCGACCACAGCAGCGCGCCGACATTGCCCTGGCGCAGCCGGGGCACGTCCGTGTCGACGGCGCTCTCGCCGAGCTGGAGGTCGTACCAGGGCAGGTGGCGCAGGGCCGTGGGCAGTCCGCTGTAGCCGTCGGCGACGGGGTGCGCGGCGAGCAGGGCGCGGGCACGCTCCAGCGGGGTGCTCTCGGGCTCCTGTCCGGTCCGAGCGGTCTGCCCGGTCCGAGCGGCCTCGGCGGCCTCCTCGGCCGTGAGCGGCGCGTACGGGCCGACCGGGGTCGCCTGCGCCTCGTCGTCGAGCTCACCGACCTCGGGAAGGGTGTGCGGCTCGTCATGGAGGTCGGCCATGGCGGTCTCCGTACGTCGATCAGCAGTGTCGATCAGCAGTACGGTTCACCGTCGCACGCGGGACGGCCGGCTTCCTGGTGGACGGGGCGTTCGGGGTACGGACGCGCCGGTCAGGTGCCCTCGGCCACCTGGATCACCTCGTCCAGGGTGTCCCGGGACCGGACGAGATCCGCGATCGTACGGTCGATGCGGTCGCGTTCGGCGGTGAGGTCGGCCACCAGCCGGGGGGTGGCGACGGCGGAGGGGCCTCCGTCGGAGTCCCGCATGCACGGCAGCAGCTGGGCGATCTTGGTGCTGTGCAGCCCGGCCGCGAACAGCTCCTGGATGAGCACGACCCGGTCGACGGCCCGCTCCGGGTAGTCCCGGTGCCCGCCGGGGGTGCGGTCGGCGGCCAGCAGCCCCTGGGCCTCGTAGTAGCGCAGGGAGCGCTCGCTGACGTTCGTGCGCCGCGCCAGTTCACCGATCCGCATGGCCGCCCCGGTTCCGGAAGGACTTGAACCTGACATCAGTGTCAACTTCTACGGTACCGGCATGACACCGACCAAGGACACCCCGTTCCGGTTGGGAGGGCTCGCTCTCCCCCACCGTCTCGTCATGGCCCCCCTGACCCGCAACCGCGCCGCCGCCGACGGCACCCCGGGCGACCTCATGGTCGCGTACTACGCCCAGCGCGCCTCCGCCGGCCTGATCATCGCCGAGGCCGCGACGCCCAACGCGGTCGGGCAGACGTATCCGAACATCACCGCGATCCACCGGCCCGAGCACGTGGCCGGGTGGCGGCGGGTGACGGACGCCGTGCGGGAGGCGGGCGGGCGGATGTTCCTCCAGCTCCAGCACGGCGGGCGGGTGAGCCATCCGGCGACCACCGGGCTGACGCCCGTCGCGCCCTCTCCCGTCCCGTTGCCGGAGACGATCTTCACACCGGACGGCCACCGGCCCGCCGTGACGCCCCGCGAGATGGACCTGGACGACATCCGCGCCACCGTCGCCGACTTCGCCGCGGCCGCCCGCAACGCGCTCGACGCCGGTTTCGAGGGCGTGGAGGTGCACGCCGCCAACGGCCATCTGCTGCACCAGTTCCTGGCCGGCGACACCAATCGCCGCACCGACGCCTACGGCGGCTCGGTCGCCGGGCGGATCCGGTTCGCGGCGGAGGTGGTGGAGGCGGTCGCCACGGAGATCGGCGCGGACCGGGTGGGGGTGCGGATCTCGCCCGGCGTCACCTTCAACGGCATAGCGGAGGACGACGAGGACACGACGGAGCTCTACCCGGCGCTCGTCGAGCGGCTGAAGGACCTGGGGCTCGCCTATCTGCACCTGGTGTACGCCGACCCGGACGCGCCGCTGTTCCGCCGGATCCGGGCCGAGTGGCCGGGGACGCTCGTCGCCAACCCCGTGCTGCCGGAACTCACCACGGACGCCGTCTCCCGCGCGGTCGACCGGCTGCTCGCCGCCGGGGCCGAGCTGATCGCCCTGGGACGGCCGTTCCTGGCCAACCCCGACCTGGTCGACCGGCTGCGCCGGGGGGCGCCGCTGAACCCCCTGCGGGACCGGTACCTGATGTATGTGGGCGGGGCCGTCGGCTACACCGACTACCCCGCCCTGACCGACGGGCCCGCTCAGCAGTCCAGCGACTCGATCGTCGCGTGGGACGGCGACCGGGTGGCCTGAAGGCCACGGGCCACGTCCTCCGCCGCGCCGAGTACGCGTACCGCGTTCTGCCAGGTCAGCTTGGCGAGGTCCGGCCTGGACCAGCCGCGGTCGAGGAGCTCCGCGATCAGGTTGGGGTAGCCGGAGACGTCGTCGAGGCCGTCGGGGGTGAAGGCGGTGCCGTCGTAGTCGCCGCCGATGCCGAGGTGGTCGACGCCGGCCACCTCGCGCATGTGGTCGAGGTGGTCGGCGACCGTGGCGACGGTGGCGATCGGGCGGGGGTTCGTCTCCTCGAAGGCCCGGTGGACCTTCATCGCCTCGGCCGTGGTGGCGAGGTGGTGGAAGCCGTTCGCGCGCATGTTGTCGTCGGCTGCGGCCGTCCAGTCGACCGCCGCCTGCAGGACGAACTTCGGCACGAAGGTCACCATCGCCATGCCGCCGTTGGCGGGGAGGCGTTCGAGGACGTCGTCCGGGATGTTGCGCGGGTGGTCGCACACCGCTCGCGCGGAGGAGTGCGAGAAGATCACCGGCGCGCTCGTCGCGTCGAGTGCGTCCCGCATCGTCGTCGCCGCCACGTGCGAGAGGTCGACCAGCATGCCCTCGCGGTTCATCTCGCGCACGACCTCTCGGCCGAAGGCGGACAGGCCGCCGGCCCTGGGCCTGTCGGTCGCGGAGTCCGCCCAGTCCACGTTGTCGTTGTGGGTGAGCGTCATGTAACGCACGCCGAGCGCGTACAGGCCGCGCAGGGTGCCGAGCGAGTTGGCGATGGAGTGGCCGCCCTCCGCCCCCATGAGCGAGGCGATACGGCCCTCCGCGCGCGCCGCCTCCATGTCCGCGGCCGTCAGCGCGGCGCGCAGGTCCCCCGGGTGACGGGCGATGAGCCGTCGCACGCAGTCGATCTGCTCCAGGGTCGCCGGGACCGCGTCGGGCAGGTCCGCGCGCACGTACACCGACCAGTACTGCGCGCCGACCCCGCCCGCCCGCAGCCGGGGGATGTCGGTGTGCAGGTGGGCGTGCTGGTGGCCGGAGATGTCGCGGGCGTCGAGGTCGTAGCGGACCTGCTCGCGCAGCGCCCAGGGCAGGTCGTTGTGGCCGTCGACCACGGGGAACTCGCGCAGCAGCTCGCGGGCCGCGTCCAGTGAGGTCATCTCCGTCACTTTCCGAAACCGAAGCCGTTCGAACCCTCGACCTTGGCGCGCAGCCGCTTGCCCTTCTCGGTGGCCTGGTCGTTCAGCTCCTGCTGGAAGTCCCGCATCCGGGCGAGCAGCTCCTCGTCCTGGGTGGCGAGGATGCGGGCGGCCAGCAGACCGGCGTTGCGGGCGCCGCCGACCGAGACCGTGGCGACCGGGACGCCGGCCGGCATCTGCACGATCGACAGCAGGCTGTCCATGCCGTCCAGGTACTTCAGGGGCACGGGTACGCCGATCACCGGCAGCGGGGTCACGGAGGCGAGCATGCCCGGGAGGTGGGCGGCGCCGCCGGCGCCCGCGATGATCACCTTGAGCCCGCGGCCGTCCGCCTGCTCGCCGTACGCGACCATCTCGCGCGGCATGCGGTGCGCGGAGACGACGTCGACCTCGTACGCGATCTCGAACTCGTCGAGGGCCTGCGCGGCGGCCTCCATGACGGGCCAGTCGCTGTCCGACCCCATGACGATGCCGACCAATGGGAAGGGGGGCGCGTCAGCGCTCGTTGAGGGGCGGTGGTCGGGCGACGGGTGGGCAGGGCTCATTCGGTGATCGTGCCTCTCAGGTAACCGGCTGCGTGACGTGCGCGTTCGAGGACGTCGTCCAGGTCGTCGCCGTAGGTGTTGACGTGGCCGACCTTGCGGCCGGGCTTCACGTCCTTGCCGTACATGTGGATCTTCAGCTGGGGGTCGCGGGCCATGCAGTGCAGGTACGCGGAGTACATGTCCGGGTAGTCGCCGCCCAGGACGTTGACCATGACCGTCCACGTGGCGCGCGGGCGCGGGTCGCCGAGGGGGAGGTCGAGGACGGCGCGGACGTGGTTGGCGAACTGCGAGGTGATCGCGCCGTCCATCGACCAGTGGCCCGAGTTGTGCGGGCGCATCGCCAGTTCGTTGACGAGGACGCCGGACGACCCGTCGTCGTTGCGGATCTCGAAGAGCTCGACCGCGAGGTGGCCGACCACGTCCAGTTCCTTGGCGATCCGCAGCGCCATCTCCTCGGCCCGCAGGGCGAGGGCCCCGTCCAGGCCGGGCGCGGGGGCGATCACCGTGTCGCAGACGCCGCCCACCTGCTGCGACTCGACCACCGGGTACGCGACCGCCTGACCGTGCGGTGAGCGGACGACGTTGGCCGCGAGCTCGCGGACGTAGTCGACCTTCTCCTCCGCCAGGACGGGGACGCCGGCCCGGAAGGGGTCCGCCGCCTCCTCGACCGAGTCGACGACCCACACGCCCTTGCCGTCGTAGCCGCCCCGGACGGTCTTGAGGACCACCGGGAAGCCGTCGCCCTCGGCGGCGAACGCGGCGACATCGGCCGGGTCGGTCACGATCCGGTGCCGGGGGCACGGAACGCCGATCGCGTCCAGTCGCGCGCGCATCACCCCCTTGTCCTGGGCGTGCACCAGCGCGTCGGGGCCCGGGCGGACGGGGATGCCGTCCGCCTCCAGCGCCCTGAGGTGCTCGGTGGGCACGTGTTCGTGATCGAAGGTGATCACATCGCACCCGCGCGCGAACTCGCGGAGCGTGTCGAGATCGCGATAGTCGCCGATGACGACATCGCTGACGACCTGCGCCGCGGAATCCAGTGGGGTGTCACTGAGGAGCTTGAATCTGATGCCGAGCGGGATGCCCGCCTCGTGTGTCATACGAGCGAGCTGGCCCCCGCCGACCATGCCGACTACCGGGAACGTCACGACCCCAGGGTATCGGCCACGCCACCGCGGCCGAATTCCGTGCCTCTTACCGGGAACTTTCCCGCCTCATACCGACCGTTTCCCCGCTTCTCCCCCGCTGGTCACGGACCCGTGAGCCGGACCACAGGAAACCGACAAGAGTGGTGGTTAGCATGGCTGGGTTGACGAAACCTAACCCGGACGGGGGCCTGTACGGCCATGGCGCATGGTTCCTCGGGGCTGAGGAGGGTCGTCCGCGAGCTCGCGAAGTTCGGGGCCGTGGGCGGCGCGGGGCTGCTGGTCAACCTCGGAGTCTTCAACCTTGTCCGGCATCTCACCGACCTCCCGGTGGTGCGGGCCAGTGTCATAGCCACGGTCGTGGCCATCGTCTTCAACTACGTGGGGTTCCGCTACTTCACCTACCGTGACCGCGACAAGAGCGGGCGGACGAAGGAACTGACGCTGTTCCTGCTGTTCAGCGCGGTGGGACTGGTGATCGAGAACGGCCTGCTGTTCGCGGCGACGTACGGCTTCGGCTGGGACAGCCCGATCCAGAGCAACGTGTTCAAGTTCGTCGGCATCGGGATCGCGACGCTGTTCCGGTTCTGGTCGTACCGCACGTGGGTGTTCCGGACGCTGCCCGCCAAAGGGGCCGTGGCCGGCGCCGAATCGTTCCTGACGGTGGCCGAGCAGTCCCGGGGGCCCGAGCCGAGGGCCGGGCAGCGGGTCGGCTGACCGGCCGGGCGCCGGGTCGGCCGGAAAAGGTCGGGACCGCGCGGCGGGCGGGTGCTACCTGACCGTCGGCCCGCCGTCCTCCGCGGTCCGCTTCTGCGGGGCCGTGCGGGACAGGAACAGCCCGAAGACCGGGGGCTGGGCCTGGAGCATCTCCAGCCGGCCGCCGTCGGCCTCCGCCAGGTCGCGGGCCACCGCCAGGCCGATGCCCGTGGAGTTGCGGCCGCTGATGGCCCGCTCGAAGATGCGGGCGCCCAGATCGGCGGGGACGCCGGGGCCCTCGTCGGTGACCTCGACCACGGACTGGTTGCCGGTGACGCGGGTGCGCAGCGCCACCGTGCCGCCGCCGTGCATGAGGGAGTTCTCGATCAGCGCGGCCAGCACCTGGGCGACCGCGCCGGGCGTGCCCACCGCCCGCAGATTTCGCTTGCCGGAGCTGACGATGGCCCGGCCCACGCCGCGATAGGCGGGGCGCCACTCGGCGAGCTGCTGCTGGATGACCTCGTCGAGGTCGAAGGTGACCGCCGAGCCGGTGCGGGGGTCCCGGGCGTTGGTGAGCAGGCGTTCGACCACGTCCGTCAGGCGCTCCACCTGCGTCAGGGCGATCGTCGCCTCCTCCTTCACGGTGTCCGGGTCGTCGGTGAGGGTGATCTCCTCCAGGCGCATGGAGAGGGCCGTCAGCGGCGTGCGCAGCTGGTGGGAGGCGTCGGCCGCGAGGCGGCGCTCGGCGGTCAGCATGCGGGCGATGCGCTCGGCGGAGGCGTCGAGGACGTCGGCGACCCGGTCGAGCTCGGGGACGGCGTACCGCTTGTGCCGGGGCCGCGGGTCGCCCGAGCCCAGCCGCTCCGCCGTCTCCGCGAGGTCGGTCAGGGGGGAGGCGAGGCGGTTGGCCTGGCGGATGGCCAGCAGCACCGCCGCGATCACCGCGAGCAGCGCCACCAGGCCGATGATCAGCAGCGTGCGGCCGACCTCCCGGGTGACCGTGGAGCGCGGCTCCTGGACGAGGATGGTCTCGCCCTCCTCGCCCCGGGCCGTCGCCTTGATCACATCGCCCTGGGGCTCGGCGCCGACCTCGATGACCGTCCGGCCGGGGATCCGGATCTCGGCGTAGCGGTCCTGCGTGACCTGGTCGCGCAGTATCTCGGCGGTGACGTTCTCCGAGCCGACCAGCCGGCTGTCCACGATGCTGGCCAGCCGCAGCGCCTCGGAGTCCACCCGTTCCTGGGCGCTGTTGCTGATCGTGCGGGTCTCGACGATGACGAGGGACACCCCGAAGACGGCGATGACGACGAGCACGACGGCAAGGGTGGACTGAATGAGACGGCGACGCACAAGACCCTCCGGGGCAACGACTTCACTACGGCGACGGCCACCCCGCCCAGGACGCGGCGCCTCCCGCCCCCGGCCGAGGAGCCCCACCCAGGGGCGCGGGGAACGGCGCGACAAGCCCCCACCGGCCGGCGGCCGACGACGAACGCGAGGACGACGCGACGCGGGTCGAACGCCAGGCCCGCGGCAGCGCTCAGCTCTTCTCGAAGCGGAAGCCGACGCCCCGCACCGTGGCGATGTAACGGGGGTTCGCCGCGTCGTCGCCGAGCTTCTTGCGCAGCCAGGAGATGTGCATGTCGAGGGTCTTGGTGGACGACCACCAGGTGGTGTCCCAGACCTCGCGCATCAGCTGGTCACGGGTGACGACCCGGCCCGCGTCGCGGACGAGGACCCGCAGCAGGTCGAACTCCTTGGCCGTGAGCTGGAGTTCCTCCTCGCCCATCCAGGCGCGGTGCGACTCGACGTCGATGCGGACGCCGTGCGTGGCGGGCGGCTGCTGGGGCTCGGACGCGCCGCGCCGCAGCAGGGCCCGGACCCGGGCCAGCAGTTCGGCCAGCCGAAAGGGCTTGGTGACGTAGTCGTCGGCGCCCGCGTCCAGACCTACGACGGTGTCCACCTCGTCGGCGCGCGCGGTCAGGATGAGGATCGGGATGGCGTGGCCCTCCGAGCGCAGTCGCCGGGCCACCTCCAGGCCGTCCATGCCGGGCAGCCCGAGGTCGAGCACGACCAGGTCGACGCCGCCCTGCATTCCGGCGTCGAGCGCGGTGGGGCCGTCCTCACGCACCTCGACCTCGTAACCTTCCCGACGCAGGGCGCGGGCCAGCGGCTCCGAGATGGACGCGTCGTCCTCGGCGAGCAGTACACGGGTCATGAGCTGATGGTAGTCCGCGCCGGGCGGCGGCCGAAGTGTGATCGCCCAGCTGTTTCTTACTCACGGACATGCCGGACAGACGGCATGCCGAGCGGGGACCCATCCCTCCGTCGATCTTGGTACGGACCTACGGTCGAGGGATGGCATCCTGATGCAGACCTTCAAAACACCGCCCACGGTTCCTTGATCACCTGTGATCCGTGTCTCAAGTCCTTCCATATCAGGCGTTGTGCTGTCGTATGGTGAGGTAACGCCTGTAGCACGCATGGACCTTCGGCGGTCGGCTTGACGCTGAAGGTCTCCTTTGTGTGCGGGCCGGCCCCCGCCGGCCTCCAAAGGAACGACCTGTGGCCGGGCCCCCGACTCGAGGGGGCGTGGATCCCGGTGGTCGCCGTCCGCCGCTCCGAGACCCGGAGCGGACTCCCCCGGGGCGTGGGGGTGGACGACGCGGTCCGCCGGTGCCGGCCGCCCCCCACCGGGCGCGCGACGCTCCACCGCGGCGCGCGTCCCGAGCAGCAAGGAACGACATGGCGTCCAGCCTGACGAAGGACTCGGTCCGCCCGGGCACCCCCGGCTCCGGGAAGACCTTCTTCGGCCACCCCCGCGGACTGGCCACTCTCTTCATGACCGAGATGTGGGAGCGTTTCTCCTACTACGGCATGAGGGCCCTGCTCCCGCTGTACCTGGTCGCTCCCGGCGGCCTGCACCTCAGCGCCGCGACCGCGACCGCGATCTACTCGGTCTATCTGTCGCTCGTGTACCTGCTCGCCCTGCCCGGCGGCTGGTTCGCGGACCGCGTGCTCGGCCCCCGCAAGACCGTCGCCGTCGCCGGCGCGGTCATCATGCTCGGCCATCTGACCCTCGCGCTGCCGAACGCCGGCACCTTCTACGGGGGCCTCGGCCTGGTCGCCATCGGCTCCGGCCTGCTCAAGGCCAACATCTCGACGATGGTCGGCCACCTCTACGACGGGCCCGACGACCCGCGCCGCGACGGTGGCTTCACGCTCTTCTACATCGGCATCAACCTGGGCGCGTTCGCCGCGCCGCTGATCATCGGCACCATCGGTGAGAACGTCAACTGGCACCTGGGCTTCGCGCTGGCCGCGCTCGGCATGAGTCTGGGCCTCGTCCAGTTCCTGCTCGGCAGCCGCCACCTGAGCTCCCGCTCGGACGTCGTCCCCACGCCGCTGTCCGCGCGGGAGAAGGCGGCCACACTGCGCAAGGCCGCGTTCTGGGCGGCCGTCGCGATCGTCTTCTACGCCGTCGTCGGCGTCTCCGGCGTCTACACGCTGAACTGGCTGCTGGTCCCGATCACCGCCGCCGGTCTGATCATCCCGGTCGTCGTCATCGCCCGGATGAAGCGCGACAAGGAGCTGGACCGCGCCGAGCAGTCCCAGCTGACCGCGTACGTCTGGTTCTTCGTCGCCGCGGCCGTGTTCTGGATGATCTACGACCAGGGCGGCTCGACGCTGTCCCTGTTCGCCGACTCCTCGGCGAAGAACAGCGTCCTCGGCTGGGACTTCCCGGTCTCCTGGTACCAGTCGGTCAACCCGGTCCTGATCATGGCGCTGGCCCCGCTCTTCGCCTGGGCCTGGCTGGCGCTGGCCCGGCGCGGCAAGGAGCCGAGCACCGCGACGAAGTTCGCGATGGGCCTCGTGCTGGTCGGCGCGTCCTTCTTCCTCTTCCTGGCGCCGCTGTCGATCGCCGAGGGCGGTCACAAGGCGGCCGCTCTGTGGCTGGCGGCGATCTACTTCGTGCAGACCGTCGGCGAGCTGACGCTCTCCCCGGTCGGCCTGTCGGTCACCACGAAGATGGCGCCCGCGAAGTACGCCTCGCAGATGATGGGCGTCTGGTTCCTGGCCGTCACCGCCGGTGACGCCACGACCGGTCTGCTGTCCATCGCCGGCGTCGACCTCAACAAGACGGGCATAGTGGCCCTGGAGGCGGTGCTCGCCGTCGTCGCCGGTGTGGCGGTGTGGATGTACCGCAAG
Organism: Streptomyces sp. NPDC102259; assembly: GCF_044766465.1. Classification (NCBI taxonomy): domain Bacteria; kingdom Bacillati; phylum Actinomycetota; class Actinomycetes; order Kitasatosporales; family Streptomycetaceae; genus Streptomyces; species Streptomyces sp. NPDC102259. The sequence goes on along the minus strand of NZ_JBIWMA010000013.1, from coordinate 235,864 downwards.
AAGGTCAAGGCGCTGATGGGCGACGTCCACTGACGTCCGCTCCCGCGCATGCCGGAGGGGCGCCGTACCCACGTGGGTACGGCGCCCCTCCGCCGTTTTCCGGTCTTGCGCGGCTCAGCTCGCCCTTCTCCTGGGCATGAAGGTGAACACCGCGCCGCCCAGCAGGATCGCCGTGCCCGCCACCAGGCCCAGCGCCTTCAGGGCGCCGTGGTCGCCGGAGCCCGTCTCGGCGAGGCCGCCGCTGCTCGACGTGGACCCGCCCGAGGACGACGAGGAGCCGCTGCCGCCGGACGCGCCGCTCGCCTGTTCCGAGGTGTCCAGGGTGAGGGAGACCGCCGTGCTGTCCGGAGTGCAGGTGGTGGTCGTGCCCATGGCCTCGATGACGAGGACGCCCGGGGAGAGCGTGGACTCACCGGTCGCGCCGGGCTTGTAGACGCCCGTGAGGTCCGGGATCTCGATCGGTTCGTTCTGTGGGATCGGCGCGGAGTTCAGCGGGCCCTCCACCGTCACCGAGCCCTCGTCCGCGCCGCCCAGCACGATCTGCATGGTCGGCTTCACCTTGCCGGCCGGGATGTCGATCGGGCTGTCCATGACCGACTTCTTGAACTGCACGGTGAGGCCGTAACTCCCGCCGTTCTTCTTGGCGTTGATCTGGATCGGCGAGGTCGCCTTCTTCTCGCCGATCGGCGACTGGCAGGTGTAGGGGATGTCGACGACCTTGCCGGTGAAGTCGGTCTGGCCGCCGTCGCCTCCGCTCTCGGACGCCGAAGGGGAGGTGCTGGGCGTCCCGGACGCGCTCGCCGAGGGTGACGGGCTCTGGCTCTGCGAGGGGTCAGGGGACGTACTCGGCGAGGCCGAGCCCGAGCCGGAACCCGAACTCCCCTCCCCCGCCGTCACGGTGATGGTCGCCGCCGGCTGGACGGCCTCCGTCGGCGCGCACTTGGTGTCCGTGGACAGCGCGTTGACGACGTACGCGTCCGGGGTCAGCGTCACCTGTCCGGCCGCCGTCAGCTTCAGCGTGCCCTTCATGTCGGACAGCGTCATCGCGCCGCCCTTGGGGATCGCAGGGTTCTCGCGCGGCCCCTGCATCGCGATGTCGGCGCTCTGCGCGCCGGCCGCCAGGAGGGTGCCGGACGGCTGGACCGAGTTGGCGGGCAGGTCGATGATGTCGGGGTTCTTCGACGCGGCCTGGGTGAACTTCCAGACGACGTCGACGGTGTCGCCGACCTTCGCCGTCGCCGGCGCCGTGATCTCGACCTTGGTGGTGCCGTTGACGTCGGGCAGGCCGATGCCCGAGGGCGGAACGCACTTGGTGGCGTAGGCCACCTCGGCGGCCTGCGCCTGCCCGGCGCTCACGCCCAGCAGGACGGCCGCCCCGGTGATCAGGACGGCGGCGCCCGCCGCTGCCGCTCTCTTCCGCGCGGGCGCACGGTCAGGTGATACGGCTCTCTCACTCACGTGGATCCCTTCCTGCCGGGAGTCGTGGGAGTCGTGGGACTCGTCGGATGGTCTTCGTGCGGTGCGGAGAGCCGGCCCGCCGGGCCCGGACCGGTGTCCGGGGTAAACCACGGCAGGGTCGCGTTCGGGGTGGGGGGCGCGGGCCTCGGGGGCGCGATCGCCGTCCTGCGCCTGCGTCCGTGCCCGGGGGCGGGCGAGGGCCGTCGGGCGGCATGGCGCGGGCGTACGCGGTCCACCAGCGCCATCCCGATGCGGAAGACCGCCGCCGGCACCACCACGCAGAGCAGGATCCAGAACAGGGTCACGCCCCAGGGGCGGCCCACCCCCCACGGCTGTTCGGCGAGGACCTTCCCGCCGTACTTCAGGGAGACGGTGTAGTCGCCGTGCGCGCCGGCGGTGAGTTCGACGGGCAGTTCGACGCGGGCCTTGTCGCCGGGGCCGAGCGTGCCGTGCCACTGCCGCTCGTCCCACTGCGGGGCGAACACCCCATGGGCGGTGCCGACCTGGAAGACGGGGTTCTCGACGGCCGCGGTGCCCACGTTGCCGACGGTGAAGGCGAGGGTGCGGGAGGGCGGCGCCCCGAACCAGGTCAGCAGAGAGCCGGAGCCGTCGAGCCGGGTGTCGGTGAGCACGGTGAGGCGTCCGCCGGCCGTCTGCGCGGGAAGCGGTGCGACGGGGTGCCCGGCCACCTGGAACACCGCGTCGGCCTGCGCCTTCGCCCCGGTCGCGGTGGCCACGTGCACCACGCAGGGGCACGGCACCGGCGGGTCGGTCACCGGCAGCACCCGGCTGAAGCGGCCGTCGGCGTCGGTGGTGACGGCACGTCCGTCGGCGTTGGCACAGGAGTTGGTGCCGCCGACCACGCCCCGGGCCGGTGTCGCCTGCCCGCAGACCAGCAGCATCAGCAGCGTGCGCGACCGCCAGCCGGTGCCGCTGACGGTGATCGAACCCCCCGTCCCCGCCTGCGACGAGGAGAGGGTGACGGCCGGCTTGCCCTCCGCGGCGGCGGCCGTGCCGGCCGCCGGCAGCGAGAGCGGGAGCAGCAGCAGGAGTAGGACTGGGAGCAGGGCCGGTACCAGCGCCGGGATCCGGGGCTTGCCTCTCATGTCGGTGCTCCCTTTTCCACGGTCCGGGCCATGGCCGTTCGGCGTCCGCGTCGCCGTACGGCCACCGCGGCCAGCACGGCCGCCGCGACCGACAGCGCGCCGGCCGCCGTGCCCGCCGCCGCGCCCCACGGCACGAACCGTGCCGACGCCCGCCCGGTGGCCCGCGCCGCACCCGGCGCGGTCACCGTGAGGCGGACGGTGACGGCGTCCAGGGCCGGGCGGTCGGGCCACGGTTCGTCGAGCGCGAGGCGGCGGCCCGGGGACAGCCGGACGGGCAGGGTGCGCGGGGCGCGGTCCAGGACGGCGCCGAGGACGCCGTCCGCGTGCACGGCGAGCCGTGGGACGAGGGCCGTGGTGCCGCGGTTGACCAGCTCGTACGTGATGCGGTCGCCGCGCACGGCCACGTGCTCCACGGTCAGCGCGGCCAGCTCCGGGCCGCCGACCCGGATCAGCAGCCGGACGGCGGACTCCCGGCCGGCGGAGTCCCGTACGAGGAGTTCGCCGGCGCGGTCGCCGGGCGGCGCGTCCGCGGGGACCGTGACCGTGAAGGGCACTTCGGCGCGGGTGCGGGCGGGGATGCCGAGGGCCGGTTCGGCGAAGGCGACCCGCAGGCCGTCGCCGGTGGCGCGCAGCCGTACGGTGAGCGGCTCCGTGCCCCGGTTGGTCACGGCGAGCGTGTCCTGGAGCACCGCCCCGGGCGTGCCCTCCGCGTAGAAGGACGGCCGTCCCCCACCGGAGGGCGCGACCGACCAGCCGCCGGGGGTGGCCGGGGTGGCCGCGAGCAGCAGCGGCAGCGACAGGGTCAGCAGCAGGGCACGGGCGGCGGCGTACGGCATCGGCGGCTCCAGCACTCGTACGAGGGGGACGGTCAGCGGTGGACGCGTGCCGTCCGGTCCCGTCGGGTCAGCCACAGGGTTCCGGCCGCGCCGGCGAGCAGCACCGTGCCGCCGAGGGTGCCGAGTGCGATGGCCGAGTCCTCGGGGCCGGTCTGCGGGAGGTCGCCGCCGGAGCCGCCGTCACTCGTGGTGCCGCCGCTCGTGCCGCTCCCGCCGCCCGACGCGGTCACGTCGAGGGTCAGCGAGGGGGCTGCGTTGTTCGTGGGCGTGCAGGTGGTGGTCGTACCGAGCGCCTTGATGGTGAGCACGCCGGCCGTGAAGGTGACCTTGCCGGTCTTCTTCGGGGTGTACGTGCCGCTCAGGTCGTTGATCTTGATGGGGGTGTTCTCGGGGATCGCGGCCTGGTTGGCGGGGCCGGTGACCGCGAGGGTGCCGCTGTCGGCGCCGCCCAGCTTGATGGTGGCGCTCGGCTTCATGGAGCCCGCGCCGAGTTCCACGGGGCTGGACGAGACGCCCTTCTGCCAGGACATGGTGATCTTGTAGCCGCTGCCGCTCCTGACGCCCTTGATGTCGATGGGCGATACGGCGCTCTTGTCGCCGATGGGCGTCTTGCAGGCGTAGTCGACGTTCACGACCTCGGCCACGGCCGCGGGGGCGGCCATCCACACCGCCGAGCCGGCCAGGGCCGCGGCAGTCGCGAGCGCTGCGGTTCGCTTCCGGTTCGACACGGTCCCGTCCCCTCACTCCCACCGCCCCGCCTTTACTGACGAGGCATCAGATTGAGCCGTCAAGGTACGCCCGGGGCGATGAGGAGGGAAGAGAAGGTACGCGCCGGAGTTGTGGCGATCCGGCGCGCGGGTTCAGGGGGTTTCGAGGACGACGCCCGGCACCGCGTGCGCAGCGGCGTCTCAGGGCCGCGACCGTGCCGTCGGGACACCGGCGCCGCCAGCGAAGGGCCGACCCCGCCCCGGAAGGGCCCGTCCCGCCACAGGAGGGCCCGGTGCGCCGGGGGACCGCGGAAGAACGCGACCGCCGTGGGCCGGACGGCCGGAAGCAGACCTACCGGAGCAGACCCGGCGGAGCGAGCCCGGCGAACGCAAACCCCGGCGGAGCAAGTCCGGCGGAGCAGACCCGGCGGAGCAGACCCGGCGGAGCAGGCCCGGTGGAGCGGGCCCGGGAAGGACTGAAGGTTCCCGGGCCTCGGGGGCGGGCGGTCAGGCCGGGGCGCCCAGTTCCGCCCAGACCGTCTTGCCCGTGACGTCCGGGGTCCGTACGACGCCCCAGTCCAGGCAGAGGCGCTGCACGATGAACATGCCGTGGCCGCCGGGGCGGCCCGCGCGGTGCGGGGTGCGGGGGGCCGGCTGGCCCGCGCCGCGGTCCGAGACCTCGACGCGGATCCCCTTGCTGTCACAGCTGAGGACCATCCCGTCCGGTCCCTCGGCGTGCAGGCACGCGTTGGTGACCAGCTCGGAGACGACCAGCAGCACGTCCTCCGCGGCGGCCCGCCGGTCGGCGGTGTCCGCGGGCAGCCAGGACCACGCGTAGAGCGCCTGGCGGGCGAAGTCGCGGGCGAGCGGGACGACCCCGCTGGCGCCGTCGAAGCTCAGCCGACGTACCTGGCGGCCGCCCGGCGACCCTGACGCCACGGTCGCCGCGCCCCCTTCGGACGTCACGGCTCCAGGTGCGCCCCCCTCGGACACCCCAGGAGCGTCGCTGGGCTCCGGGCCGCGGTCGCCCGGCGAACAAGGCCGGGTGGTGCTCATCAGCGCTTCACCTCACCGATTCCCCGATTCACCGGTTCACCATTCACAGGTCGGATCACTACAAGCCTTCACGCATCTTTACGCAGACGGACGGCGTTCGCGTCGGCAATGCCGCCGACATGTTCGGGCTCAGGATGTCTCCTGCCCGAGAGAACCGCCGGAACACCCCCCGTTCACGTCCGTTCGCACCCGTTTCCGGCGGACGGCGAAGCTCAGCCGTTCGCGTCACGCTCGTCGTGCCCGTCGCTCAGGGCGGCCTCGACCGTCGCGTGCACGGTGAACACCGCGTCCGCGCCGGTGATCTCGAAGACCCGCGCCACCACGGGCAGCATGCCCGCCAGATGGACTCCGCCGCCGGCCGCCTCCGCCTTCAGGCGGGCGCCGAGCAGCACGTTGAGCCCGGTGGAGTCGCAGAACTCCAGACGCGTGCAGTCCACCACGAGGCGACTGGTCCCCTTGGAGAGGCAGTCCTCGAGTGGTTCACGCAACAGATCGGCGGTGTGGTGATCCAACTCACCCGCCGGGGTCACCACGGCGCTGGAGCCCTCTTGCCGCACCTCGACCAGAAGCCGGCCAGACTGTGCGCTGCCGACCGTCCCGCGGTCCATGCCGTCTCTTCTCCTGAGGTCGTTGACTGCTTGCTGACGCCCTCGCACCCTACGCCTTCGGCCCGCACCTCAACACCCGAACAATCACACACAAACGGACATAGACGGACAAAATGCACTTGCGGCGGGGCAAGTAAAGCGGGTAGGGCTAGTAGAAGCACGTAACCGACACGGTCGGCTTTGGAGGCGCCGCACACCGCAGTGCACCCACTGGCTTCGGCGGCCATACGCCGAGAACGATGGAGGACTTCATGTCACCCCGGCTCGACGCACCGCCTACCCGCGGAGCGACGTCGACACCCCCTCCGGAACAAGAACATCTGAAACCCATCGCGCAGGACACGGCACCGGACGTCGACCCCACCGACACCCTCGCCGGACTTCCGGAGATCCCCCCGTACGACGAGGTCGGAGCCGTCGACGCACGGGCCCTGTCCAAGACCCTGTTCGCACGGCTCGAGTCCCTCGAGGAGGGCACGTACGAGTACTCGTACGTCCGCAACACCCTCGTCGAGCTGAACCTCGCCCTGGTCAAGTTCGCCGCCTCCCGGTTCCGCTCCCGCAGCGAGCCGATGGAGGACATCATCCAGGTCGGCACCATCGGCCTGATCAAGGCGATCGACCGCTTCGAGCTGTCGCGCGGCGTCGAGTTCCCGACCTTCGCGATGCCAACCATCATCGGCGAGATCAAGCGCTTCTTCCGCGACACGTCGTGGTCGGTGCGCGTCCCGCGCCGGCTCCAGGAGCTCCGCCTCGACCTGGCCAAGGCGGGCGACGAACTGGCCCAGAAGCACGACCGGGCGCCCACCGTCGTGGAACTGGCCGAGCGTCTCGGCATCTCCAACGAGGAGGTCGTCGAGGGCATGGCGGCGTCCAACGCGTACACGGCCTCGTCGCTGGACGCGCAGCCGGAGGATGACGACTCGGAAGGCGCCCTCGCCGACCGCATCGGCTACGAGGACCACGGACTCGAAGGCATCGAGTACGTCGAGTCGCTGAAGCCGCTGATCGCCGAACTCTCGTCCCGCGACCGGCAGATCCTGTCCCTCCGCTTCGTCGCCGGTCTGACCCAGTCGGAGATCGGCGAGGAACTCGGCATCTCGCAGATGCACGTGTCGCGACTGCTGTCGCGGACCCTGGTGCGGCTGCGGAAGGGCCTGACGGTCGAGGAGTGACCCGTCCCGTCCGTGTCCGGGCGCCCTCCCGGACACGGACGCCGCTGTCACCCCGGCCGCCCGCCCCCGACCCCTCGTGTTACCCCCGGAAACCTCCCCCTTGTTACTCCCGGAAACCTCCCCACGGAACCCCCTGGGCCACTAGGGTCACCTCCACCACAGACTGACCGGTACGTCAGCAACCGGGCGCGCAGCGCATCCGGCGAGGAGGCGACCCCCATGGCCCGTGCCGACCGCGACGGCGACGACGTGAGCGCCGACGGCTCCGACGCGTACCTCACCGACCGGCTCCGCGCCGCCCCCGCCACCGCGTACCCGGCGCTGCGCGCACTCCGCGCCCGCCACCAGCCCGCCGTCCTGGCCTACGCCCGCCGCTGCACGACCGGCGACCCGGCGGCGCGACGGCTCGCGGCCGAGGCGTTCACCCTCGCCGCCCGGGAGACGGCCCGCGGCAACGACCCCGGCGGGTCCTGGCGGCACCGACTCCTGCTGCTGGCCGGGCAGGTGGCGGCCCAGTGGGCCCTCGACGACCGGGCCGGCGGCCTGGACGCGGGACTGCTGCTCGTCCTCAACACGGCGGCCCCCGGCGGCCCGGCGCCGCCCCTGCTCGCCGCGTTCCGTTCCGTGCCCTCCCGCACCCAGGGCCTCGTCTGGTACGGCGTCGTGGAACGCGAGCCCGCCGAACGGACGGCCGCGCTGCTCGGCCTGACCCCCGAGGACGTCGCGTACGGCACGGGCCCCGCCCTCCACCTCCTGGCCCAGGCCTGCCTCCGGCACCGGCTCGCCGCCTCCGACGACCCGCGCTGCGGGGACTTCCGCCGGCTGATCGAGCAGTCCGTACGTCCGGACGGCCCGCGGCACAGCCCCGACCTCGAAGCCCACATGGCGCACTGCCCGCACTGCGCGACCGCCCACGAGGAGCAGTGCGCCCTGCGCGACGATCCTCGCGGGGTGCTGGCCGAGGGGCTGCTGGTGTGGGGCGGGTCGGCGTACGTGAGGGACGACCGGCAGCCGTCCGGCGGCCGGGGACCGACGGCCGTGAGACGGCCGTCGCGGCGGGTGGCGCTGGCCTCGGCCGCGCTGGGGGTGGCCGTGGTGCCGTTGGCGGTGGCCCTGCTGCTGACCTCGGGGAACTCGGGGGACTCGCAGGACGCGGCGGGCGCGGTCGTCACCGGCCCGTCGACGGTCCCGCCGGTGACCGTGACGGCGACGGTCGCCGCGCCGCCCGCCTCCTCCCCCGCCTCCGCGTCGCCTTCCCCGACGCCGAGTTCCTCCCCCTCCCGTACGAGCGCCCCGCCGCTGCCGAAGCCCACGCCGTCACCGACCCGCGCGCCCGGCGGGACGTACGCCCAGGTCGTGAACGCGGCCACCGGGCGCTGTCTGGAGGTGGCGGGCGACTTCGACAACGGCACGGACGTGGTCACGGTCCCGTGCACCGCCTCGCCCAGCCAGCGGTGGCGGGTGGACACGGCGCGCGGGGTGCTCCAGTCGTACGCCGACCAGGACTTCTGCCTGGACAGCAGGGGGTCCGTGGAGAAGGGCGTGGGGGTGTGGGAGTGCGCCTCGGTGGAGGGCGACCACGGGGCGAACCTGCGGTTCACCGTGGACGGCGACGGAACCGTCCGCCCGGCGATCGCGATCCTGACGGCCTTGACGGCGGACGCGGGCGGCGGGGTGTCGCTGGAACCACTGGACGAGGACGCGGACCAATCGTGGCGGGCGGGGGCGGCCTGATCCGCCGGACCGGAACCCGGCCCGCTCCTGCGAGTCACCCGCCCGGTGACAGGGCGCCGCGAGAACCCTGTTCGTCCTCATCGTGGAAACCCATTGGCCGGATTCCTCCGGGTGACTACTCTGGCCCAGCCCTCTGACCAGCAGAGCCGCTGGGCCAGCCCCGTCCTCTGCTCATGAGGAGACCCATGCCCGCCTCCCCCGGCTCCTCCTCCGGCCCCGCCGCCGGTCCCTCGCGTCTCGGGCGGCTCGCCGATGTTCCGGTGCTGCTCGTCGCCGTCGTGTGGGGGTCGAGCTATCTCGCCGCCAAGGGGGTCACGACCGCCGACACCGTGTTGGCGGTGCTGGTGCTGCGGTTCGCCGTGGTGCTGCCGGTGCTGGTCGTCGCGGGATGGCGGCGGCTGCGGGCGCTGAGCGGGGCGCAGCTGCGCGGGGCCGGGGTGCTGGGGCTGATCCTGGCCGTGATCTTCCTGCTGGAGACATACGGCGTCGTCCACACCTCGGCGACCAACGCCGGGTTGATCATCAGCCTGACCATGGTGTTCACGCCGCTCGCGGAGAGCGCCGTGCGCGGGGTGCGGCTGCCGGGGGCGTTCCTGGCGGCGGCGGGGCTCTCGGTGCTCGGCGTGGCGCTGCTGACGCAGGGCGCCGGGTTCACCGCTCCGTCCGGGGGCGATCTGCTGATGCTGGGGGCGGCCGTCGCCCGGACAGTGCACGTGCTGGCCATGGCGCGGATGGACTCGGTGCGCGGCGCGGACGCGCTGTCGCTGACCACGGTCCAACTGGGTTCCGCCGTGGCCGTGTTCGCGGTGCTGGTGGCGCTGCCGGGGACGGGCGCGTCGCCGTGGGCGGCCGCGGCGGACTTCGACGGCGGGGACTGGCTGGGGCTGGTGTACCTCGCCGTGTTCTGCACGCTGTTCGCGTTCTTCGTGCAGATGTGGGCGGTCCGCCGTACGTCGCCGTCCCGGGTCAGTCTGCTGCTGGGCACCGAGCCGGTGTGGGCGGCGGCCGTCGGGATCGCGCTGGCCGGGGACCGGCCGGGGTGGCTCGGCTTCGTGGGCGCGGTGCTCGTGCTCGTCGGCACCGGGTGGGGGCGGTCGGCGGCGGACCGGGGACGGGAGCCCGCCGAGTCGTCGGCGGACGCTCAGACGACCCGTACGCCGCGCCGCCAGACCCCCGAGACGAGCGGCACGCCGGGCCGGTAGGCCAGGTGGACGTGGCTCGGGGCGTCCAGGAGCGTGAGGTCGGCGTACGCGCCGGGGGCCACGCGTCCCACGTCCGTGCGGCGCAGGGCCGCGGCCCCGCCCGCCGTCGCCGACCACACCGCCTCGTCCGGCGTCATCCGCATGTCCCGCACCGCGAGCGCGATGCAGAACGGCACGGACGAGGTGAAGGACGAGCCGGGGTTGCAGTCCGTGGAGAGGGCGACGGTGACGCCCGCGTCCAGCAGCCGGCGGGCGTCGGGCCACTCGGCCCGGGTGGAGAACTCGGCGCCGGGCAGCAGCGTGGCGACGGTGTCGCCGCTCGCGAGGGCGTCCACGTCCGCGTCCGTGAGGTGGGTGCAGTGGTCGGCGCTGGCCGCGTCCAGTTCGACCGCCAGCTGTACGCCGGGCCCGTAGGAGAGCTGGTTGGCGTGGATGCGGGGGTGCAGCCCCTTCGCCTTGCCGGCGGTGAGGATGGCGCGGGCCTGGTCGCCGTCGAAGGCGCCCTTCTCGCAGAAGACGTCGATCCAGCGGGCGTGCGGGGCGCAGGCGTCGAGCATCTCGCCGGTGACCAGGGCCACGTAACCGGCCGGGTCGTCGGCGTAGTCGGGGGAGACGATGTGCGCGCCGAGGTAGGTGACCTCGTCGGTGTGGGCGGCGGCGAGGCGCAGGGCGCGGGCCTCGTCGGCGACCGTCAGGCCGTAGCCCGACTTGGTCTCGAAGGTCGTGGTGCCCTGACGGAGGGCCTCGGAGAGGAAACGGACGAGGTTCGCCTCCAGTTCCGCGTCGGTGGCCGCCCGGGTGGCCGCCACCGTCGTGCGGATGCCGCCCGCCGTGTAACCGCGGCCGGACATCCGGGCGTTGAACTCCTCGGTGCGGTCGCCCGCGAAGACCAGGTGGGAGTGGGAGTCGACGAAGCCCGGGAGGACCGCCCGGCCGCCGGCGTCGACCCGGTTGTCAGTGGCGGGTGCTTTGCTTGATTCACCGGTCCACACGACGCGGTCGCCCTCGATGACGACGGCCGCGTCCCGGACCAGCCCGAGCGGGGAGTCTCCCCATCCGAGGGAGGGATCGTTGGTGACCAGCGTGGCGATGTTCGTGATGACGGTGGTCGTGCCGTTCGTGCCGGTGCTGCTGCTCATCGTCGTGTCCTCGTGGGGGCGGGAGCCGATGGTGGTGGCTAGGAGTGCAGGGCTGCCACGGCCCGCGCGAGGGCCTGCGGCACATCGGGGACGAGCGTGTGGGCCCCGTCGCGTACGACGTGCCGCCCGGCGACGACCGTGTGCCGTACGTCCGCCGCGGTCGCCGCGAATACGGCCGTCTCGGCGCCGAGCCTGGGCACGGGGCCCGCTGTCCTGACCGAGTCGAGCGCGATCGTCGTGAAGTCGGCGACCGCGCCGGTCTCCAGGGTGCCCGCGTCCGGGTTGCCGAGGGCCGCGTGGCCGTCGGCGGAGGCGGCGCGCAGCAGGGCGGCGGCCGTCCAGTGACCCCGGGTGCGGGTGCGCAGCCGCTCGTTCAGCTCCATCGCGCGGGCTTCCTCGAGCAGGTCGATGACGGCGTGGCTGTCGGAGCCGAGGGAGAGCGGCGAGCCCGCGGCCTGGAGGACGACGGCCGGGCCGATGCCGTCGGCGAGGTCCCGTTCGGTCGTCGGGCACATGCAGGTGCCGGTGGAGGAGCGGCCGAGGAGGGCGATGTCCTCGTCGGTGAGATGGGTGTTGTGGACGCCGGTGGTGCGCGGCCCGAGGACGCCGTGCTCGGCGAGGAGCTGGGTGGGCGTGCGGCCGTGGGCCGCGCGGCAGGCGTCGTTCTCGGCGGTCTGCTCGGACAGGTGCACATGCAGCGGCGCCCGGCGCTCCTCGGCCCAGCGCGCCACGGTCGCCAACTGGTCGGCGGGCACGGCCCGTACGGAGTGGATCGCCGCCCCGATCCTCGCGTGATCCCGTTCCTTGAGAAGTGCACAGCGTTCGGCCCAGGCGTCCGCGTCGCCGTCGGAGAAGCGCAGCTGGTGGGCGTTGGGGGGCTGTCCGAAGCCGGCGGACAGATAGGCGGTGTCGAGGAGGGTGATCCGGACCCCGGCGTCGGCGGCGGCCTCGATCAGGGCCTCGCCCATGGCGTTGGGGTCGGCGTAGGGGGTGCCGCCGGGGGCGTGGTGCAGATAGTGGAACTCGCCGACGGCCGTGATGCCGGCCAACGCCATCTCGGCGTACACGGCGCGGGCCAGCTGGTGGTAGGTCTCCGGGGTGAGCCGGTCGGCGACCGCGTACATGACCTCGCGCCAGGTCCAGAAGGTGCCGGAGCCGACCTGGACGGTGCCGCGCAGGGCACGGTGGAAGGCGTGGCTGTGGGCGTTCGCCAGGCCGGGGAGGGTGAGGCCGCGCAGGATCTCGGCGCCGGGCGGCGGGGTGTCGACGCCCGTGCGGACGGCGGTGATCCGGCCGTCCGGACCCGCGGCGGAGCCGCTCGTCGACACCGTGAGGGCGACGCCCGGCTCGACGTTGGTGTCGAGCCAGGCGTGCTCCAGCCAGTACGTCCGTGTCCGCTGCGTGGGGGTCACCGGCAGGCCAGTCCTTCCAGTACGTCGGCGAGGGCGTGCACCCCGGCCACACAGTCGTCCTCGGCGGCGAACTCGGCCGGGGAGTGCGAGACGCCCGTGGGGTTGCGCACGAACAGCATGGCGGTCGGGATGGTCCCGGAGAGGATTCCGGCGTCGTGTCCGGCGCCGGTGCCCAGGACGGGGACCTTGAGGTCCGTGTCGCTGCCGAGGATGCGGGCGAGTTCGTCGCGCAGGGCGTGGTCGAACTCGACGACGGGCGTGAACGACTCACGGACGACGTCCAGGTCGATGCCGTGGCCCTCGGCGTACTCGCGGGCGGCCTTCTCCACCCCGCCGACCACGGTGTCGAGGGTGCTCTGGTCGGCGGCCCGGGAGTCGAGCCAGCCGCGCACCAGGGAGGGGATGGCGTTGACGCCGTTCGGCTCGACGGAGATCTTGCCGAACGTGGCGACGGCGCCCGCGAGTTCGGCCTCGCGGCGGGCGGCGAGGACCGTCTCGGCGTACGGCAGCATCGGGTCGCGCCGGTCCACGAGGCGGGTGGTGCCGGCGTGGTTGGCCTCGCCCCGGAAGTCGAACCGCCAGCGTCCGTGCGGCCAGATGGCGCTGGCCAGGCCGACCCGCTCCCCGCTCAGGTCGAGGGCGCGTCCCTGCTCCACGTGCAGCTCCACGAAGGCGCCGATACGGGCGAGCCGCTCCGGGTCCGCGCCGATGGCGTCGGGGTCGTGGCCGGCGGCCTCCATGGCCCGGGGAAGGGTGATCCCGTCGCCGTCGGTGAGCCGGTGGGCCTGCTCGAGGGTGAGCCGGCCCGCGGTGAGCCGGGAGCCGACACAGGCGAGTCCGAAGCGTGCGCCCTCCTCGTCGCCGAAGTTGACGAGGGCGAGCGGCCTGGTGAACGTGACGTCCCGCGCGCGGAGTTCGTCGAGGGCGGCGAAGGAGGACACCACGCCCAGGGGCCCGTCGAAGGCGCCGCCGTCCGGTACCGAGTCGAGATGCGATCCGGTGACGACGGCGTCGCCGGCCGTCGGGTCCCCGAGCCACGCCCACTGGTTGCCGTTGCGGTCGACCTCGTACGTCAGGCCGCGTGTCTCGGCCTGGTCCCTGAACCAGGCCCGGCAGTCGGTGTCGGCGGCGGTCCAGGCGTAGCGGCGGTAGCCGCCGGAGGCGGAGCTGCGGCCGACCGGCAGCAGCTCCGTCCACATGCTGTGGAAACTCACGCGTCGTCACCTTCGCGCATGGGCACCCGCACGCCGCGCTCTTCGGCGGCGGTCTCGGCGATCTCGTAGCCGGCGTCGACGTGCCGGATGACGCCCATGCCGGGGTCGTTGGTGAGCACGCGGCGCAGCTTCTCGCCGGCGAGCTTGGTGCCGTCGGCGACGGAGACCTGCCCGGCGTGGATGGAGCGGCCCATGCCGACGCCGCCGCCGTGGTGGATGGAGACCCAGGAGGCGCCCGAGGCCACGTTGACCATGGCGTTCAGCAGGGGCCAGTCGGCGATCGCGTCGGAGCCGTCGAGCATGGCCTCGGTCTCGCGGTACGGGGAGGCGACGGAGCCGGAGTCCAGGTGGTCGCGGCCGATGGCGAGGGGGGCGGCCAGTTCGCCGGACGCCACCATGTCGTTGAAGCGCTCGCCGGCCTTGTCGCGCTCGCCGTAGCCGAGCCAGCAGATCCGGGCGGGCAGGCCCTGGAAGTGGACGCGCTCGCCGGCCAGCTTGATCCAGCGGTGCAGGGACTCGTTCTCCGGGAAGAGGTCGAGGATCGCCTTGTCCGTCTTGTGGATGTCGGAGGCCTCGCCGGACAGGGCCGCCCAGCGGAAGGGGCCCTTGCCCTCGGAGAAGAGCGGGCGGATGTAGGCGGGGACGAAACCGGGGAAGGCGAACGCCCGGTCGTATCCGGCGAGTTGCGCCTCGCCCCGGATGGAGTTGCCGTAGTCGAAGACCTCGGCGCCGGCGTCCATGAAGCCGACCATCGCCTCGACGTGCCTGGCCATCGACTCGCGGGCCCGGGTGGTGAAGCCGGCCGGGTCCTTCGCGGCGGCGTCGGCCATGTCGTCGAAGTCGACGCCGACGGGCAGGTAGGCGAGCGGGTCGTGGGCCGAGGTCTGGTCGGTCACGATGTCGATGGGGGCGCCCTCGGCCAGCATGCGCGGGAGCAGCTCGGCCGCGTTGCCCAGCAGGCCGATGGAGAGCGGGCGACGGGCGTCCCGTGCCTCCACCGCGAGCCGGAGGGCGTGCTCCAGGGAGTCGGCCCGGACGTCGAGGTACCGGTGCTCGATGCGGCGCTCGATGGCGCGCGGGTCGACGTCGACGCAGATCGCGACGCCGTCGTTCATCGTCACGGCGAGCGGCTGGGCGCCGCCCATGCCGCCGAGGCCGGCGGTGAGGGTGATCGTGCCGGCGAGGGTGCCGCCGAACTTCTTCGCGGCGACGGCGGCGAAGGTCTCGTAGGTGCCCTGGAGGATGCCCTGGGTGCCGATGTAGATCCAGGAACCGGCGGTCATCTGGCCGTACATGGTCAGACCCAGGTGCTCCAGCCGGCGGAACTCCTCCCAGTTGGCCCAGTCTCCGACGAGGTTGGAGTTGGCGATGAGGACGCGCGGGGCCCACTCGTGGGTCTGCATGACGCCGACCGGGCGGCCGGACTGCACGAGCATGGTCTCGTCCTGCTTGAGGGTCCGCAGCGTGCGGACCATCGCGTCGAAGGAGCGCCAGTCGCGGGCCGCCTTGCCCGTGCCGCCGTAGACGACGAGCTTGTCGGGGTGCTCGGCGACCTCGGGATCGAGGTTGTTCTGGAGCATCCGCAGGGCGGCTTCCTGCTGCCATCCCAGGGCGCTCAGTTCCGTACCGCGTGGCGCTCGTACGGGGCGGGGTCCTGACATGGTCTGCCTCCTTGCGGATGGGTGATCCCGGCGGGTGTTGCTGTTGTTATTCACATCCTGACTCGATGAATAGGACTAGTCAATACATCGGGGCCACAGCATGCCTCCGCGCGGCGAAAGCCGTGAGGACGGGAGCGAGGACGGGAGTGATGACGGAAGCCAGGACGGGAGTGAGGGGGCGCGCGTCTTCGCGTTCACCACTGCGCACGGACGCGCACGCCGTTGACGCGCGCCGGTGGGCCGGTGTTGAACGGTGGAGAAGGGACGCATGGGGCGCAGATTCGGCCCGAAACGGGGTCAGTCGACCCACGTTAGCCGTCCCGCCGCATGTTCCGCTGGAAAATGCCAGAAGACTCACCCTTCGACGCCTACGTTGCGTAGCTTCTTCATCACTCAGCCGAACCGAAGGCGGGAGGGGAGCCCAACGGTGCCCGGAATCGACGAGTGTCTACTGGAGGCCATGCGGCTGCCCGGTGCCCGGGGCGCCGCGCTGGTCGACTGGACGAGCGGGCTGGCCCTGGGCGCGGTCGGGGAGTTCCCCGGCGGCGACCACGAGGCGGCGGCGGCCGAGGCCGCCGAGGTGGCCCGACTCACCGCGGAGCAGCGGGCGTTCGCACCCGACGGCTACGACCGAAACGACGGCCATGACGGCCAGGGGGGCGGCGGCGGGGCCGCCGATCCCCCGGTCGAGGACCTGATCATCAGCAATCGGGACAGCTACCACGTGCTCCGCTTCGTACCGACGTCCTTCGACAGCAGCGTGTTCCTGCACGTGTGGCTGGCCCGGCCGGACGGCAACCTCGCGCTGGCCCGGATCCGGCTGGGCGAGATGGCCGGACGGCTGGTGCTGGGGTGACCGCGGTGAGAACGCCCCCGCAGGGGACGACCCCGCCGCCCAGGCTGCCCGTGCGGGAGAAGACCGCGGCCCGGGAGCGCGGCAGCGGGCTGTCGCCGATGCTGACCCGGCTCGCGGCCGAACGGGCGACCGGCGTCCTGGAGCGCGAGCGCGGCTCGCTCTACCTCGCCGAGGGCCGTGTGGTGCACGCCGAGAGCCCCCTCGCCCCGGGCCTCGAC
Source organism: Streptomyces sp. NPDC102259 (assembly GCF_044766465.1). Classification (NCBI taxonomy): domain Bacteria; kingdom Bacillati; phylum Actinomycetota; class Actinomycetes; order Kitasatosporales; family Streptomycetaceae; genus Streptomyces; species Streptomyces sp. NPDC102259. The sequence goes on along the minus strand of NZ_JBIWMA010000013.1, from coordinate 219,482 downwards.
GTGCTCCTCCTGGCCCACGGCACCCTGGCCCCCGCCGTCTGGCAGGACGCGGTGGACCGGGCCGACGAGGAGTACGGCGTCACCCGGCTGCTGCTCGACGCCGGCCGCGTCCCGCGCGGCGCGCTGGAACTGTGCCACCTGGAGGCGGTGTACGACGCGGCGTACTTCGCGCTCACCCCCAGCAGCACCCCGGGCCACTTCCGGTACGGCGCCGGGCACCGGCTGGGCACGCTCCGGCCGGTCCCGGTCGAGGCGGTCGAGCGCGAGACGCTGCGCCGGCGCGAGCTGCTGCACCGGCTGTGGCCGGACCCGTTGACCGACGGGGCGCCGCTGCGGCGGGCCGAGACCGTCGCGGCGCCGGCGCCGACCGCCCGGCAGCGCGCGGTGCTCGCCTCGGTGGACGGGGTGCGCACCGCGTCGGACATAGCCCGGGAGCTGGGCCGGCAGGCCTTCCACACCCTGGTGGACGTCCGGCGGCTGGCGGCGGCGGGCCTGCTGACCGCCCTCTTCCCGCCACCCCGGCCGCACCGCGCGCCGCCGGCCGCGCCCCCGCTCCGATCCAGGTCGGCGGCCGCGACTCCCGCCGCAGGTCCTGTCGCCCCCGACCCCGCCCCGCCACCGGGCATCACCCTGCCCCGTGTCAACGACCCCGACATCACCTTGCTGAAGAGGCTCAGGGATGCGCTGGAGGCCCTTTGAACGGCAGCGACCGCGCGCCGAGAGGAGCGAGCTGATGGTGTCCGAGCCGGAAATACTCGACGAACTCCGGCGGCTGCGGGCCCGGGTGCCCCAGTTGACCGGCGCCCTGACGGCCGGCGTGGACGGTCTCGTCCTCGCCCACGACACGCCCGGTGTGGAGCCGGAGGTGGTGGCCGCGCTGACCGCCGCCGCCCTCGGCGTCGCGGTGCGGATGGCGGACACGACCGGCCAGGGCGACTTCCGCGAGCTGCTCGTGCGCGGGGTCTACGGCTACGTCGCGACCTATGCGGCCGGTGAGAGCGCCGTGTTGACCCTGCTCGCGCAGGACCGCGTCAACGTCGGCCGGCTGCATCTGGAGGGCCGCCGGGCCGGGGCCCGCATCGGAGAGCTCGTCGACGCGTGGGAGGCGAAGGCGCAGGAGGCGAAGGCGCAGGAGGCGAAGGCAGCCGCCCCGGCTCCGGCCGCAACGCCGGCGAAGACCCCCGCGAAGGCGCCCGTACGGACGCCCGCCAAGCCACCCATCGTACGGACCAGATCGGCGCGCGGATCGGCCACCACCAACGCGCGCACCACCACGGAAAGTTGAGAAGGAACCGAGGAGCACTGTCATGGCCAACACCGAAACCACACTGAAAGAGTGTCTCGCCTCGATCGAGGGCGCGACCGGAGTGGCGCTCGTCGACTACACCAGCGGCATGGCGCTGGGCACGATGGGCGGCAGCAAGACCTTCGACCTGAACGTCGCCGCCGCCGGCAACACCGACGTGGTGCGCGCCAAGATGCGCACCATGGAGCACCTCGGCCTCAAGGGCCAGATCGAGGACATCCTGATCACGCTGAACGACCAGTACCACCTGATCCGGCTGATCAGCGGCCGCGGCGGCAACGGGCTCTTCATGTACCTGGTCCTGGACGCCAAGCGGGCCAACCTGGCGATGGCCCGCCACCAGTTGAAGAAGATCGAGGAGGACCTCGAGGTGTAGCCGGTCCGGCCGGCCCGGCTGGTCCGGCCCGTGGCTAGACCAGCGCCGCGGTGCGGCGGCGGGACCCGCCCGGGGCCGCGTCGCCCGCCGCGATGCCGGTGCTGCGGTACGCCTTGACGGCCTTGCCCGCGGGGCGTCCGCCGCGCCGGTCCAGCCAGTCGACGCGCACCCACAGCAGCGCGTCGTCGGCACGCTCGCGCCGCCCGAGCCAGGCGGCCTTGAGCCGCAGCCCCGTCCCCCAGCCGGCGAGCAGCAGGCCGGCGGCGGCGGGCACCACGAAGGAGCTGCCGAGCGCGGCCACGAAGGCGAGCAGCAGCCACCAGCGGTGACCGCGTCGCCAGGTGCGGACGGTCACCGCCCGGTCCTGGAGCACGTCCTGCTTGCCGGCCCGGGCGGCGCCGCGGCCGAGCGCGGTGATCCGCCTGCGGCCGCGCCACCCCACCACGGCGACGGCGACGATGAAGAGCGCGGCCCCGGCCAGCACCCCGATCCGCCGTCCGGTGAGGCCGGGCACCAGGACCCCGACCCCCGCCGCGAACACCCCGCACCACCACAACGGCGCGGCTCCGGCCCGTACGACGACGGCCACCCGAGCCAGCCCCTGCCCTCCGCGCGCCACGTCCGCCTCCTGGTCTCTCCGGCTCAGTCTCGTGACCGCTCAGACTAGTGAGCGAACGTGAGACGAGTCTGAGAGAACGAGGCGGAGAAGACGGGCGGGACCTACTCCACGAAGAGCCCCCGTGCCGCCGCCCGCGCGTCGAACTCCTCCAGCCGGGCCTGCGCGTCGGGCAGGTGGTCGCACATCGCCTCCAGCAGCACCCGCCCGAGCAGCATCGGCGCGCACGCCGTGTCGAAGGCGAGGCCGGTGCCGACGGCGGCCGGCAGCAGCAGGTCGGAGACCTTGGCGACCGGCGCGAACGCGGAGTCGGCGACCGTCACCACGCTCAGCCCGGCCTCCCGGGCGTAGGCGAGGGTGTCGACGACCTCGCGCGGATGCCGGGGCAGCGCGAAGCAGAGCAGGGCCGAGGCGCCGGCCCGCACGGCGGCGTCGATCCGGTCGTGGATCATCGTGCCGCCCTCGTTCAGCAGCCGTACGTCCGGATGGACCTTGGCGGCGAAGTAGGCGAACCCGTACGCCTGGGAGGCGGCGGCGCGCAGTCCGAGCACGGGAAGCGGGCGGGAGGCCGCCAGCAGCCGGCCCGCCCGCTGCACCGGCCGGGGATCGGCGAGCAGTTCGGCGAGGTGCTTCAGGTTCTCGATCTCGGCCTCGACGGCCTGCTGGTACTCGTTGTACGAGGCCGGCCCGGCCGTCTGTTCGGCGGGGGCGACCTCGCGCAGGTGCTTGCGCAGGGCGGGATAGCCGTCGAAGCCGAGCGCGACCGCGAAGCGGGTCACCGACGGCTGGCTGACGCCCGCGAGCTCGGCCAGCTCCACGCTGGACAGGAACGGCACGTCGGAGGCGCGCCGCACCATGCTGTGCGCGATGCGCCGCTGGGTGGGTGTCAGCCGGTGCCCCTCGAAGAGCGCCTGCAACCGAGCGGCGGGACTGTCCGGCACACCGGCACCCGACGTCACGGGATCCGCCACCCCTGGACCCGACGTCCCTGTACCCGACGTCCCTGTACCCGACGTCCCTGCATCCGACGTCCCTGCATCCGGAATCCCCGGACCGGCCGCTCCCTCACCGATCTCCGTCTCCGCGCTCATGCCCCGCTCCCCCTCCAGATGTCCGTGAACCGGTCCAGCAGCCCGGCCGCCGCCCGCACGTCGTCCGTGAGCGGCCGGTCGGCCTGTTCCGCGTCGAGCACCGCTTCGGCCAGCTCCAGCGCCCGCCCGGCCAAAAGCCCCGGTTCGGGCCGCAGCTCGCGCTGGCGCAGCGCCCGTACGGCGGCGACGAGTTCACAGCCGACGACGAGACGGTACGCGGCACAGGCGCGCAGTGTCTGCCGGGCGGCGAGCGAGGCGAAACTGGCCTGTTCCTCGACGCCCCGGGAGAGTACAGCGTGGCCGAGGGAGGCGGGGGCCGAGAAGGCCCGCAGGTCACCGAGGGCGGCCGCGGCGGCGTACTCCAGGATCATCACGCCCGAGGAGGCGGGTTCGGGGTCGGCGAGGAAGGGGCGCAGCCGGGTGTAGGCCGGTTCGTTCAGGGTCGAGAGGCGGGAGGTGGACAGCCGGGCCACCTGGGTCAGCGCCAGCCTGAAGTGGTCCAGGGCGAGGGCGAGTTGGGCCTGGTAGAAGCCGCCGTGGTGGTAGGCGGTCATGTCCTCGGGGGAGATGAGCGGGTTCTCGGCGGCGGCGTTGATCTCGATGCCGACCACTTCCTCCAGGGCGTCGGCGGCGTCGTGCGCGGGCCCGTGGATCTGGGGCAGGCAGCGGAAGCCGTAGGGGTCCTGGATCCTGCCGAGGGGTGGTGTGGGCCGGTCCTGCGCGCCGATCAACTCCCGCATACGGCGGGCGACCTCGATGGAGCCGCGGTGCGGGCGGGCGGCGTGCACGGGAGCGGCGTACGCCTCGTGCGAGCCGTCGACGGCGAGCAGGGAGAGCGCGGCGACGACCTGGGTGGCCTCCAGGAGTCCGCGCAGTTCGTGCAGGGCGAGGGCGGACTGGCCGAGGGTGAGGGCGTTGCTGCTGATGAGCGCGAGGGCGTCGTTGTTGTCGAGCTGCTGCGGTTCGGGGGCCCCGGTGCCGCGCCACGGGTGCTCCCCCACCAGCGCGAGCCCGACCTGTGCCAGCGCGGCCAGGTCGCCGGTCCCCACCGAGCCGAACTCGTTGACGACCGGATACGCCCCGTTCTCCAGCGCCTCGCACAGCGCCGTGACGACGCCCGGCCGCAGGCCGGCGCCGCCGGCGAGCAGTTGGTTGGCGCGGACGGCGAGCATGGCCCGGACCTGCCGGGCGGGCAGTTCCTCGCCGATGGCGCCGGCGTGGCTGCGCAGCAGCCGCAGGCCGTGTTCGGCGGCCGCCTCGGTGGGCACGTCCTCGTTCCGGTTGGCGCCGACCCCGGTGGAGCGGCCGTAGACGCGGCCGGTGGCGGCGATCCGGCGGGCGGCGTCCCAGGACTCGGCCATCCGCTTCGTCGCCTCGGTGCCGGGGACCGGGCGGGCGGCCCGGTCGGCGAGGCGCGCGACGTCCGCGACGCCGAGGGCTATCCCGTCGAGAACGACGAGACCGGAGCCCACTCCAGAAGAGGTGTCCACCATCCGAGACGACATAAGGCTACGAACTCCCCTCAATCGGACATTCGATCTTGCCTGGCGGTCATCCGTTACCTCGGATTAACACCGAACCGTTGACAAGCTATTCATCTACCGAGAACTCTGCATGACGTTATACAGCCGGGCAAGGGACAACTCATGATCCAGTTCGACGCGGTCCACAAGCGCTTCCCCAACGGCACGACAGCAGTCCACGATCTCTCCCTCCACATGCCGGAGGGCGGCGTGACCGTGCTGGTCGGTTCCTCCGGTTGCGGCAAGACGACCACCCTGCGGATGATCAACCGCATGGTCGACCCGACCTCCGGGACGATCGAGGTCAACGGCAAGGACGTCACCCGCCAGGACGCGGCCGAACTGCGCCGCTCCATCGGGTACGTCATCCAGCAGTCGGGGCTCTTCCCGCACCGCACGGTGCTCGACAACATCGCCACCGTGCCGCTGCTGCTGGGCCACGGCCGCCGCCGGGCCCGCGCCCGCGCGGCCGAACTGCTGGAGACCGTCGGCCTCTCCGCCGACTCCGGCAAGCGCTACCCGCACCAGCTCTCCGGCGGCCAGCAGCAGCGCGTCGGAGTGGCCCGCGCGCTCGCCGCCGACCCGCCGGTACTCCTCATGGACGAGCCGTTCGGCGCCGTCGACCCGGTGGTCCGCGCCCAACTCCAGGACGAACTGCTCAGGCTCCAGAAGGAGTTGAGCAAGACCATCGTCTTCGTCACGCACGACATCGACGAGGCCGTCCGCCTCGGCGACCAGATCGCCGTGTTCCGCACCGGCGGCCACCTGGTCCAGTGCGCCTCGCCCGCCGAGCTGCTCGCCCGCCCGGCCGACGACTTCGTGGCCGACTTCCTCGGCGCCGAGCGCGGTCTGAAGCTGCTCTCGCTGAAGACCCTCGCGGACGTCCCGCAGGGCCCGGCCCCCGAGGGCGGCGCCTGGACCCTCGTACTCGACGAGGCCCGCAAGCCGCTGCACTGGACGCCCACGGCCAAGGACTCCGCCGGACCCGCCGTGCCCGTACGCCCCCTCAGGGACGGCGACTCCCTGCTGTCGGCGCTCAACGAGTCGGTCGCCTCCCCCGCCGGGCTCGTCGCCCGCGTCGACGCGGCCGGCGTCCTCACCGGCGTCACCTCCCGCGACGACATCCACACCCACGCGGGCCAGGCCCACACCGAGGCACGGGTGGTGGCCGCATGACCATCGACTGGTCCTGGATATCGAGCCACACCGACGACCTGACCACCCTCACGATCTCCCACCTCCAGGCCGCCCTGACCGCCGTCCTCCTCGGCCTGCTGATCAGCCTCCCGCTCGCGGTGCTCGCCCACCGGGTCCGCCCCCTGCGCGGCTTCCTGCTCGGCCTCTCCAACGTGCTGTTCACGATCCCGTCGATCGCGATCTTCGTTCTGCTGCTGCCGATCAGCGGCCTGACCCGCACCACCACCGTCATCGGCCTGACCGTGTACACCCTGGTCGTGCTGCTGCGGAACACGGTCGAGGGCCTCGACTCGGTGCCCGCGAAGACCAAGGAGGCGGCCAAGGCGATGGGCACGCGCCCCCTGCGCACGCTCCTCACCGTCGAGTTCCCGCTCGCGCTCCCCGTGATCATGGCGGGCGTCCGCATCGCCACGGTCATGTCGATCTCCCTGGTCTCCGTCGCCACCTACATCGGTGACGGCGGTCTCGGCCAGCTCTTCACCGACGGCTTCCAGCGCAACTTCCCGACGCCGGTGATCGCGGGAGTGGTCCTCACGATCCTCCTCGCGGTCGTCGCCGACGCGGCCCTGGTGGGCGTCCAGTACCTCCTCACCCCGTGGAAGAGGCGGCGAGCCTGATGTACGAACTGATCAAGAACCTCGGCGGCTGGCTGACCAGCGGCACCCAGTGGTCCGGCTCGGACGGCATCGCGCACCGCCTCGCCGAACACCTCCAGTACTCGCTGCTGGCCACCCTCATCGCGGCCGCGATCGGCCTCCCCCTCGGCCTGCTGATCGGCCACACCGGCCGGGGCGCGTTCGTCGCGATCAACCTGGCCTCCTTCGGCCGCGCGCTGCCGACCGTCGGCCTGGTCGTCCTCGTCTTCCTGGCCGGCGGACTGTCGATGCTGCCGGTCTACGTCGCGCTGGTCGCCCTCGCGGTGCCGTCGATCGTCACCAACACCTACGCCGGGATGACGGCCGTCGACCCGGACGTGAAGGACGCGGCCCGCGGCCAGGGCATGCGCGGCCACCAGGTCCTGTTCCAGGTGGAGCTGCCGCTGGCCCTCCCGCTGATCATGACGGGCCTGCGCCTCGCGCTCATCCAGGTCGTCGCCACGGCCACGATCGCCGCGTACGTCTCCTTCGGCGGGCTCGGCCGCTACGTCTTCGACGGCCTCGCCCAGCGCGACCTCGTCCAGGTGCTCGGCGGCGCGGTCCTGGTCGCCGCCGTCGCCATCGTCCTGGACCTGGCGCTCTCCGGCCTCCAGCGCCTCCTCTTCCTCCCCCACTCTCGGCTCCGCTCGAGCGGGGGGACCCCCACCCGCCCCGCACAGACCGCCTAGGAAGTCAGCGAAATGAACCGACGCACGATCCTCGGCGGCCTGTTCGCGGCCGCGACCGTCCCCGCCCTGACCTCCTGCGCGAGCGGCATCACCTCCCTCGACAACGAGGGCGCCACCTCCGGTGGCGGCGGCTCCAGCAAGGACGGGGTCACCATCGGCACCGCCAACTTCACCGAGAACCAGGTGCTGGGCTACCTCTACGCGGCCGTCCTGGCGGCGGCCGGCGTGAAGGTGAAGGTGCGCCCCAACCTCGGCACCCGCGAGATCGTCTTCCCCGCCCTGAAGAGCGGCGACATCGACCTCCTGCCCGAGTACCAGGGCGCCCTCCTCACCTACCTCGACCCGAAGGCGTCGGAGACGGAGGAGGGCGCGATGCAGAACGACATCACCATCGCCCTGCCCGCCGGCCTCCAGGTCCTGCCGTACGGCGTCGCCGAGGACGCGGACGCCTTCGCGGTCACCCGGGAGACGGCGAAGAAGTACGGCCTGACCTCCCTCGCCGACCTGGCGAAGCTGAACGGCAAGCTCGTCATCGGCGCCGCCCCCGAGGTGAAGACCCGCCGCGTCGGCGCGGTCGGCCTCAAAGAGGTGTACGGCGTCGAGTTCAAGGAGTTCAAGTCGCTGGACTCCTCCGGTCCGCTGGTCAAGGGCGCCCTGAAGAAGGGCGATGTCGACGTGGCGAACCTCTTCACCACCGACACCGACATCCTGGACAACGGCTGGGTGGTGCTCACCGACCCGAAGAACCTCATCCCCGGCCAGCACATCGTCCCGCTCATCGCCGACCGCAGGGCCGACTCCACCGTCCGCAAGGCCCTCGCGAAGCTGGGCAACGTCCTCACCACCACCCAGCTCACCGAGCTCAACCGCCAGGTGGACAAGGACAAGAAGGACCCCGAGGACGTGGCGAACGCGTACGCGAAGCAGCACGGGCTGACGAAGTAGGCCCCGCCCGGTGGGCCCGCCCCACCGCGGACAGGGGGGCTATCCCCAGTGCGGCGACCGTCCCCGCTCCCTAGCCTGGTCGCACGACGGGACGGGAGACCACCATGGAAGCGCGGGACACGGACCTCAAGAAGGACCTCGACGCCACCCTTCAGACCCGCAGGGAGCTGGGCGAGGAGTACGAGTCCGCGCTGGTGGACTCGTTCCTGGAGAAGGTCGACCAGCGCATCGACGGCGCGGTGGAGCGCCGGGTGCGGCGGCAGTTCGCGGAGCAGCAGATGGTGGCGGCCCGGGACGCCCGCTCGCCCGGGGCGACGGACTCGTGGGGCGAGCGCTTCGGCTTCGGCATCGTCTCGCTGGTGCTGGCGATCCCGCTGTCCGCGATCGGCGCGGGCACCGCGCACCTGCCCGGCCTGATCGTCTCCTGGGTGGGCATCGTCGGCGTCAACGTGGTCCAGGCCGCCCGCTCCCACCCCGGTCTCTTCGGCATGCGTCGCCGCTCCTCGAAGGACGGCGACTGGGCGGAGTGACCCGGGCCCGGCCGGGGCCGGGGGTCACGCCTGCCGGGTCGGCAGCACCATGATCTGCCGCAGGTTGACGTGCCGCGGACGGCTGGTCGCGTAGGCGACGACGTCGGCGATCTCGGCCGGGGACAGCCCGCCGATGGCGTCGAACATGCCGTCCAGCTGCCCGGCCAGCTCGGCGTTGTCCAGGTGGGTCGCCAGCTCGGTCTCCGTCAGCCCCGGCTCCACGTTGGTGACCCGCACGTCACGCGGCCCGAACTCGATGCGCAGGGCCTGGGAGAGATAGGTGACGGCCGCCTTGGTGGCGCCGTACACCCCGTAGTTCGGGAACGCGATGTGCGCGGCGATGGACGAGACGTTCACCAGGTCCGCGGGCCGTCCCTCGGCGGCGGCGCCCACCAGGTCCCCGGTGAAGGCCCGGATCACCCGCAGCACCCCGGTGACGTTGGTGTCGAGCATCCGCCGCCACTCGTCGATCCGGCCGTCGTCGACGGGGTTCGGCAGCATCACGCCGGCGTTGTTGACGACCAGGTCGACGTTCCCGTAGGCAGCGCGGATCGTGGCCGCGGCCGCGTCCACCGACGCGTCGTCGGTGACGTCGGCGACGACGGCCAGGGCCTCGCCCCCGTCGGCGCGGATCTTCTCGACGGCCGCCTCCAGCCGGTCCCCGCGCCGGGCGAGCAGCGCGACCCGGGCACCCGAGGCGGCGAGCAGGGCGGCGGCGGCCTCACCGATACCGCTGGCGGCACCGGTGACGACGGCGGTACGCCCGGCCAGGCTCGCGTAGTGATTCCCGTACTGGTTCTGCTCCTGGCCCTGGCCCTGGTTCTGGTTCTGGCCCTCGTGCGACATCCGTTGCTCCTGGAAAGGCGGGCCGGGGCGGTTCCCCGGCGGCACGCACCACCCTCGCCGTCCGCGTCCCCGCTACCCAGGGATGCGCTTTTCCTGGGTCTGCCAGTACCAGGTTCACAGCCCGCCGCTCCCCTACCATCGAACGCATGGACGGGGACCTTGGAGATTTTCTGCGCTCGCGCCGCGCCCGCATCCAGCCGGAGGAGGTCGGACTGCCCTCGCACGGGCGCCGGCGCGTACCCGGTCTGCGTCGCGAGGAGGTGGCGCAGCTGGCCGGAGTGAGCGTCGACTACTACATCCGCCTGGAGCAGGGCAGGGGCCCCGGAGACCCCTCCCGGACGAAGTCCGGGGGAGTCAGCGACGCGGTCCTGGACGCCGTGGCGCGCGTACTGCGCCTGGACGACACGGAGCACGCCTATCTGCACGCCGTCGCCCGCCCCCGCAAGCAGGTCGGGCGACCGGCCGCGCTCCGCGTCCGCGCGGGCGTCCAGGCGCTGCTCGACAGCATGGAACGCACCCCGGCCTTCGTGCTGGACCAGCGGATGGACGTGCTGGCGTGGAACGCGCTCGCCGACGCGGTCTTCGGCTACAGCCGCACCGGACCCGAGGACCGCAGCATCCCGCGGCACGTCTTCCTCGACCCCGGCTCCCACGACTTCTACCCGGAGTGGTCCGCGGTGGCCGTCCAGTGCGTCGCGCATCTGCGGATGCTGGCGGGCCATCACCAGGACGACCGGCGGCTGACCGCTCTGGTCGGGGAACTCTCCCTGAAGAGCGAGGACTTCCGCCGGCTGTGGGCCGATCATCCGGTCCGGGAGTGCGCGTACGGGGTGAAGCGGATCCAGCACCCGGTCGCGGGCCTGCTGACCTTCCCCTACGAGACGCTGGCGGTCTCGGCGAACCCGGACCAGTCGCTGCTGGTCTACACCCCGGAGGCAGGCTCCGAGACGGAGGAGCGGCTGCGGCTGCTGGGCAGCTGGAAAGCGACCCCGGTGCGGACAACGCCTTAGGGCCTGTCCGATGGACAGGCCCTGAGGGAGGAAGCTTGCGCGAGGACCGCCGCACCCCCGTTGCCGGGGGGCGGGACGACGGCGGTCCCCGCGAGGGACGCGGGCCGGGTCAGGCCGGGCTTGCGCGTCCATGGCGTCGGTGGAGGTCCGGGAGCCGCTCCGGAGGTCCGTGACGCCGTTTGGGTGCCGGTGGGGCGGGGAGCCGCTCCCGCCCTTCCGACACCCACAAATATGCCGGACGCGTGTTAACCGAGTGCTGCGTCGACGTGACACCCTCGTACCACTTCCGCGAAGTCCACCACTTCGGTAGGCAAACGGAAGTTCAGCGCCCGCAGGGGCCGTTCACCGGAGGTTTCCCCGAGGTTTCGACCCCTGCCCCCAGGAAGTCACTTCCAGGAAGTCGCTCCTAGGAAGTCACTTCCCGCCCTTGGCCAGGAAGGCCAGCAGGTCCTGGCGGCTGACGACCCCGGTCGGCTTGCCCTCGACGAGGACGATCGCCGCGTCCGCGGTGCCGAGCACGGACATCAGGTCGCCGACCGGCTCACCGGAGCCGACCTGCGGCAGCGGGGCGGACATGTGCTTCTCCAGCGGGTCGTCGAGGGAGGCCCGCTGGGTGAACAGCGCGTCCAGCAGCTCCCGCTCCACGACCGACCCGACGACCTCGGCGGCCATGACGTCCGGGTGACCGGCGCCGGGCTTCACGATCGGCATCTGGGAGACGCCGTACTCGCGCAGCACCTCGATGGCCTGGCCGACGGTCTCGTCCGGGTGCATGTGGACGAGGGACGGGATGGCGCCGTGCACCTTGTCGTTGAGGACGTCGGCGACGCGGGCGCTGGGACCCTCGTCCTCGAGGAAGCCGTAGTCGGCCATCCACTCGTCGTTGAAGATCTTGCTCAGGTATCCGCGACCGCTGTCGGGCAGCAGGACGACCACGACGTCGTCCGGGCCGAGCCGCTCGGCGACGCGCAGGGCGGCCACCACGGCCATCCCGCAGGAGCCGCCGACCAGCAGGCCCTCCTCCTTCGCCAGCCGCCGGGTCATCTGGAAGGAGTCCTTGTCGGACACCGCGACGATCTCGTCGGCGACGGTCCGGTCGTAGGCGGTCGGCCAGAAGTCCTCGCCGACGCCCTCGACGAGGTAGGGCCGCCCGGACCCGCCGGAGTACACGGAGCCCTCGGGGTCGGCGCCGACCACCTGGACCCGGCCCTCGCTGGCGTCCTTCAGATAGCGCCCGGTCCCGGAGATGGTGCCACCGGTGCCGACGCCGGCGACGAAGTGGGTGATCCGCCCCTCCGTCTGCTCCCACAGCTCAGGGCCGGTGGAGTGGTAGTGGGAGAGCGGGTTGTTCGCGTTGGAGTACTGGTCCGGCTTCCACGCGCCCGGCGTCTCCCGCACCAGCCGGTCGGAGACGTTGTAGTACGAGTCCGGGTGCTCGGGGTCCACGGCGGTGGGGCACACGACGACCTCGGCGCCGTACGCCCGCAGCACGTTGATCTTGTCGGTGCTCACCTTGTCGGGGCACACGAAAATGCACTTGTACCCCTTCTGCTGCGCCACGATGGCCAGCCCGACCCCGGTGTTTCCGCTGGTCGGCTCGACGATCGTGCCGCCGGGCAGGAGCTCCCCGCTCTTCTCCGCCGCCTCGATCATGCGCAGGGCGATGCGGTCCTTCACGGAACCGCCCGGGTTGAAGTACTCCACCTTGGCCAGGACGGTCGCGTGGATGCCCTTGGTCACGCTGTTGAGCTTCACCAGCGGGGTGTTGCCGACGAGGCTGATCATCGAGTCGTGGAATTGCACCGTTGTCTCCGGTTGCTTGCAAAAACAGTGGTCGTAGTGGTGACGCCAGGGTACGGCCCGGGCGACGGCCGGGTCGGCAGGTTCACTCCTGGTTGAGATTGGGCGACGGTCCGTACGGGGCAAGGAGTGGGTGTACGGACACGAGGAGGTGGCGTCGAGGCATGACGAGCATGTCGAGGGCGAGAGTGGCCCGGCGCATCGCGGCCGGCGCGGCCTACGGCGGCGGCGGCATCGGACTGGCCGGGGCGGCGGCGGTCGGGCTGGTGCTGGCGGAGGTGCACCTGGCGCGGCGGCAGGTGAACAACGGGGCGCATCCGCACGTCCCCCAGGCGGACGGCCGCTACGGCCTCGCCTACGACGCACCCGGGCCCGGCAAGGAACCCCTGCGTCTGACGATGCTGGGCGACTCCACGGCCGCCGGTCAGGGCGTCCACCGCTCCGGGCAGACCCCGGGAGCACTGCTGGCCGCGGGCCTGGCGGCGGTCGCCGAACGGCCCGTGGAACTGCGCAACGTGGCGCTCCCGGGCGCCCAGTCCGACGATCTCGACCGCCAGGTCGCGCTGGTCCTCGGCGACTCCGATCAGGCGCCCGACGTCTGCGTGATCATGATCGGCGCGAACGACGTGACCCACCGGATGCCGGCCACCCGCTCGGTCCGCCACCTGTCCTCGGCGGTACGACGGCTGCGCACGGCCGGCGCCGAGGTCGTCGTCGGCACCTGCCCCGACCTGGGCACGATCGAGCCGGTCCAGCAGCCGCTGCGCTGGCTGGCCCGCCGGGCCTCCCGCCAGCTGGCGGCCGCCCAGACGATCGGCGCCGTCGAGCAGGGCGGCCGCACGGTCTCCCTGGGCGACCTGCTGGGCCCCGAGTTCGAGGCCAACCCGCGCGAGCTGTTCGGTCCCGACCACTACCACCCCTCGGCGGAGGGGTACGCGACGGCGGCGATGGCGATACTCCCCACGGTCTGCGCGGCCCTCGGCCTCTGGCCGGCGGAGGAGGAACGCCCGGACGTCTCCCGGCGCGAGGGTTTCCTGCCGGTGGCCCGAGCAGCGGCGGAAGCGGCGTCCGAGGCCGGCACCGAGGTGGCCGCGGCGATGCCGACGGGCCCCCGGGGCCCCTGGGCCCTGCTGAAGCGCCGCCGGAGGCGGCGGGTATCAGAAGCGGAGCCGACGACCCCCACCAGCACATCAGGAGTCTGATCCCCCCACCCCCGGGCGCCCCCCAACCTCCCACCCACCCGGGGCCCGGCCCACCGGCCTGTTCGGGGCCCGGCCACCGGCCGGGCCTGCCCTTCCAGCCCGTCCGGGGTCCGGCTTGCAGCCCATCCGGGCGGGGTCCGGCGTTCCCCCCTGTGCCCGTCCGGGCGGGATCCGGCCTCCCAGCCCCGCGCCTGTCCGGGGGCCGCCCCTCCAGCCCGTGCGGGCGGAGTCCGGCCTTCCGGTCTCTGCCCGTCCGGGGTCCGGCCTTCCGGCCCGCGCTCCTCCGGAGGTCCGCCTTCCAGCCCCTCCAGGCGGGCCCTGCCCTTCCAGCCCGTCCGGCGTTTGAGGACGAGGCCCCTTCAGGGCCGATGGGGGGTCTGGGGGGCACAGCCCCCCAGGGCCGCCGACACGTGCACCCACCCGTACATCCCCCGCCAACCGCCGGAGGCCAAAGCAAGCGCTTAGTAAATTGCGGTCAGGGTCACACCGCCACCCCCGTGACCCAGCCCATACGTACAGGTAACTTCCCAGACAGCCCCGCCCGTACGAACCCCTCGCCAATGGAGCCGTGATGCCCGAAGCAGTCATCGTCTCGACCGCCCGCTCACCCATCGGCCGCGCTTTCAAGGGCTCCCTGAAGGACCTGCGCCCGGACGACCTCACCGCCACGATCATCCAGGCGGCCCTCGCCAAGGTTCCCGAGCTGGACCCGCGGGACATCGACGACCTGATGCTCGGCTGCGGCCTGCCCGGCGGCGAGCAGGGCAACAACCTCGGCCGCATCGTGGCGGTGCAGATGGGGATGGACCACCTCCCCGGCTGCACGATCACCCGCTACTGTTCCTCGTCCCTCCAGACCAGCCGGATGGCCCTGCACGCCATCAAGGCCGGCGAGGGCGACGTCTTCATCTCGGCCGGCGTCGAGCTGGTCTCCCGGTTCACCAAGGGCAACTCCGACAGCCTGCCGGACACCCGCAACCCGTTCTTCGCCGACGCCGAGGCCCGCACCGCGGCCGTCGCCGCGCAGGAGGGCACCACCTGGCACGACCCGCGCGAGGACGGCCTCGTGCCGGACGCGTACATCGCGATGGGCCAGACCGCCGAGAACCTGGCCCGCCTCAAGGGCGTCACCCGCCAGGACATGGACGAGTTCGGCGTCCGCTCGCAGAACCTCGCCGAGGAAGCCATCAAGAACGGCTTCTGGGAGCGGGAGATCACCCCGGTGACGCTGCCCGACGGCACGGTCGTCAGCAAGGACGACGGTCCGCGCGCCGGCGTCACGCTGGACGGCGTCCAGGGCCTGAAGCCGGTCTTCCGTCCCGACGGCATGGTCACCGCCGCCAACTGCTGCCCGCTGAACGACGGCGCCGCCGCGGTCGTCGTCATGAGCGACACGAAGGCCCGCGAGCTCGGCCTCACCCCGCTCGCCCGCATCGTGTCGACCGGCGTCTCCGGCCTGTCCCCGGAGATCATGGGCCTCGGCCCGGTCGACGCATCGAACCAGGCCCTGCGCCGGGCCGGTCTCACCATCGACGACATCGACCTGGTCGAGATCAACGAGGCGTTCGCCGCGCAGGTGATCCCGTCCTACCGCGACCTGAACATCCCGCTGGAGAAGCTGAACGTCAACGGCGGCGCGATCGCGGTCGGCCACCCCTTCGGCATGACGGGCGCCCGCATCACCGGCACGCTCATCAACTCCCTCCAGTTCCACGACAAGCAGTTCGGTCTGGAGACGATGTGCGTCGGCGGCGGCCAGGGCATGGCCATGGTCATCGAGCGCCTGAGCTGATCACCCGGGCGCAGGCCCCCAACAGGGTCCCTGCGTAACCGGTTCAGCACCTGCGGTGACGGATCGGCCCGGAGTCCGGAAAGCCCCTGGACTCCGGGCCGTTTTGTGATCCAATCTCCCCCAGGATGTGACCTATCTCCCTCGCCGGAGGGATTTACCCAGCTCAGCGCGGTTCGCCATCAAACTCCAGGCCCAAACTCCTGCCCGTTTCGTGACGTTACGCACTGACAGGTGGATAGTCCACCCTTCAAGCTGATGTAGGAAGTCGGGGGTCGACTTTGAACCGGGAGTACGTCAGTGAGCGCCATGCCGATCGCGTTGCTGGTCACCACGGCCGCCACGGGCGCCGTGGGCGTCGCCGTCCTGCGCACCCTCTTGCAGTTGCGCCGACAGGTCGCCGCCCTGCACGCCCAGCTCGCCAAGGACGCCAGGAACGCCGAGGAGACCGCCGCGGAACTGCGCGGCTTCGTCCCGGCCGCCCGCACCACGGCCGACGCGGCCGAGATACGCGCCGCCGTGGCCGAGGCGCTCGCTGAGGAGCGGGAGCGGGAGCTGGCCGAGGCGCGCGCGTTCTGGGCCGCCCAGGAGGCTCGTGACGCCTCCGACGCGCCCTCCCTGCTGGGTCTCCCGGACAGTGAGCTGTTCCTGCCCCGCCAGAGCGACTTCGTGGGCCTGGAGCCGCTGGAGTCCGTGTCCGAGCCGGGCGCGGACGCCGACGAGTTCGCCGGGGACTCCGCCGAACTGGCCGCGGCCCGCCGCCGTCATCCGTCCCACCCCGACTTCGTACCGGTCCAGTCACCGATCGTGAACGACCACGAGCGCACGGTGGCGACGCTCGAGGAACTGGCCGCGTCCCGGATCGAGCTGACCGACGTCCGCCCGGGGCCGCTCGGCACCCTCGACGTCTACGTGTTCGCCGACGGCACCACCCTGTGCATGACCCCGGGCCACCGCGAGACGGCGGAACGCCTCGCCTCGGCCCTCACCGCGGGCGAGACCCCGTTCCTGCTGGGCGGGTCGGGCATCTCGGGCGCGTACACCCTGACGTTCCAGTGCGGCGCGGAGAACGTCTACATCCTGGCCGACCGGGTCATAGCGAGCCTGTGAGGCTCACACGCCCGCCCGCTTCTGCGCCTGCGCCACCAACTCCAGAGCTTCCTCGACCTGGCCCTCGTCCGTGAGTACGAGGGCCAAGTCGTGCACCGCGACGGTGATTTGATCGGCGGCGGCGAACATCCCGGCGTCCGGCATCTCGCGCGGCAGCGCTCCGGGCTCCTCGATGAGCTGCGCGCGCCGGACCAGCTCCCTGGCCAGCGCCAGCGCCTCCGTGGCCGCGCCTCGTTGGAGTCGGCTCTGCGAGGCGGCGCGCAGACGATCGGCGAAGTGGTCCACCGCACGGGTCAGGGACGTCGTATCAGCCACGCCGCGAGACTACGCGTCGCACCGGCACTGTTGCCAACGGGCGAACACTCAGGCACGGTGACCTGAAGGACCGGCTTACATCCCCTTTGCTACCGGAGGCGCCGATGTCCCATGTCCTCTCCGAGGAGACCCACCGCAACATACTGGCCCGCATCCCCCATTGCACCGGTCGTGAAGTCGCCGACTGGCTGCGCACCGTCGACGAAGGCCCCGCTCTCCGCTTCGAGGAGAAGGTCAGCTGGCTGCGCGCCGAGCACAACCTCGCGTACGGCCACGCCAAGGCGATCATCCACGAGTACGACCTGAGGAGGGCCGCGCGCAAACTCCTCTAGCGCGCACGCGACACACCACCCTACGGACACGGAGAAGGGCCCCGGGATCAAGTCCCGGGGCCCTTCTCGCTGTCCGGGCGGTTGGCCGCCCGGTCGCTCAGTCGCTGTTGAGGATCGAGAGGAGTCGCAGGAACTCCATGTAGATCCACACCAGCGTCAGCGTGAGGCCGAAGGCGGCGAGCCAGGCCTCCTCGCGCGGGGCGCCGTACGCGATGCCGTCCTCGACCTGCTTGAAGTCCAGGGCCAGGAAGCAGGCGCCGAGCAGGATGCCGATGACGCCGAACACGATGCCGAGCGGCCCGCTGCGGAAGCCGAGGCCGTCGCCGCCGCCGAAGACGGTGAACAGCAGGTTCACGGCCATCAGCAGGACGAAGCCGAGCGCGGCGGCCATCACGAAGCCGTAGAAGCGGCGGTTGACGCGGATCCAGCCCGCCTTGTACGCCACGAGCACACCGGCGAAGACCGCCATCGTGCCCATCACGGCCTGGGCGACGACGCCGTCCGCGATGTACGTGGAGACCGCGCTGGAGATCACGCCGAGAAAGACGCCCTCGAGGGCGGCGTACGACAGGATCAGCGCGGGGGCCGCGCGACGCTTGAACGACTGGACCAGGGCCAGCACCATGGCGACCAGGCCGGCGCCGATGGCGATGCCGTACGACTTGCCGATGTTGGCCTCGTCGACGGGCAGCAGCACCCAGGACAGCACCGCGGTGAGGACGACGAGGCCGAGCGTGGTCGCGGTGCGCGCGACGACGTCGTCCATGGTCATCCGGCCGGCGGCGGCCGGGGCCTGCGGCGGGGCGCCGTACTGAAGGTCCTGCTGGGCGTAAGGGTTCTGCGCGTACGGGTTGCCGGCCTGCTGGGCGTAGGGATTGCCCTGCTGCGTGCCGACTGCGGGTCCCCCGGCCTGCGGCGCGGCGTTGAAGCCCGCGTAGCCGTTGTCGCGGCTGAACCCCCGT
Organism: Streptomyces sp. NPDC102259; assembly: GCF_044766465.1. Lineage (NCBI taxonomy): Bacteria > Bacillati > Actinomycetota > Actinomycetes > Kitasatosporales > Streptomycetaceae > Streptomyces > Streptomyces sp. NPDC102259. Next base: position 201,208 of record NZ_JBIWMA010000013.1, on the reverse strand, counting down.
CGCGAGAAGACCGGGTTTCTGCTCCTCATTGCACTCCTCCGTGGCCACACTGCGCGGCCTTGAGCTCAAGGGTAATAGGTAGGCAAAGGATTGACCCTAGTGCTTGGGGAGGATCTTTCCCTGTTGCTGCTGCCCAACACGCTACGTGGCGTCGTGATTCCCGGCACAGGAGGGCCGTATTCATGACCGATCCGCGACATGTCCGGTACCCCGCGGAGACCGGACGGGCCCGGACGGGCCCGTCCGGGCCCTTGACGGGACCCGCCGTCCGATCACCCGAACGGGAAGCCGGTGTACGCCTCGGCCAGGTCGGTCTCGGCGGCCCGGGAGGAGGCGATCCGCTCCAGACGGGCCAGCTGGAGCCGGTCCTCGAAGGGGGTGGCGTCGGGGGCGCGGTGCAGGAGGGTGGTCATGTCGTACGAGAACCGCTCGGCCTGCCACACGCGCCGCAGACAGGTCGCGGAGTAGGCGTCCAGGAGAGCGGCGGACCCCGTCTCCCGCTGGTGCGTCAGCGCCCGCGCGAAGGTGACGACGTCGCCGACGGCGAGGTTCAGGCCCTTCGCCCCGGTCGGCGGCACGATGTGGGCCGCGTCCCCGGCGAGGAAGAGCCGGCCGTGCCGCATGGGCTCGTGCACGTAGGAGCGCATGGGGGTGACCGACTTCTGGGTGATCGCCCCGCGCTCCAGCTTCCAGTCGTCGTCGGTCTCGAAGCGGCGCTCCAGCTCGTCCCAGATCTCCTCGTCGGCCCATCGCTGCGCGTCCGTGCCCTCGGGCACCTGGAGGTAGAGGCGGGAGACGGACGGGGAGCGCATGGACAGCAGTGCGAAGCCGCGGTCGTGGCGGGCGTAGACGAGCTCGTCGTGCGAGGGCGGCACGTCGGCGAGGATGCCGAGCCAGCCGAAGGGGTACGTCCGCTCGAAGACGCGGGTCGACGCGGCCGGGATCGCCTGCCGGGCGACGCCCCAGAAGCCGTCGCAGCCGACGACGTAGTCGCACTCGAGGACGTCCTCGACGCCCTCGTGGCGGAAGCGGATCCGCGGGTGGTCGGTGCCGGCGTCCTCGACGGCGAGCGCCTCCGCCTCGAACAGCAGCGGGCCGCCGTCCGCGAGCTGGAGCGCTATGAGGTCCTTGCACACCTCGGTCTGCGCGTAGACCATCACCGACCGGCCGCCGGTGAGGGCGGGGAAGTCGACGCGGTGACGCTGCCCGGCGAACCGCAGCTCTATGCCGTCGTGGGGCAGCCCCTCGCGGTCCATGCGCTCCCCGGCGCCGGCCGCGCGCAGCACGTCCACCGTCCCCTGCTCCAGGATCCCGGCGCGCTGGCGCTGCTCGACGTAGGCGCGGTCGCGGCTCTCCAGCACGACGGAGGCGATGCCCGCGTCGTGGAGCAGCCGGACGAGGAGGAGGCCGGCGGGGCCGGCGCCGACGATGCCGACGGTGGTGCGCATCGGGCGCTCCCTTCACTGTTCGCAAAGTGAAGTTTTCTTCACTGTATTGGCACGTGAGTCTGCGCCCCCGCCCACCGGGTGTCAACGGCCGGATCGGCGGATCGGATGGAGGGGCGGAGCGGAGGGGACGGGTGGAGACGAGGCGGGAGCCGGCCGTCGCGGCGGTCAATGCCTCGATGGAGGATGCAGCGATCGCCGAGACGTCGGAAGTGCCCAGAGCCGGACTTGAACCGGCACGCCCGCGAAGGGGCAGCGAGGTTTAAGCTCGCCGTGTCTGCATTCCACCATCTGGGCAGGCCTGAGGGCTCCGTTTGAGCTTCCGACCCTATCGGGATCCGTCCCTCGAACAGCGGAGCAGCGGACCGATGTTGTCTTATTTTATTGACGTCTGAGGGTGCATCAGCACCTGGAACTAGCCATCTGCACTTGCCAGTAGCCTCGCGCGTGGCAACCGCTTGCGTACACGGAATGACGGAATTTCACCGTCCGAACGAGGTTGCTCCACCGGTTCTTGACGACCCGGCTCTCAGGGACCGACGTCATCCCCAGGTATGACGGGGCGGCCCACCGTCCGACCCGAGGCTGCCTTCGGAACCGGAACAGCGGTTGACTACACGGCCGTCGGCGGCCGGGACGATGGATCCAAGTCCCCAGACATGCCGTCGTCCCGTCAGGAGCCATGCCCGTGACCACCAGCCCCCTCGCAGAGCGGACCACCGCCGTGGCCGCACGCGCCACGGACCTGTCGAAGATCTACGGACAGGGCGAGACCCAGGTGGTCGCTCTGGACCGGGTCTCGGTCGACTTCCGGCAGGCCGAGTTCACCGCGATCATGGGGCCGTCCGGCTCCGGCAAGTCCACCCTGATGCACTGCGTGGCGGGCCTCGACAGCTTCTCCTCCGGCTCCGTGCGCATCGGCGACACCGAGCTCGGCACGCTGAAGGACAAGCAGCTCACCAAGTTGCGCCGGGACAAGATCGGGTTCATCTTCCAGGCGTTCAACCTGCTGCCGACGCTGACGGCGATCGAGAACATCACGCTCCCGATGGACATCGCGGGCCGCAAGCCGGACAAGGAGTGGCTGGAAAAGGTCATCCGGATGGTGGGGCTCGCCGACCGGCTGAGCCACCGGCCCTCGCAGCTCTCCGGCGGCCAGCAGCAGCGGGTCGCCGTCGCCCGCGCCCTCGCCTCCCGGCCCGACATCATCTTCGGCGACGAGCCGACCGGAAACCTCGACTCGCGCTCGGGCGCCGAGGTGCTGGGCTTCCTGCGCAACTCGGTGCGGGAGCTGGGGCAGACGGTGGTGATGGTGACCCACGACCCGGTGGCGGCGGCCTACGCGGACCGGGTGATCTTCCTCGCGGACGGGCGGATCGTCGACGAGGTGTACGACCCGACGGCCGACTCGGTGCTCGACCGGATGCTGCGCCTTTCCGGGGGAAACCCCCAGACCCCCGAGTCCGACGCCAAGGGCCGCACCAGCTGATCCCCGACCGGGACCGACCGCTCGGCGACGAGCAGGACTGAGAAGACGACACCCATGTTCCGAACCGCCTTGCGCAACGTACTCGCGCACAAGGCCCGGCTCCTGATGACCGTGCTCGCCGTGATGCTCGGCGTGGCCTTCGTGTCGGGGACCCTGGTCTTCACCAACACCCTCTCCGGCGCCCTCCAGAAGAGCTCCGCCAAGGGCTTCGACCAGGTCGACGTCGCCGTCACCGCCGAGGTCCAGGAGGACGTCGGCGACCGCATCGTCAAGACGCCCGAGCTGACCCAGGCGCTGCTGGAGCGGAGCGCGAAGGTGCCGGGCGCCGCGTCCGCCATCGGCGTCGTCAACGGCTTCACCGCCATAGCCGACCGGGACGGCAAGCTCATCGGCGGCGGCTTCCAGTCGCAGGGCGGCAACTACTGGGGCGACGAGGACGCCCGGTACCCGCTCGCCTCGGGGCACGCCCCGAGCGGCGCGGGCGAGGTCGTCATCGACTCGAAGACCGCCGAGCGGGCCGGGTACGAGGTCGGCGACACCGTACGGCTCTCCGTCGACGGCCCCGTCCTCACCCCGAAGATCACCGGCGTCTTCACCACCGACGACGGCAATGTCGCGGCCGGCGGCAGCCTCGCCCTGTTCGACACGGCGACCGCGCAGACGCTCTTCGGCAAGACCGGCACCTACGACGAGATCGACGTCCGGGCCGCCGCCGGGACCTCGCAGAGCGCGCTGAAGTCCGCGCTGGACACCGCCCTGCCGAAGGGCGAGGTCGAGACCGTCACCGGGAAGCAACTCGCCGACGACCAGGCGGAGACGATCTCCGCCTCGATGAGCGGGATGAAGCAGGGACTGCTCGTCTTCGCCGGGATCGCGCTGTTCGTCGGCACCTTCATCATCGCCAACACCTTCACCATGCTGGTCGCCCAGCGCACCAAGGAACTCGCCCTGATGCGGGCCGTCGGCGCCTCCCGCCGGCAGGTCACGCGGTCGGTGCTGATCGAGGCGTTCGTCGTCGGCGCGGTCGCCGGGGTGACCGGTCTGGTCGCGGGCATCGGCATCGGGGCCGGGCTGCGCTCGCTGCTGGGGACGCTGGGGGCGACCGTCCCCGACGGACCGCTCGTCGTCTCGGGCGGCACGGTCGCCGCCGCCCTCGTCGTCGGCGTCGTCATCACCATGCTGGCGGCCTGGCTGCCCGGCCGTCGGGCCGCGAAGATCCCGCCGGTCGCCGCGATGAGCAGCGTGCACGCCCCCGCGAGCACCAAGTCGCTGGTGCTGCGCAACACGCTGGGCGCGCTGTTCTCGGCGGCGGGCGTCGCCGTGGTCCTGGCCGCGACGTCGATGAGCGGTTCCGACGGCCAGGCCCCCATGGGCATCGGCGCGGTCCTGCTGATCATCGGCGTCTTCATCCTGACCCCGCTGCTGTCCCGCCCGCTGATCGCGGCCGCCGCGCCCGTCCTGCGGATCTTCGGGGTGTCCGGCAAGCTGGCCCGGCAGAACTCGGTGCGCAACCCGCGCCGTACGGCGGCCACGGCCTCCGCGCTGATGATCGGCCTGACCCTGATCACCGGCATGACGGTGATGGCGGGCAGCCTCCAGAAGTCCATCGACAAGATGGCGTCCTCCGCGATCAGGGCCGACTACGTCGTGTCGATGGCGAACGGCAACGAGCTCTCCGCCGGCATCGACGAGAAGCTGCGGGCCACCGACGGCGTGACCGCCACCAGCCCGATGCGCAACGCCCCCGGCCGGATCGACGGCACGACCGAGTACCTCACCGGCGTCACCGGCTCCACCATCGGCGCGCTGACCGACCTCGAGGTCGACGACGGCTCCTTCGAGGTGGACGGCGGCCAGGTCGTCGTCGACGACACCACCGCCGAGTCCCATGGCTGGAAGGCCGGTTCGTCCTTCACGGTGAACTACGAGGACGGCAAGAAGCAGCAGCTGACGGTCTCCGGGGTCTACGAGGGCAACGAGCTGATCGAGGGCATCCTGCTGGACAACGCCGCCCTCACCCCGCATCTGGCGGACCCGACCGACATGCGGGTCATGGTCAAGACGTCCGGCGGCGCCTCGGACGCCACGAAGGACCGGCTGGAGAAGGCCCTCGGCTCCAACCCGGCCATCAAGGTCCAGAGCAAGCAGGACCTCTCCGACGAGGTCGCGAAGATGTTCACGCTGATGCTGAACATGCTCTACGGGCTGCTCGCGATGGCCGTGATCGTCGCGGTGCTCGGTGTCATCAACACCCTGGCGATGTCGGTCTTCGAGCGGTCCCAGGAGATCGGCATGCTGCGGGCCATCGGCCTGGACCGGCGCTCGGTCAAGCGGATGGTCCGGCTGGAGTCCCTGGTGATCGCGCTCTTCGGCGGCGTGCTCGGCATCGGCCTGGGCGTGTTCTTCGGCTGGGCGGCCGGCGAGCTGCTCGGCACCCGCATGCCGACGTACGAACTGGTCGTGCCGTGGGCCCGGATGGCCGTCTTCCTGCTGCTGGCCGCCGGGGTGGGCATCCTGGCCGCGCTGTGGCCGGCCCGGCGGGCGTCGCGCCTGAACATGCTGGCCGCGATCAAGTCCGAGTAGCGAGCAGGGCAGGTCCGAGCAGAACAAGCCCGGTCGGGCCCCGTCGCGCGATGCGGCGGGGCCCCTCGCGCGTCGCGCGGCCGTCAGTTCCAGGTGCGGGCGCGCAGCGGCATCCCGGAGTCGCCCGAGCCGGGGGTCCGGACGGCCAGGACCTGGTTGACGCCGATCTGGTTGCGTTCGAAGGCGACGGCGGAGGCGGCCATGTAGAGCCGCCAGACCCGGGCGCGACCGGGGCTGGTGAGGTGGACGGCCCGCTCCCAGTCGGCCTCCAGGCGGGCGACCCAGCGGCGCAGGGTGAGGGCGTAGTGCTCACGGATCGACTCGACGTCACGGACCTCGAAGCCCGCGCGTTCGAGCTGGGTGACCGTGGTGCCGACGGGGGCGAGTTCACCGTCCGGGAAGACATAGGCGTCGATGAACGAGTCCACGCCGTACGCCGACTCGTCGCGGTGCGGACGGCGGGCGATCTGGTGGTTGAGCAGCCGGCCGCCGGGCCGCAGCAGCGCGAACAGGACGTGCGCGTACTCCAGGTACTTCTCGGAGCCGACGTGTTCCGCCATGCCGATGGAGGAGACCGCGTCGAACGGGCCGTCGGTGACGTCCCGGTAGTCCTGGACGCGGATCTCGACCCTGTCGGTCAGCCCGGCGTCGGCGACGCGCTTGCGGGCGAACGCCGCCTGCTCCTGGGAGAGGGTGATCCCGACGACGGTCGCACCGTGCTCGCGGGCCGCGTGGACGGCGAGGGAGCCCCAGCCGCAGCCGACGTCCAGCAGCCGCGACCCGGGTCTCAACTCCAGCTTGCGGCAGACGAGTTCGAGCTTGTCACGCTGGGCGAGTTCGAGGGTGCCGTCCCCGGACTCCCAGTAGGCGCACGAGTAGACCATGGACGGGCCGAGGACGAGCGCGTAGAAGTCGTTGCCGACGTCGTAGTGGTGGCTGATGGCGCGTCGGTCGGAGCCGCGGGTGTGGAGGTGGCCGGTCCGGCGGACCTCTTCACGCGGCGGGGCGGGCGGCAACGGCGGTCCGGCGAGTTTCAGCAGGCCGCGCACCGCCGAACGGAACGCGGGGTCGCGCAGTGCCTGCGCGAGCGTACGGGCGTCCTCGCCGCGCTCCCAGATCAGGCCGGAGAGCAGATCGAGAGCGGTGTACAGGTCCCCCTCGATCTCCAGGTCGCCGGCCACCCAGGCGCGGGCGAGGCCGAGTTCGCCGGGCTTGAAGAGGAGCCGGCGCAGGGCTCGGCGATTGCGTACGACCAGGGTGGGCGCATCGGGCGGACCCGCCTGCGAACCGTCCCAGGCGCGGACGCGCACCGGCAAGGGGGCTCCCAGCAACTGTTCGACGAGGGCATGGAGCCGCGGCGCGGCGTCAGCCATGATGCACACCTCCGTGACGGGTGATCCCGCAATGTCCTGACACCACGTAAACACGGAAGAGCGCGCGGTCCAGTCCCGCACGGCCGTCACGACTCGGCAAAATACATGTACACAGCATGCGTATCGACCATCGCCGGAGCCGCCCGCCTCGGGCGGGGGCGGACGGGGCGAGCCGGGCGGGTCAGGCGGGGCGGCCGGGTTAGGCAGGCGAGCCGGGCGAGGAGGCCAGGCCGGGCGGAGCAGGCCGGGCAGGCCGGGCCGGGCGAAGCAGGCCGGGCAGGCCGGGCGGACGGCGAAGGGGCCGTCCGCACCACGGATGGCGGACGGCCCCTTCGGGGGTGTTTCGGTGACCGGAGGTCAGGAGGCCTTGGCCTTCTCGTTCTCGGTCTTCTCGGCGGCCGGCTTCGCGGCGACCGGCGCCGGCTTCGCGGCCTCGTAGAACTCCTCGCGCGGGGACTCCAGCGCGCCCAGCGCCACGACCTCGCGCTTGAGGAACATGCCGAGCGTCCAGTCGGCGAAGACGCGGATCTTACGGTTCCACGTCGGCATCGCCAGGCCGTGGTAGCCGCGGTGCATGTACCAGGCGAGACGGCCCTTGAGCTTGATCTTCACCTTGCCCATGACGATCATCGCGACGCCCTTGTGGAGGCCGAGGCCCGCCACGGCACCCTTGTTGGAGTGCGAGTACTCCTTCTGCGGGAAGCCCCGCATACCGGAGATCACGTTGTCGCCGAGGACCTTGGCCTGCCGCAGCGCGTGCTGCGCGTTCGGCGGGCACCAGGCGTTCTCGACGCCGGCCTTGCGGGCGGCGACGTCCGGGACCTGGGCGTTGTCGCCGGCGGCCCAGATGTAGTCGGTGCCCTGGACCTGGAGGGTGGGGGCCGTGTCGACGTGACCGCGGGGGCCCAGCGGCAGGCCGTAGCGGGCCAGCACCGGGTTGGGCTTGACGCCCGCCGTCCACACGATGGTGTTCGAGTCGACCTCGAGGCCGTTCTTCAGCACCACGTGGCCGTCGACGCAGGAGTCCATGGAGGTGGAGAGGTAGATCTCCACACCGCGGCCCTCGAGGTGCTCCTTGCCGTACTGGCCCAGCTTGGGGCCGACCTCGGGAAGGATCTTGTCGGCGGCGTCGACGAGGATGAAGCGCATGTCCTCGCGGGACACCGTCTTGTAGTACTTGGCCGCGTCCCGGGCCAGGTCCTCGACCTCACCGATGGTCTCCGCACCGGCGAAACCGCCGCCGATGAAGACGAAGGTGAGCGCCTTGCGGCGGATCTCCTCGTCGGTCGTGGAGTCGGCCTTGTCGAGCTGCTCGAGGACGTGGTTGCGCAGGCCGATGGCCTCCTCGACACCCTTCATACCGATGCCCTGTTCGGCGAGGCCGGGGATCGGGAAGGTGCGGGAGACCGCGCCGAGCGCGATCACCAGGTAGTCGAAGGGCAGCTCGTACGCCTCGCCGACCAGTGGGGCGATCGTGGCGACCTTGCGGTCCTGGTCGATGGTGGTGACCCGGCCGGTGAGGACCTCCGCCTTGGGCAGCACGCGTCGCAGCGGGACGACGACGTGGCGCGGGGAGATGTTGCCGGCGGCGGTTTCGGGGAGGAAGGGCTGGTAGGTCATGTACGACCGGGGGTCGACGACCGTGACGGTCGCCTCGCCGTAGCGCATCTTCTTCATGATGCGCCGAGCTGCGTACAGGCCTACGTACCCACCGCCTACTACGAGGATCCTGGGACGCTCCGTGGTGCTCATGCCATCGAGTATCCACCCGCTCGAGGGGGGTCGCTCGTGCGCCCCTTCACAAGCTTCCCGGGGGTGTGTGCTATCCTCCGCCGCTCGCGTGATCCACGTCATGGCGCGGAGCGGGAACCAGCGTGTAGGGCATGGCGTTGTCAATGCCGCGTGAGCTGCCTCTCCGGGTTCGGAAGGGCTCCGTGAGGGCCGTCCGGGGCCCCTTCCCCCGACCTCCGCGATACGTCCGTGCGCGCCTCTTTTGAACACGTTCACAGGGATGTTGGGCCCCCGGAAGGGTCAACCGGGACGCCTCTGTCCTCCGACAGGGCCGAATTCCTTGTGAAGAACTTCACGAACTTTCCCGAGGGGGTGCCTCCGGAACGCGTCCGAGGGGCCACGAAGGGCCCCTCGGGACTGCTCATACGGGCATCCTGCCTGCTCAGCAGAGTGCAAGTAGCGGGTCGGTCGGGGTCACGCGATCGACCAGGCGATGCCGTCGAGGATGTCGTGCTCGCTCACGACGACCTCCTGCGCGCCGATCCGCTCCATGATCGCCAGCAGGACGAGCGCGCCGGCCGCGATCACGTCCACCCGGCCCGGGTGCATCGCCGGATACGCGGCGCGCTGTGCGTGGGTGGCCTCGAGGAGGTCGCCGCTGATGCTCCTGACCCGGTCGACGCCGATCCGCGCGTGGTGGATCTTCGTGGAGTCGTACGCGTCCAGGCCCAGGGCGATCGCCGCGACCGTCGTCACCGAGCCGGCCAGGCCGACCAGGGTGTGCGCCTCGCGCAGCGGGACCGTCCGCTCGGCGAGGTCGAGAGCGGCCTCGATGTCGGCGCGCATCGCCGCGATCTGCCCGGCGGTGGGCGGGTCGGTGACCTTCCCGTCCACGACCAGGTGGCGCTCCGTCATCCGTACGCAGCCCACGTCGACGGAGCGCGCGGCGCGGACCCGGTCGTCGCCGACCACGAACTCGGTCGAGCCGCCGCCGATGTCCACCACCAGGAAGGGCTTGGCCAGGTCGGCACGCCCCTTCAGTTCCTTCGTGGCGCCGTTGAAGGAGAACTCGGCCTCCTGGTCGCCGGTGATGACCTCGGGCTCGACGCCGAGGATGTCCAGCACCCCGCGCACGAACTCGTCCCGGTTCTCCGCGTCCCGGGAGGCGGAGGTGGCGACGAAGCGCAGCCGCTGCGCGCCGTACTCCTTGATGGCGGCCGCGTACTCCCGGCAGGCCGCGAAGGTCCGCTCCAGCGCCTCGGGGGCGAGCCGTCCGGTGCGGTCGACGCCCTGCCCGAGGCGGACGATCGTCATCCGGCGGTCCAGGTCGACCAGCTCACCGGTCTCCGGGTCGGCGTCGGCGACGAGCAGGCGGATCGAGTTCGTACCGCAGTCGACGGCGGCGACGCGGGTCACCGGGCATCCCCCCCGACCGGCTTGAAGGCGAAGTGTCCCGAGCCGTCCTGCGACGTCTCCACCTGCCACCCTTCGCCGGACGGCGGCTGGGACCGCGTCACGCACGTGCCCTTGCGCCACCACTGCGGAAGCATCTCCAGGGCCTCGTCGCCGAGCGGGTTCACGCCCGGGCCGGCGGCCAGGGAGTGCGCGACGAGCACGTGCAGGCACTTCACACGGTCCGGCATGCCGCCCGCGCTGGGGAAGTTCTTCAGTTCCTCGATCTCGTCCCGGCGCCGGATGTAGTCCTCGTGCGCGGCACGGTAGGCGGCGGCCAGTTCCGGGTCGGTCCGCAGCCGCTCCGTCATCTCCTTCATCACGCCGTTCGCCTCGAGCGTGCCGATGGCCGAGTTGGCCTTCGGGCACGTCAGGTAGTACAGCGTCGGGAAGGGGGTGCCGTCGGGCAGGCGGGGGGCCGTCTCCACGACGTCCGGCTCGCCGCACGGGCAGCGGTGCGCGATCGCGCGCAGACCGCGCGGCGGCCGTCCGAGCTGCTGCTTGAAGGCCTCGACGTCCGCGTCGGTGGGCTCGGTGCGCGGGGTGGTCGGCGGGGGCGTTTCCATGCCTGTCTTTCTATCGGTCAGTTCACTGGTCGGAGGCGTCGGACTTGTCGACGCCGTCCCAGACGTTCGAGTACCAGGGGCGGTCGGTCGCCCCGAGGTCGGCGCGGGACTGCTTGGCCGCGTCCGGATCGATCACGACGAACCCGGTCTCCCCCGGCAGCACGTAGTGCAGCCGCTGCCGGATCTGCTGCTCGGCGTAGGCGTCGTCCTGCCAGCGCGCCTTGAGGTCGCGCAACTGCTCGACGCGTTCTGCTGCCTGCTGCTTCTCCCGTTCCAGATCGGCGATCTCGGCACGCTGGGAGACGTACTGACGCATCGGATAGGCCAGGGCCACGATCAGCGTGCACAGGACGAGCGCGAGGAGCGCGGCGCGGCCGGTGAGCCGGGAGCGGCGGGCCTGGCGCTTGGTCTGGGAGCGGTAGACCCGGGCCGCGGTCTGCTCGCCGAGCAGCTTGATCCTGGTCGCGGTGGAGAAACGGTCCCGGTCCTTCACGGCCACTGCTTCCCGCCTCCCGTCTCACACGTGCGTACGTCCCCGCACACGGTACGGGACCGGGTACGGGGACGTACGTACGACTGGCGGAGCCTTGACCCGGTTCGGGTCAGCGGCGTCGGCCTGTGCTCAGCCCTTGAAGCGCGGGAAGGCGCTGCGGCCGGCGTACACCGCGGCGTCGTCGAGGATCTCCTCGATGCGCAGCAGCTGGTTGTACTTGGCGACGCGGTCCGAGCGGGCCGGGGCGCCGGTCTTGATCTGACCGCAGTTCACCGCGACCGCGAGGTCGGCGATGGTGACGTCCTCGGTCTCGCCGGAGCGGTGGGACATCATGCACTTGAAGCCGTTGCGCTGGGCCATCTCGACGGCGTCCAGGGTCTCGGTCAGCGAACCGATCTGGTTGACCTTGACGAGCAGGGCGTTGGCGGAGCCCTCCTCGATGCCGCGGGCCAGACGCTCGGGGTTGGTGACGAAGAGGTCGTCGCCGACGATCTGGACCTTGTCGCCCAGTTTGTCGGTGATGACCTTCCAGCCGGCCCAGTCGTCCTCGTACAGCGGGTCCTCGATGGAGACGAGCGGGTACGCGGAGACGAGCTCCTCGTAGTACTCGGTCATCTCGGCGGCCGAGCGGGACTTGCCCTCGAACTCGTACTTGCCGTCCTTGTAGAACTCGGACGCGGCGACGTCGAGCGCGAGCGCGATCTGCTCGCCGGGGATGTAGCCGGCCTGCTTGATGGCCTCGATGATGAGGTCGAGGGCGGCGCGGTTGGACTCCAGGTTCGGGGCGAAGCCGCCCTCGTCGCCGAGGCCGGTGGACAGACCCTTGGTCTTCAGCACCTTCTTGAGAGTGTGGTAGACCTCGGCGCCCCAGCGCAGGGCCTCGGAGAAGGACTCCGCGCCGATCGGGGCGATCATGAACTCCTGGATGTCCACGTTGGAGTCGGCGTGCGAGCCGCCGTTCAGGATGTTCATCATCGGCACCGGCAGCAGGTGCGCGTTGGGGCCGCCCAGGTAGCGGAACAGCGGCAGGTCGCTGGCCTCGGAGGCGGCGTGCGCGACGGCGAGCGAGACGCCGAGGATGGCGTTGGCGCCGAGCGAGCCCTTGTTGTCGGTGGCGTCCAGGTCGAACATGGCCTGGTCGATCAGGCGCTGCTCGGTGGCGTCGTAGCCGACGAGCTCCGGGCCGATCTGCTCGATGACGGCGAGGACGGCCTTCTCGACACCCTTGCCGTGGTAGCGGTTCGGGTCACCGTCGCGGAGCTCGATGGCCTCGAAGGCACCGGTGGAGGCGCCGGACGGAACGGCGGCACGACCCGTGCTGCCGTCGTCGAGGCCGACCTCGACCTCGACCGTGGGGTTGCCTCGGGAGTCCAGGATTTCCCGGGCTACGACGACGTCGATGGACGGCACGAGCATCTCCTTCTTGGGATGTGACGCTGGTTGTGCGGGGCCCAGGGGCCTTGATGAGCCCTGGCTGGGCCTTGCGACTAGAGCCTAACCGCCCCGGGGCCGTCGGCAGCCGACCGACCGTCCCGTGGACAGACAGACCGTACCTATTGTTTCCGCCCGGAACAAAGGGGGTGGCCGAGAAAGGTCGACAGGAAGTGACGAACGGGCAAAGAGAAACCCCGCTCCGGTGCGTACGGGGGAACACGCACCGGAGCGGGGAGCCCGTGGGGACGGGGGGTGACCCTCACGAGGTCTTCAGTGTGCCGACCTCGGATGTGAGGGCGCTGTGGCTTCTCTTGGGGCCAGGTGTCACTTCAGGTGCAGCTGCTGGCCCGGGTAGATGAGGTCCGCGTCGACGACGATGTCCTTGTTCAGCTCGAACAGCTTCGCCCAGCCGCCCTTGACCTTGTGCTTCTCGGCGATGGAGCTGAGGGTGTCGCCCTTGACGACCTTGTACTCGCCGTCACCCTTCTTGACCTTCTTGCCGGTCGGGGTGGTGACCGTCTTGGAGGCGGCAGGGCGGTCGGTCGAGCGGGAGGCGCTCTGCTCCTCGGTGGAGCGGCTGCTGGTGCTGCCGCTGTTCGACGAGCTGGAGGAACCGGAGGAGCTGGACGAGCCGGAGCTCGAGGAGCCGGCGCTGCTGCCGTTGTAGGCGGCGCCGGACAGGCCGGTGCCGCAGACCGGCCAGGCACCCTTGCCCTGGCCCGCGAGGACCTTCTCGCCGATGGCTATCTGCTGGGACTTGGAGGCCTGGTCGGCGGTGGAGGCGTAGGCGGTGCCGCCGTACGCGGCCCAGGTGGACGCCGAGAACTGGAGGCCGCCGTAGTAGCCGTTGCCGGTGTTGATGGACCAGTTGCCGCCGGCCTCGCACTGGGCGACCGCGTCCCACTCGGAGGCGGTGGCGGCGGAGGCACTGCCGGCCGCCATGAGCGGGGCGGCGATGGCGACACCGGTGACGCCGGCGAGCGCGGCGACGCGGGTCGCCTTGGACGGGCGGCGGTGCTTGCCCTTGGCGGAAAACAGCATGGTGGATCCCCTCACCGACGCCTGCGAGGTGAGCTGTCGGGTTCGGGCCGTGTGAGTTGCCCGGCCACGTCCTCGCCCGCCGGAGCGCTGCTCCGTGGGAGGTGTGGCTTCACCCCGAGCCGTTCCGGTCAACCGACCGGCGCGGCACTTACCTTGGGTCCCCCGCTCCTGCCTACGGCGCTTGCGCGACGACTGTTCCCGGTTCGTCGCTGGCAGGATTCGGCGTTGCGACGGCCGGGGCTCGGGTTGCCGAGTGGCCTCGACCGTAGACACGCGATCGGCTGAATTTCAAAGACGATCAGGGCTTCTGAGACTCATCCCACACTTTCACCAAAAGGGACATTCGGTGTGAAGTGTGACGTGAACTCCCGCTGTTTTTCTTGGGCTTTGCGCCCTATTCCACCCCTGTGTCGAGGGTCTGACCGGCGGCGATGTCGCTCGGGTCGGCGCCGATGAGGCCCCTGTTCTCGGCATAGAGGGCGCGCCATCCGCCGTCGAGGCCAAGGGAGTCGGCGATGGACGCAAGGGAGTCGCCCTCCTGGACGACATAGGTGGCCGCGGCGTGCCGGCCGGCGGAGGCGGTGGTGGTGCCGTCCACGCCGGCGTCGGTCGCGCTCTTGGCCGTCGCCTCGTCGGCGGTGGTGCCACGGTGGCGGCCGGAGCCGAGGGAGCCGGTGTCGACGAGGCTCCAAGAGCCCTCATCCTGGCCGGAATTGTCTGAGTCATCCGCTTCTGGGGTCGCCGTGGGCGAGCCGTCGCCCGCCGATCCCTCACCCCGGCCGCCGGAACCGCCGGTCGAGCCGGAGCCATCCGTGGCAGCGGAGGAAGAGGACGAAGGGGAGGAAGCGGACGCCGAGGGCGAACCGGAAGAATCAGCGGACGAGCCGGATGAGTCGGACGATCCGGTCGAGGAGTCGCCGCTCGTCGAGGAACCCGAGGATCCGGACAAGCCCCGGGACAGGTCGGACAATCCGGAAGATCCAGAGGAGTCGGACGAGTCGGACGAGTCGTCCGCCACGCCGGTGTCCACGTTCAGCGCGCCGTTCTCCTGGGTGAGCCCGGAGGTCAGCCCACAGGTGCCCCACGCGCCGATCCCGTCGGCCGCGAGCACCTTCTGCGCCACGGCGATCTGCTGGCTGCGGCTGGCCAGGTCGGGGCTCGTCGCGTAGTCGAGGCCGCCGTACGCCTCCCAGTCCTTCTGGGTGAGGCTCAGGCCGCCGTACTCCCCGCCGCCCTCGTCGGCGCTCCATGAGCCGCCGGTCTCGCACTGCGCCACCTTGTCCCACACCGTGCCGTCGGCCGCGCTCGCGCCGGAGGCGGCGAGCAGCGGAATGGCGATGGCGGAGCCCGTCACTCCGGCCGCGACAAGGAGGGCCGGGGCCTGGCGGGGGCGACGGTGACGACCGTTCCCGGAGAGCATGCGAGGGGCCTTTCTCTGGACAGCACTGACCGGCGCGGCGGGTGAGACCGATGCTCCGCGCTGACGAGTGAACGTATCGGCAGACGATCACTTGTCACAAGTTAATGCCGCGCAGATCACGTGAAGATCACAGACTTGAGTGTTGGTCACCTTTGCTCCGCCGAACGGTCACACTCCGGCTGACGTCCGGTCAGACATGGACCGCTTATGAGCCGGAATGCACCGGAGTGAACTCGACCGGCAACGTCCGCAGTCCGCGCATGATGAGCCCGCCGCGCCACCTCAACTCGGCCGGATCCGCGGCCAGTCGAAGGTCGGGCAGCCGGGTCAGGAGGGTGGCGAGCGCGGTCTGGCCCTCCAGCCGGGCCAGCGGGGCGCCCAGGCAGTAGTGGATGCCATGTCCGTAGCCGAGGTGCTGATTGTCACGGCGGGACAGGTCGAGGGTGTCGGGGTCCGAGAAGCGCGCCGGGTCACGGTCGGCGGCCGCCAGCACCACGAGGACGGGGTCGCCCGGCGCGATGTCCTGCCCGCCGACGCTCAGCGGCTCGGTCGCGAACCGCCAGGTGGCGAGTTCCACGGGGCCGTCGTAGCGCAGGAGTTCCTCGACGCCGGTTTCCAGCAGGCCGCGGTCGCCGTCCTCCTCGGTGAGCGACCGCTGGAGGCGTCCGCGCTGCTCAGGGTGGGTGAGGAGGGCGTAGGTGCCGTTGCCGATGAGATTGACGGTCGTCTCGAAGCCGGCGAACAGCAGGATGAAGGCCATGGCGGCGGCCTCGTTCTCGGTGAGGTGCTCGCCGTGGTCCGAGGCGCGGATCAGACCGGAGATGAGGTCCTCGCCGGGAGCCGGGTCCGCGGGGAGCTCCGCGCGCTTGCGGTGGATGAGCTCCAGCAGGTAGCCGCGCATCTTCTTCACCGACCGCGCGACCCCGCCCCTCGGACCCCCGCCGTGCCGGATCATCATCCCCGCCCAGTCGCGGAAGTCGTCCTGGTCCTCGCGGGGCACGCCCAGGAGGTCGCAGATCGCGTAGATGGGGAGAGGAAAGGCGAAGTCGTGGATGAGGTCGGCCGTGCCCTCGGCGGCGAACCGGTCGATGAGCTGATCCGTCAGCTCCTGGACGCGGGGCGCGAACTCGGCGACCCGGCGGGGCGTGAAGGCCTTGCTGACGAGCCGTCGCAGCCGGGTGTGGTCCGGCGGGTCGATGTTGAGCAGATGCGTCATCAGCTCGGCCTTGCGCTCACCGGGGATGCCGGTCTTGCCCTTGGCATGCGCCGGTTCGTCATGATGCGCCGGGTTCTTGGAGAGCCGCTGGTCGGCGAGGGCCTGTTTCGCGTCGGCGTACCGGGTGACCAGCCAGGCCTCGACACCGCTGGGCAACACGGTGCGGTGCACGGGCGCGTTCTCGCGCAGCCAGGCGTAGGCGGGGTACGGGTCGGTCGCGAACTCCCAGGTGAAGAGTTCGGGAGCGGTGCTGTCTGGCTCGGGCTGCTCGGTCACCCCTTGACCGTAGCGGTGTCCTCGCCGCGCTCCGCGAGGGCCTTGCCCGCGCCGGGGTGCCCCCTGTCGGCGGCCTTGCGGCCCCCTCGTCGCCGTCGGCTGCGGCGGCGCGGGCCGGCATACCTCGGCGGCTTCGTCCTCGTGGCTCGGCGGATCAGGAACTCACCGTATTAACCATCGACCCCCTCGACACCGCGGATCGCGTCCCGGTACGCCCTGGCCGCGGCGCGCAGTGCCGCCTCCGGGTCGACGCCCTCCGATTCGGCTCGTGCCGCCAGGGCGAGCAGTTCGTAGCCGATGCCCTCGGCCGCCGGCAGCGGTACCTCGAGGCGTGCCGTGCGGGCCCGGGACACGAGCTTCGCCGCGAGGGCCAGTCCGGGCTGATGCAGGGGGACGCCGTCCGTCACCGACTCCCGCCGCTTCTCCGTCGCCTTCGTGCGCAGCCAGTGCTCCTTCACTTCCTCCGGGGTGGTGGCCGTGGCGTCGCCGAAGACATGGGGGTGGCGGTGGATGAGCTTGGCGACGATCGTGCCCGCGACATCGTCGACGGAGAACGGGGACTCCTCGTCCTCCTCGGCGATGCGGGCGTGGAAGACGACCTGGAGCAGCACGTCGCCCAGCTCCTCGCGGAGTTCGTCGTGGTCGCCGTCCTCGATCGCCTCGACCAGTTCGTACGACTCCTCGACCGCGTACTTCGCCAGGCCCTTGTGGGTCTGCCGGGAGGACCACGGGCACTCGACGCGGATCCGGTCCATGACCTGGACGAGGTCGAGAAGCCGGGCGCCGGGGAGGTCGTAGGAGGCGGGGAGCAGTTCCAGCTCGGGCATCGACACCCGGCCGGAGCCGGCCAGGCGGGCCAGGCCGTCGGTGAGGGCCGGTTCGCCCTCGCCGGTGGCCACGACCACGACCGTGCGGCCGCCGGCGCAGGCGGCGAGCAGCTCCTCTGCCGTCGGGGAGGTCTCCTCGACGGTGACGCCCGCATCCCGCAGATAGGGCAGCTGCGGATGCGCGCCGTCCGCGCACAGCACCCGGTCCGCCGTGCGCAGTACCTGCCAGGCGGGCCAGGACAGCAGGCCGGGGGCGACCCGGTGGCTGGTGGTGAGCAGGACGACGCGACCGGGGGCGTCGACCTCGGTGGGGGCGGCGGCGGAGCTGTTGGCGTTCACACCCCGAACGTAACCCACACCCGTCAGCGCCCCCGCGAGTTATCCACAGGCAGGACCGACCGGTCGTACGATCACACGGTCACGTCGTCTGCTGCGTCCCCGCCGCCGAGATCTCCCGTACCCAGGGCGTCTTCGCGTCGACGCGGGCGACCTTCTGCGCGTCCCAGTTCCCGTAGCGCGGGTTGAGGTCCACGTCGAGCGCCTTGGACGCCTTGGACAACGCGTTCCAGAAGGCGGGCTGGCTGGTGTTCGTGCCGAGCTCGGTGGCGAGTTTCTGGGCCTCCAGCTGGAGGCGGAGGTTCTCGTCGAGGCGCTGCGGCGGAATGCCGTACTGCTGGAGCCACGCCGCCTCCAGGCCCTTCGCCCCGCCCGCCTGCTGCTCCAGACCGGCCCGCATCTCCTGGACCTCCCGGCGGCTGACGCTGACGCCCGCGTCGTCCGCGGCGCGGTGCAGCACCTTGTCGAGGACCATGCCGTGCAGGGTGTCGCGGGCGAGGGAACCGGTCTGCGCGACGGCCTGCGCGTACTGGGCGTCGTCGGTGACCGCGGCCCGCTGGGCCGTGCGCACCTCGTTCACCCGGCTCTCCAGCTGGGCGACGGTGATCCGCTGGTCGCCCACGACGGCCGCCGCGCCAGGATGCGCGTCGTTCCCACAGGCGGCGAGGAGCGGGGCCGCCACGATCGCGGCGGACAGCAGGAGCGCGGTGCGACGACGGCGGTGCAAGGAAACCTCCCGAGGAGATTGTGCGACGGTGCACAAAGTCTTGCGGTGATCGATGGTAGGCAGTGGGGCGGCTGGGGCCAACCCATTCGACCAACGATTCACCAGGACTTCGGGCACCGCCGCGCCCGCTCGTCGCCCGCTCTTCGGTGCGAGGGCTCAGTCCCACGCGCGCGGGGCGGTCCTCGCGAGGCCGTTCCGGTTCAGCCGACGATGGCGACCGGGGCGTCCCACGTGTCGCGGTCCACGGTGATCGTGTAGCCGCCGCGGGTCTCCTTGCTGTTCACCAGGTACTGGTGACCGCGGCTGTGGTTGGTGTACTGGGTGGCGCCCCACGGCCAGTCGGTGGTCGTGGTGTCCTTCTTGTCCCACAGCGCGTACCAGAGGTTGCCCGGCAGGTCCGTCTTGTTCGTCGCGGTGGCGACGGCCTTGGCGCTGGAACTGCTGAAGCCGTAGTAGCCGGCCCGGTAGACCTTGGCGCGCAGCGTCTTGGTGAAGGAGCGCACATACGTCAACACGGCGTCGTTGCACGCCTTGTCGGTGATGTCGTAGGGCTCCATGTCGAGGTAGATCGGGCTGCCGGCCTTCATGCCGAGCGCCGAGGCCTTGGCGACCGCGTCCGCGCCGTCGGTCGCGCCGAGGGAGGCGGCCGTGGCGGCGGTGAGCTTCTCGGGGCTGGAGCCGGTCTGGCAGGACGGCTGGGCGCCCACGTAGATCGGGATCAGCTTCCAGCCGGCCGTGTTGACCGACTTCACCCAGGAGGCGGTCAGGTTGGGCTGCGCGCAGCCGCGGTTCTTGCCGCCGACGTAGACCGCGGCGCCCCCGTAGTAGCCGTCGGTCTTCCATGCCTTCATCGCTGCGAGCGAGGGCGCGGTGCAGGCGTCGAAGGCGCGGCCGGTGTACGTCTTCTGGGCGGGCCAGGTGGTGGCCGCCATCGAGGTCTGCGCCGCTATCCCCGCCCCCGCGAGGACGGCCGCGCCGGCCACGCCCCACGTGATGTATCTGCGCTTTCTGGACTGCCGGTGCTCGGCCATCCCCACCCCATCGTTCGTCTTCGCGTACGGCGCTGTCGCTGCGTACGGTCGTTTCTGGCTGAAGTCCCCTGATTCGGTGCGACGATACGGCCTCGGCTCGACGTCCAGCACCTGAACGGAACGCACGGTAACCCGCGGCATCTCACCGATCGGGAAACACAGGGTCCCCATAGCCACAAGATTCACTCATGTCACAGTAAAGAAGCGACGCCCTGTGGTGGCCTGTCCGTGTCCTACCCTTGCCCCAGGTGACTTGGGGGGCGACATGACAATGCCGACGACGTCGACGACGGCGGGCGCGGAGAGACGGCTGACGGGCGGCTGGTTCCAGCGGCTCGCCTGGGTGGCCCTGGTCTGGGGCTCGCTGGGCTTCCTGGTCTGGGTGCCCTTCCTGTACGTGGCGACCCGCCGCGGCCTCTCCTCGGACTGGGTGGCCTTCGCCTCGTTCGCGCTGTACGAGTGCGTGATCCTGCCGTGGGCGGTGATCACGCCCGACGGCGACGGGGACGCCTTCTTCGGCATCGCCATCCTGGTGACCCTGCTGACGGCGACGGTGCTGCTGCTGAGCGCGGTGTTCGACAAGAAGATCCCGACCGCCCAGCCTGCGTACGGGGCGGCCATGGCCCCTCAGGGCCAGCCGTATCAGCAGGGGTACCCGTACGGCCGGTAGGGCCTGCGAGCGAAGAACTTCAGGCGCGGCACGGGGAACGCGGCACGGGGGAACGCCGTGGGCGCCGCCACCGCCGACGCCCCGCGCCCCTCTCAAAGACGGTGCCGCATCCACACGTTGGGCTCGACGTACACCGCGTAGTCCCGCTCCGGCTCGCACCGCACGGGAACCAGCGCGCCGGGCACCTCGATGTCGCCCCGCGTGTCGAAGGGCAGCCCGGTCCAGCGCCGCCAGTCCGCCGTCGAACCCGCCACCGTCATCGACGCCGGCGCGACCCGCTCGATGCTCGCACCCGCCCGGACGTGCACCCGCAGCCACGGGTCGTACGGCAGCCCGTCCTCCCGCACCCGGTGCGCGTACTCCTCGATCGGGGCGCGCGGCTCGAGATGCTTGGCGTTCGGCCGGACCGGGGCCACGACCTCGGTGAAGCCCTTCGCCCGGGCACGGTCCCGCATCGCCGCGAGCATCCGCCCGGACAGGCCGAGGCCCTGCGCGTGCGGGGCGACGACGATCGAGATCGCGCTCACCGTGTCGGGCCGTGCCCCACTGCGCCGATCGGCGAAGGCCCAGACGAGCACCTGGTCCCAGCCCCGGGCGGGCAATGCGCCCCGACCGTCGGCGTGCAGGGCGAACGGCACGCTGTAGGCATGGGCGACGACCTGCCCCCGCTCGTCCTGCGCGAACAGCACGTACTCCGGGAACTCGACGGGGATCCGGCCGTAGTACGCGTTGCCCACCAGATCCTGGGCCGCGAACTCCGGCCAGGTATCGGGCATGTCCTGGACCGGGCCGAGCATGTCGGGACGATCGGCGAGGCTGGACACCTTCAGTTCCATGCGGTCACGGTAGGCGAGGACACGAACAGCCGGCACCGGATTTCAGCGGCTCCGGCGGCTCCGGCGATTCCGGGAGCCGCCGTGGGACCGCCCTTCCCTGGGGCGGCGCTGAGGTCGCCCTGGGGTCGCCGCCGTTCTGCCGGTCCGCTCACCCCGCGTGGAAACGCTCCGGTGCCTTCGTGGGGTTGCCCCCGGTGGGGAGTTTCTGGGCGGGGCAGGTCTCCAGGACCTTCTCCATCGCGGACTTCTCCGCCGCGGTGACCCACAGCTCGTACTTCTTCTTCACGGCGACCTGAGCCGCGACGTAGGTGCACCGGTAGCCCTTGTTGGGCGGCAGCCAGGTCGCCGTGTCGCCGTCCCCCTTGGAACGGTTGGTGCTCGCGTCGACGGCCAGGAGGTTGAGCGGATCGTTGGCGAGAGCTATCCGCTTGCCGGCGTCCCAGTACTTGGCGCCCTTCTGCCAGGCGTCGGACAGGGCGACCACATGGTCGATGTCGACCTTGCTGCTGCCACGCCGGTACGTCACGTCCTTCCCGGAGTACGGGTCCGACTCCAGCACGCCGTAGGACACCTTGCAGGCGCCGCCGGTGAACTTCACCTCTTCCAGATCGCGCTTGAGTATGTCGTCGCGGGTGTCGCAGGAGTTCGAGTCGGTGTCCGCCCAGGCGGAGCCGAACTTCTCCCGGTCGTAGCCCGTCTTGGGCGCCCGCCCCTTCACCGTCAGCGACTCGGCCGCCGCGAGAGCCGCTCCGCCGCTCCCCGCTCCACCGCCCGCCGTCGCTCCCGCATCACCGGAACCCGAACCAGCGCCGGAACCGGAGTCCGAGCCGGTCACCTGCTCCTTGCATCCGGCCACCGAAACGGCACACATCAGCACGGCGGCAACCGCCGCCCCGCCCCTCAGACGCTTCACGCGCCCCTCCCCTGCCTGCCCGACGCCACCCCGCACAGGGGCGCTTTCCCCTGACGGGGACTGGCACACACGGTAGCGAGGGGGCGCTCGGGGGCAGTCGGGAGGTCCAGACCACAACCGACCCAAGTGGGCATCTCGTACTTGTCGGGAATATCGTCGATGGAGAGTCACCTCCGGAAGGAGCTCTGGATGGGCATCCTCGACAGGTTCAAGAGCAACAAGGCGGCACAGGACAAGGCCAGGAACATGTCCGACACCGCGGAGCAGAAGGCGAACGAGAAGACGGGCAACAAGTACGAGTCCCAGGTCGACTCCGGGCAGCAGAAGCTGCACGAGCGGCTCGGCATGGACGAGGAACGGCCCGACCAGCCCTAGCCCCAGCCCGCGGAATCGACCCGGACCCCGGCCGCAGTTTCGGCCGTAGCCCGGCCCGAAGACTCTTGGGGGCCGAGCCACCGACATCACCCGGCACAGGAGGCCGTCCGCGCGGGGCTACACCGCTGCGGACGGCTTCGCCCTGCCGCCCGCGACGACGGCGACGCTCACACTCTCCCGATGCCGAGCGTCGACTCCGAGGGCAGCAGGCCGGATCCCAGCACCGCGACCCAGTAGTCGCCGAGGAGCGCGGCCAGGCGTTCCGTGGACTGCGGGCCGAGGTGCTGCCAGGGGCCGAGGGCCAGCCGGTCGGTGTCCTGCTCGACGCGGCGGCGCAGGTCTCGGCCCGCCTCCGTCGCCGTGCCGTCCGTCTCCAGCAGACCTCTGGCCGTCAGCCGTTCGCTCGCCGCCGTCCACTCCTCGTGGGTCCAGCCGCGGCTTTCGAAGCGCTCGACGGACGCGGCGCCTGTCGCGGCGAAGGACACCAGCGCCTCGGTCGGGTCGAGACCGGCGAGGAGCAGGGCGGCGAGGTGACCGTCCCCGCGGTGCTCACGCAGGACGGTCGCCGCCTGCCAGAGCTGGAGGTGGGGCTCGCTCGGCCACTCCAGCGCGGCGTTGGCCGCGGCGAGCGGGCGCCCCGCGGTGTCGGCCGCCTCGGCGGCGCGGCGGGCGAGGGCGGCGGCCTCGGCCAGCTCGGGACTGTCCACCAGGTCACCGAACAGCTTGCGGTACAGCCGGTCGATGCCTCTCAGTCTCGCCGCCAGAGCGGCTTCGGGGGCGGCGACCTTCCACGCGCCCTCGACGTGCCGGGCGACCATGCCGGGCCGGAAACTGTAGAAGGCGGAGGCCACCGCCTCGGCGCTCACCGGGCCCAATGGGGCGGCACGGAACGGGAAGTAGCTCCCCCAGCGGTCCTCGGTCGGGTAGCCGAGCGTGCCGGCCTCCTCGAAGACCTCCGGCGCGTAGTACAGCACCGCGTGCAGCGGCTCCAGCAGATGCCAGAGCCTGCGGGCCTGGCCCGGCGCGACCTGTTCGCCCGGCTCAAGCCGATCGCCCCGCTCGATCCGCTCGCCTCGCCCGGCCTGTTCGGCCACCTGGTTCTCGCGATTCTCGGACATGACGTCTCCCCCTCGTCGCGTACGGACATCGGCCATAACTTGACAATGACAAGATTGCCCGAATCTCGCGAACTTGTCAATGACTAGATACCGCGTACGCTGCTGCCCATGAACGACCGCCCCTACCACCACGGCGACCTGCGGCGGGCCATCCTGACCGCCGCCCTCGACGTCATCGCCACCGACGGTCCCACCGGGCTGAGCCTGCGCGACCTGGCCCGCCGCGCCGGCGTCTCGCACGCGGCGCCGGCCCATCACTTCCGGGACCGCACGGGTCTGCTGACGGCGATCGCGGCGGAGGGACACGGGCTGCTGGCCGCCGCGCTGGCGGGGACGACGGATCTACGGGAGGCGGGCGCGCGCTACGTCCGCTTCGCGCGCGAGCACCCGGCGCACTTCCAGGTGATGTTCTCGCCCGAGCTGCTGCGCGCCGACGACCTGGAGCTGACCACGGCCCGCGCGCTGTCCGCCGCCGCCCTCACCGACGCCATCGCCACCGCACCCGCACCCGCACCCGCGCCCGCACCCGGCGGGGACGGCACGAACGCCCGGTCGGCCCGTATCGCCGTCTGGTCCCTGGCCCACGGTTTCGCCACCCTCCTGCTCGGCCACAACCTCGACGGACTCCTGGGCGACGAGGACCCTGAGGAGGTGTTCCGCGCGCTGCCGATGACGCTGTTCCCCCCGGCCTGAGCCCGAAGCCCGGGGGCAGCCCGCGGGCAGACGGCGGGCCACCGGCGGACGGATCCGACCGGTGGCCCGAGGACGACCGCGACCTACGACCCCAGCACCGTCGCCAGCAGCTCGCCCACCCAGCCCAGCAGTTCGCGTCCGACCAGCGGCTTGCCGCCGACCTTCGCGGTCTTCGGGCGGGGCACCAGGATCTGGTGCGCGGCCGGCTTGATGACGGTCCCGGGGTAGAGCCGCTGGAGGCGCAGCTCCTGGGACTCGCGCAACTCCACCGGCGCGAAACGGATGTTGGCGCCCTGGAGCACGATCTCGCCGACGCCACACGCGCGTGCCAGCATCCGCAGCCCCGCCACCAGCAGCAGGTTCTCGACCGGCTCCGGCAACTTGCCGTAGCGGTCGACGAGTTCCTCGCGGACCGCCTTGACGTCCTCCTCCGAGTTGACGGAGGCGATGGACCGGTAGGCCTGGAGGCGCAGCCGCTCACCCGGCGCGTAGTCGTGCGGGACGTGCGCGTCGACGGGCAGCTCGACCTTGACCTCGAGCGGCGGCTCCTCCTCGACCCCGCCGGACTCCAGCTGACGCCGGTAGTCCGCGACGGCCTCGCCGACCATCCGGACGTACAGGTCGAAGCCGACGCCCGCGATGTGGCCGGACTGTTCGCCGCCGAGCAGGTTTCCGGCGCCCCGGATCTCCAGGTCCTTCATCGCCACGTACATGCCCGCGCCCATCTCGGTGTGCTGGGCGATCGTGGCGAGACGCTCGTGGGCGGTCTCCGTGAGGGGCTTCTCGGGCGGGTAGAGGAAGTACGAGTAACCCCGCTCGCGCCCTCGTCCGACGCGGCCGCGCAGCTGGTGCAGCTGGGACAGGCCGAAGGTGTCTCCGCGCTCCACGATCAGCGTGTTCGCGTTGGAGATGTCGATGCCGGACTCGACGATCGTCGTCGAGACGAGTACGTCGAACTTCTTCTCCCAGAAGTCGACGACGACCTGCTCCAGCGCCGTCTCCGACATCTGGCCGTGGGCGGTGGCGATGCGCGCCTCGGGCACGATCTCGCGCAGCTTCGCCGCCGCGCGGTCGATCGACTCGACCCGGTTGTGGATGTAGAAGACCTGGCCCTCGCGCAGCAGTTCGCGGCGGATGGCGGCGCCGATCTGCTTCTGCTCGTAGGGACCGACGAAGGTGAGCACCGGGTGGCGCTCCTCCGGGGGCGTGGTGATCGTGGACATCTCGCGGATGCCCGTCACCGCCATCTCCAGGGTCCTGGGGATCGGGGTCGCCGACATCGTCAGGACGTCCACGTTCGCGCGCAGCTTCTTCAGCTGCTCCTTGTGCTCGACGCCGAAGCGCTGCTCCTCGTCGACGATGACCAGGCCGAGGTCCTTGAACTTCGTCTCGGAGGAGAACAGGCGGTGGGTGCCGATGACGATGTCCACCGCGCCCTCGCGCAGCCCCTCCAGGGTGGCCTTCGCCTCCGTGTCCGTCTGGAAGCGGGACAGCGCCCTGACGTTCACCGGGAACTGCGCGTACCGCTCGCTGAACGTGCCGAAGTGCTGCTGCACGAGGAGGGTGGTGGGCACGAGGACGGCGACCTGCTTGCCGTCCTGGACGGCCTTGAAGGCGGCCCGGACGGCGATCTCCGTCTTGCCGTAGCCGACGTCGCCGCAGATCAGGCGGTCCATCGGGACCGTCTTCTCCATGTCGTCCTTGACTTCGGCGATGGTGGTGAGCTGGTCGGGCGTCTCCACGTAGGGGAAGGCGTCCTCCAGCTCGCGCTGCCAGGGGGTGTCCGCGCCGAAGGCGTGCCCGGGGGCCGCCATCCGCGCGCTGTACAGCTTGATGAGGTCGGCGGCGATCTCCTTGACGGCCTTCTTCGCGCGCGCCTTGGTCTTCGTCCAGTCGGCGCCGCCGAGCCGGTGCAGCGTGGGGGCCTCGCCACCGACGTACTTGGTGATCTGCTCCAGCTGGTCGGTCGGGATGTAGAGGCGGTCGCCGGGCTGGCCGCGCTTGGCGGGGGCGTACTCGACGACCAGGTACTCGCGCGTGGCGCTCTGGACCGTGCGCTGCACCATCTCGATGTAGCGGCCCACGCCGTGCTGCTCGTGGACGATGTAGTCGCCCGCCTCCAGGGTGAGCGGGTCGATGGTCTTCCTGCGGCGCGCGGGCATGCGGGCGCCGTCCTTGCCGGCCGCCTTCTGGCCGGTCAGGTCGGTCTCCGTGAGGACGGCGAGGCGCAGTGCCGGGTCGACGAAGCCGTAGTCGATCGAGCCGCAGGAGACGTGCACCACGGACGGGCCGAGCTCGGTCAGGTCGGCGTCCAGACGGGCCGCGACGCCCTCGCCGCCGAGCACCTCGACGGTGCGGGCCGCCGGGCCGTGCGCCTCGGTGACGAAGGCGACGCTCCAGCCGTCGGCCAGCCAGCCCTTGGTGTCGGCCAGCGCCTTGGCGGTGTCGCCGCGGTAGGTCTCGGGGGCGTGCATGCCGAGTTTCAGCGTGTCGGCGGACCCCGCCGCATCGGCGGCGGACGTGAACGACTCGTCGGCCGCGAACGGCGACACCGACCACCACATCATGTCCAGCTCGCGCGCGTGGTCACGGACGTCCGCGATGGCCCACAGGGAGGCCGCGCCGACGTCGATGGGCGCCTCGCCGCCACCGGCGGTGGCCGCCCAGGACGCCTGGAGGAACTCCTGGGACGTCGCCACGAGGTCGGTGGCACGCGTGCGTACCCGCTCCGGGTCGCAGACGACGGCCAGCGCCCCCTCGGGCAGGACGTCGATCAACAGCTCCATGTCGTCGACCAGCACCGGGGCCAGGGACTCCATGCCCTCGACGGCGATGCCCTCGGCGATCCTGCCGAGCAGTTCGCCGAGCTCGGGGTGCTCCTCGGCGAGGGCACGCGCACGCGCACGGACGTCTTCCGTCAACAGGAGTTCACGGCACGGCGGGGCCCACAGGCCGTGTTCGGCAACCTCCAGTGAGCGCTGGTCGGCGACCTTGAAGTAGCGGATCTCCTCCACGTCGTCGCCCCAGAACTCGACGCGCAGGGGGTGTTCCTCGGTGGGCGGGAACACGTCCAGGATGCCGCCCCGTACGGCGAACTCGCCGCGCTTCTCGACGAGCTCCACGCGCGCGTAGGCGGCCGCGGCGAGGGCTTCGACGATCTCGTTCAGGTCGGCCGTCCGGCCGGTGCGCAGGGCCACCGGTTCCAGGTCGCCGAGGCCCTTGACCTGCGGCTGGAGCACCGAGCGGACCGGCGCCACGACGACCGAGACCGGGCCGGTCTCGGGGTCGTCGGGGCGCGGGTGGGCCAGGCGGCGCAGCACGGCGAGACGGCGGCCGACGGTGTCGCTGCGCGGGCTGAGGCGCTCGTGCGGGAGCGTCTCCCAGGAGGGGTACTCCACCACGCCGTCCGGCGGGAGCAGCGAGCGCAGGGCGGCGGCCAGGTCCTCGGCCTCGCGGCCGGTGGCCGTCACCGCGAGGACCGTGCGGCCGGTCTCGCGGGCGAGGGCGGCGATGGCGAAGGGGCGGGCCGCCGGGGGGCCGACGAGGTCGACGTGCATGCGGTTGCCGTCGGCGGCCGCGGAGATCGCTTCCGCGAGGGCGGTGTCCTTGACGACGGCGTCGAGCAGACCGTGCAGGCTCATGGGGGGCTTTCCGTCCGAGGGGCCCGGGTACGTGGCGTTCTTCGGGGATGCGGGCGTACCGGGGTCCGGGGTGGGCAACGCGAAGGGCCCGACGCGTGTCACGGGCCGGGGGTGTCCAGCGTACGTCGG
The DNA here is from genome assembly GCF_044766465.1 of Streptomyces sp. NPDC102259. Classification (NCBI taxonomy): domain Bacteria; kingdom Bacillati; phylum Actinomycetota; class Actinomycetes; order Kitasatosporales; family Streptomycetaceae; genus Streptomyces; species Streptomyces sp. NPDC102259. Next base: position 173,393 of record NZ_JBIWMA010000013.1, on the reverse strand, counting down.
GGCGGGGTCGTTCGTCGGGGGCTGTGGACAACCACGGGGTCGGTGGGGGCGGTCGGTGGGGGCGGTGCCCGGCTTCCTCGGGTTCCTCGGCCCCCGCACGCCCCTCCTCGTCCCCTCCCCGGGAGCTGCCGCCCGCAGGCCCCCGCTTCGCCCCTTCGACCCTGAGGGGGCCTCGTCCTCACGGGCCTCGTCCTCACGGGCCTCGTCCTCGAGCCCCGGACGGGCTGGAAGCGCGCATGAGCCCGGCACCGAGAAGACCCCCGTTCTTCTCGGTGCCGGGCTGGTTCGGGAGGGCTGGTCCGGGAGGGGCTAGTCCGTCGCGATCGCGTTCAGGACGTTCATGCGGCCCGCGCGGAACGCCGGGATCAGTGCGGCGAACAGGCCCACGAAGGCGGATCCGATGAACACGCCGATGATCGTCGGCCACGGGATCTCGAGGACGTCGAGGCCCTGGAGCGCGAGGAGCTGCTGGGCGGTGGCTCCCCAGCCCATGCCCAGGCCGAGGCCGAGCAGGGCGCCGAAGAGGGCGATGACGACCGACTCCATGCGGATCATGCGGCGCAGCTGGCGGCGGGAGAGACCGATCGCCCGCATCAGGCCGATCTCCCTCGTGCGCTCCACCACCGACAGGGCGAGGGTGTTCACCACGCCCAGGACGGCGACGATGATCGCGAGGGCGAGCAGACCGTAGATCAGGTTCAGCAGCTGCCCGATCTGGTCCTTCAGCTCCTGCTTGTAGTCGGTCTGGTCGCGGACGGTGTACTGCGGGTAGTCGTGCAGCGCCGCCTTGAGGGACGTGTACGCGGTGTCCTGCTGCCCGTCCTTCGCCGTGGCGAAGACCAGGTCGTCGAGCGGCAGCTTGTCGGCCGGGACGTACTTCTTGAGGGTGGCGATGGAGGTGTACATCGCGCCCTGGTCGATGACGACGTCACTGCTGGTGATCGCGCGGACCGTCAGCCGGGCCGTGGAGCCGTTCTTGAAGGCCACGGAGATCTTGGAACCGAGGGTGATCCTGTGGTCCTTGGCGAACTTCTCGTGGACGGACATCGAGTCGGGACGGTAGGCGTCGGTGAGGTCGCCGGCGACGGTCTCGACGCGCAGGTCGGTCGCGTAGGTCGGGTCGGCCGCCGTGATCGCCGTCTTGTCGAGCGTCTTGCCGTCGGGCGTGGTGAAGTCGGCCTCGGTCCACTTGTACTCGGTGACCCGATCCAGGCCCGGCGTCGACTTGATGGCCTGCACCGCCTGCGGGGTCATCAGCTGACCGCCGTCGCTCTGGATGATGAAGTCCGTGCCGACGCTCTTGTCGAGCTCCTCCGTGGCGGAGGCGACCATGGAGGAGCCGACCACCGACAGACAGGCGACCAGCGCGAGGCCGATCATCAGGGCCGCGCCCGTGGCGCCGGTGCGGCGCGGGTTGCGCAGCGCGTTGCGCTCCGCCATCCGTCCGACCGGGCCGAAGGCCCGCAGCACGACCGCGCCCAGCACCCGGACCACCGCGCCGGCCAGCAGCGGGCCGATCACCACGAAGCCGATCAGGCTCAGCACCACGCCCAGGCCCAGCCAGAGGGAGCCCTCGGCGGCCTTGTCGGCGACGGAGGCGAGGTAGAGGCCGAAGCCGCCGGCACCGGTGAGGACCAGGCCGATGACGGCCCGTACGGCGCCCGCCTTGGCGTCGGCGGGGGCGCCGGCGTCGCGCAGCGCGGCCATCGGGGAGACCTTGCCGGCGCGGCGGGCCGGGAGGTAGGCCGCCAGCACCGTGACGACGATGCCGAGGACCATGCCGACCACCGGGGTCGTCCAGGCGACCGTCAGGTCGTCCGTGGACAGGTTCATGCCCGTCATGCCCATGAGCTTCATCAGGCCGACCGCGATGCCGACGCCCGCGCCGACGCCTAGGAGCGAGCCGACCACGCCCAGCAGCAGGGCCTCCACGAGCACGGACCGGTTGACCTGCTTGCGGCTGGAGCCGATGGCCCGCATCAGGCCGATCTCACGGGTGCGCTGCGCGACCAGCATGGAGAAGGTGTTGATGATCAGGAAGATGCCGACGAGGAAGGCGATCCCGGCGAAGCCGAGCATCGCGTACTTCATCACGTCCAGGAAGCCCCCGACGCTGTCGCGGTTGGCGTCGGCGGTCTCCTTGGCGGTCTGCACCTTGTAGTCGGCGCCGATCGCGGCCGTCACGTTCTTCTTCAGCTGCGCGTCGCTCACCCCGGGCGCGGCCGTCACATTGACGTTCGTGTAGACGTTCGGCTCGCCGACCAGGGCCTCCTGGGCGGTCTTCGTGTCCAGGTAGAAGATCGCCGCGCCGGGGTTGGTGACCTGGAAAGCGGCGATGCCGGAGATCTTCGCGGTGTGCGTGCCGACCGCGGTGATCACGCCGATCTCGTCGCCGAGCTTCAGGTGGTGCTTGTCGGCGGTGTCCGCGTCCACCATCACCTGGTCGGAGCCCTTGGGCGCCGCACCGTCGGTGATCTCCATGGTGCGGGCGTCGTTGCCGTTCCAGTTGCCGACGATGGTGGGCGCGCCGCTGGAGGGCGACAGGCTGTCCTTGTCGGCGTCGACGACGGTCGCGGAGGTCGAGAAGACGGTCCCCTCCGCCGACTTCACCCCGCCCGCCTTGCGGACCGTACCGAGCACGGAGGCCGGCATGACCGGCGGCTTGCCGTTGTCGGAGGTCGTCTCACCGGTGTCAGAGGCGCTCTTCGCGCTCACCGTCACGTCGGAGGAGGTGCTGGCGAAGAGCTTGTCGAAGGTGGTGTTCATCGTGTCGGTGAAGACGAGCGTCCCGCAGACGAACGCCACCGACAGCAGGACCGCCACGGCCGACAGGGCCATGCGCCCCTTGTGCGCGTAGAAGTTGCGCATCGAGGTCTTCATGACGGTCATGACGTACGCCCCCGCGCGTCGAAGTCCTTCATCCGGTCCAGGACGGTCTCGGCGGTCGGCTTGAACATCTCGTCGACGATCCGGCCGTCCGCGAGGTACAGCACCCGGTCCGCGTACGAGGCCGCCACCGGGTCGTGCGTGACCATCACGATGGTCTGGCCCAGGTCGTCCACCGAGCGGCGCAGGAAGCCCAGGACCTCGGCGCCCGCGCGCGAGTCGAGGTTTCCGGTCGGCTCGTCCCCGAAGATGATCTCCGGGCGGGCGGCGAGGGCCCGGGCCACGGCGACGCGCTGCTGCTGGCCGCCGGAGAGCTGGGTGGGCCGGTGCCGGAGGCGGTCGGCGAGCCCGACGGTCTCCACGACCTGGCTCAGCCACGCCTTGTCCGGCTTGCGGCCGGCGATGTCCATCGGCAGCGTGATGTTCTCTATCGCGTTGAGCGTGGGCAGCAGGTTGAACGCCTGGAAGATGAACCCGATCCGGTCCCGGCGCAGCTTGGTGAGCTTCTTGTCCTTGAGCCCGGTGATCTCGGTCTCGTCCAGGTAGATCTGCCCGGACGAGACGGTGTCGAGACCGGCGAGGCAGTGCATCAGCGTGGACTTGCCGGACCCCGAGGGGCCCATGATCGCGGTGAACTGACCGCGGGCGATGTCCACATCGACGTGGTCCAGGGCGACGACGCGGGTCTCACCGGACCCGTACGCCTTGACGACCTGCCGCGCCCGCGCGGCTACGGCCGTACGCCCTCCAGTGCCCCCGTGCCTGGGAATGGTCACAGCCGAAGTCACGGTAAGTCTCCTATGTCGGATATCAGAAGCGGATGAGCAGCGCCTCGGATGTGCAAGGGATGGTGCGAGGCGCTACGTCGAAGAGTCTGTCGGCGGAAGGGGGTCCCTCGCGCTGGTGCTCGGGCCCGTCTTTCCGGGGGGTTAACCCCACCCCCCGGAAGTGGTGCCGGCCGCCCCCCAGCGGCGTAAAGCCAGGTTAAGGACGGGACCCCGCCCATCTCCTCCTCCGGCAGTACGAACCCTCCCCGAGCCGTAGTACGGAGATACCCCTAGGGGCCGTCCACCGCGGGGTGGAGGGTCCATCGGGGTCGTCTCCACCCTCCGGCCCGGTCAGGCTCCACCCTCCCGCTACGCGAGGGGCAAGTGGGAAGCTGATCCCCGGAAGTTGGATGCAAGGGGCACGGGAGATACGGGGGGCATCAGGTGGGGGACATCCAACCGGCGACACGCGAGGCCGCGCGGCCGACCGCACCGCACCGGAGACGAGCGGTCGTCGCCGCCCTCATGCTCTCCATGGCGCTGGCCGCCCTCGACTCCACCGTGGTCTCCACGGCCGTCCCGCAGATCGTCGGCGACCTGGGCGGGTTCTCCGTCTTCTCCTGGCTGTTCTCCGGCTATCTGCTCGCCGTGACGGTCACCCTGCCCGTCTACGGCAAGCTGTCCGACACCTTCGGCCGCAAGCCGGTGCTGGTCGCCGGGGCGACCCTCTTCCTGCTCGGTTCGCTGCTGTGCGCCCTGGCCTGGAACATGGGGGCGCTGATCGCGTTCCGCATCGTGCAGGGCCTGGGCGGCGGGGCGTTGCAGGGCACGGTGCAGACGCTCGCCGCCGACCTGTATCCGCTGAAGGAGCGGCCGAAGATCCAGTCGAAACTGTCCACGGTGTGGGCGGTCTCGGCGGTCGCGGGGCCCGGCATCGGCGGGCTCCTGGCCGCCTACGCGGACTGGCGCTGGATCTTCCTCGTCAACCTGCCCATCGGGGCGCTGGCGTTGTGGCTGATCATCCGTCATCTGCACGAACCGCAACGGCAGTCGTCGCCGTCCGGGCGGGAGTCGTCGACACACGCGCGTGGCGGGTCGCGGGTACGCACGACGGGTGACGCGTCGCGTGCACGCGCGCGTGTCGACTGGGCGGGCGCACTGACGGTGTTCGCGTGCGGCGGGGTGCTGCTGACCGCGCTGGTGCAGGGCGGGGTGGCGTGGCCGTGGCTGTCGGGGCCGTCACTCGCCCTGTTCGGCACCGGGCTGGCGCTGGCCGGGCTCGTCGTCGTCATCGAACGCCGGGCGGCGGAACCGATCATCCCGGGCTGGGTGTGGCGCCGCCGCACGATCGCGGCGGTCAACCTCGCGCTGGGCGCGCTGGGTCTGCTGATGGTGGCTCCGACGGTGTTCCTGCCGACGTACGCCCAGTCGGTGCTGGGCCTGGAGCCGGTGGCCGCCGGGTTCGTCCTCTCCGTCTGGACCCTGAGCTGGCCGCTCTCCGCCGCCCTCAGCCAGCACGTCTACCGGCGCATCGGGTTCCGCGACACGGCGCTGCTGGGCATCGGCGCGGCGACGCTCATCCTGTTCGCGTTCCCGTTCCTGCCGTATCCCGGTGAGGCCTGGCAGCCGGCCCTGCTGATGCTGCTGCTCGGCGCCGCGCTGGGCCTCTTCCAGCTCCCGCTCCTGGTCGGTGTGCAGTCGACGGTGGGCTGGTCGGAACGCGGCACCACGACCGCGTCCGTGCTGTTCTGCCGGCAGACGGGGCAGACGATCGGCGCGTCGGTGTTCGGCGCGGTCGCCAACGGGGTGTTGGCGGCCCGGCTGGGCGGCGCGGGCGACCTGGACTCGGTCACCCGCGCCCTGGACGCCGACACCGCGCCCGATGCCGTCCGGGACGCCGTCGCGAGCGCCGTGCACGCCGTCTACCTGGGCGCGGCCTGCGCGGCCGCACTCGCCTTCCTGGTGCTGCTGTGCGTGGCCCCACGAAAGTTCCCCGTACTGACCGACTGACCGACTGACCGACTGACCGACTGACCGACTGGCCGACTGGCCGACTGGCCGATGGTCCCGCCACGCTCCGTGAAGAAGATCGCCACAAAGCCCACAGGAGCCATACATCGGCCACGCAGGCGTGGGGTTAACGCGGGTAACACCCCAGGTCAGGCGGTATTTCGCGCAGTAAGCGCATACCGACCACTCAGTTTGGTGAAAACTCTTCGCAGCCGCCGTACTCCCGAGTAACGTGCGCCCTCGCACCACCGCCCCCCACTCCCTGCGGTCCGCCGCCACGGACCCGAGCCACGCAAGGAGCACGGGATGTCACACGACCCGTCACACCCCGGCCCGACCTACCCATGGCAGCCGCCGCCCCAGCCGCCCGAGCCACCTCGACGCCGGCCGGCCGACCACGCCCCGCTGGGCCGCCACAGCGACCTGCGGGTCCTGCGCGGCGCCTACCGCCGCCAGCGGCGGGTGGCCACACTCACCGCGCTCGGCTACTTCGTCGTCTTCCTGGTCCTGTCGGCGTACGCGCCGTCCCTGATGACCGGCAGGGTCGCCACCGGCCTCCCCGCGGGTCTGCTGCTCGCCCTGCTGCAACTCCCGGTCACCTGCCTGGCGATCGTCCTGTACGAGCGGACCGCCCGCCGCCATGTGGACCCGCTCGCCGACCGCATCCGCAAACTCTCCGAGATCGACGCGAAGCGGGACGCGCGCGGAACCCGTACCAAGGAGGCCGGACGATGACGGAGTTCAGCGACGACGCGCAGACGATGTCCCTCGTCGCGTTCACCGCGATCGCCACGATCACGCTGCTGCTGTGCGTGATGACCGGCCCCGACCGCGACGACCTCGCCGAGTTCTACACCGGCTACCGCTCCCTCTCCCCGCTGCGCAACGGCCTGGCCATCGCGGGGGACTACATCTCGGCGGCCACCGTCCTGGGCACCGGCGGGGTGATCGCGCTGTGCGGCTACGACGGCGTCGTCCTCGCCCTCAGTACGGCACTCTCCCTGATGCTGATGATGTTCCTGCTGGCCGAACCGCTGCGCAACGCGGGCCGGTTCACCATGGGCGACGCGCTGGCCCGCCGTATGCCGGGGCGGGCGGTGCGCATCACGGCGTGCGCGGTGACACTCGCCGCGCTGCTGCCGATGATGCTCGTGCAGCTCGCCGGCACCGGCCAGCTGCTCGCCTTCATCCTGGGGTTCTCCGGCGCCTCGGTGAAGACGGGCTGTGTCGTCTGCATGGGCGTGCTGATGATCAGCTATGCGGCGATCGGCGGCATGAAGGGCACCGCCCTCATCCAGATGCTGAAGATCGTGATGCTGCTCGGATCCGGCACGTTCATCGCCGTGCTCGTCCTGTACCGCTTCGACTGGAACCCGGGCACCCTCTTCGACGCGGCGGCCGAGGGCAGTGGGGTCGGCGACGCCTTCCTGCACTCGGGGCTGGAGTTCGCCGACGGCCCCTTCCCCCGCGTCGACATGATCACCGCTCAGCTGTCGGTCGTCCTGGGCGGTGCCTGTCTGCCGCACATCACCATGCGCATGTACACCGCCTCCAGCGCCCGTCAGGTACGCCGGTCGATGTCCTGGGCGGTCTCCGGTGTCGCGCTGTTCGTGCTGGTCATGACGGTCGTCGGCTTCGGTGCGACGGCGATCGTCGGCCGTGCGGTGATCGCGCAGGCGGACCCGCAGGGCAACACCGCCTATCTGCTGGGCTCCCGGGCCGCCTTCGGCAGCGAGGTGTCCATGGCCGAGACCCTCCTCTTCACGACGGTCACGACGGCGATCTTCCTCACCGTGCTCGCCTCGGTCGCCGGCATGATCCTCGCCTGCGCCAACTCCCTCGCCCACGACGTCTTCGCGGCACGCGACCCGCACATGTCGGCGAGCCGCGAGATGCTCCTGGCCCGGCTGTCCGCGCTGGCCGTCGGCCTCCCGACGATCCTGCTCGCCGCCCAGGTCCAGCACCGCAGCCTGCAGCCCCTGGTCACCCTCTCGTTCTGCCTCGGCGCCTCGGCGCTCGCGCCCGCCCTCGTCTACAGCCTCTTCTGGCGCCGCTACACCCGGACGGGCCTCCTGGCCACCCTGATCGGCGGCACCCTGTCCGTGCTGCTCACCATGCCGGGCACCAACCTGGTGTCGGGGTCGCCCGTCTCCGCCTTCCCCGAGGCCGACTTCAACTGGTTCCCCTTCACCACCACGGGCATCGTCACCGTCCCCCTGGGCTTCGCCTTCGGCTGGCTGGGCACGGTGGTCTCGGGCCGTCGCAAGGCGGAGGAGCAGCGCCGCCAGTACGAGGCGGTGGAGGGCAGGATCCTGGCGGGCGCGGTACGCCGGGAGGGGTGAGCGGGGCGACGCGGGCGACCCGCACCGGCCGCCCGACGACGGTCAGCGCAGTCAGCGCGGGCAGCGCAGTCAGCACGGTCAGTACGGTCAGTGCGGACGGCGTAGTCCCGCGACGAGGAGTTCGACCAGTCGGCGCGGGTCGTAGCGGGGATCGTTGTCCGCGCCGATGCACAGATTGCCGACGCCGCGCATGACCTCGTAGGCCTGGAAGCCGGGCCGGATCTCACCGGAGGCGGTCGCGGCGTCGAGCAGGCGACCGCACACGGGCACGAGGCGGTCGAGGAAGTACGCGTGCAGCGTCTCGTAGCCCGCGTTGTCGGACTGGAGCACGGCGGCGAGTCCGTGCTTGGTGACCAGGAAGTCGACGAAGAGGTCGATCCACCGCCCGAGCGCGGCGTGCGGGGTCGGGCCTTCCGCCAGCAGGGCCGGACCCGCCTCGGCGCAGGCGTCGACCTGGTGCCGGTAGACGGCGATGATGAGGTCCGCCCGCGACGGGAAGTGACGGTAGATCGTGGCCGTCCCGACGCCGGCCCTGGCCGCGATGTCGCGCACCGGCGCCTCCACGCCCGCCGCGACGAAGATCGCGGCGGCCGCGTCGAGCAGGGTCTCCTTGTTGCGCCGGGCGTCCGCCCGCTGAGGCCGGGCCGTGTGCCCCGCGCCCCCGTCGCCGCCGCCGTCGTTCACCGCGCCGCCCTCTCCGATGCCTCTGACTCTGCCGCTGCCTCTGCCTGCCGGTCCACTGTCTGGCTCGCTCTGCGCCGACCGGCCCGCCATCTGACGGATTGCTAAACGGGACAGCGTTCCGTATGTTCAAACGGGACGCGGTTCCGTTTGCTCATCATGCCAGAGCGGCGGGCCCGCGACCAAGCCACGCACGCGTACCGCCACACGCTTCATCCTCACGGAGGAGACAACGGTCATGCAGTACCGCACCTTGGGCCGCACCGGTGTACAGGTCAGCTCCCTCGCGCTCGGCGCGATGAACTTCGGCAGAATCGGGCGCACCACCCAGGAAGAGGCCACCGCCCTCGTCGACGCCGCCCTGGAGGCCGGGATCAACCTCATCGACACCGCCGACATGTACAGCGACGGCGAGTCGGAGGAGATGGTCGGCAAGGCCATCGCCGGCCGACGCGACGACATCGTGCTGGCCACGAAGGCCGGCATGCCCATGGGCGACGAGCGCAACCGGCGGGGCAGCTCGCGCCGTTGGCTCGTCACCGAGCTGGACGAGAGCCTGCGCCGGCTCGGCGTCGACCACGTCGACCTCTACCAGATCCACCGATGGGACCCGAGCACCAGCGACGAGGAGACGCTCTCGGCGCTGACCGATCTCCAGCGCGCCGGAAAGATCCGCCACTTCGGCTCCTCGACCTTCCCGGCCTACCGCATCGTGCAGGCCCAGTGGGCCGCCCGCGAGCACCGCCTGAGCCGTTACGTCACCGAACAGCCCAGCTACTCGATCCTCCAGCGCGGCATCGAGACCCACGTCCTGCCCGTGACCGAGGAGTACGGGCTCGGCGTCCTGGTGTGGAGCCCGCTGGCCTCGGGCTGGCTGACGGGCGCGATCCGCGAGGGCCGTCCCGTCACCACCAGCCGCTCGACGTTCATGCCGCAACGCTTCGACACCGCTGTCCCCGCCAACCGGGCCCGGCTCGACGCCGTCGAGCAGCTGGCCGCGGTCGCCGACGAGGCCGGGCTGACCATGATCCAGCTGGCGCTCGGCTTCGTGACCGCGCATCCCGCCGTGACGAGCGCGCTCATCGGCCCCCGCACACCGGACCATCTGCGCGCGCAGCTCGCCGCCGCGGACACCGTGCTCTCGGCCGACGTGCTCGACGCGATCGACGCCGTCGTCGCCCCGGGCACCGACCTCGCCGCACACGAGAAGTTCGACACCCCGCCCGCGCTGCTCGACCCGTCACTACGGCGCCGCTGACCAACCGGGACGGCCTTGGGACGGCCTCCCCTCACCGAAGGAGGCGACCACCACATGCCGCACCGGCCGCACGGGTCTACGACGACGGGATGACGAGCTCGTCGACGACCCGGCGTGCGGTGTCGGCGGGGTAGGGCGTCGGCAGTCCGAGGACGGTGTGCCGAAAGCCGGCGTCAATGCGGCCGGTGAGCGCGGCTGGGTGCCGTCGGGTCCTGGTCGACCGTGCGGCCGGTGAGAGCCGCCGGTGAGGACCGCCGGTGAGCGGGCGGGTGCCGTCGGGTCCTAGTCGACCGTGCGGCCGGTGAGGGCGCTCAGGCTGTTGCGTACGTGGTCCATGTGCGCCTGCACGTCGTCCCGGCGTTCGTCGTGCTCCCGCAGCACCCGCTCCGTCTCGTGGACGGCACGCTCCTCCCGGGCGCGCGCCTCGGTGAGAAGTTCGGCGGCACGCGCGTGTGCCTCCTCCTGGCGGAGGCGGGCCGCCTCCTCGGCCTCCGCGAACGCCTGCTCGGCCTCGGAGAGCGCGGTCTCCGCGCGGGCCACCGACCCGGCATACCGCGCGTCGAGGGCCGCGGCCCGCTCGGCCGCCTCGCGCTCCGCCGCGTCCCACCGCTCGACGTGCTCCTTCTCCTGCTCGGCGAGCATGCCGGCGGTGCGCTGCCGCACCTCGCGCAGGGCGGCCAGCGCCTCGCCCCGGTACTCCTTGACCTCGCGCCGGGTGCCGATGCGGAGCTCGTCGGCCTCGGCGCGGGCCGCGAGCAACCGCTGGCGGGCGCGTTCCTCGGCCTCCGCGCGCAGCGCGTCCGCCTCCTCCTGCGCCGCGCGGCGCACATCGAGGGCGCACGTCTCGACGTACGCGAGGTGCTCGCGCGCTTCACTGCGCGCGTTGTCGCGGACGTCCGCCGCCTCTTCCATCGCGAGCTGGAGGATGCGCCGTGCGCGCTCCCCCAGGGAGTCGTACGTCTGCGGCGCGAGCCGTGTCACCACCTCGCGCAACTGCTCGGCCTCGGCCTCCATCTCCCTGGCCAGCACCGTGAGCCGGGCGGCCCTTTCCCACGCGGCGTCCCGGTCGGCGCAGAGGGCCGCGGTGTACGCCTCGACCTGCTCCGGCCGGTAGCCGCGGCCGCGAACGGTCACGAACCCCGGCGGTGACACCGATGCGCTGCTCATCCTGGAACCCCTCGCCACCCGACGGACACGACATGATGATTTCGCGCATATCTTGATGGATCGGGCGCAAGTGTTCATAACGCGACACTCCGCACGCAGGTCACGGCCAACCCCGAACGCAAAGGGGCCGGACCCCGATCATCCGACCGGGCCCGGCCCCTTTCGTCCTGCTCGTCCTCGTCCTGCTCGTCCTCGTCCTTACGAGGCGCGGCGACCGCTCGTCACAGCAGTCCGTCCCACATCTGTTCCAGCAGCACCGACCACCAGCTCTCGGGCGAACCGAGCGCCGCCGGGTCGAGCGAGGCCAACTGGGCCTGGAAGTCGACGGTCCAGCGACCCGCCTGCTCCTGGTTCAGACCGAACCGCAGCCGCCACATCCGCCCGAGCAGCGCCAGGCAGCGCGCGAACTCCGGCAGCCCGCTGTTCACGAACTGCGGCGGTACGGACACACCGCCCGGCCCCGCCTCCACCGGCACGGCGACGATGTTCGCCGTGCCGTACTGCACACAGATCGCCTTGCCGAAGTCGCTGCCCATGACGAGGTACGAGCCCGCGTCCGGCGCCGGCTGGACACCCCGTTCGGACGCCAGTTCCGCCAGCGTCGGCACCGGCCGGCCCGGCTGGGCCTGCGCCCAGAAGAACGGGCCCATGTCGGCCGGCAGACCCGCCACCACCAGGGTGTGCGCCACGACCGGCGGCACGCCCTGGCGGGACACCGCGGCCTGCTCGAAGCGGAACACCGCCGGCCCGAACACGGCCGCCAGCTCCTGCCCGATCGCCTCCGGCGGAACCGGCGGCGAGGCCTGCACGGGCGGCAACGGCGCACGGACCGGCGCCGGACGCGCCGGTCCGTCCGCCACCTGGTGCAACTCGCCCTGGTGCGCCAGCAACTGCTGCATGCCCTGCTGCCGGCTCGCGTGATCCGTACCGTACGGCGCGATGCTCGTGATCCGGGCCTGCGGCCACTGCTCCCGCATCATCCGCGCGCAGTACGCGCCCGGCAGCTCGCACGACTCCAGTTCCGTGTGCAGCTCCAGCACCTGGTCCGGCGGCACGTTCATCGCCCGCAGCTCGTGGAAGATCTGCCACTCCGGGTGCGGGGTCCCCGGAGCCGAACGCCGGATCAGCTGCTGCTCCGAGCCGTCCTGCGCGCGAAAACGCAGCACGGCCTGATAACCCGGGCCGACCGTCGGCAGCCCCTGCTGCTGCGGGTACCCGTACGCGGGCGGCTGCCCCGGCACCGGTCCGCCCGGCGGCATCGGAGGCTGGGGCGCGCCGGGAGCCATACCGGGAGCGCCCGGGAAGCCGGGGCCACCGGGAGCCTGCGGCGGCGGAGGCGCGCCGGGGCCGCCCGCGTGGGGCCCGGCCAGCATGGTCTGCGCATGGTGAACGGCGCCGGGCGCACCGGGGGCGCCGGGCGCGCCAGGGTTGCCCGGGGCGCCCGGGAAGGCGGGAGCACCCGGCGCCTGCGGTGCACCGGGGGCGCCCGGAGCGGCCTGCGCGCCGGGGGCGCCCGGCATCCCCGGAGCGCCGGGCGGGCCAGGCACGTGTGGCACACCGGGGCCGCCAAGGGCGCCCGGCGGCTGCGGCGCGCCCGGTCCCATCCGGCCGGGGTCGGCAAGCATCGTCGCGGCATGGTGCACGCCACCGGGAGGCGTGCCCCCGGGCGGGTTCGGCCCACCGGGCGCACCAGGCGGCTGCGGCGCACCCCCCGCACCCGGGCTCCCCGGACCCGCCGGACCCGGAGACCCGTCCGGGCCCAGGGCCGACACAAGCTGCGTGGGCACATAGCCGCCCGCCGGGGTACCGGGCGCACCCGGGCCGGACGGCGGAGGCGGGGGCGTGTTCCCCGGTCGCGCACCCGGCATGCCCGGCGCACTCGGCGGAGGCGGCGGCTGCGCCCCTCCACCACGGTGACGGCGCGGAGGCGGCGCCGCCTTGCTGGTCGCGGCGTCCGCGATGTCACCGGCGTTCGGCGCGAGCGGCCGCGCGGGCGTACCCGGGCCGGCCGGAGGCGGCGGAGCGCCCGCGCCCTGCGGATAGCCGTAGGAAGACCCGACGGGCGGGGGTGGCGTACCCGGCCCACCCGCCGAGGACGGGGCCGAAGACGAAGCCCCCGGACCACCCGGCCCGCCTGGGCCACCCTGGCCACCCGGCGCGCCCGCGCCCGGCCCCTGCGGATAGCCGTACGAAGAACCGGCCGGACCGGACGGCGGAGTCGGAGCAGCCGGCGGGTTCGGAGCAGTCGGCGGGGTCGGGGAGCCCGGTGCGTTCCCGGCCGCCCCCGTACCGCCAGGGCCCACGCCACCCGTCCCCGGAGCGTCGAGCGCGGGCGCGACCGATGTCCGCGGCAGCCGGCTGCCGCCCGCGATCAGCGCCGTCTTGGCGTCCGGCGCGGACGTCGGCGGCACCGCCTCGTCGTCGGAGCCGCTCAGCGGCGGCGCGAACACGGTCGCGGGCAGCGACACGGAACGGTCGTCACCGGAGTCGGCGTTGGTGTCCGTCCCCGCCCACGGCGTCGCCCCGACGGGAGCGGCGGGCGCCGACGGCCCACCGGGACCCGCACCCGTGGGCACGCCCGCCTGAGTCTCGGGCAGCGCGTTCCCCGGCGCCCCGCCCTGGGTCCGGGGAAGCGACGGATCGCCGCCCCCGGGCCCCCCGGGCGCCCCGACGGGGACAGCACCGGCCGAGCCGCCCGAACCGGAGCCCGCCCCCGTGCCCGCACCCGGATGCGAGGCAGACCCCGGCGCCGAAGAGGCCTCGCCGTTCCCGGATCCGTTCCCGGAACCGGCCCCGGCTCCAGCCCCGGAACCGGCCTCCCGTCGATCCGCGATCCCCAGCTTGTCCGCCGCCTCCTGCAACCACTCCGGCGGCGACAACAGGAACGACGTCTGATTCAGATCGACCCGGGCCGCCGGCGCCGGCACCGCATCGGCGGGGGCGTCCGTGCGGCCGTACTGCTCCTCGTACCGGCGGATGACCTCGCCCACCGGCGCCGCGGGCCACAACGTGGCCTCCCCGCTGTCCCGGGCGATCACCAGCCGCTGCGCGCCGCCGTCCGAACGCGGTCCCTCCGCGCGGTCCTCGGCCCACACCACGAATCCGAGCTCGAACTCCCGCACCCGCACCTCACGGTGCTGATACGCCGGCACATCCCCGTTGATCCACTCTTCGGCGCGCTCCTGCGCCTGCGCGAACGTCACCATCGTCCAGCTCACTCCCCCACCGAAGACGCAGCCGCCGTCGGCACCGCACGCGCGAACCCGCCGTCCACCATCAGATTGGCCACCGTCTCCAACTCCGGCGGATTACCGGCCAGCCTCGACAGGAAGACGTCGAAGTCCTCACCGCACGGCAGCAACAGCCGCTCCATGCGCTCCGCCGGCGACCACGCCGGATCCACGTCCCGGACGTCGTCGTACGCGCAGAACCACACCGAACCGGCCCGCTCGCCCCGCACCTTCACGGCGAGCAGCCCGCCCTGCACGAACCCGACGCCCAGATAGTCCTTCGTCAGATGGTCACGCAGACACTTGTTCACGTACACGAGGTCGTTGACCGCAGCCTCGTCGCGCACTGTGAAGAACGGCTGGTCCACCAGGAGCCCCAGCTCCGCGTCCAACGCCGTGCCCACCGGCGCACAACCGCCCGCCGCCTTCACGAACGACCGGTACGGCCCCGGCAGTCGGTACCCGAGGTCCTCCTCGACGCCCTGGACCTGCTGCTCCGTCACCGCCACACCCGACTTCGGCAGCCCGAAGTGCGCCGGACGCGTCTCCTGCAACGGCCGCGTGCCCCGCTTCGCCTGGTCCACCACCGCCGACGACACGCCGCCGTGATGCCGCAGCAGCGCCTTCACCTCGACCGGGACCAACTCCAGCCGCCGCGAACCCACGACGTGGTGCCACGTCCAGCCGTGCGGCGTCGCCACACTCGAGACCGTGTCCCAGAGCTCGTGTCCCGAGGCCGAGAGCACCGCGTTCGCCGACACGTAGTCCGTCAACCGCAACTCGTCCACGCCGAAGCCCTCCGGCGGATCCGCGATCTCCGCGGCCGCCCGCGCATAGGGCGAGAAGTCGGGGTAGCCCCGCTCGTCCATCCGCACGCCCCTCGGGTGTCGTGCCGCCCGGACCGGATCCGGGAAATGCACGACCTGCCCGGCATAGGCCGCGTTCGGCGGCGCGGCTTGTCCCCCAGCCTGGCGGCTGGGAGGTGCCCCTAGCCCGAGCCGACCTGTCGTCATGGCGGTTGCCCCCTGCGGCACTCTGTACGGCCCGCAGCGGCCGGTTCCGCTTCCGGATCCACCCACCACGCCCCGTATCGACTGTCTCCAACAATCTCCAACGCGCGTCAACCGCGCGCCGACGGTGCCGACAGCCTATGCGGTACGACGACGGCGGTCACCGGCCCTCCGCTTCCGTGACCAGCCGTCACCCCGCCGTGACAGCCCGCCCGAACCCGGGCGTGTCGGACCGCCCCAGCTTCCCCACCCGCCACGCCATTTGGCACTCTGTGACCTCCGGGGGGATGCACGGGAGGGGAAAACGATCATGAACGCGACGCAGACAGGGTCACACACCGGCAGGTCGGACAACCTGTTCACCGGCAACACGGCCGCCCACGACGCCGGCCGGACCGGCGCCCCGCACAGCGGTCCGCACGCCGGTCAGCACGCCGATCCGCACACCGGCCCGTCCGGCGACCCCCGCATCGGCTGGTCCGCCACCGAGGCCCCGCACGCGCCCGTCCTCCGCCACCGCAGGGACGGCATACTCCCCACCGTCGCCGCCGCCCTCTCCGTCCGCGGCGCCACTCTCACCAGCACCGCCGCCCGCGCCGACCAGCCCCCGTCCCTGCACCCCCTCGTGCAGGACTTCCTCGACACCCTCGCCAGCACCCAACGCGACCGCTTCACCGGGCGCTGCGCCGAGGCGCTCCTCATCTCGCGGCACATCACCGCCGCCGACGCCGCCCGCAGCAGACGCGCCGCCCGTCGCCCCATGACCAACGGGGAAGCCCGCAAAACGCTCAAACAAGCCAAACTCACCACCCGTCGCATCCGCGAGGACGGCGATCCCCTGCACGGCAGCTTCGCCGCCCCCTGCCGCGCCTGCACCGCGCTCAGCGCACACTTCGGCGTCCGCATCGTCGATCCGTCGGCCACGGGCGACTGAACCGCGTCCCACCGTCACCCCCGCCACCCCCCGCACAGGACGACACGACGGCCCCACCGGGCCACGCACCACCAGCTCGACGAACGAAGGGCCGATGCACCCCGACCGCACCTCCACCACACGCTTCCCCGTCCCCGTCGACGCCGCCCTGCGCGCCGCCGGCTGGCAACCCGGACGCTGGGACATCAAGCAGGCCGAGATCTGGGCCGACACCCTCCGCGAACACATCTCACCCGCCGGCCATCGGCACGCCGTCTTCCCCGCCGCCGTCGAGGCCTGGGCCGAATTCGGCGGCCTGACCATCGCGCCCACCGGGCCCGGCCGCCAGGTCGCGCCCACCACCGTCCACCTCGACCCCCTGCACGGCCTCCACCTCGCCCGCACCCTGGCCGACCTCGGCCGCGCCCTCGACACCGACGTGGCACCCCTCGGCACGGAGACCGACACCCAGGGCATCCTCGCCATCGACGCCGAAGGCCGCGTCTACGCCCTCGACCACACCGGCGACTGGTATCTGGGCCCCGACATCGACCAAGCCCTCGGCACCCTCGCCTCCGGCCTCGAACCCGTCCGCCTCACAGCCGGCTGACCGGCCGGCACGGCCCCTGCCCCCGGGGGCCTACGGCGCCGGTATCACCGCCGACACCCGGAAACCCCCCGCCTCCGTCGGCCCCGACACGAACACCCCGCCCAGCGCCACCACCCGTTCCTTCATCCCCACCAGCCCGTTGCCCCCCGACGGGAACCCCGCCGACAACGCCGACGCCTCCGGCGGCGGTCCGTTCTCCACCTGCATCGCGATCTCGCCCTCCCGATGCGCCAGCCGCACATGCGTCTTGGCGCCCGCCGCATGCTTGTGGACGTTCGTCAGCGCCTCCTGCACCACCCGGTACGCCGTCTGCTCCACCTCCGCCGCGTACGCCCGCACGTCCCCCTCCACCAGCAGCTCCACGACCATCCCCGCGGCCGCCGACTGCCCCACCAGCTCGTCGAGCTCGGACAGACAGGGCCCCTCGCCCTCCTCCACCACCACCGCGGCGGCCAACCCCACCGCCACCACCGGCACCGACGCCGCCCGCTCCGTCGGACCACCGCTGCGCAGCACCCCGAGCATCTCCCGCAACTCGGTCAGCGCCTGCCGCCCCATGTCACCCACGAGGGCCGCGTTCCGCACCGCCTTCTCGGGGTCCTTGCGCGCCACGGCCTGCAACGCCGCGGCGTGGACGACCATCAGGCTCACGCGGTGCGCGACCACGTCGTGCATCTCCCGCGCGATCCGGGTGCGCTCCTCGCCACGCGCCCACTCCGCCCGCTCCTCGGCCCGCTCCGCGAGCAGCTGCAACTCCCGCTCGAGGCTGTCCGCCCGCTCGCGCAGGCTCTCCATGAGCCGCCGCCTGGCGCCGACGTACATCCCGAGCAGCAGCGGCGGGGCGGTGAGCCCCAGGGAGGTCGTGATGGCGGCGAACGGGATGAACCAGTCACCGATGGTCAGACGGCCCTGGTCCATGCTCTGCCGGACCCGTACGAACGTCACGATCAACGTCCCCACCAGCTGCATCCCGGCGAGCGAGGCGATGATCCGCCGGGGCAGCTCGGAGGCGGCGAGCGTGTACAGCCCCACGATGCCCATCAGGTAGCCCATCTGGGCCGGTGTGATCGCGATCGACACCAGCACCACCGCGATGGGCCACTTCCGCCGCACCACCAGGACGGACCCGGCGAGCAGCCCGAACACCACCCCCGCCGCCGACGGGATCCCGGCATCCCGCGCGAACGGGATCCCCTCCACCGCGCACTCCACGGCGGACACGAGCCCCAGGCTCCAGTCGAACGCCGCGCTCCGCCATCTGGTCCACCACCACGGCCCTCCCAGGGCCGCCGTGTCCTCTTCCCCCGTCGTGGTCATGCCTCCAGCCTACGGGCGCGACCCCCGGCTTTTCCGGCGACTTTCCCGGACCGGCGCCCACCACACTCCGTAACCGAACAGCGTCGAAACCCACCGGTATCCCTCGAACTGCCGAACCGCGCCCGTTCGAGCCCGGAACCCTGCATTCCGCCCGGACGGTATGCACATGGCACATTCCCTCGGCAAGTACGCGGACTTCGAGGCACTTCGGGAGCGGGCGGTGGCACTGCGGCGGGCGGGATTCAGCCGACGGCAGATCCGCGATCGACTCCACGTCGACAACAACGACATCCTCAACCGGCTCCTGGAAGGCGAGCCGCCCCCCGAGTGGACGAAGCGGCCGAACGCGAAGGACGACCTTCGCGACAAGGCAAGGGAGTTACGGCTCCAGGGTTGGACCTACGACCAGATCCAGGTAGAGCTGGGGTGCTCGAAGAGTGCGATCTCACTGTGGGTACGGGACCTGCCGAAACCGGAGCGTCGCGACCCTGTGGAGCAGGCAAGGCTGGCCAATCGAATGAGGTGGGATCACGAGTTGGCGGTGCGTGACGAAGAACGACAGAGGACCAAGGCGGCCGCAACAGCACAGATCGGCGAATTGTCCGGCCGTGATCTCTTCATGGCGGGCGTCGCTCTGTACTGGGCCG
Organism: Streptomyces sp. NPDC102259; assembly: GCF_044766465.1. Lineage (NCBI taxonomy): Bacteria > Bacillati > Actinomycetota > Actinomycetes > Kitasatosporales > Streptomycetaceae > Streptomyces > Streptomyces sp. NPDC102259. Next base: position 154,555 of record NZ_JBIWMA010000013.1, on the reverse strand, counting down.
AGGGATCCAAGGACAAGCCCTACGCCCGCCGCGAGAACGTCATCTTCGTCAACAGCGACCCAGGAGTGATCCAGCTCTACCTGGCCTGGCTCAACCTGCTGGGCGTCGGACCCGAGCGCCTGACGTACCGCTTGATGATTCACGTCACTGCCGACGTAGACGGCTCCAACCGCTATTGGGCAGACCTGGTGGGCGTCGACGTCTCGGCTTTCCAGAGGGCGACGATCAAGAAGCACAACCCCAAGACGGTACGCAAGAACGTAGGCGAGAGCTACCACGGCTGCCTGGTGATCCGGGTGGCGCAGGCAGCTGATCTCTACCGTCAGATCGAAGGGTGGTGGAAGGGCATGGTGGACTCCGCCGCGCGGGATCATGCCCCTCCCTTCCTCCGGTAAGGTCTAAGGCAGCAATCCGCCGTGGGGTAGCGGCATCCCGCAGGCCTTTGGAGCCTTGAGACGCTGGTTCGAATCCAGCCGGCGGAGCTGCCGAACCGGGCCCTGACAGCACTGTCAGGGCCCGCTCTCATGTCGTCGAAGAAACGCCCCGGTATCCTTCGGATGTCCCACCCCACTCCACAGCCGAAGGGCAACTTCCGTGAGCGCCATTCGCCCGGCAGCCGTCGTCGTTCTCGCAGCGGGTGAGGGCACCCGTATGAAGTCCGCCATACCGAAGGTCCTGCACGAGATCAGCGGCCGCTCCCTCGTGGGTCATGTGCTGGCCGCGGCCCGTGAGTTGGACCCCGAGAACCTGGTCGTCGTGGTCGGACACGCACGCGAGAAGGTCACGGCGCACCTCGCCGAGGTCGACTCCGGCGTGCGCACCGCCGTACAGGAAGAGCAGAACGGCACCGGGCACGCCGTCCGGATGGGGCTCGAGCAGCTCGGCGGCGACGTCGACGGCACGGTGGTCGTCGTCTGCGGCGACACCCCGCTGCTCACCGGCGCGACCCTCGCGGCGCTCGCCGCCACCCACCACGCGGACGGGAACGCCGTCACCGTCCTCACCGCCGAGGTGCCGGACGCGACCGGCTACGGGCGGATCGTCCGGGACGGCGCCACCGGCACCGTCACCGCGATCGTCGAGCACAAGGACGCCAACGACGCGGTGCGCGCGATCCGTGAGATCAACTCCGGGGTCTTCGCGTTCGACGGGCCGCTGCTGGCCGACGCGCTGAAGAAGGTCCGCACGGACAACAGCCAGGGCGAGGAGTACCTCACCGACGTCCTCGGCATCCTCCGGGAGGCCGGTCACCGGGTCGGCGCGTCCGTCGCCGCCGACCACCGCGAGATCGCCGGCATCAACAACCGGGTGCAGCTCAGCGAGGCCCGCCGGATTCTCAACGACCGGCTGCTGACCGCCGCGATGCTGTCCGGCGTGACCGTCGTCGACCCGGCGACGACCTGGATCGACGTCACCGTCACCTTCGAGCAGGACGCCGTCGTCCACCCCGGTACGCAGCTCCACGGCAGCACGCACCTCGGCGAGGGCGCCGAGGTGGGCCCCAACAGCCGGCTGAGGAACACCGAGGTCGGTGCGGGGGCCCGGGTCGACAACACCGTGTCCGACAACGCCCGCATCGGTGCGAACGCGACCGTGGGCCCGTACGCCTACCTCCGTCCCGGCACCCGCCTCGGGGCGAAGGGCAAGATCGGCACGTACGTCGAGACCAAGAACGCCTCCATCGGCGAGGGGACGAAGATTCCGCATCTGTCCTACGTCGGTGACGCGACGATCGGCGAGTACTCCAACATCGGCGCGGCGAGCGTGTTCGTGAACTACGACGGACAGGACAAGCACCACACCACCGTCGGGTCGCATGTCCGTACGGGTTCGGACAACATGTTTGTGGCTCCCGTCACGGTCGGGGACGGCGCGTACACCGCCGCCGGGTCCGTGATCACGAAGGACGTGCCGCCCGGCTCGCTGGCCGTGGCCCGTGGTCAGCAGCGGAATATCGAGGGTTGGGTGGCCCGAAAGCGGCCGGGCAGCGCGGCGGCGAAGGCGGCCGAGACGGCCTCCCGCCAGGCGGAAAGCGAAAGCTGACCGGAAACGGACGCGTCGGACACGGCGTACCGTGATAGGTGCACACCCGCACCCCACCAGCTGAGACGGCCCGTCGCGCCCAGCGGCGAGGTCTCTCGACACCCCAGCTGAGACACCTCTGAGGAGACAGTGCTGTGACCGGGATCAAGACGACCGGCGAGAAGAAGATGATGTTCTTCTCCGGCCGCGCCCACCCCGAGCTTGCCGAGGAGGTCGCCCACCAGCTGGGTGTCGGGGTCGTCCCGACGAAGGCCTTCGATTTCGCCAATGGTGAGATCTACGTCCGCTACCAGGAGTCGGCGCGAGGTGCGGACTGCTTCCTGATCCAGAGCCACACGGCTCCGATCAACAAGTGGATCATGGAGCAGCTGATCATGATCGACGCGCTGAAGCGCGCGTCGGCCCGTTCGATCACGGTGATCGTGCCGTTCTACGGCTATGCCCGGCAGGACAAGAAGCACCGCGGACGCGAGCCCATCTCGGCCCGTCTGATCGCCGACATGATGAAGACGGCGGGCGCCCACCGGATCCTGACGGTGGACCTCCACACGGACCAGATCCAGGGCTTCTTCGACGGCCCGGTGGACCACCTCTTCGCGCTGCCGCTGCTCGCCGACTACGTGGGCAGCAAGGTGGACCGCGACAAGCTGACCGTCGTGTCGCCGGACGCGGGCCGGGTACGGGTCGCCGACCGCTGGTGCGACCGGCTGGGCGCGCCGCTGGCGATCGTGCACAAGCGGCGCGACAAGGACGTGGCGAACCAGGTGACCGTCCACGAGGTCGTGGGCGAGGTCAAGGGCCGGGTCTGTGTGCTCGTCGACGACATGATCGACACGGGCGGCACCATCTGCGCCGCCGCGGACGCGCTGTTCGCGCACGGTGCGGAGGACGTCATCGTGACGGCGACGCACGGTGTGCTGTCGGGTCCGGCGGCCGACCGCCTCAAGAACTCCAAGGTCAGCGAGTTCATCTTCACCAACACCCTGCCGACGCCGGGTGAGCTCGAGGTGGACAAGATCACGGTGCTGTCGATCGCCCCGACGATCGCGAACGCGGTCCGCGAGGTCTTCGAGGACGGTTCGGTGACGAGCCTCTTCGACGAGCAGTGACGGTCCTCGTCTAGATCGATTTCCTGTACGGCCTTCCCGCTGCGTAAACTGCCACAGTTGCTCGGCGAGGGAGGCCGTACACGTGTGTGTACGGCGGTCCGTTATCGACGCGCTCTTCGTAGCAGGCCGATGGTTTGGCCGGGTGACCACCTTTCCCCCGTTCTACGAGGAGTGAACATGGCCGAGGTCAAGCTCGCAGCCGAGACCCGCACCGAGTTCGGCAAGGGCGCCGCCCGCCGTATCCGCCGTGACAGCAAGGTTCCCGCCGTGGTCTACGGCCACGGTGCCGACCCCGTGCACATCACGCTGCCGGGCCACGAGCTCCAGCTCGCGCTGCGCACCCCGAACGTCCTGCTCAGCCTGGAGATCGACGGCAAGACCCAGCTGGCGATCCCGAAGGCCGTCCAGCGTGACGCGATCAAGGGCTTCCTGGACCACGTCGACCTGCTCCTCGTGAAGCGCGGCGAGAAGGTCAACGTCGAGGTCTACGTCCACACCGAGGGCGAGCTGGCCCCGGGCGCCTACCTCCTCGAGCACGTGCTGAGCACGCTGAACGTCGAGGCCGAGGCCACGCACATCCCGGAGTCGGTCACCGTCTCCATCGCGGGCCTGGAGGCCGGCGCCGCCATCCTCGCGAAGGACATCCCGCTGCCCAAGGGCACCACGCTGGCGACCGACGAGGACGCGGTCGTCCTCCAGGTCCTGGCCGCCCAGGCGGAGGAGGCCCCGGCGGACGCCGAGGCCGAGACCACCGAGGCCTGATTTCCCGGAACCTCATCCCGTCGGCCGCCGCTTCCTCCGGGGAGCGGCGGTCTGCGCGTATCAAGGAGACATGGACGTGACGACCGACGCCAATGCCCCCTGGCTGATCGTGGGTCTCGGCAATCCCGGTCCGGAGTACGCCATGAACCGGCACAACATCGGTTTCATGGTGGCGGATCTGCTGGCCGAGCGGATCGGGGGGCGGTTCAAGCGGGCGGGCAAGGCGCAGGCGCAGGTCGTCGAGGGGCGGCTGGGTCCGCCGGGGACGGGGAGCCGGCGGGTGATCCTGGCGAAGCCGATGTCGTTCATGAACGTGTCGGGCGGTCCGGTGAACGCGTTGCGGGACTTCTACAAGGTGCCGGTGGCGAACATCGTCGCGGTCCACGACGAGCTGGACCTCGACTACGGCATGCTGCGGCTGAAGCTCGGTGGCGGGGACAACGGGCACAACGGTCTGAAGTCGATGACGAAGGTGATGGGCGCGGACTACCACCGCGTGCGGTTCGGCATCGGGCGGCCGCCGGGGCGGATGCAGGTGGCGGACTTCGTGCTGAAGGACTTCTCCTCGGGCGAGCGCAAGGAGCTCGACTACTTCGTGGACCGTGCGGCGGACGCGGCGGAGGCCCTGGTCCTCGAGGGGCTGGAGCGGGCGCAAAGCACGTACAACTCCTGACTTGTCACCCACCGAGGTTGACGGGCCGTTCAGGCATGGCCAATGATCCCGGCCATGCCTGCCACAGCAGCCTCGTCCCACCGCCGCCGGGGTCACGCCCGCAAGAGCCCGGCCAGGAGTGCTGCCAGGAGCTCGGCCTCGGAGACCGCGTTGCGGTTCGGGCGGCTCGTGGCGATGGGCACGGTCGCCGTACTGATCCTGTTCGCGGGGATATGGGGTTCCTGGGGGTCCGCGCAGCACGTGATGCTGACGAAGGGCCGGGAGCAGGGCACGGTCGAGGTGACGCGCTGCGGCGAGGACACGTGCGCGGGGCCGTACACGCCGCTGTCGGCCGGGTCGACGGCACGCGCGCGCGTGGAGATCGACAAGTCGGTGGCGGTGCGCAAGGGCGGGATCTACACCGTGGTGATCAAGCCGGGCAGTGACCAGGTGCTCCGGTCCGGTCCGGCCGGGGTCCTGTACGCGTGGGTGCCGCTCGGTGGGGCGCTGTTGCTGGCGTCGATCGTGGTCGCGGGTGGTCTGGGGCGGGCGCGGGTGGGGTGGGTGCTGGCGGGGTCGGGCGTCGCGTTGCTGACGGCGGCGTTCCTCGCGGTGTGAGTGAGCGGTGTGAGTGAGCGGTTGCGTACGTGGTGTGCGTGCGGGTACGAAGAGGCGCCCCGGTCCGTGTGGACCGGGGCGCCTCTTCGTGCCGGGTGCGGGTCAGCCGGTGTTGCGCAGGCCCGCGGCGACGCCGTTGACGGTGAGGAGCAGGGCGCGGGCGAGGAGCGGGTCGGGCTCGGCTCCCGCGGCCGCGGCGTCACGCTGGCGCTTGAGCAGCGTGACCTGGAGGTAGGAGATGGGGTCGAGGTAGGCGTCGCGGATGGTCAAGGTCTGCTTGAGCACGGGGGTGGCCGCGAGCAGTTCCGGTTCGCCGGTGATCTTCAGTACCTCGGCGACGGTCAGGGCGTGTTCGGCCTTGATGCGGTCGAAGACGTGCTTGAGGTCGTCGGGGACGAGGGTGTCGACGTAGTGCTGGGCGATGCGCAGGTCGGTCTTCGCGAGGGTCATCTCGACGTTGGAGATGAAGTTCCGGAAGAAGTGCCACTGATCGCGCATCTCGTCCAGGACGGTGTCGAGGCCTGCTTCGCGCAGCGCCTTGAGGCCGGAGCCGACGCCGTACCAGCCGGGGACGATCTGACGGGACTGGGTCCAGCCGAAGACCCACGGGATGGCGCGCAGGCCGTCGAGCGAGACGCCGGAGCCGGGGCGGCGGGAGGGCCGGGAGCCCAGGTGCAGGTCGGCGAGCTGGTCCACCGGCGTCGACGCGAGGAAGTACGTCGGCAGGTCCGGGTCCTCGACGAGGGCCCGGTAGGCGTCGTGGGCGGCGTCGGAGACGACGTCCATGGCCGCGTCCCAGCGGGCGAGGGCCTCGTCGGACTGGCGGGGAGAGGTGTGCAGAGCGGAGGCCTGCAAGGTCGCGGCGACCGTCAGTTCCAGGTTCTCCCTGGCCAGCGAGGGGATGAGGTACTTGTCGGAGATGACCTCGCCCTGCTCGGTGACCTTGATCTCGCCCTCCAGGGTGCCCCAGGGCTGGGCGAGGATCGCGTCGTGCGAGGGGCCGCCGCCGCGGCCGACGGTGCCGCCGCGGCCGTGGAACAACCGCAGCCGGACGCCGTAGCGGTGGGCGACGTCGCGCAGCCGGCGCTGAGCGCGGTGGATCTCCCACTGGCTGGTGGTGATGCCGCCGAACTTCGAGGAGTCCGAGTAGCCGAGCATGACCTCCTGGACGTCTCCGCGCAGCGCGACGAGGCGCCGGTAGGAGGGGTCGGAGAGCATGTCCTCGAGGATGGTGTCGGCGGCCTTCAGCTCGTCCGTGGTCTCCAGGAGCGGCACGATGCCGATCTTCGCCCAGCCGGCGTGCAGGTCGACGAGGCCGGCCTCGCGGGCCAGGACCGCCGCCGCGAACACGTCGTCGGCGCCCTGGCACATCGAGATGATGTACGACTCGATGACCTCGGGACCGAAGACCTCCAGGGCCCGCTTGACGGTGAGGAAGACCCCGAGGGTCTTCTCGCCGGCGGCGTCGACGGGCGCCGGGGAGGGGGCGAGCGGCCGGCGGGAGCGCAGCTCCTTGGCGAGCAGCTTCGTGCGGTACTCGCGGGGCATGTCGGTGTAGCGCCAGGACTCCTCGCCGAGACGGTCGAAGAGCTGACCGAGGGCGTGGTGGTGGGCGTCGGCGTGCTCGCGGACGTCCATGGTGGCGAGCTGGAGGCCGAACGCGGCGAGGGTGCGGATGGTGCGGTTCATCCGGCCGTCGGCGAACAGACCGCCGCGGTGTTCGCGCAGCGACGTCTGGATGAGGGTGAGGTCCGCGAGGAGCTCGCTGGTGCCGAGGTAGTCGCGCCCGGCCTCGTGGGGGATGCCCTTGGCGAGGCGCAGCTTGGTGTTCTCGAGCTTCTGCCGGATGCAGGTGGCCTTGAGCCGGTAGGGCTCTTCGGCGTTGAGGCGCTTGTAGCGGGGGCTGATCTCGGGCAGCCGTTCGAGGTCGCCCTTCAGCGACTCCAGGAGTTCCTCGGTGGCGCCGGTGTAGCGGATGGAGTTGGAGAGGAAGCCGCGCAGCTCGTCGATCATGTCCAGCGCGTCGTTGATGCCGTGCTCGTGCTGGAGGATGAGGACGTCCCAGGTCACCTGGGGGGTGACGTTGGGGTTGCCGTCGCGGTCGCCGCCGATCCAGGTGCCGAAGGTGAGCGGGCGGGTGTTCTCGGGGAGCTTGACGCCGACCCGCTCCAGTTCGGCGGTGAGGTCCTCCAGGACGTCGCCCACGGCGCCCGCGTGGAGTTCGTCGAGGTAGTAGATGGCGTTGCGGGCCTCGTCGGCGGGCTCGGGGCGTACGACCCTGAGCTCGTCGGTCTGCCAGACGAGGTCGATGTTCTCGGCCAGGCGGGTGTCGTAGCGGCGGCGGTCGGCCTCGATGACGGGGGTCTCGAGGAGCGCGGCGATGCGCCGGAGCTTGTTGAGTACCGACCGGCGCGCGGCTTCGGTGGGGTGCGCCGTGAACACCGGGCGAACGTTGAGGTGGCGGACCGTCTGCTGGACGTGTTCGGGGTCGACGTCCTTGAGGCGGTCGGCGGTGCGGGCGAGGAGGCCGCCCTCGGCGGCGCGGCGCTCGCGCAGTTCGCGGCCGCGGTGGACCTGCTCGGTGACGTTGGCGAGGTGGAAGTAGGTGGAGAAGGCGCGGACCAGCTTGGCCGCGGTCTCCAGTTCGATGCCACGCAGCAGTTCGGCGGCGGCTTCGCCGTCCTCGCGGGTGAGGCGGCGGACCTTCTCGACCAGGTCGAGGAGCTCCGGGCCTTCCTGCCGTACGAGGGTCTCGCCGAGCAGGTCACCCAGTCGGCGGATGTCGGCGCGCAGCTCGGTGCTGGTCGTTGTGGTGGCCTGGCCAAGGTCGTCGGCACTGCTCACAGGTGCGGCTCCTTGCAGTGTTGAAGCTCGTCCGGGAGGGAACCCGGACGTCGGCCCCGCGGCGGGCGTCGCATAGGGGCCGGACATCCGGGAAGAAAACAGAGCGGACCGCGCTGTCCGACTGTCTCCAAGGATAGGTGTCCATGGGGACGCGCAGGTTGGCGGGCTCTTGCCGCCCGGCAAGGCACTGCCATACTTACGATGCCGTAGGTTACGGAACCGTAGGGAGTGGCATTGGTTCGCTGTGCGACCTTCCGCGGTGTGCGGAACAACGGCATCTCCCTCATTCCCAGACCCCCCAGGGGACGCGCATGACCACAGGCAGCTCCAACGTGATCGATGACCCTTTGAAGGCGCCCGACGGTACCCCCACGCCCTCCGCCACTCTGGGTGGCGAGCAGAAGCGTTCGATCGAGCAGATCATGCTGCTGATCTTCATCGTCGTCCCGTTCCTGGCGGTACTGGCCGCGGTGCCGCTGGTGTGGGGCTGGGGGGTGAGCTGGCTGGACCTCGGTCTGCTGGTCTTCATGTACTTCCTCGGCTGCCACGGCATCACGATCGGTTTCCACCGCTACTTCACGCACGGTTCGTTCAAGGCGAAGCGGCCGCTCAGGATCGCGCTGGCGATCATGGGTTCGATGGCGGTGGAGGGCCCGATCGTGCGCTGGGTGGCCGATCACCGCAAGCACCACAAGTACTCGGACGCGGAGGGCGACCCGCATTCGCCGTGGCGGTTCGGCGAGACGCTCCCGGCCCTGCTGAAGGGCCTGTGGTGGGCCCACATCGCATGGATGTTCGACGAGGAGCAGACCTCGCAGGAGAAGTACGCGCCGGATCTGATCAAGGACCCGGCGATCCGCGCGGTGTCCCGTCAGTTCGTCTACTGGACGATCCTGTCGCTGGCGCTGCCGCCGCTGGTGGGCGGCCTGGTGACGATGTCCTGGTGGGGCGCGTTCACGGCGTTCTTCTGGGGCTCGCTCGTGCGGGTGGCCCTGCTGCACCACGTGACGTGGTCGATCAACTCGATCTGTCACGCGGTGGGCAAGCGCCCGTTCAAGTCGCGTGACCGCTCCGGCAACGTCTGGTGGCTGGCGATCCTGTCCTGTGGCGAGTCCTGGCACAACCTGCACCACGCGGACCCTACGTCGGCACGGCACGGCGTGATGCGGGGCCAGCTGGACTCCTCGGCGCGGTTCATCCGGTGGTTCGAGATGCTCGGGTGGGCCTACGACGTGCGCTGGCCGTCACGCTCGCGTATCGATTCGCGTCGCAACACCGGTGAGGACGACTCCCGACGGGGGAAGGCCACCGCCGAGGCGGCATGATTGACGGCGTGGCGACCGATCCCAGCAGCACCCCCAGTAACGAAGCGAAGCCGCGGCGCGCCCGGCGCACCCGTATGACGGGTGCGGAGCGGCGCCAGCAGCTGCTCGAGATCGGTCGCACCCTGTTCGCGGCGAAGGGTTTCGAGGGCACCTCGGTGGAGGAGATCGCGGCGAAGGCCGGGGTCTCCAAGCCGGTGGTGTACGAGCACTTCGGCGGCAAGGAGGGGCTGTACGCGGTCGTCGTGGACCGGGAGATGCGCCGGCTGCTGGACATGGTCACGTCCTCGCTGACGGCGGGCCACCCGCGCGAGCTCCTCGAACAGGCGGCGTTCGCGCTCCTCGACTACATCGAGGAGTACACGGACGGTTTCCGGATCCTGGTGCGGGACTCCCCCATCCCGCAGTCGACCGGGTCGTTCGCGTCCCTGATCTCCGACATCGCGACCCAGGTGGAGGACATCCTGGGCCGCGAGTTCAAGAGCCGCGGCTTCGACCCGAAGCTGGCCCCGCTGTACGCCCAGGCCCTGGTCGGCATGGTCGCCCTGACCGGTCAGTGGTGGCTGGACGTACGCCGCCCGAAGAAGGCGGAGGTGGCGGCCCACCTGGTGAACCTGTCCTGGCACGGGCTGGACGGGCTGGAAGCGAAGCCGCACCTGATAGGCCGCCGAAAGGCCTGACGGAACGCCGTCACACACGGCGCCGTCACACATGGCGACACGACACATGGCGACACGACACATGGCGACACGACACATGGCGACGCGGCACACATGCGACGGGCCCCGACCACGAAGGTCGGGGCCCGTCGGCATGCGTGCCGTCGGCGCCGCGGCGCGTCAGCGCCACTGCCGCGCCTCGTCACGCCCTCAGTGCTTGAAGACGTCCTTGGTCTTCTCCTTGGCCTGACGGGCGTCGCCCTTCGCCTGCTCGGCGCGGCCCTTGGCCTCGAGGCTCTCGTTGCCCACGGCACGGCCGACCGTCTCCTTGGCCTTGCCCTTGGCCTGCTCCATCTTGCCCTTGGCCTTCTGCTCGCCTGCCACTGTTCATCACTCCCAGTCAGGTCTGCGTGTGGTCTCAACACTGCGGGTGACCCGTCCGGCGCCCCTCAAACCCCCCTGTCGGCCTCCAGGAACTCCAGCCGGTTGCCGACGGAGTCCCGGACGTAGAAGCGGCGGCGAGCTGGACATGGTCGACGGCGGCCGGCACGTCAGGCCTCCTTCACGGCCACCGCGAACAGGCGGCGGAACGGCAGGACGGTGCCGTACTCCGTGCTCGGGTAGGCCTCGCGGAGCAGGTCGCGGTATTCGGTGACGAAGGCGTCGCGGGCCTCGGGGTCGTCGGCGAGGGCGTCGAGGGCGGGGCGCAGGCCGGTGCCCTTGACCCAGTCGAGTACGGGGTCGTCGCCCTGGAGCACATGGAAGTAGGTGGTCGTCCAGACGTCGGTGGCGCAGCCGAGGCGGGCCAGCCGGTCGAGGTAGTCGCCGGGGGCGTGGACGGAGTCCTCGTGGCGCAGGACGTGGCCGAGGCGGCTCTTCCAGCGGACGCCGTGGCCGAGCTCGCGCATGAGGGCGTGCAGGGGCGCGTCGATGTTGTGGGGGACCTGGAAGGCGAAGGCGCCGCCGGGGGCGAGGCCGTCCAGCCAGCCGGCGAAGGCGTCGAGGTGGCCGGGCACCCACTGGAGGGCGGCGTTCGAGACGAGCAGGTCGTACGTCTCCTCCGGCACCCAGGTCGCGAGGTCGGCGTCGGCGAAGTCGAGGCGCGCGCCCGCGTGCGCCGCCGCGTCGGCGAGCATCCGGGGCGAGTTGTCGTAGCCGGTGACGCGGGCGGTGGTCCAGCGGTCGGCGAGGACGGCGGTGAGGTTGCCGGGGCCGCAGCCGAGGTCGGCGATGCGGGGCGGGTCGCCGGGCAGGTCGGGGACGCGGGCGAGGAGGTCGCCGAAGGGGCGGGCGCGGTGACCGGCGTGGCGCAGGTACTGGGCGGGGTCCCAGGAGGGGTTGGTCGTCATGCCTGGTACTTTCCCCCGTCATTTATCTTGACGTCAAGAGACTCGACATCAAGAGGATCCATATCAAGAGACTTCACATCGACACAACCACTACACTGATCGTCATGGAGGACGAGGTCGATCGGCTGGTCGCAGCGTGGCGCCGGGAGCGCCCGGACCTCGACGTGGAGCCGCTGGAAGTACTCAGCCGAGTGAGCAGACTGGCCCGGCACCTGGACCGCGCACGCCGTCTGGCGTTCTCCGAGCACCAGCTGGAGCCCTGGGAGTTCGACGTCCTGACGGCGCTTCGCCGTGCGGGGGCGCCCTATCAGCTCTCGCCGGGGCAGTTGCTGACGCAGACGCTGGTGACCTCGGGCACGATGACGAACCGTATCGACCGGCTCGCGAAGAAGGGCCTGGTGGAGCGGCTGCCGGACCCGAGCGACCGCCGGGGTGTGCTCGTCCGCCTCACGGACGACGGCAAGGACCGCGCCGACCAGGCCCTCGCCGGCCTGCTCGACCAGGAACGAGCGATCCTGGCCGAGCTCTCGAACGCCCAGCGCGGTGAACTGGCGGGCCTGCTACGCCAGCTGACCGCCCCGTTCGACAACATCCCCGGCTAGGTCCACCGGCCCCACCCCGGCCCGGCGCGCCAGCGCGACCGCGGCGAGGGTGGAGTGCACGCCCAGTTTCCCGAGGACGTTCTGCATATGGGTGCGGACGGTGTGCGGGGAGAGGAACAGCCGGTCGGCGACCGCCTTCCTGCCCAGTCCCGCGACCATGCAGCGCAGCACCTCCCGCTCCCTCGGGGTGAGCGACTCCACCAGCCGTTCGCTCTCGGTGCGGTGCTTGCGGGCGGCCGTCAGCTCCCGCAGGACGCCCGTCAGGAGCGCGGCCGGGAGGTGCGTCTCCTCGCGCAGCACGCCTCTGATGACGGTGAGCAGACGGGACAGCGAGCAGTCCTTCGCCACCCAGCCGGACGCCCCGGCCTGGAGGGCGAGGGCCGCGCGGCGCGGATCGTCCTTCTCGGCGAGGACGACGATCCGGACATGGGGCTGCGCGGCACGGACCCCCACGACCAGCGATATCCCGTCGACGAGCCCGTCCTCCCCCACCTCCTGCACGGGCACGGCGGGCCGTATGCCCGGCAGGGCGGCGCCCAGATCGGCGTCGACGAGCAGCACGTCGTACCGGCGCCCCTCGGCGGCCGCGCGCTCCAGACTGCGCAGTGCCGCCGGGCCGCTGCCGGCCGCGGACACGTCGACGTCGGGCTCGGCGGCCAGTGCCGCGGCGAGTGACTCGGCGAAGATACGGTGGTCATCGACGACCAGTACACGAATGCGAACCACGAAACCCCCTCCCCCAAGCTCCTTGACAGAGCAGGGGATACCCCAAGGTCCGGAGACGGAGAACGACGACCTGCGCGGATACGACGCCCGGAGGGGAAGCCGCTGCCGCAACGGCCGCCGCCGTGCAGAGAGTGCTACCCCCACCGCGGGCGCCGTACCCGACTGTCTCGCCCCCTGATCAGTACCGGCCCCCACCGGCACTGTTCACAGGGTAGGGCCGCGGGCGTACAGCGGAAGGCAAATTGCAGGATTGGTTCGGCCACCGCGCTTATGGTGTGCCGCATGTTTCGTCTTGAGACAGAAGTCGACAGGACTCGCCGCGATCTTCTCCGTTCGCGGCTCCTCGCCACCAACACCGAGGCCTCCCCGGTCCTGCGCGCACTGCGCGGCACGCCCGCGGAACGCGAGTCGGCGCTGCACGTCTGGGCCACGGACCCGGGCGGCGACCTGGCCGGCGGTCTGGTGGGCCACACCTGGACGACCTGGCTGCACGTCAGCCACCTCTGGGTCGACGCCCGGCACCGGGGCACGGGCCTGGGCAGCGCCCTCCTCGCCGAAGCGGAGCGCATCGCCCGCGAGCAGCGCGGCTGCGACCGCGTACGCCTGGAGACCTGGGACTTCCAGGCCCCGGAGTTCTACAAACGCCGGGGCTACGAGGTGGTGTGCGTGATCGAGGACTACCCCCCGGGGCTGACGGAGTTCACCCTGACGAAAAGGCTGGGGTGACGCGGTCCCCGGGGTCGGGGCGGGAAGAACTCGGGGTCGGGACGGGAAGAACTCAGTTCAGCCGACGCGCCCCCGCCGCCGGGACCGCCTCGAACACGCGCGGAGCCTTGTGCCCCGCGGCCGCGAACGCCTCTTCGACGGCCTTGGTGAGCGTCTCGACATCGGCGGCCTCGGCCAGCACGATCGCCGACCCGCCGAACCCGCCGCCGGTCATCCGCGCACCGAGCGCCCCGTGGGCGAGGGCGGTGTCGACGACGAGGTCCAGCTCGGGGCAGGAGACCCGGAAGTCGTCCCGGAGCGAGGCGTGGCCCGCCGTCAGGATCGGACCGACGGCACGGCTGTCGCCGCCCGCCTCCAGCAGGGCGACGACCTGTTCCACGCGCTGGTCCTCCGTCACCACATGGCGGACCAGGCGGCGGACCTCCTCCTCGTCGCCGAGCCGGTCGAGGGCCGCGTCCAGGTCGGCGTACGCGATGTCGCGCAGCGCGTCGACGCCGAGGAGGGCGGCGCCCTTCTCGCAGCCGGCCCGCCGCTTGCCGTACTCGCCACCACTGTGGGCGTGCGTGACCTGGGTGTCGACGACGAGCAGGCGCAGGCCCTCGGCGGCCAGGTCGAGGGGGATCTGCTTCTGCGAGAGGTCGCGGGTGTCGAGGAACAGCGCGTGGCCGGCCTCGCAGCACGCGGACGCCGTCTGGTCCATGATGCCGGTGGGCGCGCCGACGTAGACGTTCTCGGCGCGCTGGCACAGGCGGGCGAGCTGCCAGCCCTGGAGCCCGAGGTCGTAGAGGTCGTTCAGCGCCAGGGCCACGACGACCTCCAGCGCCGCGGACGACGACAGACCCGCGCCCGACGGAACCGTCGAGGACAGATGGATGTCGGCGCCGGTCACCTGGTGGCCGGCCTCGCGCAGCGCCCAGACGACTCCGGCCGGGTACGCCGTCCAGCTGCCGTCGGACTCGGGCGCCAGGTCGTCCAGCCGCAGTTCGGCGACGCCGCTGTCGAGGTCGGCCGAGTGCAGCCGCAGCACACCGTCGGTACGCCGTGCGACCGCCGCGACCGCGATGTGCGGCAGCGCGAAGGGCATCACGAAGCCGTCGTTGTAGTCGGTGTGCTCGCCGATGAGGTTGACGCGGCCGGGCGCCGCCCAGACGCCCTCGGGCTCGGCCCCGTACAGCCGGACGAAACCCTCGCGAACTTCCTGTGCCCCCACTACGACTCCCTTGCGCTGCTTGCGATGTGCTGCGCGAACGCCCACGCGTCCGCGACGATACCCGCGAGATCCGCGCGGGACGGGTTCCAGCCCAGCCGCTCACGGGCGGTGGCCGCCGAGGCGACCAGGGTGGCCGGGTCGCCGCCGCGTCGGGGGGCCACGACCTCGGGGATCGGGTGGCCGGTGACCTCGCGGACGGTCTCGATGACCTCGCGCACGGAGAAGCCGTTGCCGTTGCCGAGGTTGCAGATGAGGTGCTCGCCCGGCTCGGCGGCGGCGACGGCGAGGAGGTGGGCCTCGGCGAGGTCGGCGACGTGGATGTAGTCGCGGACGCAGGTGCCGTCGGGGGTCGGGTAGTCGTCGCCGAAGACGGAGATGGCCTCGCGGCGGCCCTGCGCGACCTGGAGGACGAGCGGGATGAGGTGCGACTCGGGGTCGTGGCGCTCGCCCTGCTCGCCGTACGCGCCGGCCACGTTGAAGTACCGCAGGGAGACGGCGCCGAGCCCGTGGGCGGCGGCCTCGCCGCTGATCATGTGGTCGACGGCGAGCTTGGAGGCGCCGTAGGGGTTCGTGGGCTTCGTCGGCGCGCTCTCCACGATCGGGACCTGCTCCGGCTCGCCGTAGGTCGCCGCCGTGGACGAGAAGACCAGCTTGCGCACGCCGGCCTCGCGCATGGCGCCGAGCAGGGCCATGGTGCCGCCGACGTTGTTGTCCCAGTACTTCTCTGGCTTGACGACGGACTCGCCGACCTGCGAGAACGCGGCGAAGTGGAGCACGGCGTCGAAGGAGTCGTCGAGCCACTTGGCGGCGTCGCGGATGTCGCCCTCGATGAACGAGGCGCCCGCCGGGACGCCTTCGCGGAAACCGGTGGAGAGGTTGTCGAGGACGACGACCTCGTGGCCGGCCTCCAGCAGGTGCCGGGCGACCACGCTGCCGACGTAGCCCGCGCCGCCCGTGACCAGATACTTGCCGCTCGTTCCGGTGGTCCCGCTCATGAACTCGCTACCTCTCGCAGTCGCTGGGCCGCGAACTCCGGCGGCACGTCGTTGATGAAGACGTTCATGCCTGATTCGGAGCCCGCGAGGAACTTCAGCTTGCCGGAAGTGCGGCGAATGGTGAAAAGCTCGAGATGGAGCGCGAAGTCGTCCCGGTTGACACCCTCGAACTCCTCCAGCGCGCCGAACGGCGCCTGGTGCCAGGCGGAGATGTACGGCGTGGGCGGTTCACCTTCGCCGAAGATCCGGTCGAAGCGCCTCAAGAGTTCCAGATAGACCTGGGGGAACTCTGTGCGCGCCTCCTCGTCGAGGGCGAGCAGGTCCGGCACCCGGCGCTTCGGGTAGAGGTGCACCTCGTAGGGCCAGTGCGCCGCGTACGGCACGAACGCGACCCAGTGTTCACCCTCCAGGACCACCCGCTCGTCGGCGAGTTCGCGCTCCAGGACGGCGTCGAAGAGGTTCTCCCCGCCGGTCGCCTCCTTGTGCGCCGCGACCGAACGCAGCATCAGGGCGGTGCGCGGAGTGGTGAACGGGTAGGCGTAGATCTGCCCGTGCGGGTGACCCAGTGTCACGCCGATCTCGGCGCCACGGTTCTCGAAGCAGAACACCTGTTCCACGGAGGGCAGATGCGACAGCTCGGACGTCCGGTCCGTCCACGCGTCGAGGACCAGTCGCGTCTGCTCCTCGGTGAGGTCGGCGAAGGACGCGTTGTGGTCGGAGGTGAAGCAGACCACCTCGCAGCGCCCGGAGTCGCCGGCCAGCGAGGGGAAACGATTCTCGAACACGACGGCGTCGTACGAGGAGTCCGGGATCTCGCTGAGCCGGTCGCCCTGGGAGGGGCAGAGCGGGCACTCGTCGGCCGGCGGGTGGTAGATGCGCCCCTGCCGGTGCGAGGCCACGGCGATGGAATCGCCGAGCAGGGGGTCCCGCCGTACCTCCGAAGTGGTGACCGTGGGGTCCAGCGGACGCCTGTCCACCGCGTCGCGCACCGAGTCGTCCCGCTGGTCGTAGTAGATCAGCTCACGACCGTCGGCCAAGCGGGTCGAGGTCTTCTTCACCGCGACTCTCCATCCGTACCTCTAGACCCGCAGACCTAGATCCGTACACCTAGCGAAGCTTCCAACAGAACCAAACACATAAAACCATAAACCCCCACGCGAGTCATCGTCACAACCAAACAAAGAACACCAAAAGAAGTGAGCAGGGCATGCGAACCCCCACAGACCCGGCCTACACGGCAGCACAGCTGGCGGCAGAGCTACGCCTCCCGACGAACTGGCTCGACTACACGATCCTCGGCATCTACTTCGTCGTGGTCCTGGGCATCGGCTTCGCCGCCCGCAGATCGGTGAAGACCAGCCTCGACTTCTTCCTCTCCGGACGCTCCCTGCCCGCCTGGATCACGGGCCTCGCGTTCGTCTCGGCCAACCTGGCCGCGACCGAGATCCTGGGCATGGCCGCGAACAGCGCGCAGTACGGCGCGTACACCGTCCACTGGTACTGGATCGGCGCCATCCCGGCGATGGTCTTCCTGGGCCTGGTGATGATGCCGTTCTACTACGGCAGCAAGGTCCGCTCGGTCCCCGAGTTCCTGCTGCTGCGCTTCGACCGGGGCGCCCACCTGTTGAGCTCGGCCCTCTTCGCCTTCGCGGCGATCCTGATCTCCGGCGTGAACCTGTACGCCCTCGCGATCGTCGTCGAGGCGCTGCTGGGCTGGCCGCAGTGGGTGGCGATCGTGGTCGCCGGCGCCTTCGTGCTGGCCTACATCACGCTCGGCGGTCTCTCCTCGGCGATCTACAACGAGGTCCTCCAGTTCTTCGTGATCCTGGCGGCGCTCATCCCGCTGTCGGTGCTCGGCCTGAAGAAGGTGGGCGGCTGGGACGGCCTGACGGACTCCCTGACCGAGTCCCACGGCGACGACTTCGTCACCGCCTGGGGCGGCACGGGCATCGGCAGCGACAACCCGCTCGGCGCGAACTGGCTGACGATCGTGCTGGGCCTCGGCTTCGTCCTCTCGTTCGGCTACTGGACGACGAACTTCGCGGAGGTGCAGCGCGCCCTGTCGGCGAAGAACCTGTCGGCGGCCCAGCGCACCCCGCTCATCGCCGCGTTCCCGAAGATCTTCATCGTCTTCCTGGTGATGATCCCGGGCCTGGTGGCGGCGGTGCTGGTGCCGAAGATCGGCACGGCCGACTCCGATCTCCAGTACAACGACGCGATCCCGTACCTCATGCAGGAGCTGCTGCCCAACGGTGTACTGGGCATCGCGGTGACCGGCCTGCTGGCCGCCTTCATGGCGGGCATGGCGGCGAACGTGTCGTCCTTCAACACGGTGTTCACGACCGACATCTGGGCGAAGTACGTGGTGCGGGGCCGGGAGGACACGTACTACGTGCGCTTCGGCCGTCTCATCACGGCCATCGGTGTGGCGGCCTCGGTGGGCACGGCGTTCCTCGCCTCGTCCTTCTCGAACATCATGAGCTACCTCCAGACGCTGTTCAGCTTCTTCAACGTGCCGATGTTCGTCGTCTTCATCGTCGGCATGTTCTGGAAGCGGGCGTCGAGGAAGTCGGGCTTCTGGGGCCTGCTCGCGGGCACGACGGCCGCGATGGTCAACTACTTCGTCCTCTACAAGCAGGACATCATCGGCATCCCCACCGACCAGGGCGCGAACTTCGTCTCCGCGATCGCGGGCTTCGTGGCGGGCGCGGTGGTCATGTTCGCGGTGTCCCTCTTCACCGCCCCCAAGCCGGCCGAGGAGCTCGAGGGCCTGGTCTACGGCACCGTCTCCCCCGGCATGGCGGAGCCGCCGGCGGCGGGCGACGACGCGTGGTATCGGCGTCCGGCGCTGCTGGGCTGGAGCGCGATCGTCCTGGCCGCCGTCTGCTACATCCCGTTCTCGTTCTGAGCCCGGTCGCGAATACCGCGGGAGACTGGAGAGACCATGTCCGAGCAATTCGAACCGTCTGAGCGCGCCGAGGCTGCCGAGCGGCTGCGGCGGGCGGGGTACTCCGAGGCCGACCTCCAGCGGGAGGTCACGGAACTCGAGGAGAAGTCCGCGACCGCGGCCCGCATCTTCGACCTGCGGCGCATCATCGGCGGCCTGTTCGTCGTCTACGGCGTGATCGTCACGATCGCCGGCATCACGGACAGCGACGCGGAGATCGACAAGGCCCAGGGGATCAACATCAACCTGTGGACCGGCCTGGCCATGCTGGGCCTGGGCATCTTCTTCCTGGCCTGGCTGAAGCTGCGGCCCGTGGCGCCGGTCACCCCGACGCTGCCGCCGGAGGCGTTGGGCGGGGAGTCCCCGGGGCCCCGGGAGTCCCCGCGGGGCGAGTAGCGGCCCGGTCGCGAGGTGAGCCGGCCCCGGGATCCGATCCGCCGGATCCCGGAGCCGGCTCAGTGCGTCTACTCGTGGTCGGCGACGTTCGCGTTGATGGCGTCGTCCCCGTTGTTGCAGATCTGCTGGGTCGCGTCCTGGTTCGACGAGAGGCCGAGCAGCGGGAGGTTCAGGTTCGGGATGTTGATGAGCCCGAACGAGATGTTCTCCACGTGGTTGGCACACTCCCGGGAGTCCCCGTCCGCGCCGAAGACCGTGGCGGAGGCGAATCCGGCGCCGGCCACGCCGAGGCTTGCGATCATGGCGGCCACGAGAGCGGTGTTGCGGAGCTTGCGCATTGCATACCCTTTTCCGTCTGGATGGCGTGCCTCGCTACAGAGCGAGACGTTACGGTTACGCACCGTATGTCGTGATTATCGGCTTTGCACCACGGACTGAGCCTTATGCCGCCACCAGCTCGCACCACACGAGCTTGCCCCGATGCCCCATCCGGGTCAGCGGCTGCCAGTGCCAGAGGTCCGAGCAGGCCCGGACGAGGGCCATCCCGCGCCCGCTCTCGGCCTCGGTCAGCCCTTCCAGCCGTCCCGGCGGCTCGGGCGGCTCGGGGTCCGCGTCCCAGGCACCGATCTGCAGGACCCCGTCCCGGAAACGGAGACGCAGGCACGCGGGGCCCTTGGTGTGCAGTACGGCATTGGAGACCAGCTCCGAGGCGAGCAGCTCCGCCGTGTCCACGAGGTGGATCAGTCCGTGCAGGGTGAGGATCAGGCGCAGGGTGCGGCGGCAGACCGTGACAGCGCGGGGATCGCAGGGGATGTGGAGGGAGTACTCCCAGGGATCGGACATGCGTCAACTCCGAGTGAAGTGAGGGGATTTACGCGCGGTGGCATTGCCGCAGCCGTCATGGCAGGACGAAGCGGTGCACTTCCGCAGCGTGTGCGGTGCGCCACTGACGGTAAGGCGATAATTTTCGCCTCCGCAAGCCACTGCCGTAATCTGACACTCGAACGAGGCACAACAACAAGGACGTTGGGGAACACATGGCGGCGAGGGCCCATCCCACCGCGCGACAGGTGCGCCTAGGCGCGGAGCTGCGCAAACTGCGCGAGGCGGCGGGGCTCAAGGCCCGCGAGGTCGCAGCGTTCCTGAACTCGACCTCGGCCCAGATGAGTCAGGTGGAGGCAGGCATCGCGGCCGTCAGCGCGGAGCGCATCCGACGCCTCGCCGAGCATTACGCCTGCACGGACGAGGCGTTCATCGACGCGCTCGCGGCCATGGCGGGCGATCGCTCACGTGGATGGTGGGACGAATACCGGGGAGTCCTGCCTCAGGTGAACCTGGATGTGGCCGAGGCCGAGCATCATGCGGCTTTCCTACGCGAGGTCGTCATCAACCGCGTCCCCGGCCTCCTCCAGACCCCGGACTACGCCCGAGCAGTCTTCAGGTACATGCGCCCGGAGCTGGCCGAGAGCGAACTTGCGCCCCGGGTCGAGTACCGGACGAGGAGGCGCTCCGTCATCGAAGGGGTCGCGTCCACCCCGTACGAGACGATCGTCCATGAGTTCGCCCTGCGAGTCAGAGTGGCGGACCGTCAGGTCTCCCTATCTCAACTCCGCTGGATTCTCGACCAGATCGAGCAGGGTCACGTCACTGTGCGGGTCATCCCCACCGATCAGGACGGCTTCGCCGGTGCCGGAGCCTCGATGGTGTACGCGGGAGGCCCGGTGCCTCGGTTGGACACCGGCCTACGGGACGCCCCGACCGGGGTCGTGTTCATCGATGAGGAACCACAGTTGGACCGGCTCCGAACACTCCTTCGTAGAGTGGAGGACGCGTCGCTGGACCCGTTGACGTCGCGGGACTTCATTCACCGCCTGACGAAGGAGCTGTGAGGCCCTCATGAACCACACCCTGCGCTGGCAGAAGTCGACGTTCTCCGACGGCGGCGAAGGGGACACGTGCATCGAACTCGCCGCGTCCTGGCAGAAGTCCACGTTCTCAGACGGCGGCAACGGCAACACCTGCGTCGAACTCGCCGCTTCCGCCGCCCCCGTGGCCCTTCACCTCCGTGAGAGCGACGCCCCGGACACGGCCCTCACCGCCACGCCCGTCGCCCTCGCTCACCTCCTGGCAGGGATACGCGCCGGACTCGCGCCTCAGCGGACGACGTCGAAGACGTTCTTCTGAAGGCCGTTGGCGTACGCCTCGTGCTCGACGAGCTTCAGCTTCTGGGTGTCCTTGTCCGTGGCGCTGAACAGCCGCTTGCCCGCGCCGAGCAGGAGCGGGAAGACGAGCAGGTGGTAGCGGTCGATCAGGCCGGCGTCCGAGAGGGACTGGTTGAGGGAGGCGCTGCCGTGGACGATGATCGGGCCGCCCTCGGTCTCCTTCAGCGCGGCGACGTCGTCGAGCGAGCGCAGGATCGTCGTCTCGCCCCAGTTCGACACCAGGTCGTCCTCGGTGAGGGTGGTGGAGACGACGTACTTCGGCATCACCTTGTAGTCGGCGAAGTCCGCCATGTCGGGCCACACGGGGCTGAACGCCTCATAGCTGGTCCGGCCCAGCAGCATCGCGGTGGCCTCGGTCTGCTCCCGGCCCTTGATCTCGAAGGCCTCGGGCAGGAACTCGATGTCCTTGAAGGTCCATCCGGCGTTCCGGTAACCGGGCTCGCCGCCCGGTGCCTCGACGACGCCGTCGAGCGAGATGAACGCGGTGCTGATCAGGGTGCGCATGTGAGGTCCTCGGGGTGTCGGGGCGTCGCTGCCGGTTCGGTCATGATCTCTGACCGCGGATCGCGGCGAAACTCATCGGCGCCCGTCAGAGATCGGCGCCGCAGCCGGCGCCGCACCCGGCGATGTCACCGCTGCGGGCCGCCGCCACCAGGGCGATCGTCAGGGTCGCCGACCAGGTGAGGAAGTGGATCGACGGCGGGTAGCTCGCGAGGGTGTAGCCGTCCCCGGTGAGGGCGGCGACGGACAGGGCCGCGACCGGCAGCCCGGCGGTGAGTGCCGCCAGCAGGCCGCGCAGCGGGGGGCGGGTGAGGAGGCCGCGGGGTGCGAGCGCCAGGGCGAGGCCGGTGGCCGTGCCCAGGGTGACGCCCACCGCCATGCTGCCGAGCACGGCGCACGCGCCCGCGATCGTCAGCTTCCCCGCGGTGCCGTCGTGGCCGCCGGTCAGGAAGACGAACGCCGCCACCAGGCACAGGGTGCCGACGATCCCCGCGGGCCAGGCGCCGATCGTCACGCCGAGGCGCACACCCCGCCGGACCGTCGCTCGCAGCTTCATGCGGTCAGCCTCGCAGTTTCACCAACTGGGCGTCCAGGACCGTGGCCGGGACCGACGGCGTGCCGCTGAGGTAGGCGACCGTGTTGCCCGAGCGGAGGACCACGGCCTTGGTCGGGGTGGCCTTGCCGGAGGACCGAGCCACCGTCGCGCCGACGGCCATCGCCTGATCCACGCCCTCGGGAGCGAGTTCCGGGGCGACCTTGCCGACCTTGTGCTCGTCGCCGTCGACCGTGGCCGTGAAGCCGGCCGCGCATTCGTCGAGGGCGGTGGCGATCGCGTCCATCGCCTGCTGGGCCCGGTCGGACCCGTACTCGGCCAGGACGACGGTGACGGTGGCGCCCTCGCCGGTGGCCTTGCGTACGACCGTGGTGGCCGGCTTGCCGACGGCCGTGCCGGACAGGGCGTACGCCAGCGGAGCGCAGGCGTCCTGCGTGACCTGCACCTCGCGGGCGTCGTCCGGCGTGGACACGGTGAAGCCGCTCGTGTCGCGCGAGACCAGCGCCGCGCTGCCCAGGCCGCCGGCCCGCACCGTGGCGCCCGGCTGCGCGGTGGGCTTCAGCAGACCGTCGCCACTGCCACCACCCCCACCGCTCGCCACGTCACACGCCGACAGCAGCGCGCACAGCCCCGCCACCGTGCCGAAGGCAGTTCGACGCCCGGTGCGGCTACTCATCGTCGAGCCGCTCGCCGTTGATCTCACCGTGTACCCATCGGACGGACTCCGGCCGGTCGCCCGTGCCCTTACGGCAGAACTCCTCCAGCGCGGCCCGGATCTGCTCGACGGGCACCGTGCTCCGCGGATGAAAACAGAGCGGGCTGTGCGGATCGGAGAGCACCTGGGGATCGAAGTCGGGTGGAGTGGGGTTGTCGGAGACCCAACACCACTGGGACGTCTCGTCTCCTGCCGCATCGGCACGATCCGGACTGACGTACCAGACGAGGCCGCCGTAGCCGGTCGCCACGTTGACGCTGACGTGCAGATGGTTGTCCGGCCACCAGTCGTAGGTGTCCGCCGTGTGCCGCCGGTCGGCGAAGAAGAACAGCACGTTGTCGCCGGCCCCGACACCCGGAACCTCGAACCGCTGCCCCTCGACGGCCCGGGTGATCAGTTCAGCCATCTCGGGCCACGTCTGCGCGTAGGAGTACGTGGCGCCCGACCGCACGTTGAGCATCAAGCTGTTCCCCAAAACTCTTTCGCCTCTTTGGCCCCGGCTTCCCACACTCTCATGACGGAGTTCTTCGGGAGTATCGCCCTGACCGCCGTCGAACAGTTGTGGAAGTCACTGCACACCGCCGCGTTGTTGATCACCACGTCCACCTCGGTGATGCCCTTGTCCCTCATCCAGGCCGCGTACTTGGTCTCGACGTGGGTGTCCTGGGGATACCTTCCGCGCGGGTTGATGCGCGGCCCGACGCCGTTACCGGCGGCCTGGTGCAGATAGGCGTTGGCTCGCGGAGAAAGCATGTCCGTACCGCTGGTCAGCTGGTGCACCCCATCGTCCGCGCCGAGTGCGTTCCCGTCTCCATCGAAGATCCGGCCGGTCGTCTGGCGTTCACCGGCCAGCTCGTCCTGAGCCTGCTTGACGTGGTTGGGCGCGCTGCCGCAGTTGTGGACGAGGACAGGTGACGTACCCGCAAGCACGTAGTACGTGTGGAGGTCGCTGACGGTCAGGTTGTGAACCGTGGCCCGCTGGGTCGTCCAGCGTTCGACCGCCGTGACCTGGACGTACGTGCCGGCGCTGGTGCGCAGCCACTCACCGCTCCGCAGGTCCGTGGCGTCGACCCACTCGCCCAACTCCTGGACCCAGAACGGGTGTCCTTCGGTGGCCGTCACCTGGGCGGTCCGCTCGCCGTCGCCGATCGCGACGGTCACCTTGACCAGGTGCTTGACGCCCTCGCCCACGATCTCGGCAGTCACCGTCTCAACGGCCGTCTCACCCGTCTCCGGGTCGGTCGCCAGGACCTTGTCGCCGTTCTCGACCTGCTCGATCGGCTTGGTGGTGCCGTCGGCCATCAGGACGCGGGTGCCGGGGACGAAGCTGTTGGCCTCCTTCTTCGAGCAGCTGCCGCCTCCCCCGGACTCGTCCTTCGCCCTCGCCTGCCGCGGTTTCGGCTCCGACTTCTTCGCAGCCGCCTTTTTCGCTTTCTGGACCGCGTTACCCGTCTTCTGTGCAGCCTTCTTGGCCTGCCGGGTCGCCGCTTCCTTGGCCTTCTTTCTGAGCTGCGCCGCGAGTGCGGCCGCCTTCTTCTTGGCCTCGGCCGCCTTGCGGGCCAGCTCACGGGCCTTGCGGGCCAGCTCGATGATCTTGCGGGCCTTCTCCTTGGCCTTCATCAGCGCGTTGATCGCCTTGGCGATCCGGTACGCCGCCTTGGCGATGCCGAAGGCCTTGTACGCCTTCGTCCAGGGGATGGCGTTGAGGAACAGGTCGCCGCAGGACCAGACGTCACCTCGGGAGAAGCAGCCGACCACGCTGTCCCAGCCGACGAACTCCTTCAGAGCGGCCCAGCCGATGGACAGGATCACATCCGCCACCGAGGTGGCGAGCGTCTTCTTCGCCGACGCCTCGTCGGACGCCGAGGGGCCTCCGTACTCCGCGCTGCCGCCCTCCGACGCCAGACCCGACGGGTCGGCGAAGGTGGCCGGATTGTTCTCGCAGTAGACGTAGCCGTTCATCTGGACCGGGTCGGCCATGTCCAGG
This sequence comes from Streptomyces sp. NPDC102259, assembly GCF_044766465.1. NCBI lineage: Bacteria > Bacillati > Actinomycetota > Actinomycetes > Kitasatosporales > Streptomycetaceae > Streptomyces > Streptomyces sp. NPDC102259. The sequence goes on along the minus strand of NZ_JBIWMA010000013.1, from coordinate 129,617 downwards.
ACCGGGTCGGCGGACAGGAAACGGCCCGTGTTCGGGTCGTACTCCCGCGCACCCAGGTGGACGAGGCCGCTGCTCGTGTCCTCTCCGCCGCTGACATAGCCCTGGTGGGAGCGCCACGTGCCCGGCTCCGACCGTTCCACGCCGAACGCGTCCGTCTTGGAGAACTTGACCTTGTTCCCGGACGTCAGCGCCACGTTGGCGTACGCCGTGCCGTTCTGGTCCGTGATCTGGACGGACAGTTCCGCCGTGCCCGTTCCCTGCGCGTGGCGCATCACGGTCGGGGCGCCGGCCTGGGAGTAGTAGCGCTCGGTGTAGGCGGGACCGCCGGCCGCGTTGACGGAGATCGTCGACTCGCCGAGGTACAGGGTGCGCTCGGTGGCGGAGATCGCCATCAGGCGCTGGCCGTCACCGCCGTAGACGTACTTGGTCTCCTTGTCCGGCGCCCACGCCTGCTTCGCCGAACCGTCACAGGTGTACAGCTGGAGGTCGGTGCTGTCGGCCGAGTTGGAGCTCGGGACGTCCAGGCACCTGCCCGACGAGACGTGCTTCAGGGTGCCGGTGGACGTCGCCGTCCACTGCTGGGCGGTCGCGCCGGTGCAGTCGGCGATGACGACCGGCGTGCCGTTCGCCGTGCCGCTGTCCTTCGGGACCACGCACTTGCCCAGAACCTTCAGCGCGCCCGTCGACGGGGTCGCGGAGGACGCCGCGTCGATGCGGAGCTTCTGCGCCTTGGACCCGTTGCAGGTGTACAGCTGGAGCGGAGTGCCGGCCGTGGTCAGACCGCCGGCCAGGTCCAGGCACTTGTTCGCCAGGCCCAGCCAGGCGCCGGCGCCGTTCTCGCCGAAGCCGGTGGCCTTCTCGACCTGTCCGTCCCAGGTCCAGGTCAGTGCCTGCTCGGAGCCGTCGTACGTGCGCGTGAGCGTGTTGCCCGCGTCGTCGTAGGTGAGGCTCGTGGCCTTGGTGACCTGTGCGCCCGAGTCAGCCTTGTAGGTCGACGACATGCCCGTCAGCGTGTGCGGCTGGGTGCCGTCCGCCTTGCCGTAGGTGTAGTCGGTCGTGGCGTCCTTGGTGGTGTCCAGCCCCGGGTCGTGCTCGACGAGCTTCTTCCGGTTGCCCATCGCGTCGTACGTGTACGACTGCCAGTAGCCGCTGTTCGCCGCCGTGACATTGGTCGTGCCGTCCGAGTACTTCGGGGCCGCCGCGGTCTTGCCGGTGGCCGTGCAGCTGGTCGGGGCGGTCCATGCCTCGCTCAACTGGCCCAGCGCGTCGTAGGTGAAGCACTGACGGTCGGTCGTCGAGTTCGCGGTGTCCGCGATCGACGTGACGTTGCCGGCCGGGTCGTAGGCGTAGGAACGGGCGTTGACGCGGTGGCCGGTGACGGCCGTGGTGTCGCTGGTCGACTCGCGGTCGACGATGCTCTGGGTCAGTTCGCCCGTCGCCTCGTCGAACAGGTTGGTCGTCCAGACACGGTTGGGGTTCTCGCCGCTGGCCGTGCGCAGGACCTGGCCGTACGGGGAGTACGAGGTCTGCGCGGTGTACCAGGCCAGGCCCGAGGTGGAGACGGGCAGGCCGTCCTCGTTGTAGCGGATCACCATCTTCTCGGCGGGCAGGGTACCCACCGACGGCAGGTTGACCGCCTGGACGACGCCCGAGTCCGAGTACTCGAAGCTGTAGACGTAGTCCTTCTGGAGGCCGTAGGAGAGCGCCACCGACTCGGGGATCGAGATCTTCTGGCCGGTCGGCTGGTAGTCGGCCGTGTAGCCGGTCACCGCCGTGGTGTAGGCCATCCCGTCCGTGTAACGGGTCTGCGAGGTCGCCAGACCGACGCCACCGATCAGCGTGTCGTAGGTCGTCTTCGCCAGCAGGGTGCCGGTGGCGGAGTCCTTGTGCTGCTCGATCGGGCGGGACAGTTTGTCGTAGACCGTGTAGACGGCCGCGTTCTCGTCCGTGACCAGTTGCGGCCGGTCCAGGATGTCGTACGCGGTCGTGGTCGTGCCCGCGTCCGGGTCGGTCGCCTCGATCTCGCGGCCCCGGGCGTCGTACTCCCAGGTCCAGGCGTTGCCCTGGGAGTCCTTGGCCTCCACCCGGTCGCCGCGCTCGTCGTACGTGTACGTCGTCGAGCGGTAGGCGGCGCGCAGCGCGTCCGTGTACGTGTCCACGCGGACCGTGCGGCCCATCGCGTCGGACCAGGTGCGCTGGGCGGCCGCGCCCGTGGGGTTGATCACCGTGGAGTTGTCGAGGCCGTACTCGTAGCGGCTCGCCTTCGCCGGGACCTCGGTGCCGTTGAGGTACGGGGTCTCGGTGAGGGTGCGGCCCAGGCCGTCGTACGCGTACAGCGTCGCGTTGGGGACCTGGTAGTCCGACTCCAGCTCGAACAGGACGGTGGAGGGGGCGTCCTTGTCGTAGTAGGCGTTGTTGGTCTGCCGGATGGTGCCGTTGGCGCCGTACAGGGTGTCCGTGATGAGGCGTCCGCCGCCGACCGCCGGTTCCTGCTTCTGGCGTTCGCGGCCGAGGCCGTCGTAGATGACGGTGGAGACGCCGTAGTCGCCGCTGTCGGTGAGCGACTCGGTCGTGATCGAGACCGGCTGGCCGATCGTCGTGTCGTAACTGATCTTCGCCGACGGCGACTTGGAGGTCGCGCGGGACGGGTTCCACACCTGGGTGGCGCGGCCGAGGGCGTCGTACGTGTAGGTGGTGACGCGTCCGTTGACGTCCTGGTCGGTCAGGGCGACCCCGCGGCCGGGCTCCAGCGTGCTGGTCTCGCTCTGGTTCAGCTCGTTGGTGGTGGTGATCTGGAAGACCTGGCCCGTGTCCGGGACGTAGGTCGTGACGGCCTTCGCGGTGTCGCCGTTGGCGATGGCCACGGCGTTCCTCGTGGACGTCGTGCGGCCGTAGCCGTCGTACGTGACCTCGCCGTCCTTGACCCAGCCGCCGCCGGTGCCGGTGATCGCCCAGGTGGCGGTGGCGTTGCCGCTGGTGGGAGCGGCGTCGTAGGCCTGGCCGTCGTAGGCGACCCGCGAGCCGTCGATCCAGTCGGCCGCCGTCGCCGTGGCCGCCTGGGCGCAGGTGCCGGCGGTGGTGAGGGTCTGCCGGTCCAGGCCGATGAGGTGCTTGGCGGTGTTGTGGACGTACGACATCACCGTGCAGGTGTCGTCGTCGGAGTTGTTGACGGCGGAGTCCGCCGACCAGTCGTTGTACTCGGCGACCTGCGTCGGCAGGCCGTAGGTGTCCTCGTAGTCGGTGACGGTGCGCAGGACGCGCACGGTGCGCTTGTCGTCGCCGGCGCCGGAGGAACGGGTGTAGGTCAGGGACTCGGGGGTGAGGACCCGCCAGGCCTTGAGGTCCGGGATGCCGCCGGAGCGGGCACGGGAGGCCAGCTTCACGGCCTTCGGCTTGTCGACGGTCCTGGTCAGCCAGGTGTCGGCGGTCGCCGAGGCGTAGGTGAGCGACTCCGCGACGCGGCCGGCGAACGGCTCCTCGTCGGTGGCGACGGTGACGCCCTCGGAGTCCTTGACGGTGACCGAGCGGGTGCCGCCCCCGGAGAGGGGGTCGCCGTCCATGCCCCGGAAGAAGCGGGTCTCCGTCATGCCGCGCTTGGTGGACACGTACGCGGCGTCGCTGTCGGCGCCCGTGTAGGTGCGCACGCGGGCGAAGCCGCGCCACTGGTCCCAGGTGCGGGTCTTCTTCTTGGAGAACTCGGCCTGGTTCAGGGCCCAGGCCCCATCACCGAGGTAGTCGTAGGTGGTCGTGATCGCCTCGACGCCGGTGAGCGCCGGAAGTTCCTGGACCGACTCGACGACGTACTTGTTGAACCAGTCGGTGGTCTCGACGTCCGGGTCGGCGTTCCAGAACACCGGGAAGCACAGGCCGGTGTTCGCGTCCGGTGCGGGGAAGCCGCTGCCCGTCCTGCACGCGCCCGACGGCGCCTTGTAGGTGACGACGGTCTCGCCGCCGTACTCGCTGACGACGCGGGCGATGCGCAGCCGGTCGAAGGCCGGGTTCGGGTCGTTCGCGCCCTCCTTGACCCGGTTGGGCATCGGCTGGCTGTTGGCGAGGAACTGCACCGGGTTGAGGGTGAGGGACTCGCCCTCGGTGTCGTAGCCGGTGCGGGTGATCGACTCCAGCCACAGGGCGGTGCCCTCGTCGGTGAGGTCGGCGGGCAGGGACTGCTGGAGCGTCCAGCTGTCCACCTTCGACAGGGCCGTGGAGCCCTGGGTGCGCTGGGTCCACGTCGTCACCTGGGCCAGCCGCTTGCGCGACCAGAAGGTGGGGACGGGGACGTAGCACTCCTTGCCGGCGGCGCAGTACAGGTCGGCCGGGGTGTCGTACCAGATGCGGTTCTTCGCGAAGTCGCCGGAGGCGAAGTTGTCGTTCTCGTCGCCCTCCGCCGTACAGGCGAGTTCACCCTCCTTGAAGCAGCGCTCGTCGACGTCGAAGGTGACCTTGGAGATCGGGGTCGCGTACGGGTCGGCCGTGGTCAGGCCGTACTCGATGCGCTTGAGCCAGCCGCCGCGGTCGTAGGAGACGGGCGTCTTGTACTTGTTGTTCTTCGCGTAGTGGTTGGTCTCCTTGGCCCACCACAGCGTCATCGCGTTGCCGTTGGTGTCGACGACGTAGTCGAGGTTCCAGCGCCAGGCCTGGTCGCAGAAGGAACCCGCGAAGTCGCCCGCCATGTAGCAGGGTTCGCCGTACTGATTGCCGGCGACGGGCGCGGTGAACACCGAGTTCGTCACCGGGTCGCCGCTCGCCCAGTCGTCGGCCAGCTTGTGCTTGCCGAAGTAGTACTGGGTGCCGTCGCGGGTGGTGACGCGCCAGTACTCGCCGTCGGCGTCGCCGTTGTCCAGGGCGGTGTCCCGCAGCAGTTCGACGCGCGAGCCGTCGTCGTTCGCGGTGACCCACTTGTCGCCGTAGGGGCTGCTCGCGCTGTCGGGCAGGACCAGCTCGGTCGTCGTGCCGCCGAGTGTGAGCGTGGCGTTGTACGAGCCGAAGCAGAGGTCGCTGGTCTTCTTGGTGTTGTTGCCGTTCGTCTGGTCGTCGCGGCAGGAGGTGTACGTGCGGGTGATGGAGCCCGCGTTGTACTCCCAGCCGTCGCCGACCCAGGAGGGCTGGTTGTTGGAGGCGGAGGTGCGGCCGTCCACGCCCTGCGAGTTGTAGCCGAAGGACACCGACGGCGAGGGGCCGCCGGGGACGCTCGGGGTCTGGAGGGAGTACGAGTAGGTGAAGCCGCCCGCGTTGCCTCCGGCCGACCAGGAACCGGCGCTGACCAGCGGGGTCGCGCCGAAGTCGCCCTTGGAGCCGGAGCCGGAGTCGGTGGCGAGGAGGACGGAGGAGCCGGAGCCGTCGGCGGTCGCGGCGGCGAGCGTCGCCAGCCGGGCGCCGTCTTGCGTACCGGCCTTCCGGTACACGCCGTCGGTGACCGTGCCCTCGTCCGAGGCGGCGGCCGTCGACGCGGTCGAAGCGCTGGTGCCGCCCGCCGCGAGGACCTCGGTGTCGACGGTCGCCAGGATGCGGCGCTCGAACACCGCGTCGCCGTCGGCGTCGGTGCCCGTCTGCGCGACCACGTTGTCGGTGGAGACCTCGGTCGGCTCCGAGCAGCCCTCGGTGTCCGGGGTGGTCAGGAAGCAGGCCGGGTACTGCACGAAGGACAGCCGGTCCGCCCAGTTCGCGCCGTACAGCTCGGAGAAGTCGGTGTAGTCCAGGGCGATCACGGCGTCGCCGGTCGCCTCCGCCGGCGGGGTGACCGTCAGCGCCACGCCCTCGATGGCGGTGGTGGCGATCTCACCCTGGCCGGCGAGGGTGACCTGCCACTCGCCCTCCAGGGCCGTGGCCTCGGCCGCCGTGGCGTCCTCGGGGGCGCCGACCTCGACGGGGAGCGTGCTGCCGTCAGCCTGGGTGAGCGGGACCAGGTCGCCGGGAGCGAGGCCCGTGAGGTCCTTCGTCGCGGTGCCGCCGACGGGGGCGGTGACCTGGCTCGGGTCGTACTCGACGGGCTGCTCGGCCTCGGCCGTGGTCAGTTCGGCGAGATTGCCGCCCTCCTCGCCCTCCGCCTGCTCGGCGTCCGGCAGGTCGACCAGGTCGACGCCGCTTCGGTCGTCACCCGGCGGCAGCGCCACGGCGGCGGGCGAGACGCCCAGCACCAGCGCCACGGCGAGCGCACCGACCACACCGGCGCGCATCCGCGCCCGTCTGCGGCGTTCGGCACGTGTGCTCACACGCCACCCCCTGCCGCTCCATGACAGCGATCCCCACACAGCGACAGCCCCCGCGCCCACAGTTCCGGCCATTGATGAGCACGAATGTTCTGGCAAATCTTCATGGAAAGTCAACAGGTCCGAGAAGGCGCGTGATTTAGCTCACCGGAGAAATTCCGCAGTCCGCAGAAAAAGATACGTGCATGGCTCAATAACTGAAAGACCAGGTCAAATGCCGGTCAATGCACTGCCACGCATGGGCAAATTGTGATCGTTTGGCGCAAGACGCCCGGGACGCGAACTCCCTGCTCAGCCCCACCTGTTAGACGTACGCGAGGGCCGCCTCGCCTCACCTCCAAGGTCACGGAAAGGCAAAGGCGACCGAGCGGTGTGGCGCAATCTCCACGGCATCGGCGATGCTCTGGTGCGCGCTTTCCGGGCGTGGAATGCGAAAAGCAGATCCCCGGGAGCGACATAGCTCATTCACAGAATCTCGGGCTCGCCCGGGATTTCAGGGGGAGGGGGCGCAAGCCCATGGAACGTCGTCGCTTCGGCCTGCCCGCGTCCGGGCGCGGCCGGGCAGGGGTCGCCGCAGCCGTCGCCGGCGCGATCGGCGTCGGGCTGCTGGCCGTGCCGCTGTTCGACGACCCCGGCGCAGCCGACGCCCCCGCCGGGACGAAGAAGGCCGCCGCCCGTCCGCTGGACCAGGACGCCGCGCAGGCGCGGGCCGTCGCGGCGGGCAAGCGCGTCGAGGTCACCGCGATGCGGGACGAGACGTCCACGACGTACGCGCGCCCGGACGGCAGCTTCGAGCTGGTCGCCCACGGGGCGCCGGTGCGGGCCCGGGTGAACGGGGTCTGGAAGCCCATCGACACGAGCCTGGCCCGGACCGCACAGGGCTGGGCCGCCAGGGCAACCGTCGATCCCGTGGTGTTCTCGGCCGGCGGCAAGGCAGGCAAGGGCAGCGGAAGCGGCGCGAGCGGCGCGAAGAGCACGGACGGCCGCGGCGCCTCGGGCACGGGCCCGGCGTCCACGGTCGTGCGCCCCGCCGTCTACACCGTCGCGCGCGGCGGTGACGCCGTGCGGGTCGCCGACGCCACGGAGGGCTTCTCCGAGCTCGCCACCCTCACCAGCGGCGGCCACGAGATCACCCTGAGCTGGCCCGGCACCCTGCCCGAGCCGGCGGTCAGCGGGGCCAGCGCGCTGTACCGCGAGGTCCTCGACGGCGTCGACCTGATGCTGACGGCCCAGGCCGGCGGCTTCAGCCACGTCCTCGTCGTGCACAGCGCCGAGGCCGCGGCCGACCCCGCGCTCACCCGGCTGTCCTACGGGCTCTCCTCCCCCGACCTGACCTTCCACCTCGACCCCGTCACGAAGATCGTCACCGGCACGGACCGCGACGGCCAGGAGATCGCCGTCTCCCCCACCCCCTACCTGTGGGACTCCGCCGGCACGTACGCCGTCACCGAGGGCGCCGACCCCGAGCCGACCGAGGAGGCCGCCGAGCCGGCCCCGTCGTACTCCGAGGAACCCGGCGCGCCGGTCGGCGAGGAGAGCGCCGCGCCCGAGGACGGACAGGACACCGACGCGCCGACGGCGACCACCACCGAGAATCCCGCCACCGGGGACACCGGCGCGGCCACCGCCGACCCGGCCGCCTTCCGCCAGGCGTCGTCCGCCGCGCTCACCGACGCCCAGGTGTTCGCCCTGCCGGGCCTCGCCGGCCCCGACCCGGGCACCCATCTGGCGCTCGCCGGAACCGAGCTGAGCGCCCCGGGCACCGCTTCCACCGCCCTGTCGATCGTGCCGGACACCGACCTGCTCACGGACGCGGACACCGTCTACCCGGTCTTCGTCGACCCCACGATCTACGGCAAGACGAAGAACTGGACCACGGCCTACAAGAAGTACCCGAGCTCCAGCTTCTACGACGGCGCCAACTACAACAGCGGAACCACCGAGGCCCGCGTCGGCTTCGAGTCCACCACCTGGGGCTTGTCCCGCTCGTTCTTCAAGCTCGGCTGGTCCACCAGCATCAAGGGCGCCAGCATCTCCTCGGCCTCCATCCGGCTGCGCGAGACCTACTCCTGGTCGTGCTCCGCGCGCGAGACCCAGGTGTGGCTGACCTCCGGGATCTCCTCCAAGACCACGTGGAACAACCAGCCGGACTGGAAGTCGGAGATCGGCACCAAGTCCTTCGCGTACGGCTACAACTCCTCCTGCCCGGACTCCTACGTCAGCTACGACGCCAAGTCGGTCGCGCAGGACGCGGCGGACGGCGGCTGGTCCTCGATGACCATCGGACTGCGGGCCAGCACCGAGGACTCGGCGTACGCCTGGAAGAAGTTCCGCGCCGAGGGCGACAGCGCCCCCAAGCTCACCCTCGTCTACAACCGCAAGCCGAAGACGCCGAGTTCGGTCGTCCAGACGCCGGGCGGCACCTGCGACCGCACCACCCCGTACCTGCACATCGGCAAACGCGATCTCGTGCTGTCGGCCGCCTCCTCCGACCCGGACGACATCTCCACCCGCCAGGACCTGAAGTACCTGGACTTCGAGCTGTGGCGGACCGGCTACGGCGACAGCAAGATCCTCGACAAGAACGTCACGGTCACCAGCGCCGGCAAGGCGTCGGTCACGGTCGCCAAGTCGTCGTTCACCAACGGCTACCAGTACTCGTGGCGGGTGCGCGCGATCGACTCCAGCGGGGCCGCCTCGCCGTACGCGCCGACCTCCGATCCGTACGTGTGCCGGTTCATCTACGACAGCAGCGTGCCCAACGAGCCGCTGATCACCTCCACCGCCTTCCCGGCGGCGGACGAGGACGGCTCGGTCTGGTCGACGGTGAAGTTCGGCACGTCCGGCAACTTCACCTTCGCGCCGGACGAGGACACCGACGTCACCAAGTTCCAGTGGTCCTTCAACACCACGACCTACGCGAGCAGCAAGACCGTCACCGCGGGCGCCTCGACGACCGTGTCGCTGCCGCCGCCGCTCGCCGGCCCCAACGTGCTGTACGCGCGGGCCGTGGACAGCGCGGGCAATGTCTCGATCGGCACGAAGTACCTGTTCTACGTCACCCCGCGCGACACCGCCGACGAGGACGGCGACACCACGGGTGACGGCACCCCCGACCTGTTCGCGATCAGCTCGGGCGGCAACCTGTGGATGTACCCCTCGTCGACCGCCGGTGACCTGCACGTCGGCATGGAAGCCGCCCACGACGACGGCGTCGGCCTGCTCTCCGACCCGGACGAGGACGGCGTGGACCACGCGCCGGCCTACTGGGTGGGTGCCGACGGCACGGCGGCGCTGATCGCCCACGGCGGCGACGCCCTCGGCGCCGACGGCATCGGCGACGTCTTCTCCCGGATGCCCGACGGCAAGCTGTACGTCTACCCCGGCGACGGGTACGGCAGCGTCGACATCTCCCGGCGCATGACCGTCCGGCTCCCCTCGGGCTCCCCGGACCCGGCGACCTTCGACCAGATCATCGTGGGCGACTACGACGCGGACGGCCGCGTCGACCTGTTCGCCACCGCCACCGGCGGTGAGCTCTGGGCCTTCGAGGGCTACACCGGCGCCACGTTCCTGACAGTCACCAAGATCGCCTCCACGGCGTGGCTGGACCGCGACCTCGTCTCGGTCGGCGACCACGACGCCGACGGCGCCCCCGACCTGCTGTGGCGATCCGGCTCCTCCAGCCGTCTCTACCTGCGGTTCGGCGTCAAGGACAGCGCCGGGGGCTCCACCATCGCCTCCCTGTCGACGGCGGCGGCCTCCAAGACGGGCGCCGACGAGGTCTACGCCGAGGGATGGTCGACCACCACGGTGCCCACGAGCCACCTGTACGGCACCCCGGACGTCGACAACGACGGCGTTCCCGACCTCTGGGCCCTGTCCAGCGCCGGGAGCGTCTACTTCTACAAGGGCGGTGCCGCGGTGATCGGCACGGGCACGGCGGTGATCAGCGCGGACAGCGCGTGGGCCACGACGAAGCTGCGCTTCGGCTGACCCGCCCGCGACTCCCCGGACACGGGGCCGGAGTTCGTCAGAGCTCCGGCCCCGTACCCGTTTCCCTGTTCCGGGACGTGTGCGGCAGTGGTCCCGCGCGGTCCAGCAGGCCCGTGCGGGCCGCGAGGGCCGCCGCTTCCAGGCGGGAGCCGACGCCGAGTTTCATGAGGACCCGCTGGACGTGCGTGCGGGCCGTGGAGGGGGCGATGCCCATGCCGGCGGCGATCAGGCGGGTGTCCTCGCCGTCCGCGACCCGGACCAGGACCTCCACCTCGCGGGGCGTGAGCATCTGGAGCAGCCGCTGGCCCTCGTCGTCCGGCTGGGCCGCCGGGTTCAGGAGTTCGCTGAACGCGCCTTGCAGCAGCGTCGGAGCCACCGCCGCCTCGCCCGCCCGCGCCTTCATGATGGCCCGCTCCACGCCCTCTATGCGCTCGTCGTGGCGTACGTAGCCGGAGGCGCCGGCGGCGAAGGCCGCCGCGATGCCGCGGGGGCTCGGTACCGGGCCGAGGACCAGGACCGCCACCTGTGGCCGCTCCCGCTTGATGCGGACCACCGGGTCGAAGATGCCCGGCTCGGCCGGGACCGCCGTACCCAGCAGACACACCTCCGGGGCGCGGGTGATCACCAGCTCCGCCGCGCCCGCGGCCGGTGCCGCCGCGGCGAGCACCCGGTGCCCCCGCAGTTTGAGCGCCGAGGCCAGTGCCTCGGCGAGCAGTCGGTGGTCGTCGACCACCATCAGCCGCACTCCCAACGAGCAACCCCCCAGTCCCCCCATGGATGCCCTCACGGGCTCACACGGACTCACACGGACCAACAAAGGGCGCCCCCCGGCACCCCGTCCTTCATGCCCCCGGAAGCTACACGCTTGTTCGACGTTGCGCTCCCCCTACTGGTGAGAAGTGCCCCGGATCGCCGAAATTCCTCGCTTTCGAGGGTCATGAGCGATAAGTGACCGGCCCCGCCCCTGAGCAGGGGCGGGGCCGTCACGGCGATTAAGATGATCAGCTGCCCGCACCGTACGCGACGGCGAGGTACTGCGGATCACCGCTCGAGAGCGAGCCGTCGTCGGCGTACACCTCGGACATGTACAGGCGTCCCTGGGAGAAGAGGACCTCGGAGTACTCCGGGGACATGCTGGTCTCCAGGTCGTGCACCGCGTCGGTGGCCGGGTTCTCCAGCAGCTTGGTCTCCTTGAAGGAGCCTCCGGCGATGCTGACGACCTGGCCGCCCTTGTCGTACGGCGGCCGCTTGTAGGCGATCAGGTTGCTGCCGTCCATGCGCAGCGGATAGATCGTGTAGCCGTCCCCGGCGTCCGCGCGCTGGCCGGTCTGCTTGCCGGTGGCCAGGTCGAAGGCGATGACCTCGTTGGTCCGGCTGTATTCGCCGGTGCCGTCGTGCTCCTCGGTCGGGACGTAGATCCGGTCGTTGCCGACGGCCAGGCCCGTGCAGGCCTCGATCCTGGTGATGCCCTCGCAGTCGGCCGCGTACTCGTCGCCCGGGACCGAGATGCGGGTGCGCAGCTTGCCGGTCTTGTTGTCGATGGAGAAGAAGTCCGAGATGCCACTGCCGTCACCGGCGCTGTCACCGACGTCGGCGGCCACCACCAGGGGGTCGCTGGACACGACGGACGCGTAGTCGATGCCCGTGGCCAGCTTGTACTCGGAGATCACCTTGCCGGACACCGGGTCGATGGTCTGGATCTGCAGCTCGGGGTTGTCGTACGCGCCGCACTTGCGGACCGCCACCAGCTTCGGGCCGCCGCCGTAGCCGGAGTCGTAGCAGGTGTCGGCCGGCTTCGGCGACCACAGCACCTTGCCGGAGTCGATGTCGAAGGCGGCGCCGCCGTTGGTGCTGCCGAGGGCGACCGTGTTCGCGCTGACCGTCACGTTATTGAAACTGATCGGGTAGTCACCGGAGTTGACGGTCTTCTTCCACAGCTGCTTGCCCGCGGCGAGGTCTATCGCCGCCACCTGGTCGCAGGCGGCCGTGTCGGCCGCGCTCGCCTGGAAGGTGACCGCCGTGCGGTAGTCGTCGGTCGCGAACCTGCTGGCCTCGCACACCGGGCCGGGCAGCGGGACCGACCAGAGCTTGGTGCCCTTGTCGAGGTCGTAGCCGGCGACCTCGTTGACGCCCGTCTTCACGTACGCCTTGTCGGTCAGCCAGGAGCCCTTGACGCCGACGCTGTCGTCCTTCTTGATCACGGGCATCGGGATCTTGAAGAGGACGTCCGAGGCGGGGTCGGCCGGCACCTTCTCCGTGCCGCCGGAGGACGTGCCGCCGGTGCCTCCCGTGCCGCCGGTGTCACCGCCGCCGGTCGGGCCGGCCGTACTCTTCTCCTCCTTCTTGCCGCCGTCACTCGACTTCGCGTACCAGACGCCGCCGCCGACGATCAGCGCGATCGCGACGACCGCCCCGACGATGATCGCCACCTGCGCGTTGAACTTCTTGCCGCCGCCGCCCGGTCCCTGTCCGGGGCCGCCGGCCTGCGGGTGCATGGGCATGGTGGGCTGCCCCGGGTAGCCGTAACCCGCCTGCGCGGCCGGATACCCCGGCTGACCCGGCTGACCCGGCTGACCCGGCTGACCCGGGTAGCCGTAGCCGGGCTGCTGGCCGTACGGGGGCGTCGGCTGCCCGTAGGGGCCCGGCTGCTGGGGCTGACCGTACGCGGAGGGCGCGGGCGCGCCCGGCTGGGCCGGATAGCCGTAACCCGGGTGGGCGGCCGGGGGTGCCGGCTGGCCCGGCGCCTGCGGGTAGCCGTACCCCGGCTGGGGCTGCTGCGGGGGCCCGGACGGGGCCGGGGGCGGAGGCGTCTGCCGAGGCGTAGGAGCCTGGGACGGCTGAGCCGCCGGGGTCGGGGGCGCCTGGCCCGGCTGGGGCGCCTGGCCCGGCTGGGGCGCCTGCGGGTAGCCGTAGCCCGGCTCCGGGGCCTTCGCCAGGTTGGGGGCGGGAGGCTGCGGCGCGGCGTCCTGAGGCGTCGCGTCCTTGGGCACGGCGTCCTGCGGCGGCGTGTCCTGCGGCGGCCGGGGCGGGCCGAAACCGCCCTGCTGCGGCTGCTGCGGGGGCTGGTTCGGCGGTGGGGGCGGCGGCTGGGTCATGGTGTGGATACCTCGGGAGAACGCTCGGGAAAGCTCGGGCGGACGGGCGGGGACGTCGACGGGGCGGGGAAGGCGGTGGGTCGCCTCACTTGCCGTAGGCGAGCATCAGCTTCTCCTTCGAGTCGTCGTTGCCCGTCAGCCGGGTGGAGGAGAGGTAGAGGCGCCCGTCGACCCAGGCGAGGTCACGCGAGTAGAAGCTGTCCTCGATCTCGGCCGTGCTCTCGGGAAGCTGCATCAGCGTCGTCGGCGTGTGGGCGGACCCGGCCGTCGGGATGCCCACCACCCGGCCGGCCCCGTCGTACGACGGCTCGACGTACGCGACGAGGTTGCCGCCCTCGGCCTTCACCGGCAGCATCGCCTCGTCGGTCGGGGACTTCACCCGCCACTTCTCCTTGCCGGTGGAGAGGTCGATCGCCACGATCTCGTTGGGACCGCTGCTCGACTCGGTCGGCAGGTAGAGCGTGTTCGCGTCGGAGGCCGTGCCCGTGCAGCCCGTGAGGTTGCGCTGGAGGAAGCCGGAGTCGCAGTCGGGCGCGAAGTCCTCGTCGAAGCCGACCTGAGAGCGGTAGGAGCCGTCCGGCTTGAACGTGGCGATGTTCCAGGTGTTCTTGTCCTCGTTGGTGCTGTAGACCACCAGCGGGTCGACCGAGTACGTCTTCGCGACCGACCAGCCCTTGTCGAACTTCTGGGTCCACTTGACCTTGCCGGTCGCCGGGTCCAGCTCCTGGATCTCGTCGTGCTCGTTGGCCTCGGTCGCGTCGCAGGACGCCACCGCGATCAGCCGGGCCCCGCCCGCGAACGCCGTCGGGAAACAGGAGTCGCCGTACTTCTGCTTGTCGTACAGCTTCTTGCCGGTACGGACGTCGTACGCCGTGCCGGACTGCGAGCGGCCCACCATCAGGGTGTTGCCGGACAGCGACAGCTCGATGCTGATGGCGCTGTCGAACAGCGCGCCGTCCGCGACCACGCCCTTCCAGCCCTTGGCGCCGGTGCCGAGGTCGATCTGCTGGAGCTGGTTGCACTTGGCGCGGTCGCTGGTGCCGCTCATGTACGCCACGACGACCTTGTCGTCCGCCGTCTTCTGCGGGGTGACCGCGCAGATCTTCTGCGGAAGGGCGATGGTGTCCCAGGTGGGCTTGCCGTCGCCGACGTCGTACGCGACGACCTCCTTGTACGCCGCCTTCACGGCCGTCTTGGAGGTGATCCACATGCCGGGTGCGTCGGCGCCCGAGGCGGGCGCGTCGGGCGCCTCCTTGTACCAGAGCACCTTCGCCTCGCCGGCCTTGCGGTCCGCGTTGAAGTCCTGGGTGTCCTCGCCGCCGTCGCCGCTGCCGTCACCGGGGTTCGCCGGTGCGCCGCTCGTCGTGGCCTTGCCGTCGTCGCTCGGCCCGGCGATCGGCTTCTTGCCGCCGTCGTCGTCGCCGTTCGTGACCGCGAACACCGTCCCGCCGATCACCAGCAGCGCCGCCACCGCAGCCCCGACCACCAGCGCGGGCCGCCCCTTGAAGGGGTTGCGCCCGCCGGGCGGGGTCCCGGGAGCGCCGGGCGCGCCGGGGAACTGGGGCGGCTGCGGATAGCCGTAACCGGGCTGCTGGCCGTAGGGCCCGCTCGGCTGACCGTACGGCCCCGGCTGGGCGTAGGGCCCGGGCTGGCCGGGCTGGCCGTAGGGGCCCGGCTGCTGGGGCTGACCGTACGGACCGGCCTGCGGCGGCTGACCGTACGGGCCGGGCTGCTGCGGCGGTTGCTGCGGATAGCCGTAACCCGGCTGCGGCGGCTGGGCGGGCGGGCCTTGAGGCGGCTGCGGCGGCAACTGGGGCGCGCCGAAGCCACCCTGCGGCGGCTGCGGCGCCTGTGGTGCCTGTGACTGTTGCGGCTGGTCCTGCGGTGCTCCGAAACCACCCGGCTGCGGCGGCTGATTGGGCGGCTGAGCCATCAGCGTGTTCCCCCTATGTCACTGTTTTTTAGCCACGCCCCCAGGTCAGTGACCCGCCCGGAGCCGTCTTCAGAAAGTTCTCAGACGGCTCTTTCTATCACCCGTGCCGGACGGCTCCCGGGGCCGATCCACCCCTGTTCCCAAGGGAGGACCGGCCTGTGATGCCGTCGTTATGCGCCTTCACGCACCCTTCACGCGTCCTCGGCGAGTTCCAGCCACCGCAGCTCCAGTTCCTCGCGCTCGCCCACCAATTCCCGCAGCCCGGCGTCGAGTTTGGCGACCTTCTCGAAGTCGGTGGCGTTGTCGGCGATCTGGGCGTGCAGCTTGGACTCCTTCTCCGAGACCTTGTCCAACTGCCGCTCGATCTTCTGGAGTTCCTTCTTGGCGGCCCGCTGGTCGGCGGCGCTCTTCTCGGCCGCGGGCTTCACGACGGCCGCCGGAGCCGAGGCCGCCGCGGTCTCCTCCATCCGCTGCCGGCGCTCGATGTACTCGTCGATGCCGCGCGGGAGCATCCGCAGGGCGGCGTCGCCGAGGAGCGCGAAGACCCGGTCCGTGGTCCGCTCGACGAAGAAACGGTCGTGGGAGATGACGATCATCGAGCCGGGCCAGCCGTCGAGGAGGTCCTCGAGCTGGGTGAGGGTCTCGATGTCGAGGTCGTTGGTGGGCTCGTCGAGGAAGAGGACGTTCGGCTCGTCCATGAGGAGGCGCAGGATCTGGAGGCGGCGACGCTCACCGCCCGACAGGTCACCGACCGGCGTCCACTGCTTGTCCTTGTTGAAGCCGAACGTCTCGCAGAGCTGCCCGGCGGTCAGCTCGCGCCCCTTGCCCAGGTCGACGCGCTCACGCACCTGCTGGACGGCCTCCAGGACCCGCAGCCGGGGGTCGAGTTCGGCGACCTCCTGGGAGAGGTAGGCGAGCTTGACGGTCTTGCCGACGACGACCCGGCCGGCCACGGGCTGCACCTCGCCCTCGCTGCGGGCGGCCTCGGCCAGGGCACGCAGCAGGGAGGTCTTGCCGGCGCCGTTGACGCCGACCAGGCCGATGCGGTCACCGGGGCCGAGGTGCCAGGTGATGTGCTTGAGCAGCACCTTGGGACCGGCCTGGACGGTGACGTCCTCCAGGTCGAAGACCGTCCTGCCGAGGCGTGAGGACGCGAACTTCATCAGCTCGCTGCTGTCGCGGGGCGGCGGCACGTCCTTGATGAGCTCGTTGGCGGCCTCGACGCGGAACCGCGGCTTCGACGTCCGCGCGGGCGCGCCGCGGCGCAGCCAGGCAAGCTCCTTGCGGACCAGGTTCTGCCGCTTGACCTCCTCCGTCGCGGCGATGCGCTCACGCTCCGCGCGCGCGAAGACGTAGTCGGAGTAGCCGCCCTCGTACTCGTGGACGTCGCCGCGCTGCACGTCCCACATGCGCGTACAGACCTGGTCCAGGAACCAGCGGTCGTGGGTCACGCAGACGAGCGCGGAGCGGCGCTCGCGCAGATGCCGGGCCAGCCAGGAGATGCCCTCGACGTCGAGGTGGTTGGTCGGCTCGTCCAGGACGATCAGGTCCTGCTCCTCGATCAGCAGCTTGGCGAGCGCGATCCGGCGGCGCTCACCGCCGGACAGCGGGCCGATGACGGTGTCCAGGCCCTGCGGGAACCCGGGCAGGTCGAGCCCGCCGAAGAGCCCGGTGAGCACGTCGCGGACCTTGGCGTTGCCGGCCCACTCGTGGTCGGCCATGTCCCGGATGACCTCGTGCCGTACGGTCGCGGTCGAGTCGAGCGAGTCGTGCTGGGTGAGGACGCCCAGGCGTACCCCGCCGGAGTGCGTGACCCGGCCGGAGTCCGCCTCCTCCAGCTTGGCGAGCATGCGGATCAGCGTGGTCTTCCCGTCGCCGTTGCGGCCGACGACGCCGATCCGGTCCCCTTCGGACACGCCGAGCGAGATGCCGTCGAGGAGGGCACGGGTCCCGTACACCTTGCTGACGTTCTCGACATTGACCAGATTGACGGCCATTTCTCTCCTGACAAGGGGGATGCTCGACCCTCCAGGGTAGTCGGCGCGGCCGACACCCTTCGGTGCCCGGTTTCTTTCGCGGCCAGGAGGGCGTCAGCGGCTTGCGGCAGAGCGCGCGATCGTCGTGCGCGCCGTCCATGAACAGCGCGTGCGCGAGCCGCCCACGCCCCCGGGTCCCCGCGTGCCGACGGTGACACCCGTCGGGCGGCGGCACGCGGCGAACGGTTGCGCACGCGGGGCGGACGCCCCCTCGCGCACGCCGGGGCGGGCGGGGCACGGGCGCGAGCGCGCCGGGCCACCGGACGGGGTGGTCACTCCGGCTCGGAGGCCCCCGGTTCGGAGACCCTCGGCTCGGAGGTCCTCGGTTCGGAGACCTCCGGGTGGCGCTCCTCGTAGCGCCACATCGCCCGCACGAGGCCGTCGTCCGGCCCGCCGTCGACGTCGAGGGGCCGCAGCGCGCGCTCGGCGGCCACACAGCGCGGGTCGTCGCGCTGCGCGAGCCCGTAGGCGGCGTGTACCCGGGTGTCCCGCACCTCGTCGTCGAGGAGTCCGGCGAGCACGTCGGTGACGCCGGGCGCCTCCGCGGGGCAGCGCGCCAGCCAACGCGCCGCCCGCTCGCGCACCTGGGGGTCGGGGTCGCGCGCCAGCGTGTACAGGACGCCGAGCTTCTCGTGCGGCACGCGCGCACGCGCGGGCACCGCGCTCAGGGTGTCGGGCACCTCCAGGCGTACCCGCGGGTCGGGATGCCCGGCGTACGACAGACCGACGGCCTCGATGATCCCCCCGTTCCCGTCCGAGTCGCCCTCCTCGCTCAGTCCGGACAGCACCAGGGCGAGCACCTCGGGGTCCGGTTCCTCCAGGGCCCAGGGCAGGAACACCTCGGGCGCGCGTTTGTGGACCACGGATCCCGGCCGCGCGAACATGCCGCCGAACCCGATGACGAGGCACCGCAGCACGTCAGCGGCGAAGAGTCGGTGCAGTCGGTCGGGATGCGCGCTCAGCTCCTGGGCGGCGCCCCAGGTCTCCTCGTCCAGCCGGGCGGCGAGGCGGATGACGGAGTCGGACCAGACCTGGTGGTCCCGGTCCGGGCGGGTGAGCGCCCGCGCGAGCAGCTCGTCGAACGGCGTACGGATCCGGAAGCGCTCCTCCAGCACGGTCAGGACGCCCGGATGACCGTCCCACACGGTCTCCCCGCCGAGCGCGTACCGCTCGTGGTGGCTGTACCAGAGATCGACCCGCACCGTGCCCCGCTCGACCGGCCCGGCAGCTCCGGTCCTGCGCCGCAGCTCGGTCTCGAGGTCTGCCTCGGCCCAGTACCGCGCGCGTGCCAGCAGGTCGGCCCGCGCGTCGGCGTCGAGGCGCACGAGGTCGGGGAGCAGCCTGGTGACCATCCAGGAGCAGCCGCCGTCCAGCGCCCGGGTCAGCGCGCTGTCACCGCCGGGCAGCCCGGGATCCCCTCCCGGCACCCCGGCCAGTGGGCCCAGCGGATCGGCACCGGCATTGATCAACGCCTCGGCGACCGGTTCGTCGTACGCCGCCACGGCCACGCAGAGGAGCGGAACGCCGTCGGCCGGGTCGCGGGCGTTCGCATCCTCCCCGTCCTCCAGCAGGTCCCGGACGGCTTCGACGTCCCCGCGCCGGACGGCCGCAGCCAGATCGGCCGATCTCATACGCATGCCTCCCCACCCCGGCTTCCTGGGTGGAACCGGCCGGGGGAGCCTAGAGCGGACAGGCCGCTCGCAGCAGTCGAATTACCGCCGGACAGGCGGTCTACGGTCGAGGCAGGCGTCCTACGGCCGAGGCAGGCGGTCTACCGTCGGGGCAGCCGCGTCACGGCCGGTCCTCGACCACCGTCGCCCCCGGCGCCGGTCCCGCCGCCATCCGCACGGTCCGGCAGGTGCCCGAGGTGCGCAGCGCCTCCGCGATCTTCGCCGCGGCGGTGGTGTCGCGGGCGAGGAAGGCGGTGGTCGGGCCCGAGCCCGAGACGAGGGTGGCGAGGGCACCGGCCGCGTGTCCGGCGGCGAGGGTGTCGGCGAGCTCGGGGAAGAGCGACAGCGCGGCCGGCTGGAGGTCGTTGGAGACGGTGGCCGCGAGGGCGTCGGGGTCACCCTCGGCCAGGGCGTCGAGGAGCTGCCGGGAGGCCACCGGTTCGGGGATGTCCCGGCCCTGCGCCAGCCGGTCGAACTCCCGGAACACCGACGGTGTGGACAGCCCCCGCTCGGCCATCGCGAACACCCAGTGGAACGTGCCGCCGGCCTCCAACGGCGTCAGCTTCTCGCCGCGCCCGGTGCCGAGGGCCGCCCCGCCGACCAGGCTGAACGGCACATCGCTGCCCAACTCGGCGCAGATCTCAAGGAGTTCGTCACGGGTGGCGCCGGTGCCCCACAGCGCGTCGCAGGCCAGCAGCGCGCCCGCGCCGTCCGCGCTGCCGCCCGCCATGCCCCCGGCGACGGGGATGTCCTTGGCGATGTGGAGGTGCACGTCGGGCGTACGGCCGTACCGCTCGGCCAGCGCGATCGCGGCCCGCGCCGCCAGGTTCGTGACGTCCAGGGGGACCTGGCCGGCGTCCGGGCCCTCGCAGGTGACGCGGAGTGCGTCGGCGGGGGTCACCGTGACCTCGTCGTAGAGGCCGACCGCGAGGAAGACGTTCGCCAGGTCGTGGAAGCCGTCCGCGCGGGCGGCGCCCACCGCGAGCTGCACGTTGACCTTGGCGGGCACCCGGACGGTGACGCTCACTCGGAGTCCTTCTGCCGCGGGGTCGGGGATTCGGCGGACGTCTCCCGCTCCGGCGCGGCCTCGGCGATGCGGGCGAACTCCTCGACCGTGAGGGCCTCGCCGCGCGCCTGCGGCGAGACGCCGGCCGCCACCAGGGCCTCCTCCGCCCGCGCCGCGGAACCCGCCCACCCGGCGAGCGCGGCCCGCAGGGTCTTGCGCCGCTGGGCGAACGCCGCGTCGACGACGGCGAAGACCTCGCGCCGCGACGCCGTGGTCCTGATCGGCTCGGTCCGCCGCACCAGCGACACCAGCCCGCTGTCCACGTTCGGCGCGGGCCAGAAGACCTTGCGTCCGATGGCGCCGGCCCGCTTGACCTCGGCGTACCAGTTGGCCTTGACGGACGGCACGCCGTACACCTTCGAGCCGGGCCCGGCGGCGAGCCGGTCGGCGACCTCCGCCTGGACCATGACGAGGGTGCGCTCGATGCTCGGGAACGTCTCCAGCATGTGCAGCAGCACGGGCACGGCCACGTTGTACGGCAGGTTCGCGACCAGCGCGGTCGGGGCGGGGCCGGGCAGTTCGGTCACCCGCATCGCGTCGGAGTGCACCAGCGCGAAGCGCTCCGCGCGCTCCGGCATGCGCGCCGCGATCGTCGCGGGCAGCGCGCCGGCCAGGACGTCGTCGATCTCGACGGCCGTGACCCGGTCGGCGGTCTCCAGCAGCGCCAGGGTGAGGGAGCCGAGCCCGGGGCCGACCTCGACGACCACGTCGTCGGGCCGGACCTCCGCGGTGCGGACGATACGGCGGACCGTGTTCGCGTCGATCACGAAGTTCTGGCCGCGCTGTTTGGTGGGACGCACGCCGAGGACCGCCGCCAGCTCACGGATGTCGGCGGGGCCCAGGAGGGCGTCGGGGGCGGGGCTGGTACTCACGGGACAAGGGTACGGGGGCGCACGGACACCCTCCGCCGTCGCACCTCTCACCCGTGCAGCCGCGTCCCGCAGTGCGGCCAGGGACTCGCCCCGCGTCGCACGTACAGCTTCTTCGCGCGGAGCGTCTGTTCCGCCGCCGGGGCGTCCTGGGGCCGTCCGCTGCCGCCGAGGCTCTGCCAGGTGTGGGTGTCGAACTGGTACAGCCCGCCGTAGGTGCCCGAGGGGTCGACCGCGTTCGGCCGGCCGCCCGACTCGCAGACCGCGAGGCTCTGCCAGTCCAGGCCGTCGGCACCGCGCACGGACGCCGGCAGCGGCTTCGTCCCGACCTTCACCACCTGATCGCGCGGTGCGCGCACGATCTCGTCGCGGATCCGCCGCGGTGTCTGCCGTACGCCGTTGACGGTGCGCAGGGAGTACGTGATCCGGCGCAGGCCGGGCCGTCCGGCCCGCTCCACCACCTCCGTGCCCTTGAACAGGGAGGAGTCGTCGGTGCGGTGCACGTCGAACGGGATCGCCTCCTCCCGGACCTCCTTGGTGCCGGTGATCCGCAGCACGGTGACCGTCTGCCCGTCGCGCGGGAAGCTGCCGGACGCGACCGACGTGGTGTCCTGGCCGCGCAGGGTGATCCCGGCCGCGGCAACCGCCTCGCCCACGGTCGCCGCGTTGGTGCGGATGGTGCGGGCCCGGCCGTCGGCCATGATCGTGACCGAGCGCTCGGTGCGTACGTCCAGCGCCAGCCCCGCGCGTCCGATCGGCTGGGAGCGCGGGACGGACATGTACGCGCCCTCCGCGCGCACCCCGAGCTGCTGGAGCGCCTCCTGCACGGTGTGCGCCGTCGTCCACACCTCGTGCCGCTGTCCGTCCAGGGTGAGCCGGACGGGCCGCCCGTAGTGCACCTCGACCTCGTCGCCGCTGGTGAGGGCGGTGCCGGGGGCGGGCGCCACCACGTCGTGCGCGCCCACCCGCACCCCTTCCTCCGCGAGGAGTTCGGTCACGTCGTCGGCGAAGGTGTGCAGCGTGCGCGGCTTGCCGTCGACGGTCAGCTCGACCGCCTTGTCCTCGGCGACGAAGGCGGTGGTGCCGCCGGCCAGGAAGGCGACGACGAGTGCCTGCGGGACCAGTCGGCGCATCGTGGACTCCGGGCGCTCGGCGGAGCGGGTCCTGCGCCGCCGCGCGGCCCGCCCCACACCCTGCCCCACGCCCTCCCCCGCGGCCCGCCGCGCGTCCTGTCGCGGCGACTGTTGGGGAAGCACCGGGCCGGTGAGCCTCACCGTCTCCGTGTACGGGGCGACCCCGGTGAGCTGCACGGTCTCGGCGTACGGGGCGGCCCCGGAAAGCTGGACGGTCTCGGCGTACGGCGTCGTCCCCGAGAACTGGGCCGACTCGGCGAACTGGACCGGTTCGGGGAGCTGGAGGGTCTCCGGAGGCTGGGGCGGCGCCTCGTACGCCTCGTACGCGGGCCGGTAGGTGTCGTCGTACGTCCCGGGCGCCGCGTACACGCCGTACGCGATCGTCTCGGCGTTGTGCAGGTCGGCGTACGACCCGCCACCGCCGTACGGCTCGTACTCGAAGTACTGCGAGTTGCTCACGCCGACACTCCAGGGGAGGGGTCCGGATCGGGCCCCCAGAACCTAGCGGAGCGACGGTCACTCTCCAAAGTGGCACGGCTACCGAGAGTTGTGTTCGACGGGTGTCGGGTGCGCTCAGTAGCCGAACGCGCGTGCGGTGTTCGCGGCGAGGGCGGTGGCCAGGATGTCCTCGTCGACGTCCCGTACGGCGGCCATGGCGCGCACCGTGACCGGGATCAGATACGGGGCGTTGGGCCGTCCGCGGTAGGGCGCCGGGGTCAGGAAGGGAGCGTCGGTCTCCACCAGGAGCAGCTCCAGCGGGGCCACGGCGACGGCGTCCCGGAGGTTCTGGGCGTTCTTGAAGGTGACGTTGCCGGCGAAGGACATGAAGTATCCGGCGCGGGCGCAGATCTCGGCCATCTCGGCGTCGCCGGAGTAGCAGTGGAAGACGGTGCGCTCGGGGGCGCCCTCCTCCTTCAGGACGCGCAGGACGTCGGCGTGGGCGTCGCGGTCGTGGATGACCAGGGCCTTGCCGTGCCGCTTGGCCATCTCGATGTGGGCGCGGAAGGAGTTCTCCTGGGCTTCCTTGCCCTCGGGTCCGGTGCGGAAGTAGTCGAGTCCGGTCTCGCCGACGCCCTTGACGTGCGGAAGCGCGGCCAGGCGGTCGATCTCGCCGAGCGCCTCGTCGAGCGCCTGCGCGCCGCCCGGCGTCCGCGCGCCCTGGCGGGACCAGCCGTCGGGGTCCCCGTGCACGATGCGCGGCGCCTCGTTCGGGTGCAGGGCGACCGCGGCGTGGACGGCGCGGTGGGCCGCCGCCGTCTCGGCCGCCCACCGGGAGCCCCGTACGTCGCAGCCGACCTGGACGACCGTCGTCACACCGACCGACGCGGCTTTCGCGAGGGCCTCCTCCACCGTGCCCGACTGCATGTCGAGGTGGGTGTGGGAGTCGGCGACCGGCACCCCGAGGGGGGCCGGAAGCGGCGGCGCGGCGCTCTTGTCGGCGCTCCTGTCGGCGTTCGAAGGCATGCCCCGATCCTACGGAAGGGGCACGCCCTCTCCGTCCGGCCGGTCAGCTCGCCTTGCGGAACGGGTGCAGGAGGTCGGACAGGTGCCAGTGGTGCTGCTGCTGCACCTTGGACTGAGCGTCGGCGTGCGCGTCGGACGGCTCCTCGGCCGTCGGGACCGGCGCCTGGACCGGTCCTGCCAGGGACGCCTTGTGCGGACGGGCCGCGCTGAGCACGGACGAGACCTGCCCCGCCCGCATGATGCGCACGACGTGCCCGTCGCAGTTCTGGCACGCGGGGCGGCTCAGCGGCGACGGCACGACCCGCCCGTTCGCCACGTAGAGGACGAACTCGTGGCCGTCGGCGTCGGTGTGGTGCTCTATCTCGAAGGCCTGCTCCCAGCCGTGCCCGCAGCGCATGCAGGCGAAGGAGTACGACTCGTTGACGACGGCGCTCGCGCCGCCGCGGAGGCCGGTCTGCCCTGTGATCTCACTCATGACCGCTCCTGTGGTCCGCCGGTGGGACGGGTCACCGTCCCGTCATCCAGTGGACGCCTCCGCCGGAGCGAACGCACTCGACCTGTGCACTGTTGAAGCCGATTTGGGCGTCCCTTGCCACAACGCCCGCAGCCCTTTGCCCACACATGGGGCGCACGCTCAGACGACATGCGCCCTGCTCAGAGGGGGTGTGAGCCCCTTCACAACACCCGAACAACAACCGTCACACCGTCACGGCGCGGCTCGGCCCGGCCCTCCGCCGACGGCGTCCGACGGCGGTCACAGCTCCCCGGCGTTCTTCGCCGCCACCACCGCGTCGAACACGTCCCGCTTCGGCAGCCCCGTCTCCGCCGCCACCGCCACGATGGCCTCCTTACGGCGCTCGCCCGCCTCCTCGCGCACCCGCACCCGCCGCACCAGCTCCGCCGCGTCGAAGTCCTCGGGGCCGCGCTCGGGCGCCCCGGTGACGACGACGGTGATCTCGCCCCGCACGCCCTCGGCGGCCCACTCCGCCAGCTCGCCGAGCGGACCGCGCTTCACCTCTTCGTACGTCTTGGTCAGCTCCCGGCACACGGCGGCCCGCCGGTCCGCGCCGAACACCTCGGCCATCGCGGCGAGGGTGTCGTCGAGCCGGTGCGGGGCCTCGAAGTACACGAGGGTCCGGCGTTCCTGCGCGACCTCCCGCAGCCGGGACAGCCGCTCCCCCGCCTTCCTCGGCAGGAACCCCTCGAAGCAGAACCGGTCGACGGGCAGCCCGGACAGGGCGAGCGCGGTGAGCACCGCGGACGGGCCGGGGACGGCGGTGACCCGGATGTCCTGCTCGACGGCCGCGGCCACCAGCCGGTACCCGGGGTCGGAGACGGACGGCATCCCGGCGTCGGTGACGAGCAGCACCCGCGCCCCGCCTGCCAGGTCCGCGACCAGATCGGGAGTGCGGGCGGACTCGTTGCCCTCGAAGTAGGACACGACACGCCCCTTGGGCGTCACCCCCAGCGCCTGGGTCAGCCGCCGCAGCCGGCGCGTGTCCTCGGCGGCGATCACGTCGGCGCCGGCCAGCTCCTCGGCGAGGCGGGGCGGGGCGTCGGACACGTCACCGATGGGAGTACCGGCGAGAACGAGGATTCCGGGCGTAGCTGTCACGTTTCCATCCTCGCAGGGCCGGGGGTCCACTCGATCGGCCAGGCCGGTTAGGGCCCGTGCACGGGACTCACACAGACCTGTTCCCTACGATGGCGCGGTGACCAGTACCGCGTCCTCCATGGACTCCACGGACTACCGGCAGGGCCAGACACCGCCAGACCAGCGGCCGTCGTGGCAGCAACGGCTGCGCCGTTTCGGATACACCGCGGAGCCCTCCGCCGACGTCCGGGAGCGGCTGGTGCCGCCGTTCGCGCGGCCCAGCGCCCGGTTGTGGCAGGCGCTGGGCCTCCCGCCGGTGTGGGCGGACCGGATCGGGCGCTGGTCGTCCTGGGGCGGTCCGCTGCTGGTCACGCTGCTGGCGGGCGTGCTGCGCTTCTGGCATCTGGGCAGCCCCAAGGCGGTGATATTCGACGAGACGTACTACGCGAAGGACGCGTGGGCGGTCGTCCACCGCGGGTTCGAGGTCAACTGGGACAAGAACGCCAACGACGTCATCCTGTCCTCGGGCGGGCATGTGACGATCCCGGCGGACGCGGCGTACGTCGTGCATCCGCCGGTCGGCAAGTACGTGATCGGGCTGGGCGAACTGATCTTCGGGTTCGATCCGTTCGGCTGGCGGTTCATGACGGCGGTGCTCGGCACGCTCAGCGTCCTGCTGCTGTGCCGGATCGGCCGCCGGATCTTCCGCTCCACCTTCCTGGGCTGCCTGGCGGGCGCCCTGATGGCGGTCGACGGGCTCGCCTTCGTGATGAGCCGCACCTCGCTGCTCGACGGCGTGCTGATGTTCTTCGTGCTGGCGGCGTTCGGCTGTCTGGTGGTCGACCGGGACAGGATGCGCGAGAAGCTCGCCGCCGCGCTCCCACCCGACGTGGACGGCCGCTACCGCCCCGATCCGCACGTCGCCGAGACCACCCGGATCGGTCTGCGTCCCTGGCGCTGGGGCGCGGGCCTGATGCTGGGCCTGGCCATCGGCACGAAGTGGAACGGCCTGTACATCCTGGTCGCGTTCTGCCTGATGGCGGTGTTGTGGGACGTCGGCTCGCGCAAGGTGGCGGGCGCCCGCCGCCCGTACCTGGCGGTGCTCAAGCGCGACACGGGCTTCGCGTTCCTGGCGACGGTCCCGGTGGCGCTGGTCACCTACCTGGTGTCGTGGACGGGCTGGATCCTGTCCGCCACCGACGGCAAGGGCGGCTACTACCGCAACTGGGCGGCCACCGACGGCAAGGGCGGCAGCTGGACCTGGCTGTTCCCCGACTGGTGGCGCAGCCTGTGGCACTACGAGCACGAGGTCTACGAGTTCCACACCCACCTCACCTCGCCGCACACGTACCAGTCGAACCCGTGGAGCTGGCTCGTCCTCGGCCGCCCGGTCTCGTACTTCTACGAGTCCCCCGCCCCCGGCGCGGACGGCTGCCCGACCGACGCGGGCGAGAAGTGCGCCCGCGAGGTCCTCGCGCTCGGCACCCCGCTGCTGTGGTGGGCGGCCTGCTTCGCGATCCTCTACGTCCTGTGGCGCTGGCTCTTCAGGCGCGACTGGCGGGCCGGCGCGATCGTCTGCGGCATCGCGGCCGGCTACCTGCCGTGGTTCATGTACCAGGAACGCACGATCTTCCTCTTCTACGCCGTCGTCTTCCTGCCCTTCCTGTGCCTGGCGGTGGCGATGATGATCGGCGCGCTCGTCGGCCCACCGGGCGCCGGCGACACCCGGCGCGTGGCGGGCGCCACCGGCGCGGGCGTCCTGGTGCTGCTCATCGCCTGGAACTTCATCTACTTCTGGCCCCTGTACACCGGGCAGGCCATCCCGATCGACGACTGGCGTTCACGTATGTGGCTGGACACCTGGGTCTAACGATTGCGGCAACTCTCGCCCCACGCACCACCCTTTCCGCTTACTGTGAGGCTGAGGGGATCTTTCTGAACGCGTTCAGAAAGCCTCGCGGGGACAGTGACGGAGCCAACGGGGAGGGCGAACATGCGCAAGGGGGCCAAGGCAGCCGTAATCGGCTCGGTCTTCGCGGTGATGGTGGGCGGGGCCGGGTACGGGGCCTTCAACATCGTGAACGCGTTGAACGGGGGCGGGGGCGACGGGTCGGGGGGCAGCGAGCCGGTGGCCGTGAAGACCGGGCCGCCCAGCGGGTCGGAGGTGAAGGACACGAGCGCCGAGTTCTTCGCCGCCTGGGAGAAGGGGCAGGCCGTGGCGGCCGCCGGCCTCACCAACAACGCGGCGAAGGCCGAGCCCCTGCTGACCTCCTACAGCCAGTCGGCGCACATCGCCGGCGTGAAGATCACACCGGGCGCGGCGGTGGGCGACCGGGTACCCTTCTCGGTCAAGGCGACGGTGTCGTACGAAGGCAGGTCCAAGCCGCTCGCCTACAAGAGCGAGCTGACGGTCGTACGGGGCGTCACCACCGGTAAGGCGCTGGTGGACTGGGCGCCGTCGGTCGTCCACCCCGAGCTGAAGGCCATGGACGACACCCTGGTCACGGGCGCGTCGGCGGCGCCGTCGATCGAGGCCGTGGACCGTGACGGCAAGGTGCTCACCAAGGAGAAGTACCCCTCCCTGGGACCGATCCTGGACCAGCTGCGCGCCAAGTACGGGGACAAGGCGGGCGGGACGGCCGGCGTCGAGCTGGCGATCAGACACGCCACCCAGGACACCGCCGACACCCCGCTGCTGACCCTCGCCGAGGGCAAGGCGGGCAAGGTGCCCACCACCCTCAGCGCGGCCGTGCAGGCGGCCGCGGAGAAGGCGGTGCGGAAGTACAACCAGTCGTCGGTGGTGGCCGTCAAGCCGAGCACCGGTGAGGTGCTGGCGGTCGCCAACAACCGCACGGACGGCTGGAACGCCGCGTTCCTGGGGGAGGTCGCGCCCGGCTCCACCATGAAGATCGTCAGCGCGGCCACCCTCATCGACAACGGCCTCACCACCGCGAACGGCCCCGCGCCCTGTCCGTCCTCGGCCGTCTCCGAGAGCCAGACCTTCCAGAACATCACCGGCATGAAGCCGAACGAGAACGCGACCCTCGCCGAGAGCTTCGCCCGCTCCTGCAACACGGCGTTCGTGAAGTTCGCGGACGAGGTGAAGGTCGACTCGCTGACGAACGAGGCCCGGGATCGCTTCGGGATCGGCCTCGACTGGCAGACCGGCATCCCGTCGTTCGACGGCTCCGTCCCGGCCGCCGGCGGCCCGGACACCGCGGCCGGCCTGATCGGCCAGGGCCAGGTCCAGATGAACCCGCTGAACATGGCGTCGGTCACGGCGACCGCGATGACGGGCGCCTTCCGGCAGCCGGTGATCGTGCCGCTCAGCCTCGACGGCCGTGAACCGGCACACGCGCGTGGCCTGTCGTCGGGCACCGTGCAGCAACTGCGCTCCATGATGAACCGCACCGCGACCAGTGGCACCGCGGCCGAGGTGATGGCCGGGCTGAGCGGCCGGATCGGCGCGAAGACCGGCTCCGCCGAAGTCGACGGGCAGAACAAGTCGGACAGCTGGTTCACGGGGTACCGGGGTGATGTCGCGGCGGCCGCGATGACCCAGGACGGCGGTCACGGCGTCGACGCGTCCGGCCCCATCGTCGTGGACGTGCTGCGGGCGGGCTGAACCGGCGCGACGGTGGCTGACGTCACACGTGACGTCACCCTCACAGGACGGGACTCTAGGGTGGTAGCCGTCGTTGGGGTCAGTGAGGGCAACGAGGGCAGCGGGGCTGGGGGGAAGCCCCTGGGGATCCGGAGGATCTGACAGTGGGCAAGAGAAGGCGCGTCGAAGAGCGGCGCAAGAAGCGGCGGCCCGCCGTCGCCGGCGGCATGATCGCCGTCGTGGTCGGCGGGGCGGGCATCGGCGTCTACGCGCTGTACGGCGGCGGAGCGGCGGCCGACGAGGGGGCGGCCGCCGCGGTCAACGGCAAGCAGGTGCCGCGGGTCAGGGCCGACGCGCCGTCGGCGACCGAGGCGAAGACCACGGCCGCCCGGTTCCTGACGGCCTGGCAGCAGGGCAAGGTGTCCGGGGCGGCCGCCGCCACGGACGACTCCGCCGCCGCCACCGCCCTCCTGACCGGCTTCACCAAGGACGCCCACGTCACGGGCGTCACCCTCACCGCCGGCAAGGCCGGCGGCACGAAGGTCCCGTTCTCGGTGAAGGGCACGGTGAAGTACAAGGGCGTCAGCAAGCCGCTCACGTACGACAGCACGCTCACCGTCGTCCGCAACCCGAAGAACGGCAAGGCGCAGGTCGACTGGCACGCGTCCGTCGTCCACCCGGACCTCCAGGACGGCGACAGGCTCGTCACCGGCGAGTCCGGCACCCCGCCGGTCAAGGCCGTCGACAGCGCGGGCGGCGAGCTCACCGTCGCCGAGTACCCCTCCCTGGAGCCGGTCCTGGACGGGCTGCGGGAGAAGTACGGCAAGAAGGCGGGCGGCAAGGCGGGCGTGGAGCTCCAGGTCGTCCGCGGCAAGGCGTCGAAGGCGAAGAAGGCCTCCGACAAGACGCTGCTGGAGCTCAGCAAGGGCACTCCGGGCACCGTGAGGACCACGCTGAGCCCGACCCTCCAGGCGGCCGCCGAACAGCAGGTGGCGAAGACCGCGAAGTCGTCGGTCGTCGTCATGCGCCCTTCCACGGGCGAGATCCTCGCGGTGGCCAACGCGAGCCACGGCTTCAACACCGCGTTCAACGGCTCCCTCGCGCCCGGCTCCACGATGAAGGTCATCACCTCGTCGCTCCTCATCGAGAAGGACCTGGCGTCGGCCGACAAGGTGCACCCCTGCCCCAAGACGTTCACCTACGGCGGCTGGAAGTTCCACAACGACGACGACTTCCAGATCACCGGCGGCACGTTCAAGGCGAGCTTCGCGCGCTCCTGCAACACCGCCTTCATCAGCCAGGCGCCCGACCTGGACAACGACAGCCTGACCAAGCAGGCGCAGCAGGTCTTCGGCCTGTCGATGAACAACTGGGCGATCGGCGTGCCGTCCTTCGACGGCTCGGTGCCGGTGCAGTCGGCGGCCCAGATGGCGGCGTCGCTGATCGGTCAGGGCGGGGTCCGGATGAACCCGCTGAACATGGCGTCGGTCGCCTCCACCGTGAAGGCGGGCGCCTTCCACCAGCCGTACCTGGTCGCGCCGTCCGTGGACGACCGCACGCTGGCGACGGCCTCGCGCACGATGTCGTCGTCCACGGTGTCGCAGCTGCGGGAGCTGATGAACTACACCGCCGCGGCAGGCACCGCCGCCGAGGCGATGTCCGGTCTGGGCCCCGACTACGGCGCCAAGACGGGCTCGGCCGAGGTCGACAACCAGGACAAGCCCAACGGCTGGTTCACCGCCTACCGCGGCGACCTCGCGGCCGCGGGCGTCGTGCAGGCGGGCGGCCACGGCGGCGACACGGCCGGACCGATCGTGGCGTCACTGCTGCGCCTGGGCGACTGACACCCCGGCGAACCGCCCGCCGGACCGGCCTGGCCCCTGGCTAGTGCGTGACGGGCTGCTGCGCCGTCGCCATGTAGGTGCGGCGCAGGAACCGCAGCAGCGTCTTCGACTCGAACTGGACGACCGAGACGCCGTGCGGGGAGTGGAACTCGACGACGGCCTGGACGCGCCCGCACGGCCACACCCGTACCTCGCCGGTACCGGCCGGGGCGCGCAGCCCTTGTTCGAGCAGGGTGCGGGAGAACGTCCACTCGCGCCGGTCGGGCAGCCCGACACGGACCGATCGGGGCTCCTCGGGGTCGTAGCGCAGGACGACGGGTACGGCCAGGAAATCTTCCTCGGCCTGATCGGCGTCGGTGACGATGTGGGCTCGCGCGTACTGTTCGACTACGGACATCGGCCGACCCTCTCACGCAGCGTGACCTGTGCGGAAGCTGTGCGTCCGCTCCCCTTCCAATGTCGCATATTTTGCGGATTGCGCTCCTCCGCGCAGGCGTATCTCACATGTGCGATACACGGGATACATGAGATACACGGGACACACGGGTCCCGGCCGGCGGGATCAGCCACGAGCTCGAAGAGACGAGCTTCTCGCTCTTGCGAACCGTTCGCATTAAGCCACTATCATCGTCGGGTGCACGTACCCGACGGATTCATCAACGCCCCGACCTCCGCCGTGACCGGAGTCGTCGCGGCCGGCGCCATCGCCGTGAGCCTGCGCGGCGCGCGCCGTGAGCTCGACGACCGGACCGCGCCGCTGGCCGGTCTGGTGGCGGCGTTCATCTTCGCCGTGCAGATGCTGAACTTCCCCGTCGCGGCGGGGACCAGCGGCCACCTGCTCGGCGGCGCGCTCGCCGCGATACTCGTGGGCCCCTACACAGGGGTCCTGTGCGTGTCCGTGGTCCTGCTGATGCAGGGCATCCTCTTCGCCGACGGCGGTCTGACCGCGCTCGGCGTGAACATCACCGACATGGCGATCGTGACGACCGTCGTGGCGTACGCCGTCTTCCGCGGCCTGGTGAAGGTGCTGCCCCGCGGCCGCCGGTCCATCACGGCCGCGTCCTTCGTCGCCGCCGTGCTGTCCGTGCCCGCCGCCGCCGTCGCCTTCACGCTCATCTACTGGATCGGCGGCACCACCGACGTGTCGATCGGCAAGGTGGCGACCGCGATGATCGGCGTGCATGTGCTGATCGGCGTCGGCGAGGCCGTGATCACCGCACTGACCGTGGGCGCCGTCGTCGCCGTACGGCCGGATCTCGTCCACGGCGCGCGCGATCTGCGGCAGAAGCTCCAGCTGCGGGTGCACGGCGAACTCGTCGACGCCCCGGCGGCCGAGGGAGCGCCGGCCGGCGCGCGCACGCCCGTGGCGGCGCGCGCCTCGCGGCGCACGCTGTGGGTGACGGGCCTGGTCACCTCCCTTGTCCTGGCCGGCTTCGTCAGCTTCTACGCCTCCGCGAACCCCGACGGCCTGGAGAAGGTCGCCGCCGACAAGGGCATCGACGAGAAGGCCGGGAAGCACGCGTCCGACGGCTCCCCGCTCGCCGGCTACGGCGTCGAGGACGTGACGAACGCCCGTCTGTCCGGCGGTCTCGCGGGCGTGATCGGCGTCGGCACGACCGTCGTCGCGGGCAGCGCGGTGTTCTGGGCGGTGCGCAGGCGCCGGACGGGCGACGACGTGTCGCCGACGGCCGTAGAGAACGTCTGACGTCATGGGCGCTGGACACGCGCACCGGCTCTACCGGCACGGGCACTCGCCCGTGCACGGCCTGCCGCCGCACACCAAGCTCGCCGCCGTCTTCGCCTTCGTGGTGGTCGTGGTGTCGACCCCGCGCGAGGCGATGTGGGCGTTCGGCCTCTACGCGGTCCTGCTGGCCTTCGTCGCGCACCACGCGCGCGTGCCCGCCGGTTTCCTGCTCAAACGGCTGCTGATCGAGGTGCCGTTCGTCGCGTTCGCGGTGCTGATGCCGTTCGTGGCGGAGGGCGAGCGGGTGGACGTCCTCGGCCTGTCGCTCAGCGTCAACGGCCTGTGGGGCGCCTGGAACGTCCTCGCGAAGGGCACCCTGGGCGTCGCCGCCTCCGTGCTGCTGGCGTCCACCACGGAGCTGCGCGAACTGCTCCTCGGCCTCCAGCGGCTGCGGCTTCCCCCGCTGCTCGTGCAGATCGCGTCCTTCATGATCCGCTACGGCGACGTCATCACGGACGAGATGCGGCGCATGCGGATCGCCCGGGAGTCGCGCGGGTTCGAGGCGCGGGGCGTACGGCACTGGGGGGTGCTCGCGAAGTCGGCGGGCGCGCTGTTCATCCGGTCCTACGAGCGCGGCGAGCGCGTCCATCTCGCCATGATCAGCCGGGGGTACGCCGGTTCGATGCCGGTGATCGACGAGGTGACCGCGTCGCGGGCGCAGTGGTCGTACGCGCTGACCCTCCCGTTCGCCGCCCTCCTGGTATGCGTGTTGGGATGGTCCCTGTGACTGACGCCGTGACGCCCGCTGTGCCGCCCTCGCCCTCCCTGGAGGTGGCCGGCCTGGCCTTCGCCTACCCCGACGGCCACCAGGCCCTGTTCGGCGTGGACTTCTCCGTCGCGCGAGGCGAGCGGGTCGCGCTGCTCGGCCCCAACGGCGCCGGCAAGACGACCCTCGTGCTGCACCTCAACGGCATCCTGACGGCCGGCGCGGGCACCGTGACGGTGGCCGGGCTGCCCGTCGGCAAGCAGCACATGGCCGAGATCCGCCGCAAGGTCGGCATCGTCTTCCAGGACCCGGACGACCAGCTGTTCATGCCGACGGTCCGCGAGGACGTGGCGTTCGGGCCGGCGGCGGCCGGGCTGAAGGGGGCCGCCCTGGAGGCACGCGTCGACCACGCGCTCGAACAGGTCGGCATGGCGGAGTTCAAGAACCGTCCGCCGCACCACCTGTCCTTCGGCCAGCGGCGCCGGGTGGCCGTCGCCACGGTGCTCGCGATGGAGCCGGAGATCCTCGTCCTGGACGAGCCGTCCTCCAACCTCGACCCCGCCTCGCGCCGTGAACTGGCCGACATCCTGAGGTCGTTGGACGTCACCGCACTCATGGTCACGCACGACCTGCCGTACGCCATGGAGCTGTGTCCGCGCGCCCTCATCCTCAGCGAGGGCGTGATCGCCGCGGACGGCCGGACCGGCGATCTGCTCGCCGACGACACCCTCATGCGCGCCCATCGCCTGGAGTTGCCCTTCGGGTTCGACCCGCGCTCCGCAACAATGGGCGCGTGAACAATGGGCGCGTGACGAACGAAGCACCCACCGCCGACGGCACGCTGCTCCTCGACGAGCAGCTGTGCTTCGCGCTGTACGCGGCCCAGCGCGCGGTGACGGCCGCCTACCGGCCGCTCCTCGACGAGCTGGGCCTCACCTACCCCCAGTACCTCGTGCTGCTGGTCCTGTGGGAGCGCGGCGAGACGACCGTCAAGGAGCTGGCCACGGCCCTGCGCCTCGACTACGGCACGATGTCGCCGCTGCTGAAACGGCTGGAGGCGGCGGGGCTGGTGCGCCGGGAGCGCTCGGCGCGGGACGAGCGCTCGGTGCTCGTCGCGTGCACCGGGCGCGGCGAGGAGCTGAAGGGGCGCGCGGAGCGCGTACCCGGCACCCTGCTCGCGACGACGGGGCTCGGGACGGACGAGGTCACGCGGCTGCGCGAGGAACTGTGGGGGCTCGCGGAACGGGCGCAGGGCGCGGCGGACCGCACCCGCTGAGCCCCTTCCCCCCGGCCGCCCGCTAGCGCGGCTGAAGTTACCCCCGGTTACCACCCCCTGGTAAGCGAGCGCCCGCCTACCGGCCGGTACCTTGTGCACGATGTAATTGGGCAAGGCTATTGGGCAAGTTCCCGGGGGAGGTCCCGCCGTGACCGAAGGCAGCGCCGTCGACACCCGTCCGACGAAGATCACATACGTTGCCGAGGCGACCGCGCACGGCGGCCGCGACGGCTACGTGACCAGCCAGGACGGCCAGATCGAGCTCAAGGTGGCGATGCCGCCGGAGCTGGGCGGCGACGGCAACGGCACCAACCCGGAGCAGCTCTTCGCGGCCGGTTACAGCTCCTGCTTCCACAACGCGCTGATCCTCGTCGGCAACCGCGCGGGCTTCGACCTCACCGGGTCCACGGTGGCGGCGAAGGTCGGGATCGGCCCCAACAAGACCAAGGGCTACGGGCTCGCCGTCGCGCTCAGCGTCTCCCTCCCCGTCCTCGACCCGGAACTCGCCGGGAAGCTGGTGGACGCGGCGCACCAGGTCTGCCCGTACTCGAACGCCACCCGCGGCAACATCGACGTAACGATCATTCTCGGCTAGCGGAGCGAAGGAATCGCAGGCTCGACGGGGGTGTTCCCCCAGGAGTTGAAGGCGATCTTCGAGAGGGCGTGGCGGGCGTGAACGTGAGCGGTGCGGTGGCCGACGGCTTCGAGCCGGTCCGGGAGGCGTTCGTCCGGAACTTCGAGGCGCTCGGGGACCGGGGCGCGGCGGTGGCCGTCTACCGCGACGGACACAAGGTCGTCGACCTGTGGGGCGGCGCACGGGACGTGGACGGTACGGCCGACGAGGCGCCCTGGGAACAGGACACCGCGCAGATCATGCGGTCGGCCACCAAGGGCGTCGCGGCCACCGCGCTCCTGCTGCTGCACCAGCGCGGCGAACTGGACCTGGACGCGCCCGTGGGGACGTACTGGCCGGAGTACAAGGCGGCGGGCAAGGAGCGGACGCTCGTGCGGCACCTGCTCGCGCACCGCGCGGGCGTACCCGTGCTGGACCGGCCGCTGACACCCGCCGAGGCCGCCGACCCCGGCCTCGGCGCGGCGGCGGTGGCGGCTCAGGCGCCGGCCTGGGAGCCCGGGACCGACCACGGGTACCACGCGCAGACGTACAGCTGGCTGACCGGCGAGCTGGTGCGACGGATCACCGGGCGGACCATCGGCGAGTGGATCGCCGACGAGATCGCCGGGCCCGTGGGGGCCGACCTGTGGCTCGGACTGCCGCAGGCGCAGCGCGCACGGGTGGGGCGCGTGGGGCAGGTGGACGCGCCCGCGCAGAGCGGGGCGCTGAAGACCCGGCCCAAGCCGGCCGTCGCCGCCGCCTACGCCGACCCCGCCTCGCTCACCCGCCGCGCCTTCGCCGCGATCACCCCGCTCCCCGACGAGAACGACCCCGCCTACCGTGCCGCGGCGCTCCCCGCCTCCAACGGCATCGCCACCGCCGACGGCCTGGCCCGCTTCTACGCGTCGCTCATCGGCGAGGTGGCGGGCGGGGTACGGCTGCTGCGGCCGGAGACGGTGGAACTGGCGCGCGGCGAGCAGTCCTCGGGCCCCGACCGGGTGCTCGTCGTGAACACCCGGTTCGGCCTCGGCCCCATGCTGCACGGAGCCGCGTCCCCGCTGCTGTCCCCCGCCTCCTTCGGCCACCCGGGCCGCGGGGGCGCGCTCGGCCTCGCCGACCCCGAGTCGGGGATCGCCTTCGGCTATGTCACCAACGGCTTCCGGACGAGCGTGACGGCGGACCCGCGCGCGCAGGCGCTGCTGCGGGCGGTGCGGACGGCCCTGGCCGCCGGGCGCTGACCCTCACACGTTGATCGAGTGCGACCTGCGGCCCGAGTCGTCGTCGATCTCCACATGGGCCTTGGTCAGCAGCTGCATGGCGATCTCGTTGAGGGCACGGGCGCCGGCGATCTCCTCGCCGACCCGTGGCTGATCGATGTCCACGTTGTGCCGGGTGGCATGCCCCTGGGTCCTGATCTCGGTCCCGTCGGGCAGACGTACCAGCGCTACCGCGCGCGTGTGCCGGCCGTCCTCCTCGAACTCCAGCTCGACATGCCATCCGACAGTGGTGTGCATAGCGGTCATGAGGTCACCTCCGGAAGTCCTCCTTCCAGGGTGCTCCTGAGAGCGGACGGACGCACCCAGTCGGCTCAGGGCAGCAGCCGCGTCCCGTCCGGCACGGCGATGCCGAACTCCTCGTCGAGAACCCGACGCGCCTCCGTCTCGTCGGTGAGCTCGCGCCGCTCGACGGTGCCGTCGGCGTGGGTCTCGGTCAGCAGCGGGCCGTCGAGGAGGAGGTGCCGGTCGGGCGTGCTGCGCTGGACGTAGGCGCGGCGGCTGAACGGCGAGCGGGGGTTGGTGGCGATGTGCCAGTTGATCACTTCGAAGTCGGGCCGCTCGAACGGTTCGAGCGTGAAGGCGTACTGCGCCTGCCAGGAGCCCCCGCCGGACGCCTCGAACGTCTCGGAGGTCTCGTGCGCCTCGAGCACCCACAGCTCCAGCGGGCCGCTGTGCGGGGCGTGGACGAGGCGGTGACGGCGGCCCGCGTCGTGGAACTCGACGTCCACGGTGAGCGGGACGGCTTCCAGCAGCGCTCCCCGGGCGCCGAACCCGACGTCGGCGAGGTACGGCCGCGGGTCGCCGGGAACCTCGACGAGGAGCGCCATATGGGTGCGGGGCCGGTCCTCGAACCGCTGCGCGCCCACGACGACCCGAGCCGTCAGCAGGGTCACCCCGAAGCCCAGCGCCTCCAGGACGGTCGCGAGCAGCATGTTGTGCTCATAGCAGTAGCCGCCGCGCCGGCCGCCCCGGACCAGCTTGGCGATCAGGTCCGCCGGGGCGAGCGAGGGGACCGTGCCGCGCAGCGGGTCCAGGTTCTCGAAGGGGATGGCGCGGCCGTGGGCCAGGTGCACACCCCGCAGGGTCGCCGCGTCGGCACGGCGTTCCCCCTCCCAGCCGATCCTCCTCAGGTAGGAGTCGAGATCGTCAGGGCCGAACGCGGTCGTCTCGGGCATGACTTCACCCTAACCAGCCGAGCACCGCAAGATCGGAGGAGCCGAGCACCGGACGGGCACGGGACGAGCACCGGAGGAGCGGAGGAGCGGAGGAGCGGAGGAGCGGGTCAGCCGGTGTGCAGCATCAGGCCGATGCCGACGACGAGGAGTCCGGCGGCGACGAGCCGGGGCGCGCCGAACCGCTCCTTGAAGAACAGCGCACCGATGGCCGCTCCGACGATGATCGACGATTCCCGCAGCGCGGCGATCGGCGCCAGTTCGGCGCGGGTCTGGGCCCACAGGACGAGTGCGTACGCGAGGACGGACAGCGCGGAGCCGAGGAGGCCCAGGGCTGCGTAGGGGCGGAGCACGGCGAGGGTCCGTCCGCGCAGGCGGTGGACGGCGTACGCCGGGATGACGGCCCCCTGCACGGCCATCAGCCAGGCGATGTACCCCAGGGAGGAGCCGGAGGCGCGCACGCCGAGCCCGTCGACGACGGTGTAAGCGGCGATGGTCAGCCCGGTCGCCAGCGCGGCGCCGATCGCCGCCCAGTTCGGCCGCCGGCCGCGCAGCCCCCACAGGGCGACGCCGGTCAGCCCCGCGCAGGACAGGGCGACCCCGGCGGCCGCCCAGCCGTCCGGCACCTCGTGCGCGAAGGCGGCGGCGAGGACGGTGACGACGAGCGGCGCGGAGCCGCGCGCGATGGGGTAGGCCTGCCCGAAGTCGCCGAGCCGGAACGACCGCATCAGCAGCACGTAGTAGGCGATGTGGATCAGAGCGGAGGACAGCAGGTACGGCCACGCGCGGGCCGCCGGGAACGCGGTGAAGGGCACCAGCGCGAGCCCGATGAGCATGCCGCCGCCGGCGATCAGCGTGAACCCGACGAGTTTGTCGGTGATCCGGTGGGCGATGGCGTTCCAGCTGGCGTGGGTGACCGCGGCGAACAGGACGGCCGCGGTGACCAGCGGGGTCACGCGGTGCGCTCGCGCACGTCCACGAGGGTGGCGTCGGCGTGGTGGACGAGGTCCCCGGGCGCCATGGGGAAGACGACGTGCGGGTTCCCGGCGGCGGCCCAGACGACGTCGTGCGCAAGGAGGTTCCGGTCGGCCAGCACCCGCGTCCGTGTCCGGTGCCCGAAGGGCGGCACGCCCCCGATCGCGTACCCGGTGGTCTCCCGTACGACGTCGGCGGCGGCCCGGGTCACCTTCCGCGCGCCGAGTTCCCCGCGCACCAGCTCCAGGTCGACGCGCGAGGCGCCGTCCATGAGCACCAGCACCGGCACGCCGTCCGCCGCGAAGATCAGCGACTTGCAGATCTGGCTCAGCTCGCACCCGATCGCGGCGGCGGCCTCGGCGGCGGTCCGGGTCGCCTCGGGGAAGCGGCGGACCCGGGTGTGCAGCTGGTCGAGGCCCAGGTCGTGCAGCGCCTCGGCGAATCGGGGATGCGCGGCTGTCGTCGTCATGCACGGCACGCTAGCGGTCGGTGTACAGGGCACGCGAGCGAGTTGTCCCGCCTCGCGACACCGGGCCCGCGCGCGGCCGTCGTACGTCGACCGTGAAAGAAGAAGCCGGTGAGGGCGCCCCGTCCCCACGGAGCCCTCACCGGCGGTCTTCAGGTGGACCGGTAGGTCAGGCGCGTACCAGTTCCCGGTCCTCGTCGCCGTCCCGGGACGAGGCGGCGTCGGCCCCGGTCTTCAGGCCCTCGCCCTCGACGTCCACGTTGGGCAGGGCGCGGTCCAGCCACTTCGGCAGCCACCAGGCCTTCTTGCCGAGCAGGGCCAGCACCGCCGGCACGATCGCCATGCGCACGATGAACGCGTCGAAGAAGACGGCGATCGCGAGGCCGAAGCCGATCATCTTGATCATCGACTCGGTGGAGCTGATGAAGCCGCCGAAGACGGCCATCATGATGATCGCGGCCGCGGCCACCACCTTGGCGCTGTGCCGGAAGCCGGTGACGATGGCCTGGCTCGGGCTCTCGCCGTGGACGTACGCCTCCCGCATCCGGGTCACGAGGAACACCTCGTAGTCCATCGCGAGGCCGAAGACCACGCCCACCATGAAGATCGGCATCATCGACATGATCGGGCCGGTCTCCTCGACGCCGATCAGGCCGCCGAGCCAGCCCCACTGGAAGACCGCGACCACGGCGCCGAGCGCGGCGAGCACGCTGAGCAGGAAGCCGAGGGCCGCCTTCAGCGGGACCAGGATGGAGCGGAAGACCACGATCAGCAGCAGGAAGGCCAGACCGACGACCAGGCCCAGGTACGGGATGAGCGCGTCGTTGAGCTTCTGCGAGAAGTCGATGTTCATCGCGGTGGTGCCGGTGACCAGCACCTGCGCGCCCGTGTCGGCCCTGACGTCGGCGCCCTGGTCACGGATGGCGTGCACCAGGTCCTCGGTCTGGGTCGAGGACGGCTTGGAGCCGGGGATCACGGTGATCGTGGCGGTGTCGCCGGCCTTGTTGAACATCGCCGGGGTGACGGTCGCGACATCGTCGAGGTCCTTGATCCCGTCGGTCACCGTGGTGGCCGCCGTCTTGGGGTCGTCGCTGTTCTTGGCGTCGACCACGATCATCAGGGGACCGTTGAAGCCTGGGCCGAAGCCCTCCGACAGCAGGTCGTACGCCCGGCGCTGCGTCGTGGACGTCGGCTGCGAGCCGTCGTCCGGCAGGCCCAGCTCCAGCTGGGTGGCGGGGACGGCGATCGCGCCCAGCCCGACCACGCCGAGCAGCAGCACGGCGGCCGGACGGCGGATGACGAAGCTCGCCCAGCGGACGCCCAGGCCGGGCTTCCCCGGCTTGCCCGCGTTGCCCGCGTTGCCCGGGTTGCCCTGCCGACCCTGCTCGCCGGCCTTCTCACCGGTCTCCCGTCCGGCCCGCTCGCCGGTCTTCGCGCCGGTCGACCCGCGCTTCTCGCCCGTGGCCTTGACCTTCTTGCCGGCGTATCCGAGCAGTGCCGGGATCATGGTCAGCGCGATCAGGACGGACACCACGACCGTGCCCGCCGCCGCGAGGCCCATCTTGGTCAGCATCGGCACGTCGACGACCGCGAGGCCCGCCAGGGCGATCACGACCGTGAGGCCGGCGAAGACCACCGCCGAGCCGGCGGTGCCGGTGGCGCGGCCGACCGCCTCCTCGCGGTCGCGGCCCTCGGCCAGCTCGCTGCGGTAGCGGGAGACGATGAACAGCGCGTAGTCGATGCCGACCGCGAGGCCGATCATCAGCGCGAGGGTGGAGGTGGTGTCGCCGAGGTCGAGCGCCTTGGCGAGGGCGGTGATCGTGGAGACGCCGATGCCCACGCCGATGATCGCCGTCAGCAGCGGCAGTCCGGCCGCGACCAGCGAGCCCAGGGTGATCACGAGGACGACGGCGGCGATCGCGAGACCGATGACCTCGCCGATCGCACCCGGCTCGGCCGCGGCCTGCAGGGCGTCGCCTCCGACGTCCACGGTCAGTCCGGTGGCCCGGGCCTCGTCGCCGGCCGTCTCGAGGGCGTCCCTGGTCGAGTCCTTCAGCTCCATGCCGGGAGCCGCGTACTTCACCGACGTGTAGGCGACCGTGCCGTCCTTGCTCACGGCGTTCGTCGTGAACGGGTCGGTGACGGAGACGACCTCGGAGCCGTCGCCGAGCGCCTTGACGGTCTTCTCGACGGTCGCCTTGTTGGCGGCGTCCGTCATCTTCTCGCCCTCGGGTGCCTTGAAGACGATGCGTCCGGTCCCGCCGTCGGCGCTGGCTCCGGGGAAGCGCTGTTCCAGCAGGTCGAAGGCCTTCTGGGCCTCGACGCCCGGGATGGAGAAGGAGGTCGTGCCGGCGGCGGGCGCGGAGGCCGCGCCGACGCCGGCCAGGGTCAGCAGGGCCACCCATATCAGGGCGACGAAGTGGCGGCGCCGAAAGGCGAGCCGGCCGAGTTTGTAAAGGAACGTGGCCACGGAGGCGTACTCCCGGTCAGGTCGTGTGCGTGCAGGGCAGGGTTGACCAACCCGGCGGGGAGGGCAGGGGTGATCGGCCCGACGACGTGAGCGGTGACGTCAGGGTGGGCGGACCGCGGGGACGGTCAGGTGGTGGTGGAGACGCCGAGGGCGGGGAGGACCACGGCGTCGATGTACGAGAGGAGGAAGGCCTGCGTCGGCGGCTTTTCGTCGAGCATGTTGCGGGCGGCGAACGCGCCGATCATCATGTGCGGCAGGTAGTCGAGCGCGGGGTTGTCCGCACGGACCTCGCCCCGGTCGATCGCCCGCTGGATCATGGTGCGGAACTCCGCCATCTCCGGCTCGACGAGGTGTTCCTTGAACGCCTTCAGGAGGTCCGGGCTGCCGTGGATCGCCATGGCCAGTCCTCGCATCAGCGCGGAGTTCTGCTCCATCTCGCAGTCGTCCGAACGCATGGTGAGGGCGTGCAGGTCACCCCTGAGCGATCCGGTGTCGACGCCGCCGGCGGAGACGCCCGGCTTCTCGTGCCGTACCGCCTTCGCCACCAGCTCGGCCTTGCCGCCCCACTGGCGGTAGAGCGTCGCCTTGCTGGATCGGGTGCGGGTGGCGACGGCGTCCATGGTGAGGGCGTCGTAGCCGACCTCGCGGAGGAGTTCGAGCACGGCCCGGTACAGCTCGGCCTCGCGCTCGGGCGTGATGCGACTGCGACGCGCCGTTGCGATCTCAGTCATGCCACTCACCTTCCGGCTCCGTCGTCGTCTTCGCCAACTCGTCTCGTACACCATGAAGATACCCTGAGGATCAGCGAAACGAAACCGTTTCGTACGTGTGCTGGCTCACGAACGTGAAGAGCGCATAAGGCGGCCCCACGAGTTGCCCGGCCCCATTCGCCGGAAAAGCATGGGGAGGTGAGCTATCTGCGTCTGCCCCACCTCAGTGGTGACCTGCTGTGCTTCGTGGCCGAGGACGACCTCTGGCTGGCCCCCCTGGACGGCCCCGGCCGCGCCTGGCGGCTCACCGTCGACCGCACCAAGGCCGGACACCCGCGCTTCTCCCCCGACGGGAGCCGGATCGCGTACACGAGCTGGCGCAGTCTCGTCCCGGAGATCCATCTGACGCCCGTGGACGGCGGACCGGGCCGGCGGCTGACGTACTGGGGCAGCACCGACACCCAGGTCTGCGGCTGGACGCCCCCCGACCAGGACGGGAACACCGACATCCTCGCCGTCGCCTCCCACGGCGAGCCCTTCTCCTACTTCACCTGGGCCTACAAGGTCCCCACCGACGGCGCGCCCGGCCGCAAGCTCCCCTGGGGCCCGGTCTCCGACCTTCAGACCGCCGACATCGACGGCGAACGCAGGACCCTCCTGCTCACCGGCACTCCACCGCACGAACCCGCCGCCTGGAAGCGCTACCGGGGCGGGGCGACGGGCCGCCTGTGGCTGCACGGGCAGCGGCTCCTGGCCGACCTCGACGGGCATCTGCACTCCCCCCTCTTCGTCGGCGGACGGATCGCCTTCCTCTCCGACCACGAGGGCGTCGGCAACCTCTACTCCTGCGCCCACGACGGCTCCGACCTGCGCCGGCACACCGACCACGACGCCTTCTACGCCCGGCACGCCGCCGGCGACGGCACCCGGGTGGTGTACCAGTGCGCCGGGGACCTGTGGATCGTCGACGACCTCGCCGCCGACTCCGAGCCGCGCCGGCTCGACGTACGGCTCGGCGGACCGCGCGCGGGACGGCGGCGCTACCAGATCCCGGCCGCCCAGCACGTGGACGGCATCTCCGTGGACGAGACGGGACGGGCGAGCGCCGTCGTCGTACGCGGCAGCCTGTACTGGCTGACGCACCGGGACGGCCCCGCCCGGACGATCACCGACACCCCCGGGGTACGGGTGCGGCTGCCGGAGATGCTCGGCTCGGGCGGCCAGGTCGCCTATGTGACGGACGC
Organism: Streptomyces sp. NPDC102259; assembly: GCF_044766465.1. Taxonomy (NCBI): domain Bacteria; kingdom Bacillati; phylum Actinomycetota; class Actinomycetes; order Kitasatosporales; family Streptomycetaceae; genus Streptomyces; species Streptomyces sp. NPDC102259. The sequence goes on along the minus strand of NZ_JBIWMA010000013.1, from coordinate 86,451 downwards.
CGAGGGCGAGGACGCCGTCGAGATCGCCCACCTGCCCCGGGCCAGCGGCGACCGCGCCCCCCGGAGACTGGCCTCCGGGCGGCTCGGGCGGGTGCTGGAGATGGTGTCCGACCCCGACGGCGAACGGCTCGCCGTCGCCTCGCACGACGGGCGGCTGCTCCTCCTCACCGTGTCCGACGACATCACCCTGGCCGACGACATCACCGGAACCGACGACATCACCGTGCCCGACGACGCGGACGCCGAGGCCCCGGACTCTGCGGACCCGGCCGGTGCGACCCCGGACGCTGCGACACCGGCCCACGCGGACTTGGAGGGCACGGACTCGTCGGCCGGTGCGGCCGGGGAGGGCGCCGACTCGGAGGGTACGGACTCGGAGGGCACGGACTCGGAGGGCACGGACTCGGACGGTGCCGTCACCGAGCTGATCTCGTCGGTCAACGGACCCGTGCGGGACCTGGCCTTCTCCCCCGACGGGAGCTGGCTGACCTGGTCGCATCCGGGGATCGGCCGGTCGCTGCGGCAGATCAAGATGGCCCGCATCAAGGACCGGCTCATCGTTGACGTCACCAACGGCCGGTTCGAGGACGAGAACCCGGTCTTCACCCGGGACGGCCGCTACCTGGCCTTCCTCTCCTGGCGCGGCTTCGACCCGGTGTACGACGTGCACACCGGGGACCTGTCCTTCCCGCTGGGCTGCCGCCCCTACCTGGTGCCGCTGTCGTCGGCGACCCCCTCCCCCTTCGCGCTGACCCCGGAGGGCCGGCCCGCCGCCGGGGGCCTGGACCCGGTGGAGGACGACGAGGGCGGCGACGGAGCCGTGACGGTCGAGATCGAGGGGCTGGCGAGCCGCGTCACGCCCTTCCCGGTGCCGGCGTCCAAGTACTCGGCGCTCTACCCGGTGGCGGGCGGCGGGCTGGTGTGGCTGCGCTGGCCGATCTCGGGGGCGCTGGGCGAGACCTTCGCCAACCCGGACGACACCAGCGGACGGCCGACCCTCGAGTACTTCAACATCAGCAAGGCGAAGAAGTCCGAACTCGTCGACCACCTCGACTGGTTCGCGCTCAGCGGGGACGGCTCCCGGCTGGTCGTGGTCGACGAGGGCGACCTGCGGGCGGTGCCGTCGGCCGAGTCGGGCGACCTGGACTCCACGGTCTGGATCGACCTGCGGCGCATCCTGCACGAGGTGGACCCGGGCGCCGAGTGGCGTCAGTCGTACGAGGAGGCCGGGCGGCTGATCCGTGCCTACTTCTGGGACCCGGGGATGTGCGGCATCGACTGGGACGCGGTCCTGGACCAGTACCGGCCGCTGGTCGAACGGGTCGCGTCACCCGACGAGTTCGCGGATCTGCTGCGCGAGGTGCTGGGCGAGCTGGGCACGTCCCACGCGTACGTCACCGCCGCCCGCCGCAACGAGGGCCCGCCGCACTACCAGCGCCTCCAGGGCCTGCTGGGCGCCAACTTCGTACACCGGGACACCGGTTGGACGGTCCGGCGGATCCTGCCGGGCGACTCCTCCGACTCCAAGGCGCGTTCACCGCTGGCCGGCACCGGCATCCGGGACGGGGCGGTCCTCACGCACGTCGACGGCCGGCGGGTCGACCCGGTCACCGGCCCGTATCCACTCCTCGCCGGCGCGGGCGGCACCACGGTGGAACTCACCTTCACCCCGGCCCAGGGCGAGGCGGGCCGCCCACGCCGGGTGGCCGTGGTCCCGCTCACCGACGAACGCCCCCTGCGCTACCAGGACTGGGTGGCCAAACGGCGGGCCGTGGTACACGAGTTGAGCGGTGGCCGCTGCGGCTATCTGCACATCCCCGACATGGGCGGCTCGGGCTGGGCGCAGTTCAACCGCGACCTGCGCATGGAGGTGTCCAGGCCCGCACTGCTCGTGGACGTGCGCGGCAACGCGGGCGGGCACATCAGCGAGCTGGTGGTGGAGAAGCTGACGCGCACGATCCTGGGCTGGGACCTCACCCGCGACGCCCAGCCGGTGTCGTACGCCTCGAACGCGCCGAGGGGCCCGGTGGTGGCCCTGGCCGACGAGGCGACGTCCTCGGACGGCGACATGATCACGGCCGCCTTCAAGCTGCTGAAGCTGGGCCCGGTGGTCGGCCAGCGCACCTGGGGCGGCGTGGTCGGCATGACCGGCCGGCACCGGCTCGGCGACGGCACCGTCATCACCGTCCCGATGAACGCGGCCTGGTTCGACGCGTACGGCTGGTCCGTGGAGAACAGGGGAGTCACCCCCGACCTCGAGGTGCTGCGCACCCCGCTCGACTGGGCCGAGGGCCGCCACGCCCAACTCGACGACGCCGTACGGCTGGCCCTGGACCTCCTCACCACCCGCCCCCCGGCGACCCCGCCGACGTACGACGACGTCCCCGACCGCTCCCGCCCCCGACTGCCGCCCCGCACAAGGCACTAGACGCAGGCAACAGACGCAGGCACCAGACGCAGGGGCGCCCCCCCGAGGGAGGGCGCCCCACGTCAACGGCGGTAGCCGAGCTCAGCTACACGTCGAAGTCCTGGCCGATGCGCTCGTCGTCCTCGCGCCGCATACGCTCCGGCTGGCCGGGACGCTCACCGGACCGCTCGCCCGGACGCCCGTTGGGACGCTCGCCGGGACGCTCGCCGGACCGCTCACCGGGACGCTCGCCCGGGCGCTTCTGGCCACGCTGCTGAGCCTGCTCCTTGGCCTGGCCGGCCTTCTGCTTGGCCTGCTGCTTGAGCTGCTCGGTCTGGTCCTGGAACTTGTCCTTCATACCCATGTGGGTTCACTCCTGTAGGAGATGAGGGGGTTTGAGCCCCTTGGTGGGGCCTCGACCAGATTCACACGGGCCATCACGGCGCGCATCTCGATCAACTACGGTGCGTAGCCCTCGCCTGTTCGTCGGCGGATCCGCCCGCGCCCACCAGCCCCGTCCGCATCCCGTGCAGCCGGGGCGCGAACCGCTTCATCTCCCGCTGGCCCACCGTCCCGATGAGCGCGGGCAGATAGCCGCGCACCCCCTGCATCCCCCGCAGCCACCACTGCCCGTACACGTGCGAGGAGCGCCGTTCGATCCCGGCCACGATCCGGTCGACGGCCGGCCCCAGCGGGTACGTCTTGTTCGACGGCCACGGCAGCCGCTGCCTCAACTCCCGCATCACCTCGTCCTGGTCGGCGCCCCGCACCATGTCGGTGTCGGTCCAGGACAGGTAGCCGACGCCGACCCGGACGCCCTGGTGGCCGACCTCGGCGCGCAGGCTGTGCGCGTACGCCTCCACGCCCGACTTGGACGCGCAGTACGCGGTCATCATCGGCGCCGGGGTGATCGCGGCGAGCGAGGCGATCTGGAGCAGGTAGCCACGGCTCTCCCGCAGCAGCGGCAGGAAGGCGCGGGCCGTGACCGCCGAGCCGATCAGGTTGACCTCGATGACCCGGCGCCAGGCCTCCGGGTCGGAGTCGGCGAACGGACCGCCGTTGGCGACACCGGCGTTGGCGACCACGATGTCCACCTTGCCGAACCGCTCCTTCACCTCCGCCGCGACCCGGGCCATCGCCTCGTGGTCGGTGACGTCGGCGTACCAGTGGTCACTGTCGCTGTGCAGCCGCTCGGAGACCTGCTTGAGCGCGTCCGGCTCCAGGCCGACCAGCGCGACCTTCGCCCCGCGTGCGGAGAGCTTGCGGGCGAGCAGCTCCCCGACGCCCCGCGCCGCCCCGGTCACGACGGCGACCTGTCCTTCGAGACTGACCGTACTCATGCGCCCTCCTTCAACTGTGCGTACGTGGTGACGAGTTCCCGGATCCGGCCGGTGACCACGTCGGGCGCCTCGACCGGCGTCATATGGCCGAGGCCGGGCAGTTCGGTGAGGCCGACGCACTGCGGGAGCGCGGCGGCGATCCGGCGGGCGTGCACCGGCGGCGTGAGCCGGTCGGCGGTGCCGACGATCACCGCCGTGGGCACGCGCAACTCCCGTACGCCGTGGTCGAGGTCGAGCAGGTTCAGCACGTGCGACCAGGTGTGCCGCACCTTGCGCGGGCAGGCGTGCACGATGCGGGCGCACGCGTCCACCATGTGCGGGGCGGATCCGGCGCCCATCGTGGCGTACCTGAGGATCCGCTTCGCGACCGGCGTGACCGGCCCGAGGGGCGCGCGCGAGCCGAGGATGTGCCGGGTCAGCCAGGTCCGCAACGGGCCGGGCCGCAGAGGCAGGACGGTGGACTCGGCGACCAGCCCCGAGGCGCCGGTGCTGCACAGCAGGACGGCCGCCGCGTGTTCCTGGAAGGCGTTTCTCGCCGCCGCCGCCAGGACCGTCATGCCGCCCATGGAGTGCCCGACGATCACCGCTCTCTCACCGGGCGCGAGCGTCGCGGCGAGGACCGCTTCCAGGTCGTCGGCGAGGGTGTCCGTGCTGCACGCCTGGCTCGGCAGGGTGCGCCCGTGGCCGCGCTGGTCGTAGGCGATGACCCGGTGGTCGGCGGCGAGGTCCCGGATCTGGGCCGCCCAGAACGCGGTCGAGCAGGTCCAGCCGTGAGCCAGGACGACGGCGGGCGCGGTCTCGGGGCCGTGGACCTCGACGTGCAGGAGCGTGCCGTCGGCGGAGACGGCGGTGAGCTCACGGGAGAACCCCTCCGAGGGCTCGCGGGAGATCCCTGGGGAGGGCGCGCGGGAGAACCCTTCGGCGGGCTCGCGGGAGATCCCTGGGGAGGGCTCGCGGGCGGAGGTCATGCCGTCACCTCGTCGCTCTCGTTGTTCACCGCGCGGGCCGGCCGCCCCGCGGGCGCGCGCAGGACCTCGTACTCCGCGAGGTTCACGCGTCGGGTGGCCCGCCGGAACTCGGCCGTGGTGCCCGGCCAGATGGTGGTGTTGCGGCCGTTGCCGTCCAGGTACCAGCTGGTGCAGCCGCCCGTGTTCCACACCGTCCGCTTCATCCGGTCCTGCACCCGGCGGTTCCAGGCGTGCACGGCGCTCGGCCGGGCGTCCAGCGCCACGCGCGCTCCCCCGGTGCCCCGAGGGCCCGGGGGGACCTCCAGGACGTCGAGCTGGCGCAGATAGTCGGCCATGTAGGTCAGCTGGGACTCGATCATCAGGATCATGGAGGAGTTCCCGAGCCCGGTGTTGGGGCCGATGATCGTCATCCAGTTGGGGAAGCCGGCGGCGGAGGCGCCGCGCAGCGCCTCCATGCCGTCCTTCCAGCTCTCCGCGAGCGTCCGCCCGTCGGCGCCCACCACCCGGTCGGCGATCGGCATGTCGGTGACGTGGAAGCCGGTGCCGAAGACGATCGCGTCGACCTCCGCCTCGCTGCCGTCGGCGGCGACCAGCGTGGACCCGCGGACCTCGCTCAGGCCGCTCGCGACCACGTCCACGTTGGGCTGCGCGAGGGCCGGATAGTAGGTGCTGGACAGCAGGATCCGCTTGCAGCCGATGCGGTAGTCCGGGGTGAGCCTCGCGCGCAGGGCCGGGTCCTTGATGGCGCGGGCCATGTTCTGCTTGGCGAGCTGCTCGACGAGACCGAGCTGGTTCGGGTGCTTGGTGAACGCCTGGACCTGTAGTTCCCGGATGCCCCACAGCAGCCCGCGGCGCATCTTGGCCGTGACGGGCAGGGCCCGGTGCAGGCCGCGCTCCGCGCCGCTGATCGCCCGGTCCACCCGGGGCATCACCCAGGGCGGGGTGCGCTGGAAGAGCGTCAGCCTGGCGACGTCGGGCTGGAGGGCGGGCACTATCTGGATGGCCGAGGCGCCGGTGCCGACCATGGCGACGCGCTGCCCGGTGAGGTCGGCGTCGTGGTCCCAGCGGGCCGAGTGGAAGACCTTGCCGGGGAAGGTGTCGAGGCCGGGGATGTCCGGGATCTTCGGGTCGGACAGCGGCCCGGTGGCCGACACGACGACATCGGCGAGGTACCGCCCGCCGCTGGTCTCGATGTCCCAGCGCAGCTCCTGCGCGTCCCACGTCATCCGCAGCACCTCGGATTCCAGCCGCAGATGCGGCCGGAGCCCGAAGACGTCCGTGACGTGCTCCAGATAGGCGCGGATGTGCTCCTGCCCGGAGAAGGTGCGCGGCCAGTCCGGGTTGGGCGCGAAGGAGAAGGAGTACAGGTGGGAGGGCACGTCACAGGCGCACCCCGGGTAGCTGTTGTCCCGCCAGGTCCCGCCGACGCTGCCCGCCCGCTCCAGGACGACGAAGTCGGTGATCCCCTCGCGGCGCAGCCGCACGGCCGCCCCCAGCCCACCGAATCCGGACCCGATCACCGCCACCCGTACGTGTTCGGTCATCCCGACGCCTCCTAGCCGTGCGTGCGACTCTACGGACTCCGCCAGTGAACACTGGCGCAATGGGGAGCGTAGAGCAGCTCCGTACCGATGGGTAGGGCCGGGAGAGGGAAAGTTACCGGCGGTACAACATAGGCTTCGCCCGTGACGGACAAGCGGGAGTACCGAACGGAGGAGCTGGCCGCGGAGGCCGGCATCACGGTGCGCACCCTGCGCTTCTACCGCGAGCGCAAACTCCTCGGACCACCCCGCCGCGAGGGCCGTATCGCCTGGTACGACGACCATCACCTGGCCCGCCTGCGCACGATCGCGGCGCTGCTGGAACGCGGCCACACCCTCACCGGCATCGCGGAGCTGGCGGACGCCCTCGACCACGGCCGCGGCGTGGCCGACCTCCTCGGCGTCGGCGGCCCCACCGAGGAGGAGCCGGTCCGCCTGACCCCCGAGGAACTCGCCGCGCGCTTCGAGGGCCAGGTCACCACCGAGAACCTCGCCGCGGCCCTGGACCTCGGCTACCTGGGCACCGACGGCGACGAGATCGTCCACATCAGCCGCCGCCTGCTGGACGTCTCCTCCGCCCTGGTCCGCGAGGGCATCCCGCTCGCCGAGGTGCTGACGGCCGGCGTCCGCGTCCGCGAACACGCCGACGCCCTCGCCACCCTCTTCACCGACCTGATCCTGCGCCACGCGACCGAGGACGACCTGCCCCGCCTGCGCCCCCTGGCACGCAGCGTCGTCGAGGCGGAACTGTCCCTGGCCCTGGACCGACGGCTGCACAAGACGACGTAGAGGTCGCCTCCACGGGTCCTACCCAGGTCGCGCCCGCCGTCGCGCTTGCGCGTCATACCCAGGTCGTACTCGCGGACGCACCTAGAGGTCGCCCCAGGTCACCCTCAGAGGTCGTAGACCACCGTCACCGGAGCGTGGTCCGACCAGCGCTCGCCGTGCGTGGCCGCCCGCTCCACGAACCCCTTGACGGCCTTGCCTGCCAGCGTGGGCGTCGAGACGTGCAGGTCGATGCGCCACCCCGAGTCGCTGTCGAAGGCCCTCCCCCGGTACGACCACCACGTGTACGGCCCCGCCACGTCCGGGTGCAGCGACCGCACGACGTCCACGTAGCCGCCGTCCGTCGGGGCGAAGACCTGGGTCAGCCAGTCGCGCTCCTCCGGGAGGAAGCCGGAGTTCTTGGTGTTGGAGCGCCAGTTCTTGAGGTCGGCCTGCTGGTGGGCGATGTTCCAGTCACCCACCACGAGGACCTCGCGGCCGTCGGCGGCGGCACGGGCGCGCAGGTCCTTGAGGTGGGCCAGGAACTCGCCCATGAAGCGGACCTTCTCGTCCTGCCGGTCGGTGCCGACCTCGCCGGAGGGCAGATAGAGGGAGGCGATCGTCACACCGGGCAGATCGGCCTCGACGTAACGGCCGCTGCCGTCGAACTCCGACGAGCCGAAGCCGATCCGGACGGCGTCCGGTTCACGGCGGCTGCAGAGGGAGACGCCCGCGCGGCCCTTCGCCGCGGCCGGCGCGTGGGTGACGAACCAGCCCTCGGGGGCCCGGACCGCCTCCGGCAGCTGGCCCGGCTCGGCACGCACCTCCTGGAGGCACAGCACGTCGGCGGAGGTGTCCGCGAGCCACTCCACGAAGCCCTTCTTCGCGGCGGCACGCAGTCCATTCACGTTCACGGAGGTCACGGTCAGCACCCGGGCACGATACAGGCAGGGTTCCGCGCCGACGTCCGTCGGCTACCGGCACACTGGACCGGGTCAAGAATCAACTTTTCCAGGATTGTGCATACAACTACTGTGAACAGCATGAATATACGTCCGGTCGCCTTCGACCACCCCGACGCCGTCAAGCTCAACGACATGGTCCAGGCCGAGTACCACGAGCGCTACGGCGACGGCGGCGACGCCACGGTCCTGGAGCCGTCCGACTTCCAGCGGCCGCGCGGGGTCTATCTCATCGCGTACGACGAGCTGGACCGGCCGGTGGCCACGGGCGGCTGGCGCAGCCAGGACGACGACGGCGAGGGACACGAGGACGGCGACGCCGAACTCAAGCGGATGTTCGTGATCCGGGAGATGCGGGGCCGAGGACTGGCCCGACGGATGCTCACCGCGCTGGAGGAGGACGCGCGGGACGCCGGCCGCGTCCGGATGGTCCTGGAGACCGGCACCGAGCAGCCCGAGGCCATCGCCCTGTACACCTCCAGCGGGTACGCGCCGTGCACGAAGTTCGGCTACTACCGCGAGTACGAGAACAGCCGCTGCTACGCCAAGCCGCTCGGCTCCTGAAGAACCCCAGCGCCTGAAGCGGCCTCGGCTTCTGAAGAACCTCAGCTTCTGAAGCGGCCTCGGGCTCCTGGAGGACCTCAGCTTCTGAAGGACCTCAGCTTCTGAGGTAGGCGAGCACCGCCAGGACGCGGCGGTGGGTGTCGTCCGCCGGGGGCAGGTCCAGCTTGGTGAGGATGCCGCCGATGTGCTTGCCGACGGCCGCCTCCGACACCACCAGCAGGCGGGCTATCGCACCGTTGGACCGCCCCTCCGCCACCAGCGCCAGCACCTCCCGCTCGCGCGGGGTGAGCCGGGCCAGCGGATCACGACGCCGGCGCAGCAGTTGCCGTACGACCTCCGGGTCGACGACCGTGCCGCCGGCCGCGACCTCGCGCAGCGCGTCCACGAACTCCTTCACCTGGCCGACCCGCTCCTTGAGCAGATAGCCGACGCCGGTGCCGTCGCCGGAGTCGAGGAGTTCGGCCGCGTACGCGCGCTGCACGTACTGGCTGAGGACGAGCACCGGCAGCCCGGGCCGCTCCGCGCGCAGCCTGACCGCCGCTCTCAGCCCCTCGTCCTGGAAGTCGGGCGGCATGCGGACGTCCGTCACGACGACGTCGGGCGCGTGCCGGGCGACCGCCGCCAGCAGGCCCGGCGCGTCGCCCACCGCCGCCACGACCTCGTGCCCGAAACGGGTGAGGAGCGTCGTCAGGCCGTCGCGCAGCAGGACGCCGTCCTCGGCGAGGACTACGCGGAGGCCTCGGTGACCGTCCCCGTCCGATCGCCCGGCCGGCTCGGCCCGCCCGGCGGACTCGGCGGACTGGGCCGGCTCGGCGGAGTGGGCTGGCTGGGCTGGCTCGGCTCGCAAGGGATCTCCACACGCAGCAGGGTCGGTCCGCCCGGCGGGCTGGTCAGGGTCAGTCTTCCATCGAGCACCGACACCCGGTCGGCGAGACCGGTGAGGCCGGTACCGCGGGCACTGTCGGCTCCGCCGTGGCCGTCGTCGTCCACCTCAAGGACGAGAAACCGTCCGCCCTGGTGTTCCGCGCGCACGCGTGCGCGCCGCGCCCCGCTGTGCCGGGCCACGTTGGCCAGCGCCTCGCGGACCACGAAGTAGGCGGCGGCCTCCACGGCCTGCGGGAGCCGTGGGACCGGCCGGGCGAACTCCACGTCCACGGGGACGGGCGAGCGGTCGGCCGCGTCGGCGACGGCCGCCTCCAGGCCGTAGTCGGCGAGCACCTGGGGGTGGATGCCGTGGATCAGCTCACGCAGTTCCGCGAGGGCCGCGCCCGCCTCCTCGTGGGCGCGGGCGAGCTGCTCGGCGAGCGGGCCGCCGGGCGGGGCGTCGAGACGGGCCAGACCGAGGTTCATGGTGAGCGCGACCAGACGCTGCTGAGCGCCGTCGTGCAGATCACGTTCGATCCGCCGGCGCTCTCCCTCGAACGCGTCGACCAACCGCGCGCGTGAACGCGTCAGTTCGACGACCCTGGCCTGTGGATCGCCCGCGCGCGGGGCGACGAGCAGCCGGGTCAACGCGGCCCGGGCGCCCGCCGCCGCCCCGAGGGCGTATCCGCCCACGGCCAGCAGCAGCACGCCCAGCGCGGCGGCGCCGAAGGCGGCCGGCCAGCCGGTCACCGTCCACACCTTGAGCACCTTCGTCTCACGGCCCCCGCCGACCGTCGCCAGCAGCAACGGGGCCGCGACCATCGTGAGGGGGACGAACAGCGCGACGGTCAGCAGCAGCGTCTCGGCCGGCCAGAGGAGGCAGGCGGTGAGGAGGGTGTGGCCCAGTTCGCGCCAGGTGGCCCGTTCCCGAAGCCGGGTGGTGAGCCAGCTGCGCAGGCCCGGCGCGGCGGGCTCGACATGCGCGCCGGGCGCGTCGTCCGCGTCGACGAGCCGCAGCCGGCGCCGCTCCAGGGCCGCCGCCGGCAGCCCCGCGAAGGCGACGGCCGCGAGCATCGGCAGCCCGACGAGGACGACCGCGAGGACTCCGCCCACCGCCACCACCACGACCAGCCCCACGAAGACGGCCGCTCCGGCGACCGCCCCCGTCAGCAGATAGGCGACGGCCCGCCAGGGCCACGGCGACAGCAGGTATCCCGGGCGGAACAAGGCCTGCCACACGTTGCGCGGTTGCATGCGGATCACCGTAGAAGGGGCGCCGCCCCTTCGACCATCGGCCTGACCGGAGGTTCGGGGGTATGCCTGGCCCTACCCCAGGTCTCGCCCCTGCCCGACAGACCCGACAGGGGCGCGCACGGTTTCGTGGGGCCATGACCACACACGCCGTCCAACTGACCTCCGTGAGCAGGCGATACGGCGCCCCGGGCACCGGGGTGACCGCGCTCGACGACGTCAACCTCACCTTCCCCCGGGGCTCGTTCACCGCCGTCATGGGGCCGTCCGGCTCGGGCAAGTCGACGCTGCTCCAGTGCGCCGCCGGGCTGGACCGGCCGACCTCGGGGTCGGTGCGGATCGGCGGGACCGAACTGACCGGACTGAGCGAACGGCGCCTGACGCTGCTGCGCCGGGAGCGGATCGGCTTCGTCTTCCAGTCGTTCAACCTCCTGCCGGCCCTCACCGCCGAGCAGAACGTCGCCCTCCCGCTGCGACTGGCCGGCCGCCGCCCGCCCAGGGAACAGGTCCTCGACGCCCTGCGGCAGGTCGGACTCGCCGACCGTGCCGGTCACCGCCCGGACCGCCTCTCCGGCGGCCAGCAGCAACGCGTCGCCCTGGCCCGCGCCGTGATCACCCGCCCGGAGGTCCTGTTCGGCGACGAACCGACCGGCGCGCTGGACTCCCGTACCGGCCGCGAGGTGCTGACCCTGCTGCGCTCCCTGGTCGACGAGTCCGGCCGGACGGTCGTCATGGTCACCCACGACCCGCTCGCCGCCTCCTACGCGGACCGGGTGGTCTTCCTGGTCGACGGCCGCGTCCACGGCGAACTCCGCGGCGCCGACGCGTCCGTGGCGGCGATCGCGGCCCGGATGGCGACGCTGGAGACCGCGGCCGACGGCGCCGCGCTCTCCCGCGCGGGCGCCACGCTCGCCCCGGCGGGTGTCGCGTGCTGAGCGTCGCGTGGCACACCCTGCGCGCCCGATGGGCCGCTTTCGTCGGCAGTTTCGTCGCCCTCGCCCTCGGTGTCGCGCTGCTCACCGTGATGGGACAGGCACTGGCCGCGTCACTGGACGCGCCGGCGCGCGCCCCTGAACGGTTCGCGGCGGCGCCGGTGGTGGTCGGGGGCCAGGACACCCTGCGGGTCGCGACCCGCACCGGCGAGCGGACGAAGGAGCTGGCCCGGCCGCGCCCGGTGCCCGCCGGGACCGTCGCCGCGCTCCGCGCGCTCGGCCCGGTCACCGAGGACCGCTCGTTCCCGGTCCGGGCGTACGGCGCCCCGGCCGCGCCGGACGACCTGGTCGGCCACCCCTGGTCGACGGCCCGCTTCGCCCCCTACCGGCTGACCGCGGGCAGAGCCCCGGCAGCGGCCGACGAGGTGGCGACCAGCGGCGCCTGGGCGACCGTGGGCACCCGACTGCGCACCACGGACGGCCCGTTGCGCGTAGTAGGCACGGTCGAGGCGACCGAGGCCGAGGCAGTCGAGAGGGCCAAGACGGTACGCGAACTCGACTTCGAGCACGCCGTGTTCTACCCGGACGCCCAAGCCGCCCGACTGGCCCCGGAGCCGACCCAGCTGGTCGTGGAGGCGGACGCGGCGGCCGTACGGGCGGCGGTCACGGACGAGAGCGTACGGATCCTGACCGGCGACGCCCGCCGACTGGCCGACGCCGACCCGGGCCGGGACGCCGAGGCCCTGACGGCGCTCAACGCCTTGTTCGGCACGGCGGGCGGCGTGACCGCCTTCGTGTCCGTCTTCGTCGTGGCGTCCACCTTCGCCTTCGCGGTCGACCGGCGGCGCCGCGAGTTCGGCCTGCTGCGCACCGCCGGGGCGACCCCGGGCCAGATCCGGCGGACGGTCCTCGCGGAGGCCCTGCTCGTCGGCACGCTCGCCTCGGCGACGGGCTGCCTACTGGGCACCTACGGCGCGCCGCGTCTGGCCGAGTTGGTGGTCGACGGCGGCCTCGCGCCCGAGTGGTACGCGGTCGGCGGCCCTCCGGCCGGCGTCTGGCCATACCACCTGGCCTTCTGGACGGGCCTGCTGGTCGCCCTGTGCGGTGCGCTCGCCGCGTCCTGGCGGGCCGGACGCACCGCCCCGGCCCAAGCGCTGCGCGAGGCCTCGGTGGACGGACGCGCGCTGACCCGGGGACGGCGCGTGTGCGGTGCGGCGCTGCTGCTCGCGGCCGTCGTCACCCTGGCGTACACGCTGGTGACCGACCCGGGCGAGCTGCTCCACCGCAAGTCGTACTTCAGCCGTCCCATGCTGCTCATCACCGCGGTGGCGCTGCTCTCGCCCCTGACGGTGCGTCCGCTGGCGCCCCGGCTGCCGGGCGCGGTGGGCCTGTTGGCGCGGGCCGGCGCGGTCGCCGGGGTCCGCCGCACCGCCGCCGTGGCCGCGCCCGTCCTGGTCACCATGGCGCTCGCGGGCTCCCTGCTGGGCGCTACGGCGACGATCGGCGCGGCGCGGGCGGCGGAGGTACGACAGCAGACGATCGCCGACTTCGTGGTGACACCCCAGGACGGAACGACCCTGCGGGCAGGGGTCCTCGACCGGCTCCGCCAGGTGCCCGGCACGGTCGTGTCGGCCGGTTCCGCCACCACTGTGTTCACGCTGGAGGACGGTGTCGCGCTCGTGAAGTCCGAGGCCCGGGCGGCCGATCCGGCGCTGCTCGACGCGACCGTACGGCTGCCGGTGACCGCCGGGCGGCTCACCGACCTCGACGACGGATCGATCGTCGTGACCGAGGAGTGGGCGCGACACGAGGTGGGGCAACGGGTGCGGGTGTGGCTCGCAGACGGTACGCCGAAGACCCTCCGGATCGCCGCCGTGCTCTCCATCGGCACCGGGGACAACGGCGCCTACGTCACCCCCGCCAACGCGGGCGGCGGGGGCGTGGACCGCGTGGACGTACGCGTGCGGGCGGGTGCGGACCCGACGGCGGTGGCGGCGCGGTTGCGGACCGTCGACGGGGTGCGGGTGATGGACAGGGCGCAGTGGGTCCGAGCGGCTCACCCGCAGACCAACCGGACGACCCGGCTCGGCGTGCTCCTCGTCCTGGGCATCGCGCTTCTCTACACCGGCATCTCACTGGCGAACACCCTGGCCATGGCGGCCGCCGAACGCAGGCCCGACCTGACGGCCCTACGGATGGCCGGCGCCACACGCGGGCAGATCCTGCGACTGGCCGCCACAGAGGCGCTGATCGCCGTGGCGGTAGGCGCTCTGCTCGCCCTCCTGGTGACGGCCGTCAACCTAACCGGCCTGAGCGCCGCCCTGCACCTGCTGTCGGCCCCGACGGCGATCGCCCTGCCCTGGCAGGCACTCGCCTGGACGACGGCGGCATGCGCCCTGCTCGCGACCCTCACGGCCCTGACATCGACGACACCGGCACTGCGTTCGCCCCGGCCATGAACCCCCGGCCCCACCACCAGACCCGACCCACGAACCACAACCGACTGATCACCCGCCCGACGCCGATCAGTGCGGTGCCCCCTGCTGGCCTCATGAGACGCCGTCCAGGGCCTTCGGGCTTTCCGGCACGCGGGTTCCCCGTGAGACCCCGCGGCGCACCCGTCAGACAGGCACACAGAGGGCACGGTCGAGGGCTTCCGGAGTCGGCTGGTCAACTCAGTTGACCGGAGGAGCCGCGGTTGCTCTACTGCGATGCCGGACCTGGGAGGATGTGTGGCAGAACTGCCGGAGAGTGTGGATCGCGACATTCTGGAGGGGCGCACCATCCTCGCAGTGAAGGCGATTCGTGAGGCACAAGGATGCTCGCTACGCGAAGCGGTTGATCTTTACCATCATCGCTACGGAGAGCTTCATCCTGAGCCGGACTCAGCCCAGGAAGTTCCCCGGCCCCGCGTGCTGCGGTTCGAGCGGGATGGCTCTTTGGTTGTCTTTGAGGGGCTGCAAGACGGTCAGTAGCCGAAGAAGTGAAGGACCGGGTCTCTGACCTGCGGCCGTGTAATCGATCAACGCTGCGACCTGCAACGTAGCTGTCGGTGGTTGTCGGCGTTGGTCGTCGGCGTTGGTCGTCGTTGAGCGCCCTTCGACGGCCCCACGACGGCCCGAGGCGCGTCTCATGCAGTCGTCGATGGCCGCCCCTGGCCGGGACCCTGGTGAGAGGTCAGTGCTGCGGCGCTTCCCCGGCAGCAATCTCGAATCCGGAGGATTCGTCCCATGGAACCGCCCTCCACAGGCTCACCGCAGCGGCCCAAATGCGGTGCACCAAAGTCCAGTCGGGGTTGTCTCCGCTGAGGGTGACGGTGGCAAGCAGGTCGCATCCCCAGATGCCCCACTCGTCATTGGGCGATGCAGCGATCACAGACTCTGCGATCTCGGCTACGCCCACGTGTATCTCCAGCGTCAGCAAGTCCGCGACGGGCCTGTCGCTGTCACTGCCACCAGTACCGAGCCTGAACGCGGCCACCGAATCCACGAACGGCCCCAACCATTCGCCTACCAATCGGTCGCCACTCTCCAGTAGGTAGTCGAGCAGGCGATCAAGCGCCTCATCGCCTCTCTCTTCTCCAGAGCGGCAGAAGAAGCTGAGTTGGTAGGCCACGGTACCCCCGTCGTCCTTGCTTGATCGCAAGCTGTTCGTAATGCGCGCCATCATGCACGTCGCGCCTGCGATCGCCCGGAGGAGCGAAGCGACGACAGGTGCTTGATGAGGTAGAGAAACCTGTAACAGCTCCTGGCCGATACAGCTCTTGGCGCTGGTCACGCCTCCATGGTGGTCTGGCAGCGAAGCCGCGGCCCCCGGGGGAGACAGGGTGCAGTCACGACTCGATGACCTGGCACGGAATCGGCCGGGCGACGCGGTGCGTCAGAAGATCCGAGAGTTGCAGCCGAACCCCTTGCTGCGGCTGGCCGGCCGTTGGGCTCCGGGCTCGGAGATCCGCAGTTGGTCAGACGGACTCGTAGGCGAGCGAGCCACTGGAAGACGACTCGGCAGGCTCAAGCGTCAAGGCTGGTTCACACTCCATGCCGTTTAGTGGGCGAGCGGCGCAGACATCGATCACTTGGCGATCGGCCCCGCCGGCGTCTTCGCGATCAACTCAAAACGGCATCGAGGAAAGTCCGTTTGGTACGGAGACGCGGCCATCACGGTGAACGGGGCCACGACGCGGCACATCGCGATCAGCCAATCCGAAGCACGTCGTATCGCTCGCGTCTTGTCTCGCCATTGCGGTGTCGCCGTCCCCGTCCGCCCCGTGATCTCCGTGGTGCACGCAGCGCGACTCACGGTCAAGAGCGCCAACCCGTCCGCCTCTACATCGCGCCGGGGCTGGGCTCGAAGCGGCGAGCGCGGCCCACGACCCGCTCCGCTGTACGCGGCTACGTCCTCATCCTGGTTCTCGGCTTCCGACGTGGTGAGGTACTCGGCCTCACCTGGGGGAACGGCGACCTGGACGCCGGTGAGATCTCGGTGCAGATGCAGCTACAGCGCATCAACCGGCGCTTGGTCCACGACGAGACCAAGACCGAGGCGTCCACGGCCGTGCTGCCGCTTCCGGAGATCTGCATTGCGGCTCTCCAGCGCAGGCAGCAGGAGAGGGAGTTGGCCAAGCAGGCGGCCGGCGAGCTGTGGTCGGACTTCGACTTCGTGTTCACGACGCGCTACGGGACACCGATCGAACCCCGGAACTTCAACCGCGGATTCGTCGACCGCTCGACCCGGGCCGGCGTCCGTCAGATCCGGCTGCACGACACCCACACGTCCCGTCGGAAGCCACCCGCCGGGCACTGCGCAAGCTGGGCAAGCATCTCGGGAAGCAAGATCCGGAGTAGTTGCTGTACTTCGCTGCTGTACGACGCCAAAGAACCCCTGCCGGATCTCCCCGGCAGGGGTTCTGAGCTGCGGTGGACCTGTGGGGATTTGAACCCCAGACCCCCTCGATGCGAACGAGGTGCGCTACCAGACTGCGCCACAGGCCCTTGCAACGAGTGAAACTCTAGCATCCCGGTCGGCCTGCCTGGAAATCCGTTCCCCGAGGCCGGGCGGCGGATGCCGGGGCTCTCATTCGTTGGCGGCCAGCGGTCGCTCGCCGTCCTCGTACTGGTCGAACAGCGGGGTGCGGCCGCGTTCGCGTGAGCGTCGGGCCGAGGCCGCGCGCCGGGCGTCGCTCCGCTCGTCGCCGTCCGCTCCCCTGTCGTCGGCGGGGTCCGCATCGTCGGATTCCCCGGCCGGTGCGTCCCCGGCGTCCGCCGTTTCGTGCTCCGGCGCCACCGAGCTCGAGCGGGCCGAGCTCCAGGCGTCCGGCGCCCCGAGGTCCACGTCGGAGGTCGCCCGCGGCGCGACCGGCGCGGTCACGTACGTCGGCAGCGGTACCGGCACCGGATCCCAGCTCTCGCCATGGCCGGGCCGGCGCTGCCGCTCGCGCTGCTGGTCGACCCACTCCGCGTGGTCGGTCTGCTCGACGAGTGCCCTGCGGTCCGCGGCGAGGGCCAGCAGACCCGGGTCGGTCTCCGGCTCGGGGGCCGCGTGCGGCTCCTCTGCGCCGGCGTCGGGGCCGGTGTCGACGGACGAGGCGTTCGCCGATGCGGGTGCACGCCGGCGCGGCTGACGCTCCCGCAGCCGCTGCGCGGCGACCTCGGCGCGCCTGCGGTCCATCTGGAAGGCGAAGCGTCGGCGTTCCTGGGCGCGCAGGTACCCGATGTATCCGCTGAGCAGGACCGCGGGCACGCCGGGCGCCCACAGGAACG
Source organism: Streptomyces sp. NPDC102259 (assembly GCF_044766465.1). NCBI lineage: Bacteria > Bacillati > Actinomycetota > Actinomycetes > Kitasatosporales > Streptomycetaceae > Streptomyces > Streptomyces sp. NPDC102259. Next base: position 69,098 of record NZ_JBIWMA010000013.1, on the reverse strand, counting down.
CGAGCCCGCCGACCGCCGCGACGATCGCGCCGAGCGTGAAGGCGAGGAAGAGCATCACGGTGGTACGCCGACGGCGCGCGAGCGCCTTCGAGCGCTGTGCGCGTGCGGCGGACGCCTGCTCGGCCGCCGTCCGCCTGGCGACCGGTGCCCGCCGGCCCGCCGGAACGGCGCCCCCGTCGCGTGCGGGCTTGGCGCCCTGTTCGCGATGGTCGTGCGCGGGCTTGGCCGCCGGATCGCGCGCCGGTTCACGCGCCGCCTCCGGACGCCCCGACCCTCGTTCCTGGCCGCGCTCCTGAACTCGCTCCTGAGCTCGGTCCTGGCCGCGTTCCTGAGCGCGGTCCTGAACCGGCGCTTTCACCTGCGGGCGGGTCGGAGGCATGGCGAAGGACCGGACGTCCACCGATGCGGTGACGGCGTCCGGAACGACGGCGTCGGACTCCCCCTCCTCGGTGGAGCGCGCCCGCAGGTCCTTGGCGTACCGGCGCTCCATTCCCGCCCGTCCGGACAGCAGCCGGATGGCGGTGCTGAAGCGTTCCGTCGGACGGGCCTCGTTCAGCTCGTCCTGCCTACGGAGCCACATAGGCACCAAGTAGGCGGCCCAGGCCCCGACAATGACTGCGTAGATGAGGCCGCTGCTGCTCACGCCTCACACGGTAGAGGGGTTTACGTGAGGCCATCCGCCAATTGGGCCGGTGTGTCGCACGAACTGGCTGATATTTCGAACTTTTTTTGCGACCGGTGCGATCAACCGATCATTTTCGAACATTTATTCGGCTAATTCAATTGGACGCCTTCTGCGAGCGCGTGCGACGCCACCGGTTCAGCAGGCCCTCCGGGACCTCCTCCGCCGTGAGCGCGAAGACGAGGTGGTCACGCCAGGCGCCGTCGATGTGGAGATAGCGCGGCCGCAGCCCTTCCTCACGGAATCCGAGTTTCTCCACGACCCGGCGGCTCGGCCCGTTCTCCGGCCGAATGCAGACCTCGATGCGGTGCAGTCCGACGGTGCGGAAACAGTGGTCCACGATGAGCGCCACGGCCGTCGGCATCACCCCGCGGCCGGCCACCGACTCGTCCACCCAGTAACCGACGTGCCCGGAGCACATCGACCCCCAGGTGATCCCGGCGACCGTCAACTGCCCGACGAGCCGCCCCTGGTACTCGATCACGAACGGCAGCATCCGGCCCGCGTTCGCCTCGGACCGCAGATGCCGGACCATCTGGCGGTAGGTCGGCCGGTGTGCGATCGGCCCGCTGGGCGCGGGCGGCGGGATGGTCGCCTCCCAGGGGCGCAGCCAGTCCCGGTTGCGCCGGTTGACCTCGCGCCAGGCCCGCTGGTCGCGCAGCTTTATGGGCCGCAGGACGATGTCGCCCTCCACCAGTTCCACGGGCCAGGATGAGGTGTTCAGCTCGCACCCCCGTGGCTGGGTCTGGGGTGGTCGCCGCCACGGATCTGGTCGACGGCGTGGATCAGCAGGGGCTCCAGGACGGCCAGCCCGTCCTTCACCCCGCCGGTGGAACCCGGCAGGTTGACGATCAGCGTCCCGCCCGCCACTCCGGCCAGGCCGCGGGAGAGCGCCGCGGTGGGCACCTTCTCCCGGCCGTACGCCCGGATGGCCTCGGCGATGCCCGGCACCTCGTGGTCGATCACCGCGCGGGTCGCCTCGGGGGTGCGGTCGGTGGGCGAGATGCCGGTGCCGCCGGTGGTGACGACGGCGTCGTACCCGGCCTCGACGGCGGCCCGCAGCACCGCCTCCACCGGGTCCCCGTCGGGGACGACCTGCGGCCCGTCGACGGCGAAGCCGAAGCCGCGCAGGCCCTCGGCGATCAGCGGGCCGCCCCTGTCCTCGTAGACGCCGGCGGCGGCCCGGTTGGAGGCGGTGACGACCAGTGCGCTGTACGGAGCGAGCAGGGCGCCGCCGACCGACGTGTCGCGTGTCATGCCCGGCTCCAGTCGCCCGACTTGCCGCCCGTCTTCTCCTCCACGCGCACGTCCGTGATGACCGCTCCCTTGTCGACCGCCTTCACCATGTCGATCACGGTGAGCGCGGCAACGGAGACCGCGGTGAGCGCCTCCATCTCGACGCCCGTGCGGTCCGTCGTCTTCACCGTGGCGGTGATCTCCACGGCGTCGTCCGCGACCGACACATCCAGTTTCACACCGGAGACGGCCAGGGGGTGGCACAGCGGGATCAGGTCCGGGGTGCGTTTGGCGCCCATGATGCCCGCGATCCGCGCGGTGGCCAGCGCGTCCCCCTTGGGTACCCCCTCGCCGCGCAGCAGCTCGACCACACGGGGCGAGACGAGGACCCGCCCGCTGGCACGCGCGGTGCGCGCGGTGACGTCCTTGCCGGAAACGTCGACCATGCGGGCGGCGCCCACGTCGTCGATGTGCGTCAGTCGGTCCTGCTTGCTCATGGTGGTGTGGCGCTCCCGGTCCGGGCCTGTTGTGCGCGACACGGTACCCCCAACCAGGAGGGCTCAGCCGAGGAGGACCACCTCGACGTCGGCACCGGGCTCCACGGACTCCACGTCCTCGGGTACGACGATCAGCGAGTCGGCGTGCGCGAGGGCCGCGACCAGGTGGGAGCCGGCACCCCCGACGGGGCGGACGGTGCCGTCGCTGTAGGTGGCGCGCAGGAACTGTCTGCGGCCCTTCGGCGAGGTCAGCGCCTTGTCCGCGATCAGCTTCGCGCGCGTGGTGGGCCGGTGGACGTCCTCGAGGCCCATGAGGGTCCTGATGGCGGGGCGGACGAACAGCTCGAACGAGACGTACGACGACACCGGGTTGCCCGGCAGGGCCAGCAGGGGGATGTGGTCGGGTCCGATGGAACCGAAGCCCTGGGGCTTGCCGGGCTGCATGGCCAGCTTGCGGAATTCGACGCCACCGCCGGCCTCGTCCTCGTCGCCGACGTGCTCCAGGGCCTCCTTGACGACGTCGTACGCCCCGACGCTCACTCCGCCGGTGGTCACGACGAGGTCGGCGCGGACGAGCTGGTCCTCGATGGTGGAGCGGAGCGTCTCGGCGTCGTCGGCGACCGCGCCGACCCGGTAGGCGATGGCGCCGGCGTCCCGGGCGGCCGCGGTGAGGGCGAAGCTGTTGGAGTCGTAGATCTGGCCGCTGCCGAGCTCCTCGCCGGGCTGGACGAGTTCGCTGCCGGTGGACATCACGACCACGCGCGGGCGCGGGCGCACGCGTACGGCGCCCCGGCCGATCGCGGCGAGCAGGGCGATCTGGGGCGGTCCGAGGACGGTCCCGGCGTCGAGGGCGCGGTCCCCCGCCTTCACGTCGCTGCCCTTCGCGCGTACATGCGCGCGTGCCTCGGCGGGCCGGTACACGCGCACGTGCCCCGAGGCCTGCTCGGGGGCGCGGCTGCGGGCGCGCATCCCGCTGACCGGGCCCTCGCCGAGTCCGCCGTCGGTCCACTCCACCGGGACGACGGCCTCGGCCCCGGCCGGGAGCGGGGCGCCGGTCATGATCCGGGCGGCCTGGCCGGGTCCCACGTACAGCAGGTCGGCCGCCTGTCCCGCCGCGACGTCCCCCACGACGTCCAGAGCCGCCGGGAACTCCTCGCTCGCGCCCGCGACATCCGCGACCCGCACCGCGTAGCCGTCCATGGAGCTGTTGTCGAAGGGCGGCAGCGAGACCGGCACCATGACGTCCTCGACCAGGACGCAGCCCTGGGCGTCGGGCAGTTGCAGCTCGATGGGTTCCAGGGGGCGGACGGTGGCGAGGATGTCCTCCAGGTGTTCGTCCACCGACCAGAGCTGGTCCTGGCCGGTGTGGCGGGGCGCGGCGGTGCTCAAAGTGGCTACATCTCCTCGGTGACGTAACTGCGAAGCCAGGACCGGAAGTCCGGACCCAGATCTTCACGTTCGCACGCGAGTCTGACAATGGCACGCAGGTAGTCGCCACGGTCGCCGGTGTCATAACGACGACCCTTGAAGACGACGCCGTGGACGGGGCCGCCGATCTTCTCGTCCTGCGCGAGCTGCTGGAGGGCGTCGGTGAGCTGGATCTCCCCGCCGCGGCCGGGCTCGGTCTGCCGCAGTATGCCGAACACGCTCGGGTCGAGGACGTAGCGTCCGATGATCGCGTAGTTCGACGGGGCGTCCGCCGGGTCCGGCTTCTCGACGAGGCCGGTCACCTTGACCACGTCGCTGTCCACGGTGGCCTCCACGGCGGCGCAGCCGTAGAGGTGGATCTGCTCGGGGGCGACCTCCATGAGCGCGACGACGCTGCCGCCGTGCAGCTCCTGCACCTCGATCATCCGCTGGAGCAGCGGGTCACGGGGGTCGATCAGGTCATCCCCCAGCAGGACGGCGAAGGGCTCCTGCCCGACGTGCGGGGCCGCGCACAGGACGGCGTGCCCGAGGCCCTTGGGGTCGCCCTGGCGCACGTAGTGCATGGTCGCGAGGTCGCTGGACTGCTGAACCTTGGCGAGCCGGGCGGCATCACCCTTCTTCTGCAGGGCCGACTCGAGTTCGTAGTTGCGGTCGAAGTGGTCCTCAAGAGGGCGCTTGTTGCGGCCCGTGACCATGAGGACGTCGTCGAGGCCGGCGGAGACGGCCTCCTCGACCACGTACTGGATAGCCGGCTTGTCCACGACCGGCAGCATCTCCTTGGGAGTGGCCTTGGTCGCCGGCAGGAACCGGGTGCCGAGACCGGCTGCGGGGATGACAGCCTTGCTGATCCTGGGGTGCGACTGCGTCATGTCGGCAACCTTATCCGGTGACTTTGAGAGGGATCTGTGGCTCCGGTTAATTGATGATCATATGAACGCATTGGGGCAGTGTGGGAGATGTACAGGAGCGACATATGAGCCACCTCGAAGGCGGACCAGAGTCTGACAAACGTATGTTGCGGCGAGGGATCCTCGCCATGAGAAACAGGTTGACGCCCGATGACGTGCGCGCGGCAGCCGTCGCCCTGGCCGAGCAGGCCCTGGAACTGCCCGAGTTGACGCACGCGCACACGGTGGCGGCGTACGTCTCCGTGGGTACCGAGCCCGGGACTCTGGCACTGCTGGACGCGCTGCGCGCGCGGGGCGTGCGCGTACTCCTCCCCGCGCTGCTGCCCGACAACGACCTGGACTGGGGCGCCTACACCGGCGAAGACTCTCTCGCGCGGGTCCTGCACGGCGGCAGGATGGCCCTTCTGGAGCCGGCCGGCGAACGCCTCGGCCCGGACGCGGTGACGACCGCCGACGTGGTGCTGCTGCCGGGCCTGGCCGTCGACGCGCACGGTATGCGCCTGGGGCGCGGCGGAGGGTCGTACGACCGCGTCCTGGCCCGGCTGGCGGCTTCCGGGGCCGACCCCTCGCTGGTGGTGCTCCTGTACGACGCCGAGGTCGTCGAGCACGTCCCCGGGGAGGCCCACGACCGGCCCGTGCACGCGGTGGTGACGCCCTCGGGGGTGCGCCGCTTCACCTGACACCCCGAGCCCTCGAACGGAAGGGGCCCTCCACGCGCGCGTGGAGGGCCCCTTTCGGACGGTCGGCAGCTCAGGGTTTGAGCACCAGGGTGTCGCTGGTGCTGTCGTCGACCGCCTTCTTCGAGAAGGACCAGTCGAGCAGTTCACCGTCGGCCCACTTGCTCGTCTGGTCGGTGTAGTGAGCGCTGAAGGCGTGTCCCGAGGCTCCGGTGAGGTTGATCCACTTCGACTTGTCGAGGTCGTCGAGGTTGACCACCATCCGCATCGACGGCACCCATACGACGCCGTAGCCGCCGGCCGCGTTCCAGCCGGTCGCGTTGACCGTCGCCTCGCCGCCACCGAGCTTCCAGGGGCCGCGGTTGAGGATGTACTGGAGGAAACCGGGGCCGCTGGTGCCCAGCGTCTGGTTCTTCAGGAACAGGCGGTGCAGCCGGCCCCAGCTCCAGGTGTCGATGTCCTTGCCGAGCTTGGCGGTGAGCTCCCAGCGCGCGTCGATCATGGCGCGCTCGAACAGCTTGTCGCGGTCGTGGGTGGCGCCCGGGCGGGTGCCCGAGGCGGGTGTCGTCCACCAGTCGCTGTCCGTCTTCGTCATGAGGTTGCGCACGACCTCGAACCATCGGTCGCCGCCGTCCGGCTGCGCCTGGTCGGCATCGCGCTCGCCGCACTCGCGGACCTTGTCGGTGTCGTCGACCGGGCCGGTGGTGTTGACCGGGTCGACCCACAGGCACTGGTCCTCGACACGCAGCTCCTTGGGCAGCTTGTTGCCGAAGGCCAGCTTGAGGATGTTGCGCCAGACCGCGTTGAAGTAGGCGGCCGCCGCCGAGTCGGCGTCCTGGGTGAAGTCCCAGTTCTCCAGGAGTTTCTGTGCCTCGCGGACGTCCGGGTCGTCGAGGTTGAGCTTCTTCAGCACGGGCACGAGCAGCTTCGCGATCTCGCTGTCGTCGTCCAGCTGCATCTGACGCATGTCGTCGGTGGAGATCTTCCCACCGCCCTTGATCTTGCCCTTGATCAGGTCGGTGATCCGCTGGCTGCGCGCACCGTAGCCCCAGTCCGTGGTCAGCGTGTAGGGGTACTCGTCCTTGTCGACGACGGCCTGGTTGGCGGTGACGATGTAGCCGCGGGCGGGGTCGTACTCGTAGGGCAGCTCATCGAAATCGATGTAGCCCTTCCACTTGTACTTGGAGTTCCAGCCCGGCGCCGGGATCGAGCCGTCGACGCCCTTCGCGCGCGTGGGGATGCGTCCGGGCAGCTGGTAGCCGATGTGGTTCGAGGTGTCGGCGTAGACGAGGTTCTGCGAGGGCACGTCGAAGTCCTCGGCCGCCTTGCGGAAGCTGTCCCAGTCCTTCGCCTTGTCCATCTCGAACACGGCGTCCATGGAGGTGCCCGCTTCCAGCGCGGTCCACTTCAGGGCGACGCCGTAACCGTCGCCGCGGTCGGGCGCCGCGGTGTCGACGGTGGCCTTCTTGCCGACGTCGACGAGTTCGTCGTCACGGTCGGACAGCAGGGGCATCCCGTCCTCGGTCTGCCGGACGACGATCTTCTTGGACTCGCCGCCGGCGACCTTGATGGTCTCCTCGCGCGTGACGAACGGCTTCACCTTGCCGTCGTACTGGTAGCCGTCGTCCCCGGAGAGCTTCTCCAGGTAGAGGTCTGTGACGTCGACGCCGGAGTTGGTCATGCCCCAGGAGATGGTCTGGTTGTGGCCGATGATCACACCGGGCATGCCCGCAAACGTGTAGCCGGAGACGTCGTACTGGCACTTGCTGGAGACGGCGCGACAGTGCAGGCCCATCTGGTACCAGACCGACGGCAGCGAGGCCGACAGGTGCGGGTCGTTGGCCAGCAGCGGCTTGCCAGTGATCGTTTTCGTGCCGGCGACGACCCAGGAGTTCGAGCCGATGCCGTTGCCGTTCACACCGACGGCCGTGGGCAGGTCGTCCAGGACGTTGTAGAGGCCCGAGAGCTGGCTCTGGAGGGCCGAGCCGTCCGTACTCGAGGACGAGCCCGAGGACGTGCCCGTGCCGTCGCCCGTGGAGCTGTCGTCGGAGTCGCTCTGGCCGTCGCTCTGCTCGAAGGTCTTGGTCAGCTCGTCGTACTGACCCTCCTGGACGATCGTCTGGTTACGGTCGTACGGGTACTGCGGGTACAGCTCGGCGATCTGGGCCGGGCCGAGGCGGCTGGTCATCAGGGCGCGGTCGATCTCGTCCTGCATGTTGCCGCGCAGGTCCCAGGCCATCGCCTTCAGCCAGGAGACCGAGTCGACCGGGGTCCACTCGGTGGGCTTGTAGTCGTTGGTGAAACCCAGGGCCGCGTACTCCAGGGAGATGTCGGCGCCGTCCTTGCCCTTGAGGTAGGCGTTGACCCCCTTGGCGTAGGCCTGGAGGTACTTCTTCGTGCCGGCCGACAGCTTGCTGTCGTACTCCTCCTTGGCGACGCGGTCCCAGCCCAGGGTGCGCAGGAACTCGTCGTTGTCCACCTGGCTCTTGCCGAACATCTCCGACAGCCGCCCGGAGGTCATGTGCCGGCGCACGTCCATCTCGTAGAACCGGTCCTGGGCCTGGACGTAGCCCTGCGCCATGAACAGGTCCTCGTCGGAGTCCGCGTAGATCTGCGGGATGCCGTAGCCGTCCCGCTTCACGTCGACGGGCCCGGTCAGGCCCTCGAGTGTGATCGAACCCTTGGTCTGCGGGAAGGACGCGCGGACGGTGCTGATGGACCAGTAGGCGCCGTAGGCGATGCCTCCGATGATGGCCAGCACCAGCACAAGCACGATCAAACGGGCTTTGCGCCCCTTCTTCCTGCCGGACTTGCCGGGCTTGTCACCCGATGTGGCGGTGGTGTTGGGGGGCATCGCTGTCCTTGCTGTCCTAACGCGAGCGGCAGGCGGTCCTGGAGTGCTGGAGCAACCATAGGCGCAGGGCCTTGTGCCACTTGACGCGGAGTCGGGTACCGGTACGGAGGGATGTTCGATCTTCCCTCGCCGAGCGTCAAGAAATCGTCAAGAGTTAGGTAAGGTAACGAAGTAGTTGGGCCCGAAGCTCACGGCTTCGTGTCCGATGTATCCGAAGCACATGTGCGCCCGCGCGCAAGCCGCGCGCGCCGGTGAAGGGAACCGCCGCTGACTGTCCACCATCTCAACCAGCTCCTGCTCGTCTGCTCGCTCGTCCTGCTCGTCGCCGTCGTAGCGGTCCGGATCTCCTCGCGCAGCGGGCTCCCAAGCCTGCTCGTGTACGTGGGCATCGGCGTCCTCATGGGCCAGGACGGCATCGGCAACATCCACTTCGACAACGCCGAGATGACCCAGGTCATCGGCTACGCAGCCCTGGTCGTGATCCTCGCCGAGGGCGGCCTCGGCACGAAGTGGAAGGAGATCGAACCGGCCCTGCCGTCCGCCACGGCACTGGCACTGGCCGGCGTCGCGGTCAGCGTCGGCGTCACCGCCACGGCCGCGCACTTCGTGACCGGGCTGGAGTGGAGACAGGCGCTGATCATCGGCGCGGTGGTGTCCTCGACCGACGCGGCGGCGGTCTTCTCCGTCCTGCGCAAGATCCCCCTCCCCTCGCGCGTGACGGGCACGCTGGAGGCCGAGTCCGGCTTCAACGACGCCCCGGTGGTCATCCTGGTGGTCGCCTTCTCCACGGCCGGCCCCGTCGAGCACTGGTACGTGCTGCTGGGCGAGATAGCGCTGGAACTGGCCATCGGCGCCGCCATCGGCCTCGCGATCGGCTGGCTGGGCTCCTGGGGCCTCAGGCACGTCGCGCTGCCCGCCTCCGGCCTCTACCCGATCGCCGTCATGGCGATCGCGGTCACCGCCTACGCGGCGGGCTCCCTGGCGCACGGCAGCGGCTTCCTGGGCGTGTATCTCGCCTCGATGGTCATGGGCAACGCGAAACTGCCGCACTGGCCCGCCACCCGCGGGTTCGCCGACGGCCTCGGCTGGATCGCCCAGATCGGCATGTTCGTGCTGCTCGGTCTCCTGGTGACCCCGCACGAGCTGGGCGACGACGTGCTGCCGGCGCTCGTCATCGGCCTGGTGCTGACCATGGTGGCCCGACCGCTCAGCGTCGTGCTGTGCCTGACGCCGTTCCGGGTGCCCTGGCAGGAGCAGACCCTCATGTCCTGGGCCGGGCTGCGCGGCGCCGTCCCCATCATCCTGGCGACGATCCCCATGGTGAACGGCGTCGACGCCAGCCGCCGCATCTTCAACATCGTCTTCGTCCTGGTCGTCGTCTACACCCTGATCCAAGGGCCGACACTGCCCTGGCTGGCGCGCAAGCTACGCCTGGGCGGTGATCCCGAGGCCGCCGACCTCGGCGTCGAGTCGGCGCCCCTGGAGCGGCTGCGCGGGCACCTGCTGTCCGTCGCGATCCCCGAGGGGTCGAAGATGCACGGCGTCGAGGTCAACGAGCTACGGCTGCCGGCCGGGGCAGCCGTCACCCTCGTCGTGCGGGACGGGACGTCGTTCGTGCCGCTGCCGACGACCGTGCTGCGACACGGCGACGAACTCCTCGTCGTCGCCACCGACCCGGTCCGCGACGCGGCAGAGCGGCGACTGCGCGCCGTCGGGCACGGCGGCAAGCTCGCGGGATGGCTGGGCACAGGCGACAGCGCGCGTTAAGTGCATGTTTCGCACTGTTCACACCCCCTTCATTCGGAGGCGGCCGACCTTACGGTGCTCATTTTCACAGGGAGGACGCGACTTGATCCCTGTACGATGAAGGCACACCTTGATCGAACCAACTCTGCCTGACGCAGAGCTGGCGCGACCGTATGGCGGCCGGGACACCTCGCGCGGCGAGCACCGGCATCTACCGCAGCACGCGCAAGAGGACAGCTCTCGGCGCCCCCGCCCACCGGACGGGGTCGCGCTACCAGGCGGCAGAAAGGCACGGGCCGTGGCATCCACGGTCACCACCGAGCCGTCGAAGGATTCGTCGGCCTCGTCCCGCCCTGGATACGGGCAACTGCTGCGCACCCGCGGCGCCTGGACGTTCCTGCTGCCCGGCTTCGCGGCCCGCCAGCCGTTCGCGATGCTCACCATCTCCATCGTGCTGCTCGTGCAGCACACCACCGGCTCGTACGGCGCGGCCGGTGCCGCCGCCGCCGTCACCGGTGTCTCCATGGCACTGTGCGCGCCCTACAGCGGGCGGCTCGCCGACCGTTACGGGCAGCGCGCGGTGCTGATCCCCGGCGTGCTCCTGCACACGCTGTCGGGCCTCACGCTCACCGTGCTCGCCCTGACCCACGCACCCCTGTGGACGGTGTTCGCGGCGGCCGTGCCCACGGGCGCCTCGGTACCGCAGATCGGGCCCATGGTGCGGGCCCGCTGGGGTGCGCGGTTGAAGGGCTCGCCCCTGATGCCCACCGCCGCGGCCTTCGAGTCCGTCACCGACGAGCTCACCTTCGTCTTCGGCCCGCTGCTGGCAACCGCCCTGTGCACCGCCGTGAACCCGGCCGCCGGCCTGGTCACCGAGGCCGCGCTGACCCTGATCGGCGGTCTGCTGTTCGCCGCGCGCAAGAGCACGCAGCCCCAGGTCGCCGTCGCCGGACACGCGCGCGTGGAGCACGCCTCAGCTCTGCGCGTCCCCGGTGTGCGCGTGCTGATCGTGGCCTTCCTGGGCATCGGCGCCGTCTTCGGCGGTATGCAGGTCTCGCTGGCCGCGTTCACCGAGTCCCTCGGCGAGCCCGGCCTGAACGGCGTCCTGTACGGCACCTTCGCCGCGGGCAACATGCTCTCCGGCCTGGTCTGTGGCGCCATCGCCTGGAAGGTCGCTCCGCAGCGGCGCCTGGTCGTCGCCTACGCCGCGCTGGCAATCGTCGCCTCCGGCCTGTGGGCGGCGCACTCGGTGCTCGTCCTGGCGGGCCTGGGCCTCCTGGTCGGTATGTGCATCGCGCCCACGCTGATCACCGGCTACACACTGGTCGAGGACCTGGTCCCGGCCGGCGCCCGCACCGAGGCGTTCACCTGGCTGACGGGCGCGGTCGCGCTCGGACAGGCGGCCGCCGTCACGATCGCCGGACAACTGGAGGACCGCTTCTGGGGCGGCGCCGGTTTCCTGGTCCCCATGGGAGGCACCGTGCTGGCCCTGGTGACCCTGCTGGCGCTGCGTTCACAGCTGGAGACGCGCTCGCGCGCGCGGACCGTCGCACGTGGCGTCGGTCACCGCGTGCCGGTGACAGTGGACTGATCCTCCGGAATACGTCAAGATAGACCGTCGTTAGCACTCACTGAGTGAGAGTGCCAGGAGGAAGACAGTGCCGACCTACCAGTACCAGTGCACCGAGTGCGGCGAGGGCCTCGAGGCGGTGCAGAAGTTCACCGACGATGCCCTGACCGAGTGCCCCAACTGCAGTGGCCGCCTCAAGAAGGTGTTCTCCGCTGTCGGTATCGTCTTCAAGGGCTCCGGCTTCTACCGCAACGACAGCCGCGGCTCCTCGTCGAGCAGCTCGCCGGCGTCGTCCGGAAAGTCGTCGACGCCCGGATCCGACTCGAAGCCGTCGACGTCGTCGACCTCGGACTCGAAGTCGAAGTCGTCGAGCACCGGCACCTCGACCGGCAGCAGCTCAGCCGCGTAAGGCTCGCTCACAGGACCCTGTCGTCGTATGACGACGGGGTCTTCGGCGTTTCCCGGGGCGGCTAGGGTGCGACGCATGGCGAACAAGGCGAACGCAGAGATCGGCGTGATCGGCGGCTCCGGCTTCTACTCGTTCCTCGACCACGTGACCGAGCTCCAGGTCGACACCCCCTACGGACCGCCCAGCGACTCCCTCTTCCTCGGCGAGATCGCCGGCCGGCGGGTCGCCTTCCTGCCCCGACACGGACGCGGACATCATCTGCCGCCCCACCGGATCAACTACCGGGCCAACCTGTGGGCGCTGCGCTCGGTCGGGGCGCGCCAGGTCCTCGGTCCGTGCGCGGTGGGCGGCCTGCGCCCGGAGTACGGGCCCGGCACGCTGCTCGTGCCCGATCAGCTGGTCGACCGCACGAAGTCACGGATCGGAACGTACTTCGACGGGCTGCCCCTGCCCGACGGCACGGTGCCCAACGTGGTGCACGTGTCCCTGGCCGACCCCTACTGCCCCGCTGGACGCTCGGCGGCCCTGAAGGCGGCGCGCGGTCAGGAGTGGGAGCCGGTGGACGGCGGGACGCTTGTCGTGATCGAGGGGCCGCGGTTCTCGACCCGTGCCGAATCGTTGTGGCACCAGGCGCAGGGCTGGTCGGTGGTGGGCATGACGGGCCACCCGGAGGCCGCGCTCGCTCGTGAACTCGAGCTCTGTTACACGTCGTTGAACCTGGTCACCGATCTGGACGCGGGCGCCGAGAGCGGTGAGGGCGTGTCGCACGAGGAGGTGCTGCGGGTGTTCGCGGCGAACGTGGACCGGCTGCGGGGCGTGCTCTTCGACGCGGTCGCCGCACTGCCCTCCGACGGGGAGCGGGACTGTCTGTGCGCGAACGCGCTGGGCGGCCTGGATCCGGGGTTCGAGCTGCCGTAGCGGGTGGAGGGGGAAGGGGCGGGAAAGGGAGCCTCTGGCGCGGAAGTCCTCCTTCGGGTGAGGGAGTTGTCCACAACCCGGCGGTTGTCCACCGGCTCCGGCGAGCGGCGGCGCGAAGGTTCATCGTGGCTTCGCAAACCCGTCTCTCCTCGCAGGTGGTGATCCCGTGTCCGACTCCCTCGTTCCTCCCGCTTCTCCCCTTTCTCCCGCTTCTCCCCCTCCTCTCCCTCCTCTCCCTTCGCCCCCTCCCCTTCCTTCGCTCCCTTCGCCCGCCTCGTCCCCTCTTCCCTTCGCGGCGCGACCACCCGGCACGGACACTCCGGCCACCTGCGAGGTGCCGCGCTTCGCTCCTGTGCGGGTCCGCGGCGGGCGGTACCGGCTGGGACGGCTCGTACGCAGTCGGCGGCGGGCCCTCGCCCTGGGCCTCGCCATCACCGCCGCCGCGCTCGTGGCGTCCGGCCCCCGGGACGGCGGTGCGGCGCACGGACCTCCCGGCGGAACTGCGCGGCCGGACGCGCGCGGGGGCTCGCACCCCCGCGCGCATGTACCACTACGCGCCCCTGCGGACGGCCCTCGCGCCGGGAAGAAGGTGGCTGCGCCGGTACGGATCGCCGACGCGGCCACGGTCCGGCTGCTGCGCCCTGGTGACCGGGTCGATGTCATCGCCGCCGAGCCGGCGACGCTGGGCGGCATGGACGGCACGGGCGGCGACGCCCGAGTGGTCGCGCGCGGGGCGCTGGTGACGAAGGTGCCGGAGCCGCTGGACACCGCTGCCGGCACGGCTGACGACGGGGCGCTGGTCGTCCTGTCGGTGCCCCGGTCCACCGCCGCGCGCCTGGCGGGGGCCAGTGCGACGGCTCGGCTGGCGGTGACCCTGTGGTGACGTCAAGTCGCTCGTCCGAAGGGCCGAATTGGACACGCCCGCCTAGCGTTGACGTAGGTTGCGGAGCTGTTTGTTCCACAACCTGTACATGCGAGGAGTGTCCCCGAGGTGAGCGAAAAGAAGGCAAGCGTCTTGCAGGGCTTCAAAGCCTTCCTGATGCGTGGCAACGTCGTCGATCTGGCAGTCGCGGTGGTGATCGGCGCGGCCTTCACGAACATCGTCAACTCGGTGGTGAAGGGGATCATCAACCCGCTCATCGGAGCGGTCGGTACCAAGAACCTGGACAGCTACAGTTCCTGCCTCAAGGGCCCCTGCACCGGCACGGGGGACAGCGCGACGGGCGTCCGGATCCTGTGGGGGTCCGTCCTGGGCGCGACCCTCACCTTCGTGATCACCGCTGCGGTCGTGTACTTCCTGATGGTCCTGCCCATGTCGAAGTACCTGGCGAAGGCGGAGGCCCGCAGGAAGGCCAAGGAGGGCACGCAGGAGATCATCGAGGTGACCGAGCTGGAAGTGCTCAAGGAGATCCGCGACGCGCTGGTCGCCCAGCGGGGCTCGGGGCACAGCGAGCGGTAGCGGCGCTCGACGGAGCCCTGCGGGCGGTGCTCCGTCAGGGCTCCCGGGCCTGCCGGACCGCCCCGGCCCGTCGGGTTCACACGTGGTGGGGCGGCTTCTCGTCGAGGAAGCGCTTCAGGTCGGCGACGCTGTCGCCCTCGGGTGACGGCCGCTCGCCCCAACCTCGGTCGGTGTCGTCCGAGGACTGCCGGTCCAGCGGGTCGTCGAAGATCAGCGCGGCCTTCGGGTCGCGCGGCTCGGAGGCGGAGGGGGTGCTCATCCCTCCAGAGTACGGCCCCGGCACCCGCTCGGGTCAGGGCCGGACCGCCGAACGCGCACCCCGCGGGCCCGTGGATTCCGCGGATTCCACGCAAGATTTTCCGCCGATTGTCTGCTGTGCTGGTACCCATGACGTCCAGTACGCCCCCGTCGGCTTCTCCTCCTCCCTCCGGGCCCCCCAACTCCCCGGCGCCCACCCGCTTGAAGCCACTGCGCAGCCTGACCGCGCGCGGGAGGGGCGAGACGCACCGGGTCGCCTCGCCCCTCGAGCTCTTCTTCGACCTGTGCTTCGTCGTGGCCATCGCCCAGGCGGGCATCCAACTGGTGCACGCCGTGGCCGAGTCCCACGCGGGCGAGGGAATCCTCAACTACGCGATGGTCTTCTTCGCCATCTGGTGGGCGTGGATGAACTTCACGTGGTTCGCGTCGGCGTACGACAACGACGACGTCCTGTACCGGATCGTCACACTGGTGCAGATCGCCGGGGTCCTGGTGCTGGCGGCGGGCATCTCGCGGGCGTTCGAGGACCACGAGTTCGTGGCCGTCTGGTTGGGCTACGCGATCATGAGGTTCGCGTTGAGCTGGCAGTGGCTGCGCGTCGCGTGGTCCGCCGAGGGCGCGGAGCGGACGATGGCGCTGCGGTACGCGGCGGGCGTGCTGATCTGCCAGGTCGGGTGGCTGGGGCTGCTGATCCTGCCCGAGGGCGGCAGGGCGTGGCTGTTCCTGGTGATGGCGCCGCTCGAGATGTGCGTGCCGATCTACGCGGAGAAGGACCATCCGACGTCCTGGCATCCGCATCACATCGCCGAGCGCTACGGCCTGTTCACGATCATCGTGCTGGGCGAGACGATCGCGGCGGCGACGGTCGCCGTGAAGTCCGGCATCGACGAGAACGACGCGCTGGGCGAGCTGCTGCCGATCGCGGTGGGCGGGCTGCTGATCGTCTTCGCCGCCTGGTGGATCTATTTCGTGGTGCCCATCCATGGGCATCTGCGCTCCAGCAGGCAGGCGTTTCTGTGGGGCTACGGGCACTACGTCGTCTTCGCCTCGGCCGCCGCGATCGGGGCGGGTCTGGAGGTGGCGGTCGAGCAGGCGGTCGGCGAGGCCGCAATCTCGACGCTCGCCGCGTCGGCCTCCGTCACCCTGCCGACCGCGCTGTACCTGCTGACGGTCTGGGTCCTGCACGCACGCCACTTCAAGGTGGGTACGGCCCAGCAACTGGTGCTGCCCGTCGCCGCGCTGCTGGTGATCTGCGGCACCTTCCTCGGCGAGTGGGCGGTCCTCACGGCCGGCGTGGTGTCGGCGCTGGCGGTGGCCACCGGGACCACCCTGACGGCGCGCATGGTCGCGCGGGAGTCACGGGAGAGCCCCGGACGAGCTTCGAGCGCGGTGATCTGACGGGGCGTGACAGCGCCACACAGACGCCGGCCGGGCGAGACTGGCACCCATGACAGTTGACGCTCTGACGGACGTCGCCGGTGTACGCGTGGGACACGCCACGCGGACCGGCGACGGATGGCTCACCGGCACCACGGTCGTTCTCGCACCGGAGGGGGGTGCCGTGGCCGCCGTGGACGTGCGCGGTGGCGGTCCCGGCACGAAGGAGACCGACGCCCTCGATCCACGCAATGTGGTGCAGCGGGTCGAGGCGATCGTGCTGACCGGCGGCAGCGCCTACGGGCTGGACGCGGCGTCCGGCGTGATGGCGTGGCTCGAGGGTCAGGGGCGTGGGGTTCTCGTCGGCACGGACCCGACGCACGTCGTGCCGGTGGTGCCCGCCGCCTGTGTCTTCGACCTGGCGCGGGGCGGTGACTTCCGGGCCCGTCCGAACGCCGCCACCGGCCTGGCGGCCGTGGAGGAGGCCGCGGCGAGCGCTGCGGGGGCTCCGGTGCGGGAGGGGTGCGTGGGCGCGGGGACAGGGGCCGCGGTCGGGCTGATGAAGGGTGGGGTCGGCAGCGCGAGCGTGCTTCTCGACTCGGGGGTCACAGTGGCCGCGCTGGTGGTGGCGAACGCGGCGGGCTCGGTGACGGATCCGGAGACGGGTGTGCTGTACGGGGAGTTGTTCCAGGGGCGTGCGGAGTATCCGGAGGCCCGCGTCCACGAGGCCGCGCGCCGGCGTCTGGCCGCGATCACGGCGAAGAACGCGCCTCCCCTGCTCAACACCACGCTCGCGGTGGTCGCCACCGACGCGGACCTGACGAAGGCACAGGCGCAGAAGCTGGCGGGCACGGCGCACGACGGGATCGCGCGGGCCGTGCGTCCGGTGCATCTACTCAACGACGGGGACACCGTCTTCACGCTGGCGACGGGCGCGCGCCCCCTCGACCCCGACCATCCGCTCGCCCTGAACGACATCCTCGCGGCGGGCGCGGACGTGGTGACGCGCGCGATCGTGCGGGCCGTGCGCGCCGCCGAGTCGGTGACCGGGCCGGGCGGGTCGTGGCCGTCGTACGAGGAGTTGTACGGGGGCCGGTGACTCCGCGGGCCTCGAAAGGCGATTGTCCCGGTTCCGTCACGCGATCGTGCCAACGGCGACCGGAGGGAACCTCACCGGCCGCCGGATCCCTCCTTCTCCACGTACTGGAGCGGATCACTCACATCACACGAAGCTGGAGCAGCCCGTGACTACGGCGGACATAGCAGTGCGGCGCGCGGTCGGAGCCTGTGCCGTCCTGGTGGTCGGTGCCCTGACCCTGACCGCCTGTGGGGGCAGCGCCAACGCCAAGGACAAGGACGGGGACGCCAAGGGTGGCAGCAGCGTCAAGACGTCCACGGCGAAGATCGTCATCTCGGCGAAGGACGGCTCGACGAGCGCGTCGATCAACGCGACCGGAGTGAAGGTGAGCGACGGCCGGCTCACCGAGGTGAAGATGACGGTGGCCGGGTCGGGGCAGGCCGTCGAGGGCTCTCTGTCGGCCGACGGCAGCACCTGGAAGCCGAAGGAGCAGCTGGAGCGCGGGACGAAGTACCAGATATCGGCGACCGCGAAGGACGCGAACGGCAAGACGGCCGCCGCCAACTCCATCTTCACCACCGTCTCTTCGGCCAACAGCTTCATAGGGACGTACACGCCGGACAACGGCACCACGGTCGGCGTCGGAATGCCGGTGTCGTTCACCTTCGACAAGGCCATCAGCGACACGAAGTCCGTGCAGTCGCACATCACGGTCAGCTCCAGCAGCGGCCAGCAGGTGGTCGGGCACTGGTTCGGGGCGCAGCGGCTCGACTTCCGTCCCGAGGAGTACTGGAAGGCCGGCTCCAAGGTGACGATGAAGATCGACCTGGACGGAGTCGAGGGCGCCAACGGCGTCTTCGGGGTGCAGAAGAAGACGGTCACCTTCACCGTCGGGCGGTCGCAGGTGTCCACGGTCGACGTGAACACGCAGACCATGACCGTGGTGCGGGACGGACAGACCCTGAAGTCGGTTCCGATCTCGTCGGGGAGCCCGGAGCACACCACGTACAACGGGCAGATGGTGATCTCCGAGAAGTTCACGCAGACGCGTATGAACAGCCAGACGGTGGGCCTGGGCGGCGAGTACGACATCCCGGACGTGCCGCACGCGATGCGTCTGACGCAGTCCGGCACCTTCATCCACGGCAACTACTGGTACAGCAGGGGCAATCCGCCGTTCGGTCGTACCGGCACCAGCCACGGCTGCGTGGGGCTCGCGGACGCACAGGGCGCGCAGGGTGACACGCCCGCCAAGTGGTTCTACGACAACTCGCTGATCGGCGATGTGGTGATCGTCAAGAACTCGCCCGACAAGACGGTGTCGCCGGACAACGGGCTCAACGGGTGGAACATGTCCTGGGCCGAGTGGACCGCGGGGAGCACCGCGTGATCGGCCGAGACGCCCTCTGACCGGCGATTTCTGATGGGCCGTCGGGCCGGGCGGGAATTTTTCGCGCGGGCCCGACGTTTTCACGGCGTAGGTTTTCTCGGTTCCCGGACATGATGTCCGACCGAGGGGCTACGGTATGCACCCACAAGGTGACATGCAGCAACGCCGGGAGAAACCTTGAGCGTTCCGTACGAGACGACAGCGTACGAACCAGCCGAGTCGCCCGAGTCTCCGGAGGAGCACCTCGCGCGACTGCTCGGTCGCGCCCTGAACTCGTTCGAGCTGCCCGACGAAGCCCTGCGGCGGCTCGACTGCGCACTCGCGCACGACAGTTCCCTGCACTCCGCGCACCACAGCGCGGGCCTGCACCGGGAGACGTACCGGCACACCTGGTTGCTGGCCGACGGCTGCGCGCTCACGCTGTGGGAGCTCGTGCACAACACCGCGCCGGGCAGCGAGCCGCAGCACGAGGTGTACGTCGACGAGGAGGAGCTGCGCGCCGCCACGGCCCGGCTGCCTCTGCCGTCGGACACTCCGGACTTCGAACTGCCGGTGCTGGTGCAGCTGTCGCCGGTCCCCGGGCCCCGGCATGTGTACGTGCCGGACGATTCGGCGGACCACGCGCGCAGGCTGCTGCGCCGTGCGGAGAACCCCGACCGGCCGGACGCGGACACGGCCGCGCTGCTGAAGTCGGCGTTCGCGCACCAGATCACCCAGGCCTTCGGGCGGCCCTGTCGCGCGGGCCGGATCGGACTGGGCTACTCGCTCTACGAGCACGCGTTCCTGCTGCGGGACGGGCGGGAGATCTCCCTGTGGGAGGTCGAGCACACGGCGACGCCCGACGGGCGGCACATGTGCGAGGTGTACGTGTCCGAGGCCGCGGCCCGGGACGCGATGGAACGCCGGGCGGCGCAGGTCTCCTGAGCCGTTCCGCGGCCCCGTCGAGCCGTCGGTCAGCGGCCGCCGTCGAGCTGTCGTACGAGGCCGGCGAAGGCGTCCCTCTCCGCCGGGGTCAGTTCGACGGCCTCCCGGCCGGGACCGGACTGCCGTTGGCGCGGAAGGGCGGGCAGCACCGGCGGGGTGGGGAGCACGGCGTGGGCCTCGCTGCCCGTGCGGCTGCGCCGCAGGATGCGGGTCACGAAGACCAGCCAGGCGATGGACGCCACGGCGAGGACCGTCAGGGCCGCCAGCTGAGGGGACGTTAGATGCACGGGCATACCGCCCAGTAGACACCACGGTCCGGACCTATGTCCCGGACCGTGATGTATCTCGCATGCCACACAGATCACGCAGACCGCTCACACCGCGCGATAGCCCTGTTCGGTGCGGAGATCCTTTAATCGCCGCAGATGGTCATCAGTAGCCACAAGCCGTGACGGGCAGCCGCGGCCGAAGCCAGGGCCGGAGCCGGCCGCGGCCGTCGCCGGCTATGCGGCCACCGGCTGCTTCGCCTGCGCCTCCGTGGCGGCCGCGGACTCCTCGGTCGTCCCGGGCTCGACGGCGCCGGGGACCGGCTTGCGCAACCCCTTGAGGACGATGACCAGGGCCGTCGTCACGCACACGCCGGCCGCGATGGCGACCAGGTACAGGAACGGGTCGCCGATCAGCGGGACCACGAAGATGCCTCCGTGCGGGGCGCGGAGCGTGGCGCCGAAGGCCATCGACAGGGCGCCGGTGACCGCGCCGCCCGCCATCGAGGCGGGGATGACGCGCAGCGGGTCGGCCGCGGCGAACGGGATCGCGCCCTCGGAGATGAAGGAGGCGCCCAGGACCCAGGCGGCCTTGCCGTTCTCGCGCTCGGTCGGGGTGAAGAGCTTCTTGCGGACGGTGGTCGCGAGCGCCATGCCCAGCGGCGGGACCATGCCCGCGGCCATCACGGCGGCCATGACCTTCATCGCGGAGTCGCTGGGGTCCTGGACGGCGATGCCGGCCGTGGCGAAGGCGTACGCGACCTTGTTGACGGGGCCGCCGAGGTCGAAGCACATCATCAGGCCGAGCAGCACGCCCAGCAGGACGGCGTTGGTGCCGGAGAGGCCGGCCAGCCAGTCCGTCATGCCCTTCTGGGCCTCGGCGATGGGCTTGCCGACCACGACGAACATCAGGAAGCCGACGATCAGCGAGGAGATCAGCGGGATCACCACCACCGGCATGATGCCGCGCAGCACCGGCGGGATCTTGATCCGCTGGATCGCGAGGACGATGCCACCCGCCAGCAGACCGGCGACCAGGCCGCCGAGGAAGCCGGCCGCGATGTTGGAGGCGATCATGCCACCGACGAAGCCGGGCACGAGACCGGGCCGGTCCGCCATGCCGTACGCGATGTAGCCGGCCAGGACCGGGATGAGGAAGCCGAAGGCGACTCCGCCGATCTGGAACAGCAGGGCGCCCCAGCTGTCGACCTGGGTCCAGGAGAAGTGCTCCATGACCGAGGGCGCCTTGTTGATCTCCCAGCCGCCGATCGCGAAGCCGAGAGCGATCAGCAGGCCGCCCGCGGCGACGAACGGGACCATGTAGCTGACGCCCGTCATCAGCCACTTGCGCAGCTTGGTGCCGTAGCTGTCACCGGATTCGCCGGTCCGCTCGACCGGCGTTGCACCGCCGGCCGCGGACGCGCTGACCTCACCGCGCGCCGCCTTCCCGCGCACCTCGGTGATGAGTGCGGCGGGCCGGTTGATGCCCGCCTTCACGCCGACGTCCACGGTGGGCTTGCCGGCGAAGCGGTCCTTGTCGCGTACGGGGACGTCGTGGGCGAAGATCACGCCGTCTGCCGCGGCGATGGCGGCCGGGTCGAGCCGGGTGAAGCCGGCCGAGCCCTGCGTCTCGACGACCAGTTCGACGCCCGCCTCACGGCCCGCGTTCTCCAGGGACTCGGCCGCCATGTAGGTGTGGGCGATGCCGGTCGGGCAGGAGGTGACGGCGACGATCCGGAAGGGGCGCGCGGCCGTGGCGTCCTTGTCGTCGCCGGTGGCCGTGTCGGCGTCGGCGGAGGCCGCCGCCGACGCCGACACGGAGTCTGCGGAAGTGCCTTCGGCCTCGGCGACGGGGGCGTCGGCAGCCGGAGCATCGGCAGCCGGAGCATCGGTGGCCGGAGCATCGGCGGCCGGGGCGTCGGTGGCGGGGGCCGCGTCGCCGCGGATCAGGGCCGCCGCGGCCGCCGCGTCGCCTGCCGAGCGCAGCGCGTCGGTGAACTCGGCGTTCATCAGCTGACGGGCGAGCGACGACAGGATCGTCAGGTGGGCGTCGTCCGCGCCGGCGGGGGCGGCGATCAGGAAGATCAGGTCGGCGGGGCCGTCGGCCGCGCCGAAGTCGATGCCGGCGGCGCTGCGTCCGAAGGCGAGTGTCGGTTCGGTGACGTGGGCGCTGCGGCAGTGCGGGATGCCGATGCCGCCGTCGAGGCCGGTGGGCATCTGGGCCTCACGGGCGGCCACGTCGGCGAGGAAGCCCTCCAGGTCGGTCACCCGGCCCAGGGCCGCCATGCGCTCGGCGAGGGATCGCGCCGCCGCTTCCTTTGTTTCGACGGACAGGTCGAGATCGACCAGGTCCGCGGTGATCATGTCGCTCATCGCGGGCTCCTTCGCACGCGTGTCGCCCGGGACGTGGGGTGGTGGGCGAGGGTGGGGACGGGGACGGGGGTTGTTACGGCGGTGCAGTGAGGGGAGGTGAGGGAGGCGCAGGGCGGGCCGGGGAAGTCCCGCCTTTGTGGGGTGTCAGGCGGGTTCGGACCGTGCCTCCCCTGATCGGCGGGGCGGCTCGGGCGGCCCTGCCGACCGTGTCGGGCGGCGAGTGACGAGGAACTTCGCCGCTCGACGACCGGTTCGCCGGGCGGGATGGGGAACGGGGGAGTCGTCGTCGGCACGGGGGACACCGCGGGGCTCGTCGTCATGACACCGGCTCCTTCAGTTCACGGTCCACCGGCACCTGCGCGGTGACTGTCACCGCCGCCGGGTCCAGGTCGTCCGGGGTCGGCATCACGCTGCCGGGCAGCTGGACGGCCGCCGCTCCGTGCGCGACGGCGGAGGCGAGTGCCGCGGGGCCGCTTCCTCCGGCGACGAGGAAGCCGGCGAGGGAGGAGTCGCCCGCTCCCACATTGCTGCGTACGACGTCGACGCGGGCGCTCGCGAACCAGGTGCCGGTGTCCTCCACGAGCAGCTGTCCGTCGGCGCCCAGGCTCGCGAGCACGGCGCGGGCGCCCATGCCGCGCAGTTCCTCGGCCGCCTTCACCGCGTCGCCCACGGTGGCCAGGGGGCGCCCGACGGCCTCCGCGAGCTCCTCGGCGTTCGGCTTCACCACGTCGGGCCGCTCCCGGAGCGCCTCCAGGAGCGCACGCCCGGAGGTGTCCAGGGCGATACGTGCGCCTCCGGCGTGCGCCCGCGCGACCACTTCGGCGTACCAGGAGGGCGAGAGGCCCCGGGGCAGGCTTCCGCAGCAGGCGATCCAGTCGGCGTCGCGGGACTGCTCGCGGACCGTCTCCAGGAGCAGTTCCTGTTCCGCCGGGGACAGTTCGGGGCCGGGTGCGTTGATCTTCGTCAGGACGCCGTCCGACTCCGCGAGCGCGATGTTCGAGCGGGTGGCTCCGGCGACCGGGACCGGCGCGACCTCGATGCCCTGCGCGTCTAGCAGGTCGGCGACGAGTGCGCCCGGCGCACCACCCAGGGGCAGGACGGCGACCGTGCGCCGTCCGGCGGCCGCGACGGCGCGCGAGACGTTCACGCCCTTGCCGCCCGGGTCCATCCGCTCGCCGGTGGC
Source organism: Streptomyces sp. NPDC102259 (assembly GCF_044766465.1). Classification (NCBI taxonomy): domain Bacteria; kingdom Bacillati; phylum Actinomycetota; class Actinomycetes; order Kitasatosporales; family Streptomycetaceae; genus Streptomyces; species Streptomyces sp. NPDC102259. The sequence continues at coordinate 45,865 of NZ_JBIWMA010000013.1, read as the reverse complement.
GCGGATGACCTCGCCGCGGTCGAGGGACGGGACCTCGTAGGTGCGGTCCAGGGAGGGGTTGGGGGTGACGGTGAGGATCATGCGCGTACTACTTCCGTGCCGCCGCGCTCGATGGCGGCCGCGTCGTCGGGGCTCAGCCCGCTGTCGGTGATCAGCAGGTCCACGTCGCTCAGGTCGCCGAAGCGGGCGAAGTGCTCCTGACCGTGCTTGGCGGAGTCGGCGAGCAGCACCACGCGGCGCGCGGCGGCGACGGCCGCCCGCTTCACCGCGGCCTCGGCGAGGTCGGGAGTGGTCAGCCCGTGCTCGGCGGAGAACCCGTTGGCGGCGACGAACAGGACGTCGGCGCGGATCTCGCCGTACGCGCGCAGCGCCCACGCGTCCACGGCGGCGCGCGTCCGGTGCCGTACGCGCCCCCCGACGAGGTGCAGCTGCATGCCCGGGTGGTCCGCGAGGCGGGCCGCGATGGGCAGGCTGTGCGTGACGACGGTGAGCGAGGCCTCCAGCGGGAGGGCGGCGGCCAGGCGGGCGACCGTGGTGCCGGCGTCGAGGATCACCGTGCCCTCGGTGGGCAGTTCCGTGAGGGCCGCCTTGGCGATGCGGTCCTTCTCGTCGGCGGAGGTGCCTTCGCGTTCGGCGAGGTCCGGTTCGAAGTCGAGGCGTCCGGCCGGAATGGCGCCGCCGTGCACACGGCGCACCAGGCCGGCCCGGTCGAGGGCCTTCAGATCGCGGCGGATCGTCTCCGCCGTGACCTGGAACTCCTCGGCCAGCGACAGGACGTCCACCCGGCCGCCGTCACGGGCGAGCCGCAGGATCTCCTGCTGCCGCTCCGGTGCGTACATGTCCGTTACCCTCCGACCGTTACCAGATTTATGCCCGAACTTGTGGTTTCGCCTGGAGGCTACGCCCGGATTTCCGGAAAGTAAACAGGTTCGGACGTGATCCGGGCATGAACGGACTTCCGCCCCTGTCGCCCTCTGCACCGCCACCCTCTCCATTGCGCCCCTTCCACCCGCACTCCCCCTCTGCACTGCCGCCCCTTCCACCCGCACTCCCCCTCTGCACTGCCACCCCTTCCATCCGCGCTCCCCCTCTCCGTTGCCACCCGTTTCGCTCGCCCTGCGTCTATTTCCGCGCTGCCACGCTTCCGCCCCTGCGCCAGGGCATGCGTGAGGGGCCCGTCACCGATCAGGTCGATCAGGTGACGGGCCCCTCACGCGGGAACGTCGGCTCAGGCGATGAGCTCGCGCTCCCGGTCCCCGGAGGGGGCCGCCTCCGGGGCGTCCTCGGCGCCGCCCTCCAGGTGCTGCGCCGGCCGCTTCGGCAGGGCGAACATCAGCAGGAAGATCGCGAACATCACCAGGGCCACCCAGCGCAGAGCGTGCTCGAAGGCGTTCACGAAGGCGGGGCCCACCTCGGCCGGGGTCAGCCGGTCGCCGATCTGCCCGAAGAAGACGACCGCGACCAGACCGAGCCCGAGCGCGTTGCCCATCTGCTGGACGGTGTTGATCAGCCCGGACGCCGAACCCGCGTGCTCACGCGGTACGTCCGACAGCACCGCGTCGGTCAGCGGGGCGACGATCAGCCCCATGCCGACGCCCATCACGACCAGCGGAAGCGCCATCTGCCACGGGGCGATGCCGAGGCCGTACCGCGCGGACTCCCCGATGTAGAGGAGTACGCCGATGGCCATGGTCAGGGCGCCCGTCTGCAGCACCTTGCGCCCGAAGCGCGGGACCAGCTTCTGCACGGACAGCCCGGCGGCCGTCGACACGGCGAGCGAGAACGGCACCCCGGTCAGACCGGCCTTCAGCGGGCTCCAGCCGAGCCCGGTCTGCATGTACAGCGTCCAGACCAGGAAGAACACGCCGAGACCGACCCCGAATACGGTCTGTACGGCGACGCCCGCCGCGAAGCTGCGCACCCGGAAGAGGGAGAGCTCGATCAGCGGCGAGCCGTCCCGCGCGCCCTTGCGCCGTTCGTACGCGACCAGCGCCCCGAAGACACCGATCGAGCCGGCCATCGACACGTATCCCCACACCGGCCAGTCGAGCTCGCGGCCGCGGGTGAGCGGGTAGAGCAGCATGAGCAGGCCGAGGGTGACCAGGACGACACCGACGATGTCCAGCTTCAGCGCCTTGGGCGCCTTGGACTCCGTGATGAAGCGGCTGCCGAGGATCAGTCCCGCGATACCGACCGGCAGGTTGATGAGGAAGATCGGCCGCCACTCGAGACCGAACAGGTTCCACTCCGTCAGCAGCGCGCCGAGCAGCGGCCCGGAGACGGCGCCCAGCCCCACGATCGCGCCGAAGAGCCCGAAGACCTTCCCCCGCTCGTGCGCCGGGAAGGTGGCGTGCACGATCGACAGCACCTGCGGCACCATCATCGCCGCCATGGCGCCCTGGAGGATGCGGGAGGCGACCAGCATCTCCGGGTTCGCGGCGAAGCCGCACAGCGCGGAGGCGAGGGTGAAGCCGCCGATGCCGAGGAGGAACAGCCGCTTGCGGCCGTGGATGTCGCCGAGTCGGCCCCCGGTGATGAGCCCGGCGGCGAAGGCGAGCGCGTAACCGGCGGTGATCCACTGGATCTGGCTCCAGGAGGCGCCCGCGTCCTCCCGGATCGAGGGGATGGCGATGTTGACGATCGTGACGTCGACGAGGTCCATGAAGGCCGCGGTCATCACGATGGCGAGCGCGAACCAACGGCGACGGTCGCCCGGCGCCGCCTGGGCCGCCTGGGCCGTTCGAGGGTCGGGCGAGGACTCGGGCGAGGTCTCGAGGGAGGTCTCCGTGGAGGTCATGGTGTGACAGTAGGACCGCACTAGGTCAGATCGTGTCCTAGTTCTGCGGCATGCTCGGATGCATGACGACGGACACCCCGGCTCGGCTGCTCCAGCTCCTCTCGCTCCTCCAGACGCCCCGCGAATGGCCCGGCGGCGAGCTCGCCGACCGGCTCGGGGTCTCCCGCCGCACGGTCCGACGGGACATCGACCGGCTGCGCGAGCTGGGATATCCCGTGCAGGCGACCCTGGGCTCCGACGGCGGCTACCGGCTGGTCGCGGGCAAGGCCATGCCGCCGCTGGTGCTCGACGACGAGGAGGCGGTGGCGATCGCGGTCGGGCTGCGGGCGGGGGCGGGACACGCGCTGGAGGGCGTCGACGAGGCGTCCGTGCGGGCCCTGGCCAAGCTGGAGCAGGTGCTGCCGGCCCGGCTGCGCCACCGCGTCTCCACCCTCCAGGCCGCGACCACACCGCTGACCAGCGGGGACGGCGCGAGCATCGCACCCGAGACGCTGACCGTCATCGCCTCGACGGTGGCCGGGCAGGAGCGGCTGCGCTTCGCCTACCGCACGAAGGACGGCACCGAGTCGCGGCGCCTGACCGAGCCCTACCGCCTCGTGTCCACGGGCCGGCGGTGGTACCTCGTGGCGTACGACCTCGACCGCGAGGACTGGCGGACCTTCCGGGTGGACCGGGTCCAGGACCCGTTCGCGACCGGGGCCCGCTTCACTCCGCGCGAGCTGCCGACGGGGAGCGCGGCGGAATACCTCCGGCGATCCATCCAACTGCGCCCGGACGCCTACGAGTACGAACTCGACGTCTGCTTCGAGGCGCCGACGGAGTTCGTGACGGCACGCCTGCCCACGTGGCTGGGCACGCCGGTCGCGACGCCGACGGCGGACACCGACGGCGAGGGCGGCTGCCGGCTACAGGGGACGACCAGCCACCCGGTGGAGTGGGTGGCGATGCGGCTGGCGACGCTGGGCTGCGAGTTCTCGGTCCAGGGACCGCCGGAACTGGTGGACTGCGTACGGGAGTTCGGCGGGCGACTGAGCCGAGCGGCAGGAACGAAGGGTGCGTCCGGGAGGGGCTCGGGGGGCTAGCGCGGGAGGGGACGCGCGGGGAAAAGGGACGCGCGAGGATGGGGAGAGCGCGGGAGGGCGTGGGTCAGGCCTCCTCCGCCGGGCTCTCTTGCCACGCGAACCCGTGCAGGGCCCGCAGATTGCGCAACGCCAGCTCCGCCGGGCCCTGTCGGCCGATGGGCGGGGAGTCGGTCGCCGCCCAGCTTTCGACCGCGACCCGAACCGCCGCCCCGGCCACCGCCGCGGTGAAGCGCTGATAGGGGGAGGCAACGTTGTCGGACGCGGGAGCGGGCTCGGATGTGAGGCTGGGCGCGGGAGCGGGAGTAGAGGAGGTCTCCGGGGCGGAAGTGACGTCAGAAACGGCTGCGGAACCGGTGTCGGAAACGGCGTCAGAAACGGCTGCGGAACCGGTGTCGGAAACGGCGTCAGAAATGGCTGCAGAACCGGTGTCGGAAACGGCTGCGGAACCGGTGTCGGAAACGCCGTCCGGACCAGGCGTACGGGACGGTGTCACCGTCCGTTCCGCCAGTACCTCCGTGAGTGTCGTCTCCGAGGTGTGGCAGACCTCCGCCCAGACCTTGCCGAGCGCCGGGCTGGTTCCGGCCAGTCGGATCAGGGTGCGGACCCATTCCCAGGACGCCGACGACACCCCGCGGCCCGGGACGAGAGTGTGCCGTATCGCGTGTTCCAGGGCCTCCGGCACGGTCAGTCCGGCCGGGGCCTCACGTACCGCCTCCGCCCAGCGCTGCGCGCCCGCCGCGTAGAGCGGGGCGACGGCCTCTTCCTTGGTCGCGAAATACCGGTAGAAAGTGCGCGGGGCGATGCCCGCGGCCTGGGCGATGTCCTCGGCGCGGGTGGCCCTCAGGCCCCGGCTGACGAAGAGGCCTGCCGCCGCACGGGCGATCTCCATGCGGGTCGCCGCTTTGCGCCGCTCGGTCAGTGAAGCCGGGGCGGGATGGGGGGTCGAGCTGATCACGTCGGCAGGCTATGCCCATGTGGCACAATCTGCCATTCGGGCGGGCCACCCCGTGGTTCAGGTACGGGGTGCCCCGCCCTCTCAGCGTGCCCGTCCGCGGTGTCATATGCCCGGCGGACGTGTGCGCCCGCAATCCCCGCCCCGGCCCGGCCCGAAGTCGGGCCCGCCCGGGCACGAAGAGGAGCCGGGCCCCGGCGCCTGGGGGGAGAGGCACCGAAGCCCGGCTCGGGGAAAGTCCCGGCGCCGGGGGGATGTGCGTCGGGACTTGGCTCATGTGCGGCGGAGATCTCGGGAAGGGCTGCGAGGTCGGGTCGGCCCGAACTCCTGTGCCGACTCGGACTCCCGTGCCCAGAAGTCTTGTTCCCGCGCTCCTCCTCATTGAAGCGGCGTTCCTCCGCCATGTTTGCGCGGCGCTCCACCACCCGGCGCACGCGGGCGGGAACCCGGCACGACAGGGCGCCTGAAGCCCACTCGCCGCAGCTCCGGGCCGCGGCGCAGGCGCCCTTTCGGCCGCGAACCTCGCGGCACGACTCCGCGCAACCCCTGCGTCGACGCGGCCAAAACCCCGGCTCCAGCCGCCGGGCACTTCACCCGCTTCAGGCACTTGCGGCACGTGAGGCACGTCAGGCGAATGACTCACACGGCGTACCCCCGGCCAACAAGCGGCCCTCGACGGGGTGATGGCCTGATGGCCACCGGCACCACCGAGGCCACGGACGGCCACCGACACCCATACCGACACCGACGGCACCCCGACTCCGGAGCCTCCACGGCTCGGCCGGTACCCGGACTACGTCCCGCTCCGCCCCACCCGGGCACCGAACACCGGGCGCAGCCACCGAGACCGAGACCAGGTACCAGGCACCAAGCACCAAGCACCAGGCACCAGGCACCAAGCACCAGTCGACCATCGGTTGACGGCCGTGGACCATCGGCAGGTCATGGACCGTTCATCGACCGACGTCGCCCGGCGGAGCGTCAGGCTCCGGCCGGCCGACGGAGGTTCAAGCGCCTTACGCCGCCGCCTCGAAGCCCGTGTCGCGGGCCAGCTTCTTCAGTTCCAGCAGGGCGTGCTTCTCGATCTGGCGGATGCGTTCCCTCGTCAGACCGTGTTCCTTGCCGACCTCGGTCAGGGTGCGCTCACGGCCGTCGTCGATGCCGTACCGCATCTTGATGATGGAGGCGGTGCGCGGCTCGAGGCGGTCGATCAGGCCGTCCAGTTCCTCGCTGCGCAGGAGGGTCATGACGGACTGCTCGGGCGAGACCGCGGACGTGTCTTCCAACAGGTCGCCGAACTGGGTCTCGCCCTGGTCGTCGACCGCCATGTTCAGCGAGACCGGGTCGCGGGCCCAGTCCAGGACGTCCGTGACGCGCGCCGGCGTCGAACCGAGTTCGGTCGCGATCTCCGCGGGCTCCGGGTCGCGGCCGTTCTCGCGGTTGAACTCGCGCTGCACACGACGGATCCGGCCGAGCTCCTCCACCAGGTGGACGGGCAGGCGGATCGTGCGCGACTGGTCCGCTATCGAGCGGGTGATGGCCTGACGGATCCACCAGGTCGCGTACGTCGAGAACTTGAAGCCCTTGCGGTAGTCGAACTTCTCGACTGCGCGGACCAGACCGGCGTTGCCTTCCTGGATGAGGTCGAGGAGCGGGAGACCGCTGCGGGGGTAGCGGCGGGCCACCGCGACGACCAGCCGGAGGTTGGAGCGGATGAAGACGTCCTTGGCCCGCTCGCTCTCGACGACCAGGGCCTCGAGTTCTTCGCGCGTGGCGACGGACCGGGACTCCTCGTCGCCGTCGAGGACCTGCTGAGCGAACACACCCGCTTCGATGATCTGTGACAACTCGACTTCCTTGGCGGCGTCGAGCAGTGGTGTGCGCGCGATTTCGTCGAGGTACATGCCGACCAGGTCGCGGTCGGCGATCTCGCCGCCATGGGCGCGAACACTGCGGGCCGCGTCGGTCGTCTCGCCGTTGGCGGACTTGCGACGGGCGACGGCACGGGTTGCCATGCGTGCTCCCTTGCGATGGAGGTTCGGCGGGTGGCCCTTCAGACACCAGGCACTCTCGGACTCGGACTCTCCTCGGGTGCCCTGCATCTGATGGAAACAACGACTGGAATCAGGACAGAATTCCCAACCCGCACCCCGATTTTTATGATCTTGCAGTACCCTGTCCGACCACGCAAGGAGACGCGATGTTGTCGGAACGTACAGATGTGCAGGTCAGGTCAGGAGTCGAGGGTGACCTCGAAGCCCTCACAAGCCTCTACAACCACTACGTACGTGAGACGCCCATCACATTTGACACCGTGGCCTTCAGTCCGGAAGAGCGACGTCCTTGGCTGCTCTCCCACCCTGAAGACGGACCGCACCGCCTGATGGTTGCCACGGAAGCGGACTCACAGGGCAGTCGGCGGACCTCACAGGAAATCCTGGGTTACGCCACATCCAGCGCCTACCGGCCGAAGGCGGCCTACTCCACCTCGGTGGAGGTGACGGTCTACGTCGCCCCGCACGCCGGCCGGCGCGGCATCGGCACGCTCCTCTACACAGCGCTCTTCGAGGCGCTGGCCGGCGAGGACCTGCACCGCGCCTACGCGGGCATCGCGCAACCGAACGAAGCGTCCGCGCGGCTGCACGAACGCTTCGGTTTCCGGCATGTCGGCACGTACCGCGAGGTAGGCCGCAAGTTCGACCGCTACTGGGACGTGGCCTGGTACGAGAAGGAGCTCTGACCTCGGAGGGAGCCTCGACTCCGGGAGCAGCCCCGGCCCCCGCCCCGGCCCCGGCCCGCAAGGAGCCCCGGCCCGGGAGGGAGCCCATACCCCGCCCCCGCAAGGGGCCCCGGCCCAGGAAGGGGCCCTGGCCCGGGAAGCAGTTCCGGCCCCGGAAGGAGCGTCAGCCGAACTGCACGGACCGCTTCGCCATCCCCATCCAGAACCCGTCGATCACGGACTTCTGCGCGTCCAGCTCGCCGGACATCTCCGCCGCGCCCATGGTCACGAAGAGCGGGGCGAAGTGCTCGGTGCGCGGGTGGGCGTACCGGCCGGCCGGGGCCTTGTGGAGGAAGTCAAGCAGCCCGTCCCAGTCGCGTGTCTCCAGCGCGCGCCGGCCCCAGTCGTCGAACTCCGAGGACCAGGTCGGCACTCCTCCGCCGGTGTGCCGCAGCGCGGCCAGGTTGTGGGTGAAGAAGCCGGAGCCGACGATCAGGACGCCCTCGTCGCGCAGCGGCGCGAGCTTTCGGCCGATCTCCATCAGCTTCACGGGGTCGAGGGTCGGCATGGAGATCTGGAGGACCGGGATGTCGGCGGCCGGGAACATCTCGACGAGCGGCACGTAGGCGCCGTGGTCGAGGCCGCGGTCGGGGATGTCCTGCACGGGGATACCGGGGGCGCGCAGCAGCTTCCGTACGCTCTCGGCGAGCTCGGGCGCGCCAGGGGCGCCGTACTTCACCTGGTAGTAGTGCTCGGGGAAGCCCCAGAAGTCGTAGACCAGGGGGACCGGGTCGACGGCGCCGAGGGCGAGGGGGGCCTCTTCCCAGTGGGCGGAGACCATCAGGATCGCCTTGGGCCGGGGCAGGTCGGCGGACCAGGCGGCGAGTTCGCCGGGCCAGATCGGGTCGTCCGCGAGGGGCGGGGCGCCATGACTGAGGTAGAGGGCGGGCATGCGTTCCTGGGGGAGGGCACGCTCCTGGGGTGCGGCGGACATGGCGGCTGCTCCTTCCGGGACCTCGGCCCCTGACTCCGGAAACATCTGACATCGGAGAGCTTCCGGCTCCGAACGCTGTCGGCTCCGAACGTTCCGGCTCCGAACGCTGTCGGCTTCCAAGACCACCGGCTCCGAATGCTTCGCGACGCTTGCTTGAAATCTAAAACGTCAATATCGCACAGCATATTCCCGATTGGTTTAAATTTCAAGGAGCAGACGTTTACAGTGGAGTCCATGACGAAGGCACCCGCATCCGCTGACGAGCCCCAGTGGCTCACCCCCGAGGAGCAGCGCATCTGGCGCTCCTACGTGCACGCCACGACCCTCCTCGAAGATCACATGGACCGCCAGCTCCAGCGTGAAGCGGGTATGCCGCACATCTACTACGGCCTCCTCGTCAAGCTCGCCGAGTCCACCCACCGGCGCCTGCGGATGACCGAGCTGGCCAAGTACGCGAAGATCACCCGCTCCCGCCTCTCCCATGCCATCGCCCGGCTGGAGAAGAACGGCTGGGTGCGCCGCGAGGAGTGCGACTCCGACAAGCGCGGCCAGTTCGCCGTACTGACCGACCAGGGCCTGGAGGTGCTGAAGCGCGCCGCGCCGGGCCATGTCGCCGTCGTCCGCCACGCGGTGTTCGACCGGCTCACCCCGGAACAGCAGAAGTCCCTCGGCGAGATCATGCAGATCGTCGCCGAGGGACTTCAGCCCGATGAAGCGGGTGCGGACCTGCCCTGGCTCCGCTAGGGCCTCTCTTTCGGATCTTGCCGTCCTTCGCGGGGTGCGAACAGGGCACCGCCGCCCCAAGCCGACCTGATCCGATAGAAAGGCCCTAGATCCGTAGCCGGGTCAGTGGACCATCACCGGCACCGCGTCCTCGGCGTCCTTCGCCCCCGAGCCCGCGACCGGGCCCATGTCCGGCTTGCCGGCGTTGATGAGGGTCAGGGCGATGGTCGCGGCGGCGACCAGGATGCCGACGGCGAACCAGATGGCGCTGGTGTAGCCGTGCACCATGCCCTCCAGCTGCACCAGCTGCTGCTGGGGCTTGGAGGCGGCGCCGGCGACGTGGTCCTTGATGTACGACGTCGTCGCGGACGCGGCGATCGTGTTCAGCAGGGCGGTGCCGATCGCGCCGCCCACCTGCTGCGAGGTGTTGACCATCGCGGAGGCGACACCGGCGTCCCGCGGCTCGACGCCCAGCGTGGCCATGGACATGGCCGGCATGAACGCCGTACCCATGCCGAGGCCGAGCAGCAGCATCCCCGGCAGCAGCACGGCCGCGTACGAGGTGTTGATCTCCAGCTGGGTCAGCAGCAGCATGCCGAGCGCGGCGACCAGGAAGCCGGGGCCCATGAGCAGGCGCGGGGCGACCCGGGTCATCAGACGGGTGCCGATCTGGGTGGAGCCGGTGATCATGCCCGCGATCATCGGGAGGAAGGCGAAACCGGTCTTGACCGGCGAGTAGCCCTTCACGATCTGCAGGTAGTAGGTCAGGAAGAGGAACAGACCGAACATCGCGATGATCGCGAGGCCGAGGGAGAGGTAGACACCGCCGCGGTTGCGCTCGGTGATCACGCGCAGCGGCAGCAGCGGGGCCTTGACCTTCGACTCGACGATCACGAAGGTCGCCAGCAGGACCGCGGACGCGACGAACATGCCGACGGTCACGGAGTCGCTCCAGCCCTCGGACTCGGCGCGGGTGAAGCCGTAGACCAGGGAGACCAGACCGAGGGTGGAGAGGATGACGCCCGGGATGTCGAGGGGGGAGCGGTTGCGACCGCCCTCGGGCTCACGGATGACGAAGTAGGCGCCGGCCGCGGCGACGATCGCGAACGGGATGTTCACGAAGAACGTCCAGCGCCAGTCCAGGTACTCGGTGAGGAAACCGCCGAGGATCAGGCCGACGGCGCCGCCACCACCCGCGATCGCGCCGTAGATGCCGAAGGCCTTGGCGCGCTCCTTCGCGTCCGTGAACATCACGGCGAGCAGGGAGAGCGCGGCGGGCGCGAGCAGGGCGCCGAACGCACCCTGCAGGGCGCGGGCACCGAACATCATCGCCTCGTTGGCGGCCGCGCCACCTAGCGCGGAGGCCACGGCGAAGCCGCCCAGACCGACGACGAAGGCGCGCTTGCGGCCCCACAGGTCGGCGATGCGGCCGCCGAAGAGCAGCAGACCGCCGAAGGCGAGGGCATAGGCGGTGACGATCCACTGCCGGTTGCCGTCGGAGATGCCCAGGTCCTGCTGGGCGGAGGGCATCGCGATGTTCACGATGGTGGCGTCGAGGACGACCATCAGCTGGGCGAGGGCGATGAAGGCCAGCGCTTTCCAGCGGTTGGCGTCCGGGCCGCCCGTCTTACCGGGGGCCTTCAGGGCTGTTTCAGACATGGGGATACCCGCTTCGGGACTTCGTGACGGAAAAGGGTGAAGTAAAGGGCGACTCGTCAACGCTGACGGGTCGTTGCTCGATGGACGTGATGACTCATCAGGGTCGTGATGACTCGTGAGGGTCGCCGACGGCCGCCGAGGCAAGGTGAGGGCGACTGAGGGCCACCAGGGTCGGCCGAGGGCCGGTGACCACCGGTGAGGGTGAGGACGACTGCTGCTGCGGTTTCACGAACCGATCGTTCAGGCCTGGCGCAGATCCTCCATGGTCACGGCCGAACCCGGCAGGACCGAGGGGGCCGGGGCCCGCAGTCCGTCCAGGAACAGTTGAAGGTGGCGGTGGACGAACCGGTCGGCGTTCAGGCAGCCGGTACCGGCCGGGGGCCGGCTGAGCTGGGCCACCGCGATCATCACGTCCCCCACGCCGACGTCGGGCCTGAGCTGCCCGGCCGCCTTCGCACGGTCCATGACCTCCTCGATGATCCGCTCGACCCGTTCGCGCGCGGCTTCGAGGTCGGGGTGGTGCTCGTCGAAGGTGCTGGAGATCATCGGGCACAGCGCGCTGAGCCGCTCCTCGGCGGAGGCGTGCACGAACCGCTCCAGCGCCCCGAACGCGTCTCTCTCGGCGAGGGCGATCTGCCCGGCCTGGACCATGCGGTCCAGCACCGAGCAGACGACCTCACGCACCAGGGCGTCACGGTCGGGGAAGTTGCGGTACACCGTGGCATTGCCGACGCCGGCCCGGCGCGCGATCTCGTCGAGCGGCACATCGGGCCCGAACTCGACGAACATCTCGCGGGCGGCGATGACGATCCGCTCCCGGTTGCGCTGAGCGTCGGCACGGGGCCGGGTCACCTTACGCACGGTGGGGGTAGCGGTCGCGGTCTGCACGGCGCACTCCTTCTGACGTTTCGGGCTGTTTCGGAACGTTCCTGAACGTTTCGGAACTGATGACGATCCGGGGATCGACTCCCCGTTTCGCTCGGACACATGACTAAACGGGGATGGCGTCCCCGGTTATTTCCCAAACCCAGAAGTTTCTCGATGTGACCTGAGTCACATCCGGGATGGGGGCGGAACAGGGAGGCCATCAGGGGCGGAACGGGGAGGTCGCGAGCGGGTGTGGGGCCGCCGAGGGCGGGAGGGCGGGGCAGGCGCGGGGCGGCAATGGGCGGGCCGCACCCCCGGTGAACGGACGTCCCGAAATGGGCGTGACCAGGGGGCACGGGTGCCCGGACGGGACCGTCGCGGCCGTACCGGTCGGTAATCCACGATCGGTCTCCCCCAGCGCGCGCCCGCGTACACCGCGTCGGAGGGTGATCGAAAGGACGCAGCCGGTGACCGGTGGCTGCCTGGAGCGAAAGGCCCCCTGCATGCAGCCGCAGCCCCTGCGCACCGCCCCGGCCCGCGCAGGCGAGCCACTCCGCCGTCGGATACGCCCGCGCCGCGTCGCCGCGCTCGCCTCCGTCTCCGTGCTGACGCTCGCGGTCAGCACGTCGGCCGGGTCCGGACACCTCGCGCCGGCCCCCGGTGCGACGACGGCCGGCGCGGGCCCCGCCTCCCTGGCCCGCTCCTCCGCCCTCGCCCCCTGCATGATCAATGGCCGTGCCACCGTCCAGATGTCCGAGGGCCTGCCCACACCGGGCGGCTACTCCCGCTCCACCGGCACCGTCCGCGCCCTCACCCTGATGATCGACTTCTCGGACGCGCCCGGCCGGGGCAGCGCAATGGGCCGCTACCGCGAGTTCTTCCCCCAGACCGAGGAATGGTTCCGCACGGCCTCGTACGGCCGCCTCGACTACCGCGGCGAGACTCCGATCCGGCACTGGCTGCGCATGCCCAAGACGTTCCGCGAGTACGGCATAGAGCGCGGCGCGCCCTTCGACCCCGGCTACCGCGAACTCGTCCAGGACATCGTGGCCGCCGCCGACCCGACGGTGGACTTCCGCTCGTACGACCTCCTGAACGTGCTGGTCACCCCGAACGCGGGCCCCTCCGCCCTCGACACGGTGCTTTCCGTGACGTTCGCCGGCAACGCGGAGGCGCCGGTCGCCGACGGGGTGACCGTGGCGAACGCGTCCTTCGTCTACTCACGCCAGGACGACGGCTCAGGCTCCTACGACCGCACCGGCTACCGCGTCCTCCCCCACGAGAACGGCCACGTCTTCGGCCTGCCCGACCTCTACACCCAGGAGGGCGGAGGCGCGGTCGGCCACTGGGACATCATGAGCGAGGACTGGGGCGCCAACAACGATCTGCTCGGCTGGCACAAGTGGAAACTGGGCTGGCTGGACGCCACCCAGATCGCCTGCGCGGCGGCGCAGGGCACGACGGAGTACCCCCTGACCCCCCTCTCCCGCGCGGCCGGCCCGAAGCTGATCTTCGTCCCGATGAGCGACCGCACCGGTTACGCCGTCGAACTGCGCGCCCACGGCGGCAACGACGAGAGCGTGTGCCGCTCGGGCGTCCTCATCTACAAGGTCGACGCGGACGTCGACACCGGCATGGGCCCGGTCACGGTCTACGACTCCCACACCGACAGCGGCGGCTGCACCCGCAGCCCCAACGTCCACGCGGAACTCTCCGACGCCCCCTTCGCTCCGGGCGAGACGTTCAAGGACCCCAAGAGGGGCATCCGCATCTCGGTGGTGGGCGCGGACCTGAAAGGTGACTACCGCGTACGGGTGAGCCGGGGGTAGCAGCCGCTGCAGTCGTGGACGGGCGGCCGGACGGATGTGCAGACGGGCGGACAGCCGTGCGGGCGGGCGGGACGTGCGGTCCGCAGGCCGACCGGGGCTACCGTAGGCCTGCCGCGACGCCGTACGACCACGCACGCACACGCACGCACACGCACCCGCACGTACCGCACCCGGCCGGTAGGTAGGTACACACCGTCACCGCACACCGGCACCGCCCACGGCCGCCGCACGCTGTCACTGCCGTGCCCCTGCCCACACCACCGCCAGTTCCGCCGCCGTATCGGAGAGCCGAGCAGCAATGTCCGCGAAGACGACCGCATCCGCCCCCGTCCCGGCTCCGGTACCGCGCCCGGAGGCCGAGGCCGGGCAGGCGCCGACGGAGGCCGTCTCGCCGCTGATCCGCGGGGTCACCGTGTTGCGGCGGCTGACCGAGGCGGGCGGCACGATGAACCTGAGCGGACTGGAGCGTGCCACGGGCCTCGCCCGCTCCACGGTCGACCGCATCACCGCGACCCTCACCCGCATGGGGTACGTCCGTCTCGACGGCCGGGACGCGATCCTGACCCCCCGTGTCATGGAACTGGGCAACGCCTACCTGGCGGCGCTGCGCCTGCCCGCGCTGCTGTCCGCCCGCGCGGACCGCCTCGCCGACGAACTGGACGAATCCGTGTCGTTGGCCGTCGCCGACCGCGACGGCATCCGCTTCATCCACCAGGCGACCCGCCGCCGCGCGATGTCCCTGAGCTTCCGCATCGGCGACCTGCTCCCGGCCGAACGCACCGCGCCGGGCCAGCTGTTCGCGACGGAGTGGACCGACGCCGAGTGGCAGGCCTGGCGCGCCCGCAGGACGAGGGACCCGCAGAACCGCGACTTCCCGACCGTGCCGCCGTCGCCTGCACGGAGCGCGGGGAGCGACGAGGACTTCACCCGCAGGACCGCGCGGGCGGCGGAGGAGAACTGCGCTCTGGACGACCAGTTGATCGAACCCGGTCTGGTGGCGGTCTCCGTCCCCGTACGGGATCCGCGTACGGCCCGGATCGCGTGCGTGGCGAACGTCGTCAGCCATACGAGCCGGCACACGTCGGCCGACCTGCGCGACACGCTTCTCCCCCGCCTCCGTCTGGCCGTGGCGGCGATGGAGGAGGACCTGCGCCGGGCACCACACCCCGAGCCGGGCCGGTCCCCGGCGGGACTGGCGACCTGGACGGGCGCTTCGAAGCAGGAACTGGGCCGCGAGTTCATCGAGTCCCTCGCCCGGGGCCTGACCGTCCTGGCGGCGTTCGACGAGGGCCGGGCGGAGCTGACCCTCACGGACGTCGCGAAGACGACCGGCCTGGCGAGGGCGACGGCCCGCCGGGCCCTGATCACCTACGAACACCTGGGCCTGGTGGCCCCCACCCCCCACCGCACGTTCGCCCTCACCCCCCGGGTCCTCTCCCTCGGCTTCCCGCCCCTCTCCCGCACGTCGCTCCCCCGGATCGCGACCCCCCACCTGACGACGCTGACGGACGCCGTCCAGGAGACGACCTCCCTGGCGGTCCTGACCGAACGGCGCGACGAGATCCAGTACACGGCCCGGGCGACCGCGAACCACGTCATGAGCGTGGACATCGCAGTAGGCACACGGCTCCCGGCCCCCTCCACGGCAATGGGCCGCCTCCTGCTGACCGGGCCCGCGGTGGCGGGGTCCTACGCCCTGGCCGACGAGGAACTGGAACAGGGCGTACGCGCGATCGCCGTCCCGATCCGCGACCGGGACGGCCGGGTGATCGCCGCCCTGAACGCGGCGACCCACGTCGCCCGCCGCACGGCCGAGGAGTGCGTCGACGACATCCTCCCGGCCCTGCTCTCCACCGCCTCCCACATCGAGACAGACCTCCACACAGCCGCCCGCTTCACCCACGTCCCCCTGACCTGACCCCCACACCCCCCAACCCGAATCCGGTACGCTGACGCCAGTAACCCACAGGGTCACCACCCCGCCTTCGTAGCTCAGGGGATAGAGCACCGCTCTCCTAAAGCGGGTGTCGCAGGTTCGAATCCTGCCGGGGGCACAGAAAAAGGGCCAGCTCAGGAGGGTTTCCTCCCAGGCTGGCCCTTCGTCGTGTCCGGAGTCGTGCCACACGCGTGCCACTACGGCTGTACGGGGGCCGGATCCTCTAGTCCGAGACGGCCTCTCCCTCACCCTCACGGATCATCGCTCCGAGCCGATCAGCGATGGCCCGGTCACGGTCGCTGGTCATGTGCTGGTAGATCAGCGCGGCGCGCGAGCTGCTGTGGCCCATGCGGGTCATCAGCTCACGGGTGCTGGCACCGGCGGTCGAGGCCAGCGTGTTGCCTGTGTGGCGGAGATCGTGAAAGTGGAGTTCCGACGTGACGCCCGCCGCCGTCCTGGCCGACACCCAGTCGTCGCGGAAGTTGCTTCGCCGGAGCTGGCCTCTCTGAGGGCCGACGAAGACGTGTCCGTCGCGGCCGGGCGCGGCAAACTGTTCCAGGTGGCGTGTGACGTCGTCGAGCAGCTCGGCGGGGAACGAGATGACACGTACGCCAGCAGCGGACTTCGGCGCTTTGTCGAAGAGCCGACCGTCCTGCAACTCAGCTTGTGACCGGCGGACGCTGACAGTCAGGGCTTCCAGGTTGATGTCTCGGCGGCGGAGGGCTGCGAGTTCACCGAACCGCAGAGTGGTGAACGCGGCCAGGAGGACGAGCAGCCGGTAGCGCGGCACGATGGAGTCGGCGACGGCGAAGACTTCGGTGACCGTGAGGACCGGTCGTTCGGGCACGTCGTAGCGGTCGGCACCCTTGATACGGCACGGGTTGCGCCGGATCAGCTCGTCGTCCACGGCCATGTTCATCAAGGCCCGCAGTAGTTGGTACGCCTTGACCACCGTCGGCTCACCAACGCCGGCCGCGAGGAGCTTTCCCCGCCAGCTACGCACACGAGCCGTCGCCACGTCTGCCACGGTCCCGGCTCCGAAGGTGGGCAAGATGTGCAGCCGCATGACGGACTCAGACCTCTCACGAGTGCGGTCGGCTAGCTTCCGGTCCCGAAGCCACGCGATCGCGTACTCCTCGAAGTTCACCGCCCCGGCGTCTGGGTCCGACCACTGGCCACGCGAGATGTCAGCCTCGATTTGGGCGAGAGCGACTTGAGCATCGCTCTTCGTCGGGTACGTCTTCTCGGCCGGGCGGAGTTGCCCACTCTCAGGGTCTCGATAGCGGACCTGCCAACGGCCGGACGGGAGCTGACGAGCCGACCCGAAGCTTCTACGCTGCTTCTTCTGGTTGGTCATCAGGCGACCCTCCGCAGCAAGCCACGCCGATGGTCGATCGGCTGCACCGTGTGGGCTGCGACGAAGGCGGTCAGCGCGCTCTCCGGGATGCGGACGTGCCTACCGACCTTGACGAACGTGATGCGTCGCTCGGCGATGAGGCGGCGCGGGAAACGCTCCGAGGTGCCGAGGCATTCGGCCACCTGCGCCACGGTGAGGTAGCGGTCAGCCACGGGTGGGTTCTCCTTCCGTTCCGGGGTTGGTGGGGGCTTGCGGCGAGTAGACCTTCCAGCGGCTGACGCCGAGACTCTCGGCGACCTGGTCCACGGTGAGAACGGCCGTCGTCATGCAGGCAGCAGCCCTTCTTGTTTGGCGCGTTGGGAGTGGGCGATGTCGTGGCGAACCTGGGCGGCGAGGAGCTCTTCGCCAGGGCGGTAGCCGCTGCTGAGGTAGGTCCATGAGGAGTCGGTGACGAGGGTGGTGTTCTCGTCACCGCCGGGGAGGCCGGCGCGGATGCGGGCGGCTTCGGCCTGGGCGGTGCGCCAGGCGCGGCGTACGTCGCGGAGTGCGCCGAGGGTGGTCGAGTAGGCGCGCGATTTGCTGGAGAAGTGGCCGCGGAAGCCGAGCATGTGGGCCCACTTCCAGAGCTTGAGTTCGGCGAACTCGGGGAGGTGGCCGAGCGCCCATGCGGTGCGGATCATCTGGCGGGCGTGCTGCTGCACGGGGAGGTCTGTGAGGGGTTCGGCCTGGCCGGTGCCGTCGCAGTCGACGCAGAGGTCGTGGAAGCCGTCAGGGCCGCGTACGTGGCCGCGTCCGGCACAGGGGCGGCATACGAGGGTGCGGTCCACGGTGCCCGCGCCCTCGGCGTTCTTCGTGGCGTACTTGGCCACGTATCCGGCGACTTTGGCGTCCGTGAGTTCGCCGTCCCCCAGGGCGGAGATCTGGTCCACCTTGAAGCGGTCGCCCCACCGGATGACCCGTTCGCCGACCGCGTCCGACTCGATCGTGAGCCGGGCACGCTCGACCGCCAGGCCGACGGCGACACGGAGGGCGTCGAAGGTGGCCCAGGCCGGGGGTGAGGTGGTGTGGCCGTCGGGACCGTCGAAGCGGACGACCGCGTGAAAGTGGACCAGGCCGCGTTGCTGGTACTCGGCGACCTTGGCGAAGGAGACGCGGAGGGCTGTGTTGAGTGCTTTCTGTGTCATGCCAAGGTGCTCGGCGAGGGCACGGCGCAGGTAGGTGGTGAAGCGCGCCCACAGGGCCCCGGCATGGGCGTTCCAGAGGACGGCGCCGGTGTAGTCGTAGCTGGACGGGCGGAGTGGAGTGCCGAGTTCGGGAGCGTCCCGGGGGTGGTTCTCGCCGCACGGGCAGGGGCGCGGCTTGCCCGCGTTGGTCGTGGGGCGGTTGTGGACGGGGCCGAAGGACGGGGCGGTGAGGGTGACGAAGGCGCGGGGGTGGTCGCGGACGGTTTCGGCGACGTTCTTTCCGCCGGACAGTCCGGTCTTGATCAGGTGGTAGGTGTCGGCCGCGTAGAGGCGCGAGCAGGCGGGGCAGCGGGAGGCGCGGCGGTTGCCGCAGGTGGTGAGGAGGCGTCCGGAGGGTTCGTCCTCGGAGCGGTAGGAGCGGACGACTTGTTTGGTGGTCTGGTCGGTGGTGACCGTCCAGCCGTGCAGGTTGACGGGGCTGGTGCAGCCGCGAAGGTCGCGGACCTGTTCGGTGACGCGGTCGAAGTCGTCGGTGTTGGCCAGTTCGACCAGGTCCCGCAGGCCGGGGCTGATGACGTGGCGCAGGTCGAGGGGGCGGCGCATGGGTGGCGGGGTGTCCCTTCTGGCGCGAGGGTGAGACCTGCGGGCAGCAGCGATTCAGTGCGCTCGGGCTGCTGCCCGCAGGCATGGCAAGTCGGGCCCTGGGGCGGGCGATGGTGGGGAGCACCGGAGAGGCCGGCGGAAGGGGGGGCCCTACAGAGCGGCGTGCAGCGCGGTGGCCATGGGCAGGCCGATCCCGAGTCGCGTCTTGAGCTGGGCCGCCGTGATCGGTTCGCCGTGCTCGGTGTGGTGGGATGTCGCGATGGAGCGTGCTTCGGTCAGCAACGGCTCAGGGACCTTGACCGCAGGCGCAGCGGGAGCCGGGGCGATCTGAGGAGCGATCGGGGCCGGGGCCGGAAGGGTGAGGGGCACCGAAGGACGGGAGGCCTCCGTTGCCGTCTCGGCCTGCGGGTCGATCTCGTCCGGCACGGAAGCCGGTACGGCGGGCCGCGCAACGGTGTGGAAGGCGCGCAGGAGCTGCGGGCCGACGGAGCCCCAGCCGAGGAGGAGCAGCGGGGCCACCGCGTCGACGGCGGCGCGGCCGTAGTGTCCGGCGACGATCGGTTCTGCGACGTTGAGGGCGAGGGTCAGCAGTCCGGAGAAGTGCATGAGGCGGGTGGCAGCCGTCATCTGGTCGGCCGGCAGGCCGCGCAGCGAGAGGTAGCGCAGGGCGACCAGGAGGCCGACCACGGACAGGTCCACCATCGGGGCGATGAGCGGTGCGATCGGGCCGGGGACGCCCAGGCGCAGGGCGAGCGACCAGACGTTGCCAAAGGAGAAGACGAACGCCAGCGCGGCAATGACGATCATGACGGCGGTGATGGTGCGCTGAGTGATCCGGTCTTCTGTCATGAGTGTTCACCTCCTCTCCGGGGTGACGGGAACGGCCGAGGGCGGTTGGCAGGCTGCTCAGACGTCGAGCCTGGTGAGGTCCACGTCCGCCGTGCGGAGGCCGAGGAAGGCTTCGAGGAGGACGGAGGGGTCGGCGGTGAGGTTCGCAGTCTGTTTGGCGACACGGGCCGCTTCCGTGTCGGGCACGTAGGGCGTACGGATGCGGGTGAAGCCGGGTTGCGACTGGTGGTTCATCGAGGCGACGCCGACGTAGGTGGGGTCCTGGAGGTTGATCGGGTTGGCGTCCGGCCATTCCCGGATCTCCTCGCCGAGCGCGGCCACGGAGGCTTCGGCAGTCT
The DNA here is from genome assembly GCF_044766465.1 of Streptomyces sp. NPDC102259. Classification (NCBI taxonomy): domain Bacteria; kingdom Bacillati; phylum Actinomycetota; class Actinomycetes; order Kitasatosporales; family Streptomycetaceae; genus Streptomyces; species Streptomyces sp. NPDC102259. The sequence continues at coordinate 25,976 of NZ_JBIWMA010000013.1, read as the reverse complement.
TCTGGGCGAAGCTCAGGCCCACGGGGCACACGTCGCGGATGAAGGTGGGGATCGCGTCGCCGGTGGACTTCTGAGTGGTGAGGATGACGAGCAGTCCCACGGACCGGCCCTTCTTCACCAGGTCTTCGACGAGCCGGGCGTTCTCGGCGGCGAGCGCGGCCAGCTTCTTCGTCTGCTGGTCGCTGCCCTTGTGGTCGCGGAAGTAGGTGTGGGCTTCGTCGATGATCAGCACGACCAGGGGCCAGTGTTCGGACGGACCGACGTCCCACATGGACTTCACCCCGAGCATCTGGCGCACCGAGGCCGACCGGGCGCGGCGGAGCTCCACCAGGTGCCGGAACAGCTTGTTGGCCTCTTCCAGGTCATCGCCGACGAAGGCGAACGTGCGTTGGACCCAGTCGGCATAGTCGCCCTCGTAGGCCGCCGACACCTTGCCGTCCGCGCAGGCGAACTGCACCGCGGGCGAGGGTGCCCAGTCGGAGAGGAGCCGGTTGATCAGGCTGGTCTTGCCGAAGCCGGGGAGGCCGGCCACGGTGACGCCGGGCACCTGCGTGAGGTTCACGGAGACGGGCCGCGCGTACTCGTCCAGGCCCAGATCCCACCGGGCTGTCTCCTCCGGTGGCTCACCCGTGGGGTGGTGCTCGGTGGGGAACTTCAGCGGGTCCAGTCGCACACCCCGGATGAGGACCTGCCCAGGCTTGTCCTGGGTGACCGCCACTCGCGTGCACCGCCAGGCGTCCGCGAGATGCGGGCCCGCCTTCTGGAACTGCTGGAGTCCAACACCAGGCAGGCACTGTGCCCGCGCGATCACTCCGTACGCGTCGTGCTTCACCTTCAGGGAGGGGATGAGGACGCGCGGCTTGATGGGCTTGCCGTTCGTGTTCGCCAGAGACGCCAGGGCGGTCGGGGTCTTGTCCGTGGCCGACAGCTTGAGCATCGGTGCGAGCCGCTTCCAGCCCCAACGCACGCGTACGGCCTGCCGTATGGACTGCCGGGTCATGACGTCGGCGCGAACGTAGCGCACGACCCACCAGGCCGCCCATCCGACGAGCACGGCGAGCGGCAGGGCGACGACGAGCGGGACTTGACCAAAGATCCCTTCCGCCGGGGCGTTCGAGTCCTTCATGTGTGGCTCTCCAACGGGTTGTAGAGGAAGGCCGCCAGGGCCGATTCGAGGGCCGCCCGATCCGCCGACGCGTCGAGGCGGGGATAGCCGTAGCCGACGAGCACGGCCGCCACCGAGTTCACGAGTGATTCGGTGAACCGGGCATCCGGCCCGGCGTGAGACAGCGGGTAGCTGCGCTCAGCGCCGGACCGGGAGGCAATGACGCTCACGCCGCCTCAGCGGCCGGGGCCACCAGGTCCAGCCGACCAGCGCGGTAGGCGATGCCGTCCGAGAGCGAGCCGTTGAAGATCCGCGCCCACGGGGTGGCGAACAGTTCCACCGGCATGACCGGGACACCCGGCCGGAGTCCGTTGGGCAGTCCGGTCTCCGGAACGGTGATCTTCAGAGCTTCGGCACGGTCCTCCTCCATGAAGAAGAGGGTGATCGTGTAGAGCTTCGCGCCGGTCTCACGGTCGGTGGCGAACTGCGTCTTCTCCTGGTCCGCGTACTTCGGCACCGGCAGGGTGCCGACCATGAACGACGAGGTGGGGAGCAGGCCAACACGGATGCGTGCCATGGGAGTTGATTCCTTTCGGTTGCGCTCCACCAGAGCGGTGGGGCGTGATCACCATTGAACATAGCTAACCTAGCAGTGTCAAGTGACTCGGGTGAGCTAGGTATCAGCTGACATAGGCCACCTATGTCAGTGGGGTGTGCTAAGGGTGCTAGAAATCGCTACTCTTGGGCCATGAGCCCCGCGCCAGAGAACAAGCAGGACCGCCGGCCGCCGTATCAGCACGCTGCCGACGAGCTTCGGCGCGACATCTTGCAGGGGCGGATCAAGCCGGGCGAGCAGATGCCGTCCATCCGCGAGCTGCAAGAACGCTTCGGCGTGGCCAACATGACCGCGAGGTCCGCACTCAATGTGCTGCGCGATGAGGGCTTGATCTACACGATCCATGGACGTGGCAGCTTCGTCGCAGACCACAGCGCCGGCGGGGAGTTCTCGGCGAACTACACCGCTCCCGCTTGGTACCTGGCGAACCAGGACGAGAAGCCTGGCCAGGCAGGGCAGGGGGAGGGGGGGCCCGACGCCACCGAAGCGGCCGAAGACGCCGGGACCACCCTTGCTGAAGCACTCACCGCGCTACGTGACGAGATCCGTGTCCTCAGCGCTGATCATCAGGAACTGCGACGTGAGGTCGAGGAGCTGAAGGCAGCTCAGCAGCCGAAGCCGTAGTCCTGATCTGGGCCACTTCCTCTCGCAGCTCCCTGGTCTCCCTGCTGAGGCGGACGACCATGGCCCGCATCTCCTCGATCAGCGCGACTACCTGATCCGCGTCCCCGACGTGAATGCTGATCGACCTCGTTTCGTTGTCCGGTATGTGCTCGGTCATCGCTCCCCGCTTGCTGCCGTGCCGCCGTTCCGTGCCGCACTTGCTCGAACCGCCGGGACTTGCCCACGGCATCCGTGCCTCTCCCAGGTTGATCGACTACTGGCCTGCGGTTCTGTTCAGAGTTTCTTTACTGGATCAAGGCGGCCCGCCTACGGCGGTCCGCGCGCGCTGGCGGCCACGGGCCGCCGCCGCTCCCTGTCTCCGCCACCGCTGCGCCGGCCCCCGGCCACTCAGCGCGCAGCACCGCCAAGCCAGACAGCCAGGCCAGGAAGCAACCGGCCGGCCCGAGCCACAGGACCACGACCAGGTCCAGGCCGTGCCCGAGCAAGCACGACCCCGCCGTCCGGATGGCCGCCGTTTCAAAAGCGGGAGACGTGGCTGATACCGGGACGGGGTTGCTGGAGACACACGTGACGGGTACTCGTTCGGCGCACCCGCCGCCGTGGCTGACTTTCGGTGGCGCAGGCCAGAACTGCGCTTCCAATGACTGGCCTTCAACCGCTCTCCTCTCTAACTCAGCGACAAACGAAAGGGGTTGGAGCAGCACCCGAATCCGAGCACGCCGACCGCCCCGGTACCATCGGCACCGGGGTCCTGATCAGGGCTTCCGCGACCGGACCACCCGGAATGCTGTCGAGGCTGAGGGGTGGTCCGGTCTTTTGTTGTTGTCGTCCGCGCGAGGGTGGCGCGAGACGGGTCGGTTGGGGTTCGGGGTCAGATCAGGGCTTTGCCCACCTCGTAGATGGTGGGCCGATCCTCCGGGGCATGACTGAGCATCGCGTCGACCAGTTCGCCCAGCTCACCGGGCACCTTCACGGGCCGACGTCGGCCATTGGCCACCGCCTCTCGCTGCACGGGACGAGGAGCGTCGTCCGGGTACTCGACCGCCCGCCAGCCCGTGGCGGAGATGAGCAGCGAGGCCCCGAGCGCGTAGATGTCAGCTTCCTGAGTCGGCTCCGCTTCCCCGGTGTCCAGCACGCTGCGCGCGATCTCCGGTGCTTCGTAGTGGACGAGGCAGCCGCGGAACGGGAAGTCGTAGCCCTGGGGCACGTGTCCGCCCCGGGCGAGGGCGAGGTCGATCAGGTGCGTGCGTTCCGGTCCGATGATGAAGTGGGCGGGCTGCACGTCACCGTGTGCCCAGCCCCTCACGTGCAGATCGGCCAGAGCTTGGACACATCCCAGCGCCACACTGGCGTGGGGCTTCATGAGCGAGCCTGCCTTACGGCATGGCTCCCACAGCCTGTGCAGGTCTGGTCCTTCGTGCCACGGCTGGAAGTTCCACGTACCGTGCTCCCATTCGCCGAACACGGCTTGCAGGCCGAGGCGATGCAGGACGGCGCCCTCACGTGCGGGCGCGAGAGCGGTCCACGGCTGGGCAGGCCATTCGGCAGTGGCTTTGATCGGATAGCCGAGCTTCACGGCGTAGTGGCCCCGGTGGTTCTCCACCTCCCACACCGTGGAGCCCCGGCGGTTGATGACCATGCGCCGAGTCGTGGGCATGAGCGCGTCGAGCACCACGATCGGCAGTTCAGGGGTTGGGCCGGACAAGATCTCTTCTCCCTCCGGGCGAACGCGGCCGACCCGAGTCGAGGCCGGCCGCTTCGCTGCTGTCGTGAACTACGCCTGACCGTACGGTCGGCCACAGTCCGAGTCGCACTGCGCGAGGTTCGCGCCGTCCACGGTCCACAGGTCGTCGAAGACCACGAACCCGGCCGCCTTCATGGCGTGAGCCGAGGCAGCGACCTTCTCCGGGTCGCGTGCTCCTCCACCCGGCTTCGGGTTGTGGTGCAGGAAGCGCCCCGCGTGCTGCTCGCAGAGCTCGGCGTACTCCTTCGTGTGCAAGATGAGCGCGTGGAGACCGAGGTCGACGTCGTCGGACGGGACCATGGGAACGGTGGCCGTGGCCGCCGTGACCAGGAAGGCGACCGCCTGGTCCGCGATCCGCTCAGCGCGCTCGGGGGGCTGCCCGTTGTGGGTCACCACGAAGCGGGCCAGGTTCTCGAACAGCTCTTCGCCAGCCACCGCGCGGCCGGTCTTCTGATCGTTCGCTGTTGCTGTCATGTGCAGTCTCCTCAGGTGAGGTGGTGCGGGGCATGTACCACCGTCCCGATCGGCGAGCTCGGCTCAGAGACGATCGGGAAGCGGGCTTTGAGGCCGCCCCGGACGGGGACGGGGAGCCGGGCGGTCGGCACCCGTCCGGGGCGGCCGGTCTACTGGCCGGACCCGAGGGCCACGCCGATCACCAGACCGCATGAACCGCTGATGCAGATGATGAACAGGACCCCGGCATACCGGCCGATGGCGCGCATCACAGCGGGACCTGACTGTCGTTGTTCCGTACGGCCAGGCGGGCACTCAGTTCTTCTCGCGCACTGGGTGCCGCCACGCTGCCCGGCATGGCATCCCACTCCTTGCCGCCACGGACCGGCCGCATCTGCACGCGGCCACCGATCTCACCCATGACGAAGCCGATGCGTCCGGTGGCACTGTCTTTCGCCAGTTCACCGATGGCTGGTCTGGTCTGCTGATTGCTCGCCATGCACACGAGCATCGCGATTCAGGTACCCCTGCCAAAAGGTCAGGCTGATTACCCAACTTGGGTAATATCGCGGCAAGTAGAGAATCCGCGACGTTGCGTAGCCCTCGCAGTGTGGGAGCTTGCCCAATGCCCGAGCCCGACCGGCCGCAGGAGCTGCCTGCCCGGCTGCTCACCGATCCCGAGATGATCAATGCGTGCCGGGTACGGGACTTCGGCAGAGTCTTCCGGCTCGTGAAGACCAGAGCGGGCATCTACCCGTCGATGATCGCGAGGCGATGCGAGCTGACGCCAAGCCGCGTCGGCGAAGTAATCGCGGGCCGACGCCAGTTGCTGCACATGGACGTCGTCGAGCGCATCGCCGACGGGCTGCGCATCCCGGGGCACATGCTCGGGCTTGCCCGGCGCCCATGGGAGACGCCTCAAGCTCTCGTCGTCACCGAGCGCGAAGCACCCCAGATGCCGGAGCCGGAACAGCAGGCCCCCGCGTCGCTACCGGGGCCCGACGTGGACAGCATCCTTGCGCTGACCACGAGAACCAACCTCAGCGCAGCGACACTTGCAGCCTTCCGCTCCTCCATCGAGGACTACTGGCGACGAGACGACCAGCACGGCGGGGAGGCACTCAGGCCGGCCGTCGTCGGTCAGCTTCGCTACGTGGTCGGACTCCTCAAGGAGAATCGGCCGCCAGCCATCCAACACGGCCTGTACGGAATCGCGGCCGAACTCGCACGCCTCACCGGCTGGACCTACTTCGACGCCCGCCAGTACAACCAGGCCCGCGCCTACTTCACCGAGGCCCTGCAACTCGCCAAGGCCGTCGACGACCGCCAGTTCATGGCCAACGTCCTTGCCTGCATGAGCTTGCAGGCGACCTACCAGGACAAGCCCGCGGACTCCCTGGCACTCGTGACCGCCGCCCAGGACCAGGCCCGCTCAGCCACCGACACCACCCCGCGCGTCCTCTCGATGCTTTCCATGCGGGAAGCCTTCGCCCACGCCACGCTCGGCAGCCAGACATCCACCCACCGGGCGATCACGGAAGCGCACCGCCAGTTCGAGCAGATCCAGGCGAGCGACCCGGACCCGTCATGGGTGGCCTACTTCGACGAGCCGAAGCTGATCGTGGACACCGGCATTGCCCACGGCCGACTGGGCGAGGCAGCGACAGCCGAACCGTTGATCGCGGACGCCTTACGTCGGGAAGCCCACACCAACCAGCGGGGCCGCGCATTTCACGCGTTCTGGCTGGCCCGTACGCAGCTGGACCAAGGCAAGCTCGACCAGGCGTGCCACACCGCCACCCAAGCCCTGGAGCCTGCATCGGCGGTGGCTTCGGAGCGAGTGTCAGGCCACCTCAGGGAGTTCTACGACCAGTTGGCCCCACACAGGCAGGAGCCCGTAGCCCTGGCCTTCGAGGCGCGACTACGGGAGCTCCTGCCACCAGTCAGCGGATCGCTTCATCCATGAGGACGTACAGGAGACCGACGAGCGATCCACTACTCACGATCTCGCGACGGTCGATCATCCCCCGTATCTCGCTGAGGGGTATCCACTCGATGCGGTCGGACTCGTTCTTCTCCGTGGGCGGACCTTCGTAAGTCGCCCCGTCTGCACGGAAGACATGGTGCTGCGAGTCGGTGATCCCGTTGGCCGGCTCGGCGTAGATCAGGGGCTTGATGGGACCAGGACGCCAGCCCGTCTCCTCCAGCACCTCACGGGCCGCCGCCTCCTCAGGAGTCTCGCCCTCCTCGACCAGGCCCATGGGCAACTCCCAGGCCCAGGAGTCCGTGATGAAGCGGTGCCGCCACATCATCAGCACCTCTTGGCGGTCGTTGACCACGGCAGCCACGGCCAGATGCCGCAGGCGAACGACGTGGTACTCCCACCTGCGCCCGTCAGGCTGTTGGACGTCGACCAGACACAGATTCACCCAAGGGTTGGTGTAGATCTGTCGCTCACCGTGGGTCTTCCACTCCATACCTGCGGCCCCTCTCGATCGGACTCCAGGATCTCAGACTGGAGTAGAGGCGGACGCAACATCGGCCGTTTCACGTCACCTTGACGAGATTCCCGACGCGCGATCTCTCTTGGGCTGACGCAATCAGGGCTAGGCGGGCAAGACCGCGCGGGTAGCAGCGTGGACGAGGCGGGTTGGGAGCGGGCCGCGAGCCCGCCTAGCTTTAGCAACTGAAGCTCTGGAACGTGGCTCGCAGCCTTGGATCAACAGATGTTAACCAGTGGCAAGTAGTACACATTGGGGCATATCGGCTGCATCGCACGGCGAAGCCTGGTGCCGTCAAGTCAGGTTGCGTTGCTTGCCAGCGGTGGTTGGGAGCTGGCATCTGGAGATTGGGCGGCCAACTTCCGGCTTCATGCCTGCCACTTGGGGCCTCACTGTCAATCGCTCCTACTACGCTAGGGAACCCGATCGCGAGGGCTTGAATGGAGAGGGAACGGCGAGCTATGGGACGTCCCTTCTGGGCCAACCTGGACGACGCGTGGAACCGCCTACTTCATGGGCGCGGGCGGTCGGAAGTGCCAGACATTATCAATTGGGCAGATGTACAGGCGTCATGGGGCGATATCCGTTCTGCTGTAGCAACTTCTCTGCGAAACGGACAAGTTGGCCCTGACTATGTCGAAGTGCTAGACCTACCAAAGAACGCAGTAGCGGTGCGCCCGATCGCCAGGCTTTCGGTGCATGACCGACTTGTTTATGACACGTTGGTATTTTCCATCGCGGAGCTTGTAGAGAAGCAACTACACGACAGCGTTTACAGTGCCAGGTGGGGAAAAAACGGAAAGTCGTTCTGGAAGCCAATCGATTCATGGGTGTCGATGCAGAAACGCGGCGTCAGAATGATCAGCAAAACACCGTTTCAGCTCGCCCGTACAGACGTCGTTTCCTTCTACGAGCATATTGATGTTGGAACACTCGCCGTAGACATTCAATCAGTTGGTGCTAACTCGTGGGTGACGGACAGACTGATTTCGTGGCTTCGCATGTTTCAGTCATCAAGCCACGCATGGGGGATACCACAAGGTCCGGACTCTTCAGCGATCTTGGCCAACCTCTACATGCTGCCAGTAGATGAGTTTGTTCATCGCGCCAAGTTCAAATACCTCCGGTACTCCGATGACATGATGATCTTTGACACAGAGCGTGAGTCCCTACGAAGCGCCCTTCTGGAAATCAACTCTATTCTCCGCTCTCGCCGCCTGTCGATGTCTATGACGAAGACCGATATTTACGACGCCATATCGGCTCTTTCGCAACTTGAAAGTTTGGAAAAGGACGCGATCGCTTACGGACTTAGAATCGGCGACGTGGCGGCAGAGGAGAGGCTTTACAAACTCTTCCTAGAAGCCACTGAAGGTGATCAGAATGATCGAGATGTTAAGTTTTCCCTCTTCCGGATGGGAAACCACTCTGACGATCGAGCGATCGCATGGGTGCTACGGAACCTAAAGGAAAGCCACCACTTGGCCAGCGAGCTTCTCAGATACCTGGAGTGTTTCCCAAACAGGCTACCTGCAATCACTCGATCTTTCATATCGGCCATGCGACGCGCCTCAGGTCACAAGTACGACAATCTTGAACAGCGAATATTGCAGGCAGCCACGCGGCAAGATATTTTCGATGCGGATATTCGCGATATGGCGTGGGCTATATTGGGCGACAAAAATAAGTCGAGTCTACCCCGCGAATTTGCCGCCCGCTATCTGGGAAGGGTAAGCACGATCGCCGATGGGCAGCTCCTACGACGCCAGTTCGAGAACGAGGCGGATGTCAATGTGAGACGGGCCCTGCTGGTTGCAATGTATGAAGCGAAGTCCGTATCCCGTTTACTTCTAGAAGCCTTGGCTAATTCCAACTCGCAACTTACTTGGATCAGTCGATACCTGCTCGGAAATCCTCTAGTGCCACTACCACGTTAGGAGTTACCTTGCTAAGGCTTACCGTGTACTTGCTACTGGCCATCGTCTCTGGGGTAGCGAGCTTCTTTATCACCAATTCTACCGTTGTGAATATGACGGCCGGCCTAAGCATGGGACTTGCAGTTCCGGTCTTTGAGCAACTCGCCCAGAATCGGGGAAAGCTTCGAATCCTATGGTACTCATTCCGCTACCGCAACCAGTCGGTCAGAATTTCCACTTCATACCTTTTCAAGATTTATATCGACGGAAAGTACCTGCTGATTCAAGGCTCTAGATGGCGCAATCAGTATCAGCCCGTTGGTGGCGTCCACAAGGTTTCGCCACAGGGAAGCGCAGTCTTGTCCGCAATGGATGTAACTGATGATGGACTGATTCCCGTAGACGCGGCAAACTACCGTGATTTGCGTGTACGAGTTCCAGGGAAGAACCTATTTCAGTTCTTCCAGTGGTTTGACTCTCGATTGGGGCGGGAGGACTCTCCGTGGCGCGAGTTCCAAGAAGAGCTGCTAGCGTCACAAATTCTGCCACAAGATAAATTCCCTCACATCATGCACAACTACCTTAAGCAGGAGGTAGATAAAATCAGGTGGAGTGAGTGGGCGCAGGCGTTCGAGATTCTCGTTGCTGATGTTTACGAGCTCGTCCCGACTCCGGAACAAACACAAGCCTTTAGGGACCTTGCATCAACTCAGAGAACTGATGTCGTGTGGGTGACAGCTGAGCAGATCAAGCGTCGCGGGGTAATCCCCGGGCAGCCTCCCTCCGTCGAAGTGTCCGCCCACAGTAAAAGGATCCTCTGATGCTGTGAGAACTCGTTTTCACCTATTTAATGACGACCACCTGATGATCCTTCGCGACGCAGATTCCATCTACGACGATGTAGCACTCCACGTAGTGCTTGCCACGGTATTTCGTTGGCTCACGACGAGACCGCGAGCCATTATCTCGCTCGATTTGCCCGCGGACACAATTTGCGGACGTCGCCTCCAGTCCCGTGTTTCTGACCTTCCAATAGATCCGGTATGAGCCGGGAACTGTGCACTCGGACACACGAAACTCGATAATGCGATCAGGCCCAACCACATTTCCATGCCTGCGTAGGTTAAAGTTTCGGAATCCTTCTTTCGCTACCACGTTTGCTGTGATGGCCACCTTATACCTCGCGTCTAGCATCTCTGGGATTCCGTAATCACGGTCGAGAAATTGCTCGGTTTCCGTGTGATTTACAGGAACTGATGTTGCCGAAGATTTCACAATGGAGGCAGCTGGAGTCTCGGCGAAGGAATCACCGAAAATCTTGCGCCACATACGAATGCTTTCCGCTCGGTCCTCCTCATCAAACGCCGCCCGAGCCCATTCGTGATAGAGCTTTACTCTATTGCGAAAGTTTTGATACTGGTTTTCGCTCCAGCGGTGGTTAAAGTTTTGTCCGGGACAGCTCGGATCGTCGACGCTTGGCATTGACGGGTTGGATTGGAGGTAGTCATTGAGGTCCGAAAGAATATTGGTGAATGCCGTGGGCAAATCACAGTAGCGCCTTGAGTCTCCAAGTAGTAGCACGCTGTTGACCCTGCTCCCGAGGAGGATATTCAAGATAATTGACTTCGCTGAGAAGGTGTTCTTGTAGTCGCGCAAATACTTGAAGAGGCGAATCACCTTCACGAGTCGGCCGCTTGCAATTCTATTTTTTCCGTCGAGCCACTCATTGAAGCCTTCTGGATTCGTCAGCTCAAACAGGTCGTCGTCGCGATTTGTGACATAGTGACTGCCATGTCGCTCAAGATAAGGGACGACGTCAATGTGGAAGTCATTCGCGTAGTCGACCTTTACGCAATGCGCATGACGGCTCACCATGTGGCCGTAGGTACCGCTTGCGTAGAATACTTTGTACAGTTCCTCAATGTAGTCCTTTGCAGACCAGTCTGCGTTCTCTTCCATCTCCAACAAGACATCAGCGTCGAAATCGTCGTCCTTCCTGACCGGGTTGATCATAGTTCTGTGGGCGTAGGAGCCTTGCGGAATCATGCCAATGTAACGACTGGAAATGGAATTATTTCCGTTTCTGAGAAATTTGGAAACGCTATTTACTCTGGAGTCCAGAGACTGAAGGCGAGACTCGGACAGGTTCACCTGTTCCGATAGAAACGTATTAAAGTGCTTGATTAGCTTCATCGAGCGTCCTTGCCTGTCTCTGAAAATTAGATGCCGAGTCTCTCAGCGGCGATATGGAGGCGGGGTATCAGTGAAGCATTTGTGGGCGTAGCGGGCAATAGGATGTTGCATATCGAATGTGGTTAGTCCCTTGTTTGATGCCGGCACCGTGCGGTTTGCGCGATCGTCTCTGCAGAAGACGGTACCGACGGTGACTGAAGCTGTGACGGAGGACGGCGAACCCTGCGGTGCAGCTACCGTGCAGAGTTGACGGCAATGACGGCGCACAGGTGCACATGATCGCTAATCTGAGCGATCGGGGCGGACGACTGCGGACACTCCTCCCAACGCGCAGCCGGATCCTACGGATCAGAAGGTTTCTGACATCCACGTCTGACATCAACGACGCCGGACGGAGGCGTACACCAGCGGCTCATTCCGGGTGGCGCATCAGCCGCCGACAGCAGTCGAAACGGTCTCGGATCGAACTCCTAAAGAGGGTGTCGCAGGTTCGAATCCTGCCGGGGGCGCCAGGCAGAAGGCCCCGGACCGATCGGCGGATTCCAGGGGGCCTTTGACGTCTAGGGCTGGCACCGGGATGGAGGGGGCACCGCCGCCACTGCGGGTCCGATGGGGCGTGCGCTGGGAGCTCTCATCCCGTCCGCCGTCGACCCTGGCGAAACCGAGCAGACGCGGCCCATGGCGTCCAAGTCGTTCGTACAGTGGCGCGCTCCATCTGGACGCCGTGGACCACGCCCGCGCCACATGCGTGTGGGTCGACGGCGGACGGGATGAGAGCTGGGATAAGTGCGGGTGGGGTGCAGGCTGGAATAAGACGCGTCGGCCACGTCGCACGCCCATGACCCAGCCAAGGTTCAGCACGCGTCCAAGGGGCCTTGGCTCGTGCCAAACAGACAGGGCACAATGCGCGGAGTGGACATGGAAACGAAGGTGGCCTTAGCGGGTGTAGCCGGCTCACTCCTCGGGGCGATGGCTGGGGCACTCGGAGCCACGCGAGCTGCCTCGATCAGTAGCCGCGGGCAGTTCTCCCTGGAGGCCAAGAAGTCCCTCAAGACTGCGGTAAACGCCTTTGCGACAGCTATGCTGCTTCAGCGAGACACCGTGGATGAGATCATGGGCGACATTCGGTGGCGCCGCTTGGAACCTGTAGCAGTGATGGGAAAAGTCCAGGTTGCCCGCCAGTCGCAGGTCGACTTAAAGCGTACGGTAAGTGCCGTTGCAGTAGAGGCACCGGAGTATCCCGCCGCCCTTGCTCAGTTTGCTGTTGTGCATCTCGACATATGGCTCGAACGCCTGGCTGATTACGTTAGTAACGGCATGCCCCCTGCCGAGAATCCCGATCAAGCCGACTTCTGGGAGCAACGTTGGGGAGACAAGCGCTTGATGGACGAAGTAGTCAATAGCTTCACTAGAACCTGCCGTGCCATCTTTACGAGCAAGGGGCGCAGGTTCATTGTACGTTTGCTGCCTCCTGCCTGGCGTCGCCGTACATAGGAGGCAGCGTCGGTCACCGGAGAAGCAGGATGCGGGTTTGAGCTGCTCATGCCGCCCTTGGCCCTCCAATACAGCAGTGGAGTACAGCAACCGGCACGACCACAGCCGACCGTCACCGGTCCACCGTGACCGGCCGATCAGGCCGGCAGACCTCAGCAATCTGCCCGCCCGTAGTTCGCATCGAGGGGCGTCGATCGGGCGGCAGGTTGCCTCGGCCATTGAGACTGCGCCATCCGAGCGGTACCGGGCAGTCAGTACCGGGGAGGGAATCAGGCTCGAAGGTCGACGTAGTACGGTTCCGCTCCCATGACCCAACTCACTTGGGAGTTCCGCATGGCCAGCTACGAAGTACACGCCCAAGCCGCGAGCGATCTCTTGACACCGATCAAGATCGGAAAGCTGGCCTCATATGAACTGCGTGCCCAGGTTGCACAGGTCGAAGCCCTGCTGGCACTCGCCGCAGCCGTCGCCGGTCATCAGACGGGATCGTCATTGCAGCCGCCGCAGTCGGAGCGGTAGCCGGGCCATCCCTGGGGCGTCCGGAGCGGACCAAGGCTGACAGATGTCGACAGCTACGGCGAGGATCGCTGTCTTGGTCTTGTGGTTGCTCTACGGGCCCTGTCGTCGGCTGAGGTTCGTGCCACAGCCGTGCCAGATGCAGGGGTCGGTCACGGTCAACACCGGTACCCCACGGTCGAGCAGCCGCCCGCTTCCTCGGCAGGCGAAGCCGCAGCTCAGCCCGCAGATCACCCAGCCTCTCTCCTAAAGCGGGTGTCGCAGGTTCGAATCCTGCCGGGGGCACCAGTTCAGAAGGGGTCCACCTCCGAAATTTCGGAGGTGGACCCCTTCTGGCATCCAGATCTGACATCAACGGCGACGGTCACTGACGATCGGAACGCCTCCTGAGCAGGCCGCCTTTGATCCGAGGGGCTGTCGGCACTGGGACGGCGACGTGGATGCTGAAGCTGACTGGCTTGCGGTCAGCCGAGGGCCACGGCCGGTTGACCAACGTCGCCGTCCCCCAGTGATCGACCTGATAAGGATGAGGCCACAGGTTCAAAATCCTGTTGGCCCCACCAGTTCGAAGACCCCGGCCCATCGCGGTCGGGGTCTTCGGCGTTCACGGCGCCTCGCCCTCCAGGAGCCGCACTGGGTAGGCCGATCCCTGCCGAAGTGGGCTGACGGCAGACGCGATGGGGGCTGAGGTGAGTGGCGGATGGGTGCGAGTGGGATCATCACGCATGACACTGATGAAGTACATGACAAGCGCCAAGGATGAGCGATGGTGGATACAGGGTCTCGGGCTCACGGCCGCAGCGGTCTGGGCCGGCGCCCGCGCGTTGGGTAACGGACGACCGCTACTACTGCGGGTGGGCTTCGGAGCATCGGCGATTTGTCTCCTGGTCGCCCTTGCGGGACTCATCATCGACCGAATTCGAGCAACCAGGCGAGGCCGCAGAGGTTCTGCGGACGACACTGCCGCGGGCGAGGCGCAAGAGCCTTGATCAATGAGATTTCGAGGGGGTCCCGGGGTCCCACTCCCGTGCCGGAACGGACGGGGACTCGCGGGAACTGGTGTTTTCCACTGACGACGAGCGCACCGGGTGAGTGTCCAACTGCGTGACAACGCCGACGAACACCGGCGAACAACCGCGGACGCCTGCGGACCGTCAGCGCTGGTGAGGGCCCCACCAGCCCAAGGTCAGACGCCCACCGAAGTCGCTGCGGCACGAAGAGGTCATCATGCATGTCTCGCCGTACCGTTCTCGCCGTCGCGGCCGGCCCGGGGTACACGATGCTTGGGGTATGGCCCCTGAACCCAGCGCTGCTCCATCGATGACCACGCAGCTAGTGCGGTGACCGACGGAACCGCCAGAGTTTTCACGTGGGAGGAAGGCGCGCGCATCGAGGTCCGCAACCTGGGCGGCGAGATCGTGATCGAGGCCAACGCCGCCGGGTTGAAGACCCTGGCCGGCCACCTCCCACCCTCGCGCAGGACGGCACACCGGACGGTGCTCATCTCCACTTGGAGGAGAACAACGGGCTCGAAGAAGGCTCCGTAGGGCTGGCCTTGGAGCCGTGCGATGACGAATGACTCGTGCCAAGCGCGTGCCAGATCGTGCGGGGCACCACGGGGAACAGCGGGGAACCAATCGACCGTCCATGGCGCGTCCGTGTCCCGCCGCCGCAGGTCAGGCCTGGAGCAAGCTCCAGAGGCCCTGAGCTTCCCGAGCTGAGGGCTCTGGCCGCTGGAGCCAAGGGGTACGTTGCAGGGATGTCAACCGAGTCCGTACCGACCTGTCCCCAGTGCGGTGGGCCGTTGAAGGCCGGCGCGATGGCGCTTTGTCACCGCGAGGAGGACGACCGCCGCACCTGTCGGGTGGTCTGGGGCTGCTCCAACCAACACGTCTGGTGGAAGTGGGCCGACCGCCCGACCGCCCCGCTGGAACTCTGTCCCCACCCGGACCTGATGGACGGCTGACATCCACGGGTGACATCAACGACGCCGGACGGGGTCCCGCTCCGGGACGAGACGGTCGTCCGGTCCGACCTGATGTATCCGGGCCCCGATGCCAGGCCCATCGAGGAGGTTCGCTTCCGCTTGGAGTAAATGCCTGGGCGAGGTCGAGCGAGCCAGTCGCCCGAACTCTTGCCGCACAGGTGCGCGTCCGTGCGATTCGGTTCTACCTCCCGCGGGCATGATTGCCGTCTGTTCGGGGGGCAACTGTCCGGAGGGGGGCGCCACATGGCATTCGGAAGCAGCATCGTCATGGACCAGCCGAGAACGATGTTCGCCCATGTGCTGAGTGTGCAGGGGGGCGTGGCGGGCTCGGTGATGGTCACCAATCACCGGATCCAGCCGCTGCCCATGCGGCCCCAGGAAGGCAGCGGCACGGGCAAACTCGTCTGCCAGGCCTGCGGCGAACAGTTCCTGGTGACCGTCCACAGCCGCGACCGCACCACCGCCAACCGAGTCCGCTACTTCGTCCTCGGCCTCACCGGCCTGGCGCTCGCCGCCTTGCTGCTCTGGCTCACCTTCGACGTCGCCATGCAGCCGGACGGCTCGGACCTCGACATGGAACCGGACATTGCTTCCTGGTACGGATACACCGGCATAGCCGGCGTCTTTCTCCCCATCTTCGGCCTGGGCTACCTCATCAACGCCCGCAAGTACGACGGCGTCGGCAAACTCCGCCGCATCGGTGAGGACGGCACCACGTCCATCCGCACCGCAGGGCACAAACTGCTGCCGGCCAAGTAGGAACACCCACGGCCGCAGCACCACACAGTGCGGGCAGCCCGCCTATGCCGGCACCGGTGACCAACGCGACGGTGTCGTGCAGTTGTTCAGCCACGGGGGTCTTCCTGCCGTATCCCAGCCAGGTGTCGTGCCACGCGGCCCCGTCTGCGCCAGACAGGGCCGAGGACACGTACGTACCCCAGGCCGGCAGTGTCGGGCGCGGCGCGGCTGCCTGTTCATGCAGACGCTCAGCCGCCTGATCGGCCGCCCGACCACCCCGCTTGCCGAATCCATCGCGGCTGCGCTCGGGGCTTCAAACCGGGCTGACCAGACCATCACCGACCGCCAGGCTGCGACAGTCGCGTAGCCGGCCACCACAGCATCGGGTCACTCGACTCGATCTGCGACGCTGGTACAGCCATGCCAAGCCCGGAGATTGCTTATCGCTACGCATACTCGGCGACGAGCTCCGGGCGGTATGTGGCTTGGTAGTCGTCGAGCGCCCGTCGAAGCATGACGGCTCCGTGGGGAACGTCCGCCTCGAGCTGATCCCAGCCGAGGAAGCGCATGGATCGAACTTACCGAGCGGCGGCCACCGTCACTGGGCATCCTGGCGAGGCTGGCAGTCGTTGCCCTGTGATACTTCATGCCTGTGACCAGTGAGAATCCCCGTCTCGTGACATCAGCTGCCCCGCCGGCCAGGCGACAGATCCAGTCCTGGCAGGACGCCGAGCACAACGCTGCGGCATGGATGCGCCATTGGGGCTTCAGTGACGCCCAGGCGAAGCCAGGCGGTGCTGACGGAGGTATCGACGTACGCTCGCGCCGCGCCCTGGGACAGGTCAAATATCAGGCTGCCGCCGTCGGCCGCCCCGAACTGCAAAACCTCTTCGGCGCCCGGGGCCGCGACATGCACAAGCAGCTGTTCTTCTTCACCGGCAGTCGCTATGCCGCCACCGGCATCGAATACGCCGACACCAACGACATCGCTTTGTTCGTCTACGCCCTGGACGGGGCGATGACCCCCGTCAACAAGGTTGCCCGGCGCGTCGGGAAACCATCGGCCCCCCTCACGCCCCAGGCTCCGACCCGACTCCCGCCCCTCACTTCGGTTGCCATCGCCCCGGCCACACCCGCTCCACGACCTTCGGTGTCTCCTGGACCGCAGGTGTCGAAGGGGCCCAGATGGGGCCGGATCGTCCTGGGGTTGGTTCTGGCCGTCATAGCTGTTGCGATTCCCCACGGGTCCACGGTCATTCCCTGGCCCAACGCGACGGTTATGACCATCGGACTGTTGGTGATTCCCGTCATCCTGATCGTCTGGGGGTTGGCGGCGACGAACCAGCGCAGCTTCGTGGCCACTGGCGCCAGCCTGGTCCTCATCGATTTGGCCTTGGCTTGGATGCTGAATCGGCATTTGTGGGAAAACACCGTTACTTGGATCCTCATCACTGTGGTTCTTGGCGTTGCGACCCTGTTGATCCGATGGAATGCCCGAAACCGTGCTCGGGCCAGGGCTGCTGCGGCTGTCGTGGCCAACCAGGCCACGCCTGCCTGACTCCCCCATCCGCCGACGGAGGAAGGTGGTCTCCCACGTCCTGGACTGGGAGGACCTGCCTACCGCCCTGCCGGAGAAGCATCTGAAGCCGGTCTTCGTCCGGGCCGATGACTGCCCCCACCCGACCCACACCCCACCCGGCCCGCACCTCACGGGCCCACCGGCCCACCGGCCCCCCGAGCGACCCCTGAGGACCGGCCGCTCGGGCACCTCGTAAGGGTTGTGGGTCAGGTGGTGGCCCAGTACGGGCCGGTCGCGGTGCGGTGCAGGAGGGTGACCGGGCTGGCGTCCGCCGTCTTCACCCGGAGCTGGAACCGCAGGTGCTTTCCGGCCGGGACGGTGCCGGACGCGGCGAACTGGTGGCCACCGCCGCCGTAACGGGTGACTGTCTGGTAGGCCGACGGGTGCTGGCCCGAGGTGTCCGTCAGGTAGAAGCGGCCCTCGACGAGCGCGTCGTCCGGGGCCTTCTCGTCGAGTGAGACATGGACCAGGGTGTCGTGCAGGCGCGGCCCGGAGTGGACGACCGGGTCCGTGAACGCCAGGCTGACCCACTCGCCGGAGGGCAGCTCGACATCGGTGTCGTTCGTTTCGCTCAGCATCATCGGGTTGGGCACGGTGTCCTCCTGGCTCGGGGTGGTCGGGGTGGGGTTCGCATCGGCGCCGGGGGCCTTGCGCAGCCGGGCCGCGACCCTGGCGCGGAAGTCGGCCATGGTGAAGCCGCGTGGGTCCGTCTTCGTGTTCGTCCACTCCTTGTGGCCGATCACGGAGGCGGCGGACCAGCCGTGGGCCCGGCACAGCGCGGCGCAGGCGCGGACCATGGCGTCCAGCTGGACCGCCGGCCAGGGGTCCTTGCCGTCGCCGAGGTTGATGCACTCGAAGCCGTAGAAGCGGGCGTTGCCGTCCGTGTCGCTCTCGTTCGGCGCGGGCAGCGCCTTCTCGGCGATGACCGCTTTCAGCACGTCGCCGTCGCCGCTGCCGGCGTGGTTGGCACGGCCCCAACCGACGAGGTGCACGACGCCCCGCTTGTCGATGACGCCGTGACACAGCGGTCCGGGCAGGCCGGCGTATCCGTCACGGCATATCGCTACGGAGGCGGCCGTCCCGGACGTCACGGTGTGGTGGACGACCACCCCCGCGACCGGGCCCCACGCGCCGTGCCCTGCCCGGTTGTGGGTGCGCCAGCCGCCGACCTCGACGACGGTGACGCCCTCCGCTCTGAGGGCGGCTAAAACCCTCGCTGCGGTCAGGGGAGTTGCCATGGTGGTTCCTTTCAGAGAAGCCGTGCCTATCTGGGTGCCCCGCCAAATCGATTCGCCACCGTCGAACTTGCCGCCGCCGGGCTCCGACGTCCGCGGGAGGGCGGTTCATCCCGCTCCGCACCCTCCCGTCACACATGAGAGCGGTGTGGCGCAGCCGCTACCCTCGGCGCATGACGACACATCAGGCGGATGCCGCGTAGGTCCCCGCGCGAGATGCGGGCCGCCGGGCCCGGCGGGCAGAGCGAGGGTGCGGTGAGCACGCTGCTCGTCGGCGCGTGCCCTGGAGCCCCGGCGTGCGCCGCCGTGCACACGTACCTCTTCGTCGACGGCCTCGACGTGGTCGCGCGCAGCGACAGCAGAATGGCCGGCCTCGATCCGAGGCGACTGCTGCGCCCGGGCGGGCCGCTCTATCCGACGGACATGCCGTGCGAGGTGGCGGTGGCGGCGCGGGAACAGCGCGAGCCGGGACCGGAGAAGCTGACGTTCCGGATCCGGCTCCGGGGCGGGACGGTCATCTGGTCCGACCTGATGTATCCGGGCCCCGACGGGCGGCTCGTCGAGGAGGTCCGCTTCTGTCTGGAGCAGTACCTGGGCGAGGTCGGGCGAGCGTACGCGGCGTTCAGAGAGCCGTCTTGATCGTCAATGTGCCCCCATGGGTGGGTAGTTCATGAGGGCGAGTCTGTCCAGGTTCTGCCCGGTGGTGTATCTGCTGTCCGGGAGGCGTTGGACGTAGCCCTGTTGGATGAGCATGGACAGGGCCGCTGCCTCCGCCATGCCGAACCTCGTCAGGGAGCGGACGATCTGGGCTTGGGAGACCACGCCGTGCGGTGCCTGGGTGACTACTTCCAGGATCCTCAGGGCTTCGCGGGTTGCGTGATGTGCCTGCGCGTTCGGCTTGCCCGGACGCTCGGCGGGCTGCCCGTCGGGCGCGGTGCCGGTGCCGGCGGTCAGCTTGGTGCCCGCGGTCAGCTTGGTGCCCGCGGTCAGCGTGGCGCCTGAAGTCAGCGTGGCGCCCGCGCCCACCAAGCCGCGGCGGTTGAGCATGAGGTCCATTCCCGTGAACTCGGTGAGGACCGCGGCAGTGCGCTCCGGTGCCCACGGCACGCCGTCCGGATTCTCCCCGCCCCCGCCCGCGGACCGTGTCCTCATGCGCCCGCGTCCGACCAGACCGAGGTCCTCGGCGGTCACGACCCGGCCGAGTCGTTCGGTGAACAGGGCTGCCAGCGCCTGCGGTACGGGGTCGCGCGGGATCTCCCCCGCGTCCAGCCAGCGCCGTACCCGCGAGGTGTCGGTTGCCAGGTGCGGGTGACCCATGGCGGCCGTCTGCCTGCTCAGCAGTCTGGCGAGGTCGCCCTTGGACCAGCCGGTCAGGCGGAACAACTCCTGTAGGCGGGTGTTGGGGGTGAGGTGCCGTCGGCGGGGAGGCTCGCCGGACAGCTCCAGGCGAACGACACGGCCCAGCTTTCGCTCCATGTGGAGGGAGACGTGTTCCATGCCCTTCGCGAGGGCGTCGGCGTCGGAAGCGCCCTGGGCCGTGAAGACGATGACGTCGCGGGTGATGCCGCGCGCGATGAAGGGCGTGCCGAGTCCCCTCGTCGCGCTCAGCCACGCCCGCCTCGTCCTGCGAACGCTCAGCCACCTGCCGAGTAACGCCCCGGGTCTCCGGCTGGTCGCGCAGCGCCGCCGGAACCGGGGAAGAGCGCCGCACGCAGCCACACCCACAGCCGCAGCCACAGCCACACCCACAGCCAGGAGTGACAGGACAGTGGCTTCGGGCCGGCGCTCGTACAGCACCAGCAGCATGGCCCGTACCTCATGCCACCACCGTGAGGGCGAGGCGCCCGTCCCGTCGCCGGGTTCCCTCGCCGGATCGGCGCGTTGCGGGTGTCCGCCGATGAAACGACCCGTAGCACACACGATGGCGGCCACCACGGCGGCGACAAGGCTCGCGCGCAGCAGAACCATGCCGCGGGAGACGTGTGTGGCGACCGTGCCCGGGGCTCTGTCCATGAGATTCGCCGCCTCGCCCTGGGTGAAGTCCAGCGCCTTGGTCGCCCATACCGCGGTGCGCTGCTGGGGAGACAGGCCGGCCAGGGCCTTGTCGACGGCACAACGGTTGACCACCAGCGCGGAGAAGTCCGGCGATCGCGGTGGGTCGAAGCGGAGAGGATCAGCCGTACGACGGGCCTCCAAGCGGCTGTGATCAGCCTGCTGCCGGGCCCGGTTGGCCACCTCGGTGCGGATCACCGCCCGCAGGTAGCTGATCGGATGCTCGATGGACGCCGGGTTGCGCAGGGCCTTGGTGAAGGCGTTCTGCACGATGTCCTCGGCCGAGACCACCGACTCCGGCACGCCGCGGGTCAGGAGCGCGTGCCGAGCGGTCACCGTCAGGCTGACCCGGTACTTCGCGTACAGGGCGCCCAGGGCCTCGGCGGTCACCGCCTCCCGCTCAGTCATTGTCTTCCTCTCTCCTCAGGTGCACTTCGCGCGAGTCGCTCGGACTCGCCGACCTGGCGCGGATGATCTCGGCGCGGGCGTAGGACCGGTTGCGATGTGCCACGCTGTCGAGCCAGCCTTTGATCGCTGGGGCCAGCGGGGCGACCACGTACAAGAGTGCAGCGGCGAGCTCCATCGTCCAACCTCCCTTGAGGTGCGGGCCGTTGGCGCTCTTCGGGCGCGGCGGCCGTTCACGGAAGAGAGGTATGAGCGCGCCGTTCTCATGACATGCCGTCCGAGATCTTCCGTTTCTCCGGACGGAAGCGGCACGGGCACCGCAGGTCCCCCGGCGGGGGAATCGGGGTCGCGCGGTTGTTCGTGCAGGTCGGCGTTTAGGGTCGTCCGGTGACGAGTAGCGGTGTGCGGCGCTTCCCCGTTGTCGACGGCGGCCGTGCGACGAAGACGCCCGACGACTGGCGGGGCCGGCTGCGCCTGTTCGGGTACGCCGGGCGTCCTCGGGTCGATGTGCGGGAGCGTCTGGTTCCGGCGTTTCCGGGGCCGTCGACCCGCGTGTGGGAGCTCATACGTCTCGGTCCGGCCGGGGCGTACCGCGTCGTGAAGGTGCTGGACTGGCTGGGGCCGGTACTCGTCGCCGCGCTGGCCGGAGCGATCCGGTTCCGGCGTCTCGGGCAGCCGCGGGGCCTCGTCTTCGACGAGACCTACTACGCCAAGGACGCCTGGGCACTGCTGCGGCTCGGCTACGAGGGCAGCTGGCCCGACCGCAAGATCGCCGACCCGCAGATCCTCGCGGACCCGCAGGTGATCCCGCTCTCCGACACCGGGGCGTTCGTCGCCCACCCGCCGACGGGCAAGTGGGTGATCGCCCTCGGTGAGTGGATGTTCGGCCTCACCCCGTTCGGCTGGCGCTTCATGACCGCGGTGCTGGGCACGCTGTCGGTGCTGATGCTGTGCCGTATCGGACGCCGTCTGTTCCGGTCGACGGCGCTGGGCTGTCTGGCCGGCGCGCTGATGGCGCTGGACGGTCTGCATGTGGTGATGAGCCGTTCCGCGCTGCTGGACCTCGTCGTCATGTTCTTCGTGCTGGCGGCGTTCGGCTGTCTGCTGCTCGACCGGGACCACGCACGGGCGCGGCTCGCGGCGGCCCTCCCGGTGGACGGGGACGGCCACGCGCGCCCGGACCGGGTCACGGGCGAACGTGCCGGGACGGGACCGCGTCCGTGGCGGCTCGCGGCCGGCGTCTTCCTGGGGCTGGCGGCCTCGACCAAGTGGAACGGCCTGTACTTCCTCGTCTTCTTCGTGGCCCTCACCCTGCTGTGGGACGTCGGCTCCCGCCGCGTGGCCGGGGCCGGTCGCCCGTACCGGGCGGTGCTGCGCAAGGATCTCGGCTGGTCGGTGCTGTCCGTCGTGCCGGTCGCCGTGGTGACCTATCTGGTGACGTGGGCCGGCTGGTTCCGGTCCGACGACGGTTACGGGCGGCACTGGGCGGACGGCCGCGGCGGCCCCTGGTCGTGGATACCGGCCCCGCTCCGCAGCCTGTGGCACTACGAGTACGGCGTCTACCGGTTCAACGTGGGGCTCCACACCTGGCACCGGTACGAGTCCAACCCGTGGAGCTGGCTGGTCCTCGGCCGCCCGGTGCTGTTCGACTACCGGTCGCCTAAGGCCGGGCAGGACGGGTGCCACGCCACGACCGACTGCTCGCAGGCCGTCCTCGCGCTCGGCACACCGCTGCTGTGGTGGTCGGCGTGCTGCGCGCTCGTCTATCTGCTCTACCGGTGGGCGCTGCGCCGCGACTGGCGCGCGGGCGCCGTCCTGTGCGCGGTGGCGGCCGGCTATCTGCCCTGGTTCCTGTACCAGGACCGCACGATCTTCTCCTTCTACGCGGTCGCCTTCGTGCCGTACCTGTGTCTGGCCGTGGCGATGATGCTGGGCGCGCTCCTGGGTCCGCCGGGGGCGGGCGAGAGACGCCGGACACTGGGCGCGGTCGCCGCGGGCGGCCTCGTGCTGCTCATCGCCTGGAACTTCATCTACTTCTGGCCCGTTTACACCGGCCAGGCGATCCCGGTCGGCGACTGGCGGTCGCGGATGTGGCTCGACACGTGGATCTAGCCGGGCGGACGCACCGCCAGGATCACCGGGACCGCCAGACCGCCAGAACCACCAGGATCAACGGGACCGCCAGGACCGCCAGGACCGCGCCGACCGCGGCGAACCCGCGGTCGGCGTGATCGGCGCGGTCGGCGCGGTCGGCGCGGTCGGCGTGATCGGGGTGATCGGGGTGATCGGGGGCGCTCGTGGTCCGGCGTCGACGGGACCGTTCCGCGGTTACTTGAGTTCGGCTTCGGTGTAGTAGCCGCCCGCGACCAGGACGTACTCGTAGTTGGTCTTGTCGACGGTGGTCGGCTGCAACAAGTAGGCGGGCACGGCCTTGACTCCGTTGTCGTAGGCCCTTCTGTTGTTCACCTTCGGCGTCTTGTCGTTGAGTATGTCGTCCGCCATCTCCGCGGCGACTCCGGCGAGTTGACGGAGGTCCTTGTAGACGGTCTGCGACTGCTCACCCGCGATGATCGACTTCACCGAGGCGAGTTCGGCGTCCTGCCCGGTGACGATCGGCAGCGGCTTGTTGCCGGAGCCGTAGCCGTTCGCCTTCAGCGCGTTCAGGACGCCGATGGAGATGCCGTCGTACGGCGACAGAACCGCGTCGACCTTCTTGCTCCCGTACGACTCGGCGAGGATGCCGTCCAGGCGCTTCTGCGCGGTGGGCCCGTCCCAGCGCAGGGTGGTGACGTCCTTGAGCGCGGTCTGGCCGGACCGGACCACCAACTGCTTGGTGTCCAGGTACGGCTGGAGGAGGTGCATCGCGCCGTCGAAGAAGAACTTGGTGTTGTTGTCGTCGGCGGAACCGGCGAACAGCTCGATGTTGAACGGGCCCGCGCCGTCCTCCAGGCCGAGCTTGTCGATGATGTAGCGGGCCTGGAACCGGCCGACCTGCTCGTTGTCGAAGGAGACGTAGTAGTCGACGTTCTCGGTACCGAGGATGAGCCGGTCGTAGGAGATCACCGGGATGTTCGCGTCGGCGGCCTTCTGCAGCACGCCGTTCAGCGACTTGTTGTCGATGGCCGCGATGATCAGCGCGTCGACGCCCTGCTTGATCAGGGCCTCGATCTGTGAGACCTGCGTCTTCGGGTCGTCCTTGCCGTACACCAGCTTGGCCTGGTAACCGTCGGCCTTCAGGTCGTCGACGACGCTCTTGCCGTCGGTGAGCCAACGCTCGGAGGCCTGGGTCGGCATGGCGATGCCGATGGTGCCGCCGTCGGAACTGCCCTCGGAGCTACCCCCGACGTCCTGGCCGCAGCCGGACAGGGTGAGGGCGACAGAGACGGCTCCGGCGGTGGCGGCGAGGGCAGCTCTTCGGTTGCGCATGGTGATCGTTCCTCGTTCTTCTCGTCGTTGAGAGGATGGGGGGTGTCGGATGGCTGTGGGGAACCGGTGGAGCGGGCCGGACAGCCGGCGAGCAGGGCGGGCGATCCGGGGGTGGGACGCGCCGTGTCCGCTTCCGCGCGGCTTGGTGCGGGGGTCGG
Source organism: Streptomyces sp. NPDC102259 (assembly GCF_044766465.1). Lineage (NCBI taxonomy): Bacteria > Bacillati > Actinomycetota > Actinomycetes > Kitasatosporales > Streptomycetaceae > Streptomyces > Streptomyces sp. NPDC102259. The sequence continues at coordinate 1,234 of NZ_JBIWMA010000013.1, read as the reverse complement.
GTCCCGACCCCTCAGGGGGGCGCCGTGCGGGTGGGTTTCGGGCGCCGGGTACCGACCGGACTTCCGGTGAAGGGGTACGCCCCGCGGCGCGGATCCGCTCGGCGATCTCTTGGATCCGCGTGCGGTCGCGAGGCCGTCGGGGGCCCGGCGCGCCTGGTCATGGACGGCGAACAGGCGGAGGGTCACGCTGAACTGACTGCCGATCGGATCGCCCGGCGCGTGGCTCGGGCCGGCGCTCCAGCGCCTCGGTGTCCGGTGGATCATCGATCAGTGCGGCGGGACGGCCCTGTAAGCAGGACGTGCCGGCTCTCGTGATCGCGTCACCGGGGCGCACCTGTACATACGCCAGGCCGCGCCGGGGCGCGCCTGCCACGTATGCACTGATTTCGGTGGCGCGCAGGGCACTTGCCTTTCAGCCGTTCGAAATATCGTCACGTGGTCGGAATGGTGGCGTGACAATAAGAGGGGGTGTGCGGGGTGTCAACGCTACGAACTGAAACGGTTCCGGAAAGTGGTGGAGATCGCTTTCTGTCTACCGTGGAATCCTGTGGAAACGCCATGAAAAACGGCCGAGTTGGGCACCCGGGGAGGTCACTGCGCAGGTGACGGCGCCCCCGACCCGCTGCCACACCCGCGCGCCTCAGGCGTGCCTCGCGCATGTCTCCCGCGTGCCTCCGGCGGCACGGCTTCCGGGGTCCGGGGTCCGGCTTCCGAGGTCAGGGGTCCGCCACCGCGGTGTTCAGCGCAGGGTGAGCGGGGTCTCGACGGCGACCCGGGTGAGCTTCTCGGGGTTGCGGACGTAGTAGATGCCGGTGATGCGGCCGTCCTCGACGCGGATCGCCATGACACCGTCGTCCTCGCCGTCGAACCGCATGAGCAGTGCCGGGCTGCCGTTGACCAGGGTGGGGTGGCCGGTGAGGACGGCCTCGTGCCGGCCCGCGGTGGCGATGATGAAGCGGGCCACCTTGTCGGCGCCGACGACGGGCCGTCGCGCGGCCTGTTTGACGCCCCCGCCGTCGTTGAGCATGACGACCTCGGGCGCGAGCACGTCGAGGAGGCCCTGGAGGTCCCCGGTGTCGAGGGCGTGCCGGAACGACTCCAGCACCGCCCGGGTCTCGCGCGGGGAGACCACCTCGCGAGGCCGGCGGGCGTCGACGTGCTTGCGGGCGCGGTGGGCGATCTGGCGGACGGCCGCGGGGCTCTTGTCGACGGCGGCCGCGATCTCGTCGTAGCT
>NZ_JBIWMA010000012.1:0-289620 GCF_044766465.1 Streptomyces sp. NPDC102259 | reverse complement strand
GTACGACGCGTAGGCCTCCGGCGGTCGGCCAGGACCGTGCGGGTGTCCCCCGGGGTGCCTTTCCGGGGGGGGGGGGGGGGGGGCGGCGCGCCCCCCCCCCCCCCCCCCCCCCCCCCCCCGGGGGGGCGCCCCCCCCCCCCCCCCCCCCCCCCCCCACCACCTTGTCCGCATACGTTCGTCCCGCTGCGAGCCGCCGGGTCAACGGCGGCTCCCCAAACGGGAGATCGGGAGTGCGCGTGCGCATCGGACTGCTGACGGAGGGCGGCTATCCGTATCTGAGCGGTGACGCCGGGCTCTGGTGCGACCGGCTCGTGCGCGGGCTCGGGCAGCACGAGTTCGACGTCTACGCGCTCAGCCGTGCCGAACACCAGGAGGCGGCGGGCTGGGTCGAGCTTCCGCCGCAGGTCAGCCGGGTGCGTACGGCACGGCTGTGGACGGCCGAGGACGACGGGGTCGCCTACGGCAGGCGCGCGCGCCGGCGCTTCGCGGAGTCCTACGGCGAGTTGGTGACCGCGCTGTGCGAGGGGGACCCCCCGGACCCGGCGGGTCCCCCGGGGGCCGCTCCGACCGTTCAGGCGGACCGTTTCGCCAACGCGCTGTACGGCCTAGCCGAACTCGCCCGGGACGAGGGCGGCCTGGTCGGGGCGCTCCGCTCGGAGAATGCCGTGCGCACCCTGGAGCGCGCCTGTCGCGCGCCCGGCGCGCTACGCCCGGCGCGCGAAGCGCGCGTACCCGAGCTGCTCGCCGTCGCCGCGCACCTCGAACGCGCCCTGCGCCCCCTCTCGCTCGACTGGTACGGGGAGGACGGCGGAGGCGACGGCCTCGACGCGGTCGACCTGTGCCATGCCACGTCCGGCGGCGCGGCGGCACTGCCCGGGCTGCTCGCACGGCACTTCTTCGACGTGCCGTTGCTGGTGACCGAGTACGGGGTCCGGCTGCGGACCCACTATCTGAGCTCGGGGCCGGGTCCCTCGTCCGCAGGCTCAGGGAGCGCGCCGGCCGCCGAGGCGGCTCCCGCCGTACGCGCCCTGGTCGCCGCCTTCCACGGTCGGCTCGCCGCCGAGGTGTACCGGCAGGCGGCATGCGTCACCCCCGGCAACACGCACGCCCGCCGCTGGCAGGAGCGCTGCGGCGCCGACCGCGCCAAGCTGCGCACCGTCTACCCGGGCATGGAGGCGTCCCGCTTCGCCGAGGTGGGCGACTCCCTCGACACCGCCGACCCGCACACCCTGGTCTGGGTCGGCCGGGTGGAACCGGCGAAGGACCTGGTCTCCCTGCTGCACGCCTTCGCGGAACTCCGCAAGGAGGAGCCGCGCACGCGCCTGCGGATCATCTCCGCCCCGGCCGGGGCGGAGGGACAGGCCTACCTCGGCCACTGCAAGGTGCTGGCCGCACAGCTCTTCCCCGACGAGGCGGACGGACCGCACGCCGTCGGCGACAACCCGGTGTCCTTCGAGGAGATCGGCGGACCGGAGGCGCCCACCCTCGCCGAGGCGTACGCGGCCGGCGCGGTGGTCGTCCTGTCCAGCGTCGTCGAGGGGTTCCCGGTCGGCCTGGTCGAGGCGATGTTCTGCGGCCGCGCGACGGTGTCGACCGACGTCGGCGCGGTGGTCGAGGTCATCGGCGGCACGGGACTGGTCGTTCCGCCGCGCAATCCGCGGGCGCTCGCGGAGGCGTGCGTGGCGCTGCTGCGCGACCCCGAGCGCTGTGCGCGCCTGGGCGCGGCCGCCCGCGCCCGCGCCCTGGAACTCTTCACGGTCGAGCAGAACATCACGGCATTTCACGGCATTTACCTGGAGCTCGTCGCCCAGGCGCCGGCGCGGCGATTCATCTTCGACGACGGCGATCCCCGTCCGTTCGCCGTCCCGGCGGAGGCGTGTCTGGCGGGCCACTGGACCGGCCCGGACGCGCGTGTCACCACCCGGCGCGGTCCGGGCTGGGCGGCGGGGCCACCGCCCCGGGACCCCTCGCCGATCGCTGCGACGGAGGGGGCACGATGAGCGGGCTCGACGAACTGGACCGACCGGGAACACCGGGGGCCGCGGGAGCGCCGGGGGCCGCGGAGGCGCCGGGGAGTTTCGGCGCGGGCGTCGACGCCGCCGCCGACGGGCGCAGGCCGGCCGCTGCCCGCCGTGGCGCCGCGGACCCGGTGAAAGCCCTGATGCGCCGTCACCGTGAGCTGTGCGAACGCGCCGTCGACCCGCTGGAGATCGCGGCGGGCCTGGAGGCCCACGGGGTCACCGACCGCACCGCGGCACGCTTCCGGCACCGGGACGTCTTCTCCCTCGCGGAGGAGATGTACGCCCGCGTCCCCCGCGACGGTGACGCGCCCCCGCTCCCTCCGGCCGCGGCGACCCCACGGCCCCGTCTGGACCGGGCACTGCTCACCCTCCTGCCGGGCGTCCTGTGCGCCGCGGCCGTGACCGGAGTGCGTCTCACCCACGGGCGCACGTGTCTGCTCGTCGCCGCCGCGGGCGTGCTCGCCGTCGCCCTCGCCGTGCGTGCGGTACTGCGCCGGGGCCCGTTGAGTCCGCACCGTGGCGCTCACCCGGGCCCGCACCGGACGGGTGCCTGGACCTGCTGGCTCCTCGGCTACGCGGCCCTCGGCGACGGCCTTCTGCGCGCCGCCGTCGCCGGGGGCCCCGACGGCCTGCCCGACGGGACGGCGGGCGGTCCCTGGCCCTTCGCCGCGGCACCGCTGCTGACCCTCACCCTGGCCTGCGCGCCGGCCGCCTGGAGCGCCCACTTCCTCGCCGTACGAGCCCGGCGCCGACTGGACACCAGCCGTGGCCTGGAGGAGTTCGCCGCCTCAGTGCAACCGCTGTTGCTCGGTACCTTCGCCCTGTTCCTGTGCGCGCTGGCCGCGCTGACCCCGCTGTGCGCCGCGGTCCTGGGCGAGCCGGCCGACTACGGCCACACCCTCACCCTGGGCGCGCTCCTCTTCCTCGCCCGTCTCCTCACGGCGCACGGCTTCACCCACGCCCCCGCGGTCGTTCTCGGAGTCGTCGGCACGGCGGAGGCGCTCGCCCCGGCCACGGTCTTCACGGGCCGGCTCCCGGGCTGCGGCTTCCTGGCCACCCCCGTGGAGAGCCTCGTGGCCGCCTGGGGTCCGGCCGGTGTCCCGTCCCTCGTCTGCGGAGCCGCGGCGCTGACCCTGCTGTTCCACGCGACCCGCACGCTGACCAGGGCCTCGGCCCACGCACGAACGGACCGGCCGTGCTGAACGGGCCGGCCGTGGCGAACGGGCCGGCCGTGGCGAACGGGCCAGTTGTGCCGACCCGAGCCCGCCCCCGCACCTGGCCGCACCTCCGGCGCCCGCCGTCGGCGTCTCGGCCACCGGGTGCGGCGCGAACCCCGCCGCGCCCGGGCCACGCGAGGCACGCGTTCCTCCACCCAGCCGCAGTCCACCGCAACACGCTTGAAGGAGAGACCAGATGACCACCTCCCGATCCGGAGCGACCGGAGATACCGGGGCACCCGGGGTCCCAGGCGCCCCCGCGGTCACAGGAGCAGCCGGAGGAGACGGGGCGACCGGAGCCCCCGTGGCCCCGGCGACTGCCACGGCGCACACCCCGGGAGCCGCACGATGAGGGTCCTGCTGACCGGAGCCAACGGTTACCTCGGTCGTTTCGTCGCCGACCGTCTGCTCGCCGACCCGGCCGTCCAGCTCACCGCGCTCGGCCGCGGCGACGACGCCGACGTCCGCTTCGACCTCGCGTCGGGCAGCCCCGGCGCGCTCACCCGCTTCCTCGACGCGGTCCACCCCCAGGTCGTCGTCAACTGCGCGGGCACCACCCGGGGCGGCGCCCGCGAACTCACCCGGCACAACACGGTCGCCGTCGCCACCGTCTGTGAGGCGCTGCGCCGCAGCGGCTGCGGCGCACGTCTGGTGCAGATCGGCTGCGGCGCCGAGTACGGCCCGAGCCAGCCCGGCTCCTCGACGGCCGAGGACGCCGTGCCCCGCCCCGGCGGCCCGTACGGCGTCAGCAAGCTCGCCGCCACCGAACTCGTCCTCGGCTCCGGTCTGGACGCCGTCGTGCTCCGGGTCTTCTCGCCCGCCGGTCCGGGCACGCCCGCCGGCTCTCCGCTGGGCCGGCTCGCCGAGGCCATGCGCCGCGCCATGCAGTCCGGCGACGGCGAGCTCAAGCTCGGCGGCCTCGGCGTGCAACGCGACTTCATCGACGTCCGGGACGTCGCCCGCGCCGTGCACGCGGCCTCGCTCTCCGCCGCGCAGGGCGTCATCAACATCGGCTCGGGCCGCGCCGTCCGCCTGCGCGACGCCGCCGCGATCCTCGCGCGGGTGGCCGGGTACGGCGGCGCACTGCACGAACTCGACGGGCCGTCCGGCGGCCACCTCAGGGCCGCCATCGGCCACCCCCGGCCCGAGTCGGACCACGCGGGGCCCGTCGCGTACCCGTATCCGGACGGCTGCGGCAGCTGGCAGCAGGCCGATGTGCGCACCGCCCGGGACCGGCTCGGCTGGCGGCCCCGCATCAACCTCGAGGAGTCCCTCGCCGACATCTGGATGGAGGCCGCATGTCGTATCTGACCGGAACTCCGGCGGGCACGGCGAGTGCCGGCACCACCGACGTCCGCACCGGCTTCGGCGTCCCCGGCATCGCGCACCCCCTTCTCGCGCCGACCGAGTGGCGCGAGCTCGCACGTCCCGGCAGACCCCTGCACTGGGTCGTCCTCGACGTCGCCGACGGCCCCGGCGACCGCCCCGACCCGCGCTGTCTGGAAGCCGCGGGCCGACTGCGCAACGCCGGCGTCCGTGTCCTCGGACACCTGGACATCCGTTACGGCGCCCGTCCCTTCGCCGAGGTGATCTCCGACGCACAGCGCCACCTGGACTGGTACCAGGTCGACGGCTTCCTCCTGGACCGGTGCCCGGCCGGGCGCACCGCCCTCCCCGAGCTGCGCCGCACGGTCGGGACGCTCCGCGCCCTCGGCGACGCGCCCCATATCGTCCTCGGCCACGGCGCCCACCCGTACCCCGGCTACGCCGAGCACGCCGACCAGGTGGTCACCTTCTCGGGCTCCTGGAGCGACTACCGCTGGTCGCAGGTGGCCGAGTGGACCGCGGAGCACCCGCCCGAGCGGTTCTGCCACCTCGTGCACGGCGTGCCGCGCGGCCACCTCGACGAGGCGCTGCGCATCGCGCGCTGGCAGGGCGCCGCGACGATCTGGTTCACCGACGGCGCCGACCGCGGCGGCCTCGCCGACCCCTGGGAGACCCTGCCCGGCTACTGGGACGAACTCGTCTCGCGGATCGGAACGGGTGTCTCGGAATGAAGAAGGCCATGGCAGTGTTACGGGGAGAACAACTGTAGTGATCGACCGACCAACGGAGTCCCCGTGTCGCTGCCACCCCTGGTCGAGCCAGCCTCTGAGCTCACCGTAGACGAGGTCCGCAGGTACTCCCGCCACCTGATCATCCCCGATGTCGGGATGGACGGGCAGAAGCGGCTGAAGAACGCCAAGGTGCTCTGTGTGGGCGCCGGCGGCCTGGGCTCGCCGGCGCTGATGTACCTGGCCGCGGCGGGGGTGGGCACGCTCGGCATCGTGGAGTTCGACGAGGTCGACGAGTCGAACCTCCAGCGGCAGATCATCCACAGCCAGGCCGACATCGGCCGCTCCAAGGCCGAGTCCGCCCGTGACTCCGTCCTCGGCATCAACCCGTACGTGAATGTGGTCCTGCACGAAGAGCGGCTCGAGGCCGACAACGTGATGGACATCTTCAGCCAGTACGACCTGATCGTCGACGGCACGGACAACTTCGCGACCCGCTACCTGGTCAACGACGCGTGCGTGCTGCTGAACAAGCCGTACGTGTGGGGCTCGATCTACCGCTTCGACGGCCAGGCGTCCGTCTTCTGGTCCGAGCACGGTCCCTGCTACCGCTGCCTGTACCCGGAGCCCCCGCCGCCGGGCATGGTTCCCTCCTGCGCCGAGGGCGGCGTGCTCGGCGTGCTGTGCGCGTCGATCGGCTCCATCCAGGTCAACGAGGCGATCAAGCTCCTCGCGGGCATCGGCGAGCCGCTGGTCGGCCGCCTGATGATCTACGACGCCCTGGAGATGCAGTACCGCCAGGTCAAGGTCCGCAAGGACCCCGACTGCGCGATCTGCGGCGAGAACCCGACCGTCACCGAGCTCATCGACTACGAGGCCTTCTGCGGCGTCGTCTCCGAGGAGGCCCAGGCGGCGGCGGCCGGCTCGACGATCACTCCCAAGCAGCTCAAGGAGTGGATCGACGACGGCGAGAGCATCGAGATCATCGATGTCCGCGAGCAGAACGAGTACGAGATCGTCTCCATCCCGGGCGCCAAGCTGATCCCGAAGAACGAGTTCCTGCTGGGCACCGCCCTGGAGGGCCTGCCGCAGGACAAGAAGATCGTCCTGCACTGCAAGACGGGTGTCCGCAGTGCGGAAGTCCTCGCGGTCCTGAAGTCCGCGGGCTTCTCGGACGCCGTGCACGTCGGCGGCGGCGTGATCGGCTGGGTCAACCAGATCGAGCCGAGCAAGCCGATCTACTGACCCGGCCGTTCCCCCGGCGCACCGGGAGAACCGGTCCGATCGGCGGGGGCTTCGCGTACCACGAGTGCGCGAAGCCCCCGCCGTCGTCATGAGCAGACCTTGCCGTCCTTCGGCACCGTCCCCTTCAACAGGTACGCGTCCACCGCCGAGTCGACGCAGTCGCTCCCGCTGCCGTACGCACCGTGCCCCTCGCCCTTCCAGGTGAGCAGCACACCGACGCCCTTGCCGAGCTCGTCCGCCATCTTCCGGGCGCCCTCGTACGGCGTCGCCGGGTCCCCGGTGTTGCCGACCAGCAGGATGGGCGCCGCACCCGCCGCGCTCACCTCCGGGGTGTCGTACTGCCCGGCCACCGGCCAGTCGTGGCACCAGCCGGCCGTGTCCCAGCCCAGGAAGTCCCCGAACACGGGCGAGATCTTCTCGAACTCCGGCAGCAGCTTCTTCGTCTCCTCGGCGGTCGGCCGCTGCTTGTCGTCCAGGCACGATATGACCCGCTGCGAGTGGGTCGTCGTGCCGTAGTGCCCCGAGGTGTCCCGCTCGTTGTAGCCGTCGGCGAGCGTCAGCAGTTCGGAGCCGTCCCCGTCCTCCGCCGACTCCAGGGCGCTGGTCAGGCTCGGCCAGCCCTGCTTGCTGTACAGGGGCAGGACGATCCCGGTGACCGCGAGCGTCTGCGTCAGCTTCCGCCCGTCCGACGTGGGCAGCGGGTCGGTGTCGATCCGGTCCAGCAGGGCCGCGATCTTCGCGCTGCCCTTCGCGGGGTCCTGGCCCGTCGACTCGAGGTAGTCGTCGAGGGCCCGCTGGAAGCCGCGTGCCTGGTTCTGCGCGTGGCCCACCGAGTCGGCGCTCGGGTCGACGACCGCGTCGAGGATCAGCCGCCCCACGTTCTTCGGGAACAGGTGGGCGTACACACCGCCCAGTTCGGTGCCGTAGGAGATGCCGAAGTAGTGCATCTTCGAATCGCCGAGGACTTGGCGCATCAGATCCATGTCGCGGGCGGTGTCGGTCGTCGACACATGCGCCAGCAGCTTGCCGGCGGCCTTCTCGCAGCCCTTGCCGAATGCGGTGGCGTCCGTGAAGTACGCCTGTTCCTCGGCGGGGGTGTCCGGGGTGGAGTCGAGGGACTCGGCGGTCTGGATGTCCTTGTCGGCGCGGCAACGGACGCCCTCGCTGGCGCCGACCCCGCGCGGGTCCCAGCTCACGAGGTCGTAGCGCTCGCGGAGCGAGGAGAAGGCGGAGCCGTAGGAGGGGAGCGTCGACACTCCCGAGCCGCCGGGGCCGCCGAAGTTGAACAGCAGCGAGCCGGTCCGCTTGCTCCCCTGGGCGCGGGACTCGGTGCGCACCAGGGCGAGGCCGATCGTGTTGCCGTCTGGCTTCGACCAGTCCAGCGGCACCTTCAGCGTCGCGCACTGCCAGTCGCTGCCCGGCGCGGCGGAGTCCGCGGTGGCCTTGCAGCGTCCCCAGTCGAGCTTCTGCCCGGTCAGCGAAGCGGGCAGCGCGGCCGTCGCGGCGGTCGCTCCGGAGGCGGCGGTGGGCCGTGCGTCGGACGTACCGCCCTTGTCGTCCCCGTCCCCGTCCGACGCGCCGCTGCTACAACCCGTCACCAGCAGTGCGGCGACGGCCCCCAGCGCCGTCCACCGTACGAATCGCGCCATGTGCACTTCCCCCCTCGCAGGCCGTCCGCACTCGGCGGCGCACGGCTGTCAGGCCATATTAGGCGGCGCACGGCCCACCCGTCCGGGCCTGTGGATAACCTTTTGACCTGCGGGTTTCCCGGGAATCTGTGAGGGCGTCAGGAGCAGACGGTCCCCGCGGCCGGCACCTTGCCGTTCAGCAGGTAGCCGTTCACCGCCGTCTGTACGCACTTGTTCTTGCTGCCGTACGCACCGTGCCCCTGCCCTTTGTACGTCAGCTCGACCCCGACCCCGGGGCCCAGCGCCTCCACCATCTTCCGGGCCCCCTCGTACGGGGTCGCCGGGTCGCCGGTGTTGCCCACGACGAGGATCGGCGCCGACCCGGGCGCGCTCACGTCGGGATGGTCGGCCGCGCCGGCGACGGGCCAGTCGGTGCAACTGACCATGCCCCAGGCCAGGAAGTCCCCGAACACGCTGGAGGCGGCCCGGAACTCCGGCAGCCTCTGCTGCACCTGGGCGGTGGAGTAGCGCGGCTTGTCGTCGGCGCAGTTGATGGAGATGTTGGCGGCCGTGATGTTGCTGTACTCGCCGTTCTCGTTGCGGCCGTTCATCAGGTCGGACAGCAGCATCAGGATCTTGCCGTCCCCGGCGTAGGCCTGCTCCAGGCCCTCGGTGAGGTACTCCCAGAAGTCCTTCGAGTACAGCGCCTGCGCGATGCCGTTGGTCGCGGCGCTCTGGGTCAGTTCGCGCGGGAAGATGCCCGGGATCGGCTTGCCGTCGAGGTTCTTGAGGAGCCCCGCGATCCTGTCCTTCACGTCCTGCGCGGTGTCCCCGACGGGGCAGTCCTCCGTCTTGGACGTGCAGTCGTCGGCGAAGTTGTCGAGGGCGAGCTGGAAGCCCTCGGCCTGCCCGAGCGAGCCCTGTTCGGACGTCTGCGTCGGGTCGACGACCGCGTCGAAGACGGCGCGCCCCACGTTCTTGGGGAACAGGTGGGCGTACACGCCGCCCAGTTCGGTGCCGTAGGAGATGCCGAAGTAGTACAGCCGGTCGTCGCCGAGGATCTGGCGCATCAGGTCCATGTCGCGGGCCGCGTCCGTGGTCCGCACGTTCGGCAGCATCTTCGCGGAGTTCTTCTCGCAGGCCGCGTTGAAGTCCTTGGTGTTGTCCAGCAGCGCGGTGCGCTCGGCGGCGTCGTCGGGTGTGCCGTCCTGCTGGAAGTACGCGTCGAGCTGCTGGTCGTTCTCGCAGTGCACCCCGGCGCTGCGGCCGACCCCGCGCGGGTCGAAGCTGACCAGGTCGTAGCGGGTGCGCAAGGCCGCGTACTCCGCACTGAAGGCGGGCAGGGTGGAGACGCCCGAGCCGCCGGGGCCGCCGAAGTTGAAGATCAGGGAGCCGATCCTGCGGCTCTCGTCGCCGCTCGTCCGGGCCCGGATCAGCGCGATGTCGATCGTGTCGCCCTTGGGGTCGTCCCAGTCGCGGGGCGCCTTCATGGTGGCGCACTGCCACTGGTCGCCGTCCGGCAGCGGAGACGGGGCGCTGCCGCCGCCCTCCGCCTGGGAGGGGGCCGGGCAGTCCTTCCAGCTCAGTTTCTGCGCCGTCAGATCCTCGTCCTGCGCATCGTCGCCGCAGCCCGCCACCATGGAGGACAGCAGCAGGGCGGTGGCGGTCACGGCGACGGCGCGCAGGCGGGAGGGGTTCGGCATGATCCCATCCTGCGGTGGTGCCCGGGCACGCGCGCGGGGCGCGGGCCGTACGAGGTACGGGCGCCGGCGCCCTCCTACAGGGCGCCCTTGCGGGTGAGGTGGTTGAAGGCCAGCCAGCCCGGCAACACCGGCAGCCACAGCGTCAGCAGGCGGAAGAGCAGCACCGCGGGAGCGGCGACCTCCTTGGGCAGGCCCACGGCGATCAGACCGACCGTCAGGGTCGCCTCGACGGCGCCGACTCCGCCCGGTGTCGGGGCGGCGGAGCCGAGCGCGTTGCCGGCGAGGAAGACGACGGCGACGCTGGCGATGCTGAGCGAGGTCGACTCGTCGCCGAACGCGCGGATCGACGCGTCCAGGCACATCACGAAGCAGGCGGTGAGCAGGAGCATGCCGCCGATGCCGGTGACCAGCTTCTGCGGCCGCTGGAGCACGTCCAGCATGCGCGGCACGACCCCGGCGAACAGGGACCGCACCCGCGTGACGACGAACTTGCGCAGGAACGGCACCGAGGTGACCACGAGCACGAGCACCGCCACCGTGAGCAGACCCGCGATGACGGTGCGGGACGGCGACAGCGACGGCGTCTTCTCGGTACCGGTCAGATAGCCGAACGACAGCAGCATCAGGATGTGGCAGCCGAGGCCGAACAGCTGCGAGGCGCCGACGCTGGCCACCGCGAGGCCGGGCCGCACCCCCGCGCGCTGGAGGAAGCGGGTGTTGAGGGCGACCCCGCCGACCGCGGCCGGGGCCACGATCTTCACGAACGACCCGGCGACCTGCGCGGCCACGGTCCGCGGGAACGGCACCCGCTCCGGCACGAACCCCAGCAGGGCCATCGCCGCGGCGACGTAGCTCACCGCGGAGAACAGCACGGCCGCGGCCACCCAGCCCCACTCGGCGTTGGCCATGAGCGGACCGAACTCGATGTGGGTGAGCTGCGTCAGCAGGAAGTAGGCGCCGATGGCACCGGCGATGAAACTCATCAGGGTGCGCGGCCGCACCCGCTCCAGCCGGGCCGGCTCGACCGGCGCCTGGGGCCGGATCAGCAGCACCTGGTGCCGGATCTGCGTCAGCAGATCCTCCTCGCGGGCCTCTTCGAGCGCGTCGTCGATGGCCCGCTTCTCGGCCCGTGCCTCCGCGCGTACGGCCTTCTTGTCCGGCTTCTCGAGGACGACGGGTGAGGTGTCGTGCCCTGCCGCCTCCAGGCGGGCCTGCTTGGCCTGCTGCGAGGCCTCCAGGACCGCCTCGCGCTCGCGCTGCGCCCGCTCGCGTGCCAGTCGGCGCAGCGTCGCGCGCGTGGAGCGGGTCAGTGCGATGGGCTGGAGCATCGGCAGACAGTCCGCGACCGCGTCCGGTCCGAGCACGCCCACCGCGGAGGCCACCGCTCGTTCGGCGCCCACCAGCAGGCCGAGGGTCGTCACCAGCTGGGCGACGTCCATGCGCAGCAGCAGGTCGCCGGCCGCGATCTCACCGCCGCGCAGATCGGTGAGGATCACCGTGCCGGAACGATCCACCACAATCGCGTCGCCCGCGAGGCGGCGGTGCGCGATGCGCCGCGACTGGAGTGCCTGCACCTGGTGCCAGGTGTTGCGCAGCAGGTCGTCGGTGATCTCGTCGTCCGCCAGCGAGTCGAGGGTGCGGCCGCCGGTGTGCTCGTAGACGAGCATGACCGCGTCGGGACCGAGCTCGGAGGTCGCGATCAGCTTCGGCGCGTTGGCGCCGGCCGCGATGGCCGCGTAGGCGAGCAGCGCCTCCTGCTCGAGCGCCTGGCGCAGCGACTGGAGGCTGCTGCGGGTGGCGAAGCCGCGCAGGGTCAGATTGCGCCACGCGCGGTAGAAGAACCCCTGGGCCTGCTGTTCCCGGTCGACGACCGTGACGTCGAGCGGTGGACCGTCCTCCAGGGTGACGAAGTAGCGTCTGCCCCGGTCGTTCTCCGCCGCGTCCGGGCTCTCCTCGCGGGCCGCGCTCACCGGGCGGAAGCCGACGTGCCGCAGGCCCGCCATCAGCGTCCGCCCGGTGGGGCGCACGTTCGGGGAGCCGACGGCGTACAGCGTCCCGTAGGCCACCGTCCAGCCGATCAGCACCGTGAGGATGATCGAGAACGGTGTCGTGTAGCCGGTGACGAGCATCGAGAAGGCGTCGAGGAGCAGCACGATCCACAGCACCGAGCGCCAGCGCGGCCGACGGGACATGCCGACGGCCGTCATATAGGCGATGACGGGCGCGAGGTAGCCGTGCACGGGGTCGGTGAGGGCGTGGATGTCACCGGGGGAGGGCTGGGTGAGCGCCTCCTGGATCGAGCTCGGGGCGGCCTTGGCGACCCACAGGTCGGTGGCGAGGGTCACACCGTGGGCGAGGACCGCGGCGAGGACGCCGTCGGCGATGCGCAGCCCGTCGCGCTTGATCAGCCGCTCGATGGCGAACGCGACCGGCACCAGCAGGATCGCGATGCTGGACGCCAGCCCCGCGATCTTGATGAGGAGATCGGGAGCCTGTCCGGTGCCCTTGTTGATGTCCTGTTCGAGGCCGGAGGTCGTCCCGTGCGCGAAGGCGGCGATGCCCAGGAGAAGGACCACGGCGAGCACGCCCACCAGCAGCCGCATCAGGTCGGAAGGGCGGTGCACGCGCGCGGGGAGGAGCGGTTCGTCGCCCTCGACCTCGTCGATGTGCACCTCTTCCCGTGCCTCTTCGGTGATGTCCGGGCGCGGCTCGGCGTCAGAGGTGCCTTCCGCGCCCTCAGGATGCACGCCCTGCTGCTTCATCGTCTCTTCTTGATCTCGTATCACCGGTGTCACCGCCCGCACGATGGTGGCATGCCCCACTGACACACGGGGGCATCAGGGTGCAAATGCGGGGGCGCACAGTCTGCCTGAAGCGCCGCCCGGGGGCGAGGGTCGCCCAGGGTCGCCGGCCCGTCCCATTGTCGGTGCCGTGGGGCAGGATGGGCCGGATGAGCGAGCAGAGCCTTCCGGACGACGCCCGCCCGGAGTACACGGACGCGCTGCCGGAGTACGCCGAGCGGGTCCTCGAGGTCGCGGAGCTGATCCCGCCCGGGCGGGTCATGACGTACGGGGACGTCGCGGAGTGGCTGGAGGAGGGCGGGCCGAGACAGGTGGGCCGGGTGATGGCCCTCTACGGCGGCGCCGTCCCGTGGTGGCGCGTGGTCCGCGCGGACGGGATGCTGCTCCCGGGCCACGAGTTGCGGGCGCTGGACCACTACCGCGCCGAGGGCACGCCGCTGAAACAGGCGAGCAGGGCCGCCCAGGGTCACCTGCCGCGCCTCGACATGAAGCGGGCTCGGTGGGACGGCGGCGGGCGCGCGGAAGGTCACACCTGACAGCTTCCGCCATCGGACGGCGCCGAGGGGATCTTGTGGCTCGTACGGGGGAAACGGCGCAAAGGGGGCACGTCCGCGGCATGGCGTACGTTCGAGGGGCGAGAGACGTGCGCGGCGGGCGGGACGGGAGGGGCGTGAGGGCTGCGAGGGCCTTGAGAGAAGAACCGGAAGCAGTCCTTCCGGACCGCTCGTCGGCGTAGCGTCGGCTGCACGCGTCCCCCTCATCCCGTGATCACCGCCCTCCCCGCGCGGTGCTCCGTCAACCAGTACACCCACCAGGACCGGCGAACCACGTGAGCTCCTCTTTCTCCACCCGGCGCCTGTCGCACCCCCAGGGGCGACAGGGGGACCGTGGCGCTTACCGACTGGTGCGTACTCCGCCTGCCCGCGTGGGTCCCCCCCGTCTGGACGCCGCACAGCGCTCCGTGGTTGACCACGGTGCCGGTCCACTGCTCGTCCTCGCAGGTCCGGGCACCGGCAAAACCACCACCCTCGTCGAGTCCGTGGCGGCCCGGATCGCCCGCGGGGACGACCCCGAGCGCATCCTGGTGCTCACGTTCAGCCGCAAGGCGGCCGTGGAGCTGCGGGACCGGATGGCGCACCGCATGGGAGCCGCCCGCGCGCCCCAGGCCACCACCTTCCACTCGTACTGCTACGCCCTGATCCGCGCCCACCAGGACGCCGACCTCTTCGTGGAGCCCCTGCGGCTGCTCTCGGGACCCGAGCAGGACGTGGCCGTCCGCGAACTGCTCGCCGGCCAGCTCGACCTGCAACGGCTCGGCCTCGCGCATGTGCGCTGGCCGGACGAACTGCGCGCCTGCCTCACCACGCGCGGCTTCGCCGACGAGGTCCGCGCGGTGCTCGCGCGCAGCCGCGAACTGGGCCTCGACCCCGCCGCCCTGGACGCCTTCGCGCACCGCATCGGCCGCCCCGACTGGCGCGCCGCCGCCGCCTTCCTCGCCGAATACCTCGACGTGCTCGATCTGCACGGCGTGATCGACTACGCGGAACTCGTCCACCGCGCGGTCCTCCTCGCCCACCGCCCCGAGGTGGCCGAACGGCTCGCCGCGCGGTACGACGCCGTGTTCGTCGACGAGTACCAGGACACCGACCCGGCCCAGGTACGGCTGCTGCACGCCCTCGCCGGCGGCGGCCGCAGCCTGGTCGCCTTCGGTGACCCCGACCAGTCGATCTACACCTTCCGGGGCGCCGATGTGAACGGCATCCTGGACTTCCCCGAGGACTTCCCCCGCCCCGACGGCCGTCCGGCCCCCGTCGAGGTCCTGCGCACCTCCCGCCGCTCCGGCGCCGCCCTCCTGGCCGCCACCCGACGGCTCACCCAGCGGATGCCCCTGACCCGCCTCCCGGCCGAGAAGGTCCGCGCCCACCGCGAGCTGGCTGCGGCACGCGACGGCGGCCGCGTCGAGGTCTACACGTACCCGACCCCCGGCACCGAGCTGGACAACGTCGCCGACATCCTGCGCCGCGCGCACCTGGAGGACGGCGTCCCCTGGCGCGAGATGGCCGTACTGGTGCGCGCCGGCTCCCGCACGATCCCGACGGTCCGCCGCGCCCTCACCGCCGCCGGCGTCCCCCTCGACATCGACGGCGACGATCTCCCCCTGCGCCACGAACCCGCCGTGGCGCCCCTGCTGACGGCCCTGCGGGCGGTGGCGACGGCGGAGGCCTCCGCGGCGGCACCGGCGGGGGACGAGGACCCCGAGACCGGCGCGGACGCCTGCTGGCTCGACACCGAGACCGCCCTCACCCTCCTCGCCTCCCCGCTGGCCGGCATGGACGCCGCCGATCTGCGCCGCCTCGGCCGGGCCCTGCGCGAGGAGGAGCGCGCCGCGGGCAACGCGCTGCCGCCACCCTCCGACGTGCTGCTGACACGCGCCCTCGCGGAGCCGGTGCGGCTGGTCGCCCACGACCCGACGTACGCGCGCGGCGCCCAGCGCCTCGGCGCGCTGCTGGCGACGGCCCGGGAGGGCCTCGCGCGGGGCGGCACGGCCGAGGAGGCGCTGTGGGAACTGTGGGACGGCACGCCCTGGCCCGCGCGTCTGGAGCGGTCCGCCCGGCGCGGCGGCGCGGCAGGCCGCAACGCCGACCGGGACCTGGACGCCGTGTGCGCGCTCTTCGCCACCGCCGCCCGCGCGGAGGAGCGCACCGGCGGCCGGGGCGCCCTGAACTTCCTGGCCGAGATCGAGGCCGAGGACATCGCCGCCGACACCCTCACCCGGCGCGCCGCGCGCCCCGACGCCGTACGCCTGATGACCGCCCACCGCGCCAAGGGCCTGGAGTGGAGCCTGGTCGTCGTGGCCGGCGTCCAGGAAGGCCTGTGGCCGGACCTGCGCCGCCGTGGCTCCCTCCTGGAGGCCGACCGCATCGGCCGCGACGGACTCGCCGAGCCGCTCAACCCGGGCGCGCTGCTCGCCGAGGAGCGCCGCCTGTTCTACGTCGCCGCCACACGCGCGCGCGAGCGGCTCGTCGTCACCGCCGTGAAGGCGCCCGCCGACGACGGCGACCAGCCTTCCCGCTTCCTCACCGAACTCGGCGTCGAGCCCAAGGACGTCACCGGCCGCCCGCGCCGCCCCCTGGCGGTCGCCGCGCTGGTCGCCGAACTACGCGCCACGACGGTCGACCCGCGCGCCTCCGCCACCCTCCGGGAGGCCGCGGCCCGCCGGCTGGCCCGGCTGGCCGCGCTCGCCGACGAGGACGGCAGGCCCCTGGTGCCGTCCGCCCACCCGTACCGCTGGTGGGGCATGTTCGAGCCGACCGAGAGCAAGGTGCCGCTGCGCGACCGCGACCAGCCCGTCGTGCTCTCCGGCAGCGCCCTCGACCAGCTCGCCAACACCTGCGCCCTCCAGTGGTTCCTGGGCCGCGAGGTGAAGGCCGACGCCCCCGCCACCGTCGCCCAGGGGTTCGGCAACGTGGTGCACGTCCTCGCCGACGAGGTCGCCTCCGGGCACACCCCGGCCGATCTCGACGTCCTCATGGAGCGCCTCGACTCCGTGTGGAACGCCCTCGCCTTCGACGCGCCGTGGAAGTCCGCGCAGGAGAAGGCACACGCGCGCGTGGCGCTCGAACGCTTCTTGAAGTGGCATGTGATGGACCGCACGGGCCGCACCCCGGTCGCCAGCGAGCACGACTTCGACGTCACCCTCGAAGCGGGCGAGTACGAGGTGCGCATCCGCGGCCAGATGGACCGCGTCGAGGCCGACGCCGAAGGCCGTGCCTACGTCGTCGACTTCAAGACCGGCAAACAGGCGCCGACCGCCCGCGAGGTGGAGCGCCACCCCCAGCTCGCCGTGTACCAGCTGGCCGTCCGCGAGGGCGCCGTCGACGAGGCCTTCGACGGCGTACGGCCCCCACCGGGCGGCGCCGAACTCGTCCAGCTGCGTCAGAGCGCCGCCAAGCGGGACGGCGGCGAGAGCCTGCCCAAGGTGCAGGCGCAGGACGCCCTCGAGGGCGCGGCGGGGGAGTGGGTCGGCGACCTGCTCGCCACGGCGGCCGGCAAGGTCCTCGACGAGCGCTTCACCCCGACCGCCGGCCAGCAGTGCACCCACTGCGCCTTCCGCGCCTCGTGCAGCGCCCGGCCCGAGGGACGGCACGTGGTCGAGTGAACGACCCGTGTGACGGACCGCACCACACCTGCTGACCTGGGCTTCTCTCGGTCCCGCCGGGCGATTTGTCATCGACTGTCAGTGCCCGCCGCTAGCCTCTCCCCATGCCCGCCCGTATCAGCGATCCCGAGCAGCTCAAGGAGCTCCTCGGGATCCCCTTCACCCCGGAGCAGACGGCCTGCATCACCGCGCCGCCCGCCCCGCAGGTGATCGTGGCCGGAGCCGGGTCGGGAAAGACGACCGTGATGGCCGCGCGCGTGCTGTGGCTGGTCGGCACCGGCCAGGTCGCCCCCGACCAGGTCCTCGGCCTGACCTTCACCAACAAGGCCGCCGGAGAACTCGCCGAGCGCGTCCGTAAGGCGCTGGTCAAGGCGGGCGTCACCGACCCCGACGTCATCGACCCGGACAACCCGCCGGGCGAGCCGGTGATCTCCACCTACCACTCCTTCGCGGGCCGCCTGCTGACCGACCACGGTCTGCGCATCGGCCTGGAGCCGACGTCCCGCCTGCTCGCCGACGCCACCCGCTACCAGCTCGCCGCGCGCGTGCTGCGCGAGGCCCCCGGCCCCTACCCGTCCCTCACCCGCTCCTTCGCCGACCTGATCAGCGACCTTCTCGCGCTCGACGCCGAACTCGCCGAACACCTCGTCCGGCCCGAGGACCTGCGCGCGTGGGACGCCGGGCTGCTGAGCGGCCTGGAAGGCGCCAGGCTCACCAACGCCGACCTGCGCAAGGTGCCCGAGACGGCCGCCGCCCGGCGCGAACTGGCCGACCTGGTGCTGCGCTACCGGACCGCCAAACGCGAGCGCGACCTGCTCGACTTCGGCGACCAGATCGCCCTGGCGGCCCGGCTCGCCCAGGTTCCCGAAGTGGGCCCGATCCTGCGCGAGGAGTTCCGCGTGGTCCTCCTCGACGAGTACCAGGACACGTCGGTGGCCCAGCGCATCCTCCTGGCCGGCCTGTTCGGCGGCGGCACCGGGCACCCCGTGACCGCCGTCGGCGACCCCTGCCAGGCCATCTACGGCTGGCGGGGCGCCTCCGTGGCGAACCTCGACGACTTCCCCGAGCACTTCGCGCACACCGACGGAAGCAGGGCGCGACGCCAGTCGCTCAGCGAGAACCGCCGCAGCGGCGGCCGTCTCCTGGACCTCGCCAACGGCCTCGCCGAGCCGCTGCGCGCCATGCACGCGGGCGTGGAGGCCCTGCGCCCGGCCCCCGGCGCGGAACGCGACGGAGTGGTGCGCTGCGCCCTGCTGGACACGCACGCCGAGGAGATGGACTGGATCGCCGACTCCGTCGCCCACCTCGTGCGCACCGGCACGGCACCCGGTGAGATCGCCGTCCTGTGCCGCACGGCCACCGACTTCGCGGAGATCCAGGGCGCGCTGGTCGCCCGGGACGTCCCCGTCGAGGTGGTGGGCCTCTCCGGTCTCCTGCACCTGCCCGAGGTCGCCGACCTGGTCGCCGTCTGCGAGGTCCTCCAGGACCCCGGGGCCAACGCCTCCCTGGTCCGCCTGCTCACCGGCCCGCGCTGGCGCATCGGCCCCCGCGACCTCGCGCTCCTGGGCCGAAGGGCACGGCTGCTCGTCACCCACGCGCGCGGGGACGGCGACGACGACCCGAACCGCCGTCTCGCCGAGGCCGTCGAGGGGGTGGACCCGTCCGAGGTGATATCGCTCGCGGACGCCCTCGACACCTTCCTGGAGACGCCCCTGTACGGCGACGGCGGTGGCAGGTCCGGCCACGACGACGGGCTGCCCTTCTCGCCGGACGCGCGCGTGCGGTTCGCGCGACTCGCCACCGAACTGCGCGACCTGCGCCGTTCCCTGGCCGACCCCCTGATGGACGTGCTGCACCGCGTCCTCGCCGTCACCGGCCTGGAGGTCGAACTGTCCGCGTCCCCGCAGGCCCTGGCCGCCCGTCGCCGCGAGACCCTGTCCAACTTCCTCGACATCGCCGCCTCCTTCGCCGCGAGCGAGAGCCAGGCGAGCCTGCTGGCCTTCCTCGGCTTCCTGCGCACCGCCGCCCAGTACGAGAAGGGCCTCGACAACGCCCTCCCGGGCGGCGAGAACACCGTCAAGGTGCTCACCGCGCACAAGTCCAAGGGCCTGGAGTGGGACGTCGTCGTCGTCCCCGGCCTGGTCACCGGAACCTTCCCCAGTGGTCAGGGCCGCGAGAAGTGGACCGCCCAGGCCAAGGTGCTGCCGCACGAGCTGCGCGGCGACGCCGACACCCTCCCCCACCTCGCCTCCTGGGACGCGCGGGGCATGAAGGCCTTCCACGAGGCCATGAAGGACCACCAGCACACCGAGGAACTCCGTCTCGGCTACGTCGCCTTCACCCGCCCCCGCTCCTTGCTCCTCGGCTCCGGCCACTGGTGGGGCCCCACCCAGAAGAGGCCCCGCGGCCCGTCCGACTTCCTCCAGGCGCTGTACCGACACTGCGCCGCCGGGCACGGTGAGATCGAGGTCTGGGCGGACGAGCCGGCGGAGGACGAGGAGAACCCCGTCCTGCACCGGGCGACGGCCGACCAGGTCTGGCCGCTCCCGCTGGACGACGACTCCCTCGCCCGCCGCCGCGCCGCCGCCGAGACCGTCCTCGCCCACCTGGAGGACCTCGCCTCGCAGCAGGACGGCCACCCCGGCGCCACTCACGACCCGGACACCTACGACGACCCGGACTGGCCCGTGCCGCCGGACGAGGACGAGCTCGCCTACGAGCCCGAGTACGACGACCCTCGGTACGACGAGCCTCGGTACGACGACGCCGAGTACGGCGATCCGGGGTACGGCGGCCCCGAGCACGACGAGCCGTCCTACGGCGAGTCCGACCCGTTCGGGGACGCGCCCTTCGAGGGCGCCCGCCTCGCCGTGCCCCACCAGGCCACGGCCCCCGAGCTTCCCGCGACCCGCCCGCGCAGGCCCTCCCTCACCCCCGAGGAGTCCCGCGCCGTCGCCTCCTGGGACCGTGACCTCGACGCGCTCGCCGGCGAGCTGCTGCGCGCCCGCCGGAGCGTCACGGAGGTAGCCCTGCCCACGACCCTGACCGCCTCGCAGGTGCTGCGGCTGGCCGCCGACCCGGACGGCCTCGCGCAGGAACTCGCGCGCCCCATGCCACGCCCCCCGCAACCGGCCGCGCGCCGGGGCACCAGGTTCCACGCCTGGGTGGAGGCCCGCTTCGAGGAGCTGACGCTCCCCCTGCTGGAACCGCACGAGCTGCCCGGCGACGACGCCGAGATCGCCGACGAGCGCGACCTGGAAGCGCTCAAGGAAGCCTTCGAGAGCACCGAGTACGCCCACCGCACGCCGTACCGCGTCGAGGCCCCCTTCCAGCTCGCCCTCGCCGGCCGCGTCGTACGGGGCCGTATCGACGCGGTCTACAAGGAGGGCGACGGAGACACGGCCACCTACGACATCGTCGACTGGAAGACCCACCGGGCCCACACCGCCGACCCCCTCCAGCTCGCCCTCTACCGGCTCGCGTGGGCCGAGCAGCAGGGTGTGCCCGTGGAATCCGTCACAGCGGCGTTCCTCTACGTCCGCAGCGGCGACGTCGTACGACCGGAGGGTCTGCCCGATCGTGCCGCGCTGGAGCGCCTGTTGACCGGGGAGGACGGTGCCGGGGACGACGCCGGCGGACCGGCCGCGCAAGTAAACCCTGCGCAAGGGCCCGGCGAGGATGTCGCTGCGGGCCGATAGGCTCGTGACCATGAGCCATACCGTTGACAGTGCCGTCAGCGCCGTCCGCACGTACATCGAGCAGCACCGCGCCGCCTTCCTCGACGACCTCGCCGAATGGCTGCGCATCCCGTCGGTGTCGGCACAGCCCGACCACGCACCCGACGTACGGCGCAGCGCGGACTGGCTCGCGGCCAAGCTCAAGGAGACCGGCTTCCCGACCGTCGAGGTCTGGCAGACGCCGGGCGCGCCGGCCGTCTACGCGGAGTGGCCCTCCGGTGATCCACAGGCTCCCACCGTCCTGGTCTACGGCCATCACGACGTGCAGCCCGCCGCCCGTGAGGACGGCTGGGACAGCGACCCCTTCGAGCCCGTCGTCCGCGGGAACCGCCTGTACGCGCGGGGAGCGGCCGACGACAAGGGCCAGGTCTTCTTCCACACCCTCGGTGTCCGCGCCCATCTCGCCGCCACCGGCCGCCGGGCCCCGGCCGTCGGCCTCAAGCTGCTGATCGAGGGCGAGGAGGAGTCCAGCTCCCCGAACTTCCGCGCGCTGGTCGAGGAGCAGGCGGAACGGCTCGCCGCGGACGCCGTGATCGTCTCCGACACCGGGATGTGGTCCGAGGACACCCCCACGGTGTGCACCGGCATGCGCGGCCTCGCCGAGTGCGAGATCCGGCTGTTCGGCCCCGACCAGGACATCCACTCGGGCTCCTTCGGCGGTGCCGTGCCCAACCCGGCCACCGCGGCCGCCCGTCTTGTCGCGGCCCTGCACGACGAGCACGCGCGCGTGGCCGTGCCCGGCTTCTACGACGGCATCGTCGAGCTCACCGACCGCGAGCGCGAGCTCTTCGCCGAGCTGCCGTTCGACGAGGACCAGTGGCTGCGCACCGCCAGGTCG
Source organism: Streptomyces sp. NPDC102259 (assembly GCF_044766465.1). NCBI lineage: Bacteria > Bacillati > Actinomycetota > Actinomycetes > Kitasatosporales > Streptomycetaceae > Streptomyces > Streptomyces sp. NPDC102259. The sequence continues at coordinate 268,217 of NZ_JBIWMA010000012.1, read as the reverse complement.
CACGCCACCCACGGCGAGGCCGGACACACCACCCTGGAGCGCGTCTGGGCCCGCCCCACGGCCGAGGTCAACGGCATCGGCGGCGGCTACCAGGGCCCGGGCAGCAAGACGATCATCCCGTCCTCGGCCTTTGTGAAGCTGTCGTTCCGGCTGGTCGCCGGACAGGACCCCGACCAGGTGGAGAAGGCCGTCCGTGACTGGGTCGACGCGCAACTGCCCGCCGGGATCGGGCACGAGATCACGTTCAGCCCGGCCACGCGCCCGTGTCTGACCCCGTTGGACCACCCGGCCCTCCAGTCCGTCGTCCGCGCCATGGGCCGCGCCTTCGAAGGGCCCGTCCGCTTCACCCGGGAGGGCGGCTCGGGACCGGCCGCCGACCTCCAGGAGGTCCTCGGCGCCCCCGTGCTCTTCCTGGGCATCTCCGTCCCCTCGGACGGCTGGCACGCGCCGAACGAGAAGGTCGAGCTGGACCTCCTCCTCAAGGGCGTCGAGACCACCGCGTACCTCTGGGGCGACCTGGCCGAGAGCTGGCGCCATGAGCCCTGACGCGCCCGCACGGTCCGGAGGGGGCACGCGCGCGGGGCACACTGGAAAGACCGCTCCGCCCCGCGACACCGCACCCAGACCGGTCGTCGTCTGCCGTACGTCCCGCTGAACCGCCCGCCGAAACAAACCGTTCCACCGGGGGAGTTGGAAGTACCCGTGACCACCTGGACCGACCAGAACGCCGATCGACCCATCTCGCTCACCGCGCCGAGCGGTGTCGACCGGGCTGCCCACCACCGGCTCGACGAGGCCTGGCTCGCCGCGGCGTGGAGCCACCCCACGACGCGTTGTTTCGTCGTCTCCGGCGGCCAGGTGCTCATCGACGAGACGTCCGAAGGCCACACCGAGCTCGTCATGACCCCGTCGTTCGAGGCGCCCCTCACCGAGGCGCACCGCTACTTCCTGGGGACCGACGAGGACGGTGTCAGCTACTTCGCCCTCCAGAAGGACGCGCTGCCCGGCCGTATCGACCAGTCCGCGCGCCCGGCCGGTCTGCGCGAGGCGGGCCTGCTGCTGTCGCCGCGCGAGACGGGACTGATGGTCCACGCGGTGGCCCTGGAGAACTGGCAGCGCCTGCACCGCTTCTGCTCCCGCTGCGGCGAGCGCACGGTGATCGCCGCGGCCGGCCACATCCGCCGCTGCCCCGCCTGCGGCGCCGAGCACTACCCGCGCACCGACCCCGCGGTGATCATGGCCGTCACGGACGAGGAGGACCGCATCCTCCTCGGTCGCCAGGTCCACTGGCCCGAGGGCCGCTTCTCGACCCTCGCCGGCTTCGTCGAGCCCGGGGAGTCCATCGAGCAGTCCGTGCGCCGCGAGGTCTTCGAGGAGGTCGGTGTCACCGTCGGCCAGGTCGACTACATCGCCAGCCAGCCCTGGCCCTTCCCGTCCAGCCTCATGCTGGGCTTCATGGCCCGTGCCACGTCCACCGACATCGACGTCGACGGCGACGAGATCCACGAGGCCCGCTGGTTCTCCCGCGACGAACTCGGCGCCTCCTTCGAGTCCGGCGAGGTGCTGCCCCCCTACGGCATCTCCATCGCGGCCCGTCTGATCGAGCTCTGGTACGGCAAGCCGCTGCCGACCCGCAGCTTCGTCTGACCCACGACGCGAGAAGGGCGGCCCCCCGATCCATCGGGGGGCCGCCCTTCTCGCGTACGGCCGGGGCGCCGAGCGCGGTTACGCGCCGATCTTCTGCTTCACCTGCGCCAGCGACGGGTTCGTCAGCGTGGAGCCGTCCGGGAACAGCACGGTCGGGACCGTCTGGTTTCCGCCATTGGCCTTCTCCACGAACGCCGCGGACTGCGGGTCCTGCTCGATGTTGATCTCGGTGTATCCGATGCCCTCGCGGTCGAGCTGCTTCTTCAGCCGCTGGCAGTAGCCGCACCACGTGGTGCTGTACATCGTCACAGTGCCCAGCATGTCTCTTGTGCTCCTTAGGCGGGTCGGGGGCAGGTGGTCGCAGTGGGAGAACATACGTGAAAGGGCCACCATTCCCGCGGCCATCAATTCCGCCGGGTGCCATGCCCGCGAGGCACAGACCTCCGAGCGTGACACTCGCCGCATTAATACGACTGCGAGGGCCCACCTGTGGACAACCGGCTCGTCCGTCTCCGCCGACCTGGCAGCATGGCCATGTGACAGCAGCAACGCACTCCCCCCTCTTCCCGCGGGTACCGGACTCGGCCGACGCGGTGCTCGAAGGGCTCGACCCCGAGCAGCGCGAGGTGGCCACCGCCCTGCACGGTCCGGTGTGCGTGCTGGCAGGAGCGGGCACGGGCAAGACCCGGGCGATCACCCACCGCATCGCCTACGGGGTGCGCGCCGGCATCGTGCACCCGTCCAGTGTGCTGGCCGTCACCTTCACCAACCGTGCCGCCGGGGAGATGCGGGGCCGGCTGCGCCAGCTCGGTGCCCAGGGCGTCCAGGCCCGTACCTTCCACTCCGCGGCCCTGCGTCAGCTCCAGTACTTCTGGCCGAAAGCGATCGGTGGCTCCCTGCCCCGGCTCGTCGACCGCAAGATCCAGCTCGTCGTCGACGCGGCGGCCGCGTGCCGCATCCGTCTCGACCGGGGCGAGCTGCGGGACGCCACCGCGGAGATCGAGTGGTCCAAGGTCACCCAGACCGTCCCCTCCGACTACGCCCTGGCCGCCGCGAAGGCGGGCCGCGCGATCCCCCGCGACCCCGCCGAGATCGCCCAGCTCTACGCGGCCTACGAGGACCTCAAGCGGCAGCGCGGTGTCATCGACTTCGAGGACGTCCTGCTGCTGACCGTCGCCGTCCTCCAGGACCGGCACGACATCGCCGAACAGGTCCGCGCCCAGTACCAGCACTTCGTGGTCGACGAGTACCAGGACGTCAGCCCGCTCCAGCAGCGGCTGCTCGAGCTGTGGCTCGGCGAGCGGGACAACCTGTGCGTGGTCGGGGACGCCAGCCAGACGATCTACTCCTTCACCGGAGCCACCCCCGACCACCTCCTCGACTTCCGCACCCGCCACCCCGGCGCCACCGTCGTCAAGCTGGTCCGCGACTACCGCTCCACCCCCCAGGTCGTCCACCTCGCCAACGGTCTGCTCTCCCAGGCCCGGGGACGCGCCGCGGACCACCGCCTGGAGCTCGTCTCCCAACGCGGCCCGGGCCCCGAGCCCGGCTACGCCGAGTACCCCGACGAGCCCGCCGAGGCCGAGGGCGCGGCCCGCCGGATCCGCGAGCTCCTCGACGCCGGTGTCCCGGCCTCGGAGATCGCCGTCCTGGTCCGCACCAACGCCCAGTCGGAGACGTACGAGCAGGCCCTCGCCGACCGCGGCATCCCGTACCAGCTGCGCGGCGCGGAGCGCTTCTTCGACCGTCCCGAGGTCCGCAAGGCGGGTGTCGCCCTGCGTGGCGCGGCCCGCTTCGGCGGCAACGACACCCTCCTCGAGGACACCGTCGACCTGCCCTCCCAGGTGCGTGCCGTCCTCTCGGGCGAGGGCTGGACGCCGCAGCCCCCGGCCGGCTCCGGAGCCGTCAGAGAACGCTGGGAGTCGCTGGCGGCGCTGGTCCACCTCGCGCAGGACTTCGCCGCCGCGCAGTCCGGCGCCACCCTCGCCGACCTGGTCGCCGAGCTCGACGAACGGGCGAGCGCCCAGCACGCCCCGACCGTCCAGGGCGTCACCCTGGCGTCCCTGCACTCGGCCAAGGGCCTGGAGTGGGACGTCGTCTTCCTGGTCGGCGTCGCCGAGGGCATGATGCCGATCACCTACGCCAAGACCGACGAGCAGATCGAGGAGGAGCGGCGCCTCCTCTACGTCGGAGTCACCCGGGCCCGCGAGCGCCTGTACGTTTCCTGGGCGCTCTCCCGCTCACCCGGCGGCCGTCCGAGCCGCCGCCCCAGCCGCTTCCTCGACGGTCTGCGTCCCGGTTCGGGCGCAGCCGCCGGCCGCGGAGGCAGCGGCGGAGGCAGCGGAGGCATCGAGCGCGGCTTCACCGGTGCCGCGGTGGCGGGCGCCCCCGTCGAGCGGCGCCGGACCCAGCGGAGCCCGGCCCGCTGCCGGGTCTGCGGGCGCACCCTGACCGACGCCGGCGAGATGAAACTGATGCGCTGCGAGGAGTGCCCGTCCGACATGGACGAGGGGCTGTACGAACGGCTGCGCGACTGGCGAGCGGTCCAGGCGTCGCAGGCGGGACAGCCGGCGTTCTGTGTCTTCACCGACAAGACCCTGATGGCGATCGCCGAGACCGTCCCCGAGGAGGAGGGCGAGCTCGCGCGGATCCCGGGGGTCGGCGTACGCAAGCTCAACCGCTACGGAGCCGATGTCCTGGCCATCTGCGCAGGCCAAGACGTCGGAGGGGACGAGGAGGGGGACTGAGGGCGGATGGCCGGGCAACTGATCCGAACTCGTCGGAAAAATAGTTTGCGCATGCCCCGGCAATCCCCATAGGTTCTTAGACACGGGAACGGCGGCCTTCTCGAAGGCCCTGATTCCGTGCTGTACTTGCATACCCGCCGGACCGGATTCACCCCGGTCCCCCGAGACGCCGAGAGGAGGCGATTCCAGTGATCATCATCAACAGCGGCTCTGTCGCCAAACTGACCGATCCCTCGGTCGTCTCCACGTGCATCCTCGACGCCTCGATCCTGGGCACCGGTCTGTCCGGCATTCGTGCCGACCGGTCGGCGTCCTCCTCCGTTGTCCTCGTGGGTCTTCCCAGCCGAGAGCGCAATGAGCGACCGACCGAGGCACTGGAAGCAGTAGGGGCACAGGCGCACGCCTATGCCTTTACGGCAGCCGGTGCCGGAGACCGGAAGCAGACGACGCAGCACCACCTGATGTGGGCCTTCCGTGGGCCAGAACCCTGGAGTGATCCAGCCTGATCGTCGATCAGGCCGGCGCCTTCAGGGCCGCGGAACCCACCCGGGATCCGCGGCCCTTCTGTTTGCCCCGAACAACGGGGACAGCGGAGTGAAGGGGCCTCGGGACAAGAAAAGAACCCGGTACCCAGCCGACACCCGGTCCTACAGGACCGGACCGACAGACGAGGAAGACGATCCGTGCAACTCGAAGCGCACGCCCCGTCAGTACCGCCTTCCGAAACGATCCCCCCGCCCGGCCTCACGGAGGACTCCACCTTGACCCCGCTCACGGCGCTCACCGCGCTCGACGACGCCATCGAGAACCTCGGCGTACCCGTCCCCTGCCGTTCCTACGACCCGGAGGTCTTCTTCGCCGAGTCGCCGGCCGACGTCGAGTACGCCAAGTCCCTCTGCCGCACCTGCCCGCTGATGGAGGCCTGCCTCGCCGGCGCCAAGGAGCGGCGCGAGCCCTGGGGCGTCTGGGGTGGCGAGCTGTTCGTCCAGGGCGTCGTCGTCGCCCGGAAGCGGCCGCGTGGCCGCCCGCGCAAGAACCCGGTTTCGGTATGAACACCGCAGGAACGATCGACCGCCCCCTCACGCAAGACCCCAAGAAGCAGGCCCCGATGAAGCCGTTCCCCAGCGAGCCCGAAGGCTCCGCGACCGAAGACCTCACCACCACCGGCGCGTACGACTCGCGTCAGAACAGGACACGCGAGATGCAACTCATCCCAGAAGCCCTGGCTCGTGCGCATATGCACGACCGGCTGCACGAGGCCGAGCGGGAACGCCGGGCACTGCGCCTGGCGACCGCTCGCCGGATGCAGCGCCGGGCCGAGCGCGCTTCGCTGCGCGCTCGGCGGGCGCTCGCCATCGCCGTGATGCAGTAACCACGCACACCTGAAGCGGTGGCCTCCCGAACGGGGGAGGCGAAGCTCTTCCCCGCGGGGGCCGGTCCGTCCGAACGGACCGGCCCCCGCGGTGCGTTGTGCGGGCGATCCACCGACGCGGCGTTACCGTCCCGAAGATGACGAGTCCTCGCGGAGACGGTGACCCGGGCGGTTCCCCGACGGAACCCCGCCCCCTCGTGTGCGCCCGCTGCGGCGCCCGGGCCGAGGAGCCCCCGCCCGTCGCCTGGACCTGTTCGGTGGAGAACGGCGTCCGGCGCTACTTCTGCGAGGCCTGCGCCCGCGAGAACCTCCGGGCGATCGAAGGACGACTGGACTCGGAGTGGTGGTGATTCGCGTCACAGGCCGGGGAGGAGGTCCAGTGGCTCACGCCTCCGCTATCGACTCCTTCGCCTCGAAGTCCTCCAGGACGTCCGCCGCGAGGAAACCGGGCAGCCACTTCTCCAGTTCCTCACGCAGCCGCACCGTCGCGCCGAGCTGGCACAGCACGCCGATCGTGCTGAGCGTCACCCGGTGTATCAGCAGATAGGCCGGCGGCAGGTTGAGCTGCTTGCCCAGCTGATGGGCGGGGGAGCGGGGGTCGGCGATCCGGGCCGCCTGGCTGCGCATCCAGCCGCGGCTGAACGTGAACTCCTCCACCTGGGCCGGTTCGATGATCGGCAGGAGGTAGTCGAGGACCGCGTCGGGATCCAGCTCGATGGAGTCCTTGACGAAGCCCTCCGTGCGCAGGAGTTCGTAGACCGCCTCTGCGTCGCCGTCGAGGGTCATGCGCAGGGACTCGCCGATCGGGTCCGGCAAACCGCCCGGGAGCCGGTCCACCGTGCCGAAGTCCAGTACGCCCAGGCGCCAGTCGTCCTCACCGTCCGGTCCGCCGGGCAGCAGACGGAAGTTGCCGGGGTGCGGGTCGGCGTGGAGCAGGCCGGTGCGGGCCGGGCCGGAGAAGAGGAACAGCGACAGCAACTGGCCTGCCCGGTCGCGTTGCTCCTGGGTGCCGTCGGTGATCACCTCGGACAGGGGCACGCCGTCGATCCACTCGGTGACCAGGACCTGGTCGCACTGGTGGACCACCGCCGGGATCACCACGTCGGGATCGTCGGCGAACTCCTCCGCGTGGGCCTGCTGGGCCTGGGCCTCCAGGGCGTAGTCGAGCTCCTCGGAGACCCGGTCCCGGAGTTCGGTGATCAGCGGCTTGACGTCCATGCCCGGGATGAGGGGGCCCAACAGGCGGGCGAAGCGGCTGAGTTGGTTCAGGTCGGACAGCAGGGCCTCACCGGCCCCGGGATATTGGACCTTGACCGCGACCTCCCGGCCGTCGTGCCACACCGCTCGGTGCACCTGACCGATCGAGGCCGCCGCGGCCGGTTTGTCGTCGAACTCCAGGAACAGCTCGGGCCAGTCCTCGCCGAGCCGCTCCGCGAGCACCGCGTGCATCGTGCGGGTGGGCATCGGCGGCGCCGCGTCCTGCAGCTTGGTGAGGGCCGCGCGGTAGGGGCCGGCGACCTCCTCGGGCAGGGCGGACTCGAAGACGGACATGGCCTGTCCGAACTTCATCGCGCCCCCCTTCAACTCGCCCAGCACCTTGAAGAGCTGCTCGGCGGTGCGCTGCTGTAGCTCGCGGCTGACGATCTCCGCGGACTCGCCCACGATCCGCTTACCCAGACCCCAGGTCGCCCGCCCGGCGAAGCCGAGCGGGAGCGCGGCGAGTTTGGCGGTCCGGGTGACCGCCTTCCGGGGAAGATCAGACATGCGCCCTCCAAGTACCGGCCAGCCGCGCCGCGTCTGTCGTACGGCGAAACTCCTTCGAATGCTGCCTTGCCATTGTCGCGTGCGTTACCCGCTCCTCGGAGATGTGTTCCTGCTTACCTTTCTCCGCGGCCCCGCACGGGCACGCGGAATGGGGTCGTACCGGTCGGGAGTGCCACTGGAGGGCGGGGGTGGAGACCTCCCAGCGGGCGCCGGCGCTCGACGGGGTCCGGCCGTCGAGGAAGGTGAGCGCGTGGGCGGCCGCCAGCCCGGCGACGGTCGTGGCCAGCGTGAGGTCGCAGGCGCGTGCCGCGCGCCGTCTCCCGGAGTGCCACTGGGCGACCAGCCGCGGCCAGGCCGGGTCCCGGTCGGTGCGCTCCTGATGCAGACAGCCCGCGCAGCCCGTTTCACCCGGCAGCACGAGCGGACCGACGATGCCCGTCCCCTCCACGACCCCGGCGTAGAGATGCGGCGTGCCCGAGGCGATCAGAGGCTCCGCCGCCGAGGGGGCGGGCGCGTGCACGCACACGTCGTCCCGCGGGGCGATGATCACCAGGGAGAAGCCCGGGGCCTCCGTCCCGGCCGGTGACCGAGGGCTCCTGCGGGGTGCGCGGCCCGGGGCGGCCCGGCGTACGGCGCGGCGGGCCGACTCGTCCCGGCGCTCGCCGACCGCCTCGGCGAGCAGACCGCCCGGTGCGATGTCCCCCGGCTCGACCCGGCCGCCGTCCCGCACGTCCACCTCGCCGACCCCCGCGCCCGAGAGCAGCGCCGCCAGCACCGCCCCGACCCGGCCCGCGCCCCGCACCTGGACCCGCAGCCGGCGTCGGACGGTCAGCTGCTCGATCGCGTCGCCCGGTTCCGAGGTGAGGAGGGACAGCGCGGCGAGGTCGGGCCGCAGCCGGTCCAGGACCTCTTTGCGCTCCCGCAGATCGGCGGCTTCCGGCCCGCCGCCGCGTGCGTCGTCGAGCAGCCCGGCCCGCGCCAGCCGCTCCACCAGCCGGTCGACATGACCGTCCGGCAGGTCCATTCGGCGGCCCTCCTCCCGCAGCAGCGCCAGTCCGCGGGTGCCGTCCAGCAGGTCGAGAAAACTGCCCGTCGCCGTGTCCACCGGGCCGAGCGTCAGCGCGTGCGCCGGTGTCATCCCGAACTGCACGGTGTTGAGGTCACGCCAGCCGCGCCGCAGCGCGGGCTTCACCATCGGATGCATCAAAGGCCCCCGTATGCCTGGAAACTCCCCGTCACATCGGCGGAGCGGGGGCGTGGGGGTGTCCCCGCTCCGCCGACGAGTGCCAGCATGCCCGGACCCGCCCGAGCGTGCCGAAAGTTGTCCACAGGCAGGGGCGTTCATCGTACAAATCCATCGTACGAGGCAAATGCGGCAGGGCGGATCGGAACCGAACCGTCCCGGAGGCGGGACTTCCCCCGTGTGCAGCGGGTAACGTCGGGGCGTGTCCGCCGACCCACTGCACCGCGCCGGAACACCACCGCGCAGCACGACGAGCCAGCCGCCCAGCGGCTCACGGGCGAGCGCGATCGAGGTCCGCAGGAGCGCCCGTCGACGTCGGACGGTCTCCGCGTACCGCGAGGGCGATCGCACCATCGTGCTCATCCCTGCCCGGATGTCCGAGGCCGAGGAGCAACGCTGGGTGAGCGTCATGCTCGACAAGCTCGCCGCCCAGGAGAGCCGGCGCGTCCCGGGCGACGCGGAGTTGGCCGAGCGCGCCGAGCGGCTGTCGGCCCAGTGCTTTGGCGGCCGGGCCCGGCCCGCCTCGGTCCGCTGGGTGACCAACCAGAACACCCGCTGGGGCTCGTGCACACCGGCCGAGGGCAGCATCCGTCTGTCGCACCGGCTGAAGGGCATGCCCGAGTACGTCATCGACTACGTCCTCGCCCACGAGCTCGCGCATCTGCTCGTGCCCGGTCACGGCCCCGACTTCTGGCGGCTGCTGGAGGCGTACCCGCGCACCGAGCGCGCCCGTGGCTACCTTGAGGGCGTCGTCGCGGCCGAACGGCTGCCCCACCTGCCCGTCGCGGGCGAGGAGTGACCTGCGGCGTACGCGCTGAACCCGTCTCCCGTCGCGTGACGCCGGTTGTGTACCGGGTCTGTACCGACATCGTGCGTTGTCCGACTTTGCCGTTAGCCTGACGCGACGCATTCACAATCGGGATGGGGGACGGTCGTTACGCATGCCCAGGGAATTCCAGCGCGGCCACAAGGCCAAGATCAGTGACCTCACCGCGGGCACCGATCTGTACGTAGGCGTGCAGATCACCGCCCCCGGCCTGACCTTCGACATCAGCTGTTTCGGCCTCGACGCCGACGAGCGGCTCTCGGACGACCGTTACTTCATCTTCTTCAACCAGCCGAAGTCCCCCGAGGAGTCCATCCAGCTCCTGGGCGCCCAGGCGGGCGACACGGAGTCCTTCCGTATCACCCTCGACCGGATTCCGCCGCAGATCCAGAAGCTGTCCTTCACGGCGACCCTCGACGGCGCCGGGCAGATGTCGCAGATCAACCCCGGCTATCTCCGCATCGTCGCCGGTGGCGAGGAAGTGGCCCGCTACGCGTTCAGCGGCTCCGAGTTCTCCAGCGAGCGAGCCGTGATGCTGGGCGACTTCTACCTGAAGGACGTCTGGCGGTTCGCGGCCGTCGGACAGGGCTTCGACGGCGGTCTGGACGCGCTGCTGAAGAACTTCGGCGGCGAGGTCGCGGAGGAGGAGGCGCCCGCCGCGCCGCAGCAGCCGCAGCAGCCGCAGGCCGGTGCCGCCGCTCCCGGCTTCGCCCCGCCCGCGTTCGGCGCACCGTCCGCGCCCGCCCCGGCTCCGGCGCCCGCTCCGGTGCACCCGCAGCCCGCCGTGCAGGGCTTCGCGCCCCCGCCCGCGCCGGCGCCCGTGTCCTCGGTGCACGCCGCGCCGACCATCATCGCGCCCCTGACCCCGCCCGGCGGCGGCCAGGTGCCGCCACCCTCCCCGGCCCCGGCGCCCTACGGTCAGCCGCCCCAGCAGCAGCCGTACGGTCAGGGTCCCGCGCCGACCGCGCCCATGCCCCCCGGCTACGGCCAGCAGCCCCAGGCGCCCCATGCCCCGCAGGCCCCGCCCGGCTACGGTCAGCCGCCGCAACCGCCCGGCTACGGCCAGCAGCCCGCGTTCGGGCAGGTCCCGGGCCAGCAGGCGTACGGCGCACTGCAGGGCGCGCCCCAGGGCGGTGCCGGAGTGGCCGCGGCGCTCCAGCAGTTCAAGGAGACGCCCACCGGACAGCGCTGGACCCAGCAGAACAGGAAGCTGGTCCGCGTCGACCTCGGGATGGGCGGCCAGCCCGTGCTCGCCCGACAGGGCAGCATGGTCCTCTACCAGGGCAAGGTCGACTTCAGCTACAAGGGCGCCGGGTTCGCCGGCCGGATCGTCGGCAACGCCACCGGTCAGGAGATGCAGCTGATGCGCTGCACCGGCCAGGGACAGGTGTTCCTCGCCGAGAACTCCACGATGCTGCACCCCATCGAACTCCAGGGCGACGGCATCTGCGTCTCCGCGGAGAACGTCCTCGCCTTCGACGAGAGCCTCCAGTACGAGGTCCGCCGTATCGAGGGGCACGGCATCCCCGGCGGCGCCCTGTTCACCATGCAGTTCACGGGCACCGGCACGATCGTCGTCAAGACGCACGGGACGCCCGTCGTCCTGCCGGTCACCCCCACCACGTTCGCCGACTGCAACGCCGTCGTCGCCTGGTCGTCCGCCGCCCAGGTGGTCGTCTCCAGCCAGGTCCGGATGCGCCGCAACGCCTACCCCGGCGACACCGGCGAGAGCGTGAACCTCCAGTTCCGGGCCGCTCCCGGCAACTTCATCGTCGTCCAGCCGTACGAGGTCTGAGGGAGCCCGTCATGAACCAGCCACTCGCGGGCTACGCCCCCGCACCCGTCACCGCCCGTATGGAGAACCACGGCAACCACATGCTGAAGGTCGCCCTCCAGACCGGGAACGACCTTCTCGCGCGCGTGGGCTCGATGGTCGCCTACGAGGGCTTCGTGCAGTACGAGCCCAACCCGCCGGCCGTGCGCCAGATCGCGCGCGACTGGATGACCGGCGAGGGCGCGCCCCTGATGAAGTGCTCGGGCGACGGCCTGCTCTACCTCGCCGACTACGGCGCCAACGTCGTCGTGATCAACCTCAACGGTGACGGAATCTCCGTCAACGCCACCAACCTGCTCGCCTTCGACGCGCACCTCACCTGGGGTGTCGAGCGCGTCAAGGGCCTCGCGAAGTTCGCCGGTCAGGGCCTGTGGAACACCAAGATCTCCGGGCAGGGCTGGGTCGCGCTGACCTCCCGGGGCAAGCCGATCGTCGTCGACTGCGGCGGTGGCGAGGACGAGACGTACGTCGACCCCGACGCGCTCGTCGCCTGGTCGCCGAACCTCAAGGTGAAGGGCAAGCGCAGCTTCAAGGCGCAGTCGCTCATCGGCCGGGGCAGCGGCGAGGCCTACCAGATGGCCTTCTCCGGCCAGGGCATCGTCGTCGTCCAGCCCAGTGAGGACAGCACCGACCGCCTCCGGGTCCGGGGCTGAGGGGGAGCCAGAAACGCCATGCAGAGCTCACTTTTCGCGCACAACGACTCGCAGACCCAGGAGCGCTGGAGTCTTCAGAACAAGCAGATGCTCCGGGTCAGCCTCGAAGGCCACGACGACATCCTCGCCCGCAAGGGCACGATGGTCGCCTACCAGGGCCTGATGGAGTTCGACGCCGAGTACCAGAACAACCAGCAGGGACGCGCGCGTGCGCACACGGGCGAGGGTCTGGACCTGATGCGCTGCCACGGGCAGGGCACGGTGTACCTCGCCAACCTCGCCCAGCACGTCCACGTCATGGACGTGGAGCAGGACGGCCTGACCGTGGACAGCAGCTACGTCCTGGCCATGGACTCCTCGCTGCACCACGAGGTCATCGCCGTCGACAGCCTCTACGGGATCTCCGGCTCCGGGAAGTACCAGCTCAACATCACCGGCCGCGGCAAGGTCGCCCTGATGACCTCGGGCGCGCCGCTGATGATGCAGGTCACGCCGGACAAGTACGTCAACTGCGACGCCGACGCCATCGTCGCCTGGTCCACCGGGCTGCGGGTGCAGATGCAGGCCCAGACGCACTCCTCCGGAGTGTGGCGCCGACGCGGCAACACCGGTGAGGGCTGGGAGCTCAGCTTCATGGGCACCGGCTACGCGCTCGTCCAGCCCAGCGAGCTGCTGCCGCCGCAGAACGCCCAGATCGGCTCCGGTCTGGCCGCCCAGTACGGCATGGGACAGCAGGGCGTACGGCAACAGAACCAGGGCAACGCCTGGAGCTGACCGTCCGGAAAGCAGACGTAAGGGGCGGCCACCCTTGAGGTCGCCCCTTACCCGTTCCGGCTCACCGCCGCCCGCACACTCACCCGTCGGCTCACAGCCGCGCGCGAGTCGCTTCCAGCAGCCGTACGACCGACTCGTCGGCCACGCCCCCGACCTCGTCATAGGGGAACCAGCGCAGGTCGAGGGACTCGTCGCTGATGGCCTCCACGGCCCCGGCCGGAGCGAGCGCCGCGTACTGGACGTCGTAGTGCCACGCGCACGGCGTGTGATGCTTGTCCAGGCGCACCGGGCCGCCGGAGAGCAGCGTCAGCCCCCCGATGCCGGACTCCTCGGTCGCCTCGCGCAGTGCGGCGGACCGCAGGGTCTCGTCGACCGGCTCGCAGTGGCCCCCCATCTGGAGCCACATCCGCATCTTCTTGTGCAGGGTCAGCAGCACCCGGCCCCGCTCCGGGTCGATCACCAGCGCGCTCGCCGTGATGTGCCCGTCCCGGCAGGCCTTCCATAGGCCGTCCGGGTGCGCCCCGAGATGGTCCAGGTAGGCCTGGCGCAGCTCTTCCTGGCCCTCGTACCCCTTCAGGACGAGGACCGCGTCGTCGTACAGGCTCACTCGGTGTCGTCGTCCTTCGGGTCGGTCCCGTCGGCGTCCTTCTTCAGGTTCGGCTTGTCGCCGGAGCCGCCGCTCGCCGCCTCGCCGAGCATCTTGTCCAGCTCGGAGAAGTCCAGCTGCTCGCGGTGTACGAAGCCGTCCGGGTCGTCCAGGTCGGACGCCGTGGGCAGCATGTCCGGGTGGGCCCACAGGGCGTCCCGGCCGTCGACCCCGCGCGCGTCCGTGAGGGACGCCCACAGGCGGGAGGCGTCACGCAGGCGGCGCGGACGCAGCTCCAGGCCGATCAGCGTCGCGAACGTCTGCTCCGCGGGACCGCCCGAGGCACGCCGGCGGCGCAGCGTCTCGCGCAGGGCGTCCGCGGACGACAGACGCGGTTTCGCGGCCGCGTGCACCACCGCGTCCACCCAGCCCTCCACGAGCGCCAGGGCGGTCTCCAGACGGGCCAGGGCGGCCTTCTGCGCCGGGGTGTCCTCCGGCTGGAACATGCCCTGCTGGAGCGCGTCCTGCAGCTGCTCCGGGTTCTGCGGGTCGAACTGGCCGACCACGTCCTCCAGCTTGGCCGTGTCGACCTTGATCCCGCGCGCGTAGCCCTCGACCGCCCCGAACAGGTGCGAGCGCAGCCACGGCACATGCGCGAAGAGGCGCTGGTGGGCGGCCTCGCGCAGCGCGAGGTAGAGCCGCACCTCGTCCTTCGTCACGCCCAGGTCCTTGCCGAACGCCTCGATGTTGACCGGCAGCAGCGCGGCACGCCCGGCCGGGCCGAGGGGCAGGCCGATGTCGGTCGAGCCGACGACCTCGCCCGCGAGCACGCCCACGGCCTGGCCGATCTGCGAGCCGAACATCGCGCCGCCCATGGAGCGCATCATGCCGATCAGCGGGCCGGCCATGGCCTGCATCTCCTCCGGCAGGACATCGCCCATGGCCGCGCCGACGCGCTCGGCGACCGGGTCGACGAGCTCCTTCCACGCGGGCAGGGTCGCCTCGACCCACTCCGCGCGGGACCACGCCACCGCGGAGGCCGCGCCGGACGGCAGGGAGGTCGCGTCGTCCAGCCACAGGTCGGCCAGGCGTACGGCCTCCTGGACCGCGGTGCGCTCGGACGGGCCGACGCTGGCGTCCTTCACACCGTCGGCGGTGCCCTGGGCGACCGTCTGGCGGGCGATCTGCTTGGCCATGTCCCAGTTCACCGGGCCGCCCTCGTAGGAGAGCATCTGGCCCAGCTGCTGGAAGGCGGCTCCCAGGTCGTTGGGGTTCAGGGACCCGAACATCGCGGCGAGCGGGTTGTCCGCACCGGGGGCGCCAAAGCCTCCGGCGCCGGGCAGCCCGCCGAAACCGAACGGGTTGGCCGGTCCCTGACCACCGCCGCTCTGCGGGTCCTTCTTGCCCTCGTCGCCGTCTTCCGGCTCCTCCGGCGGAAGGCCGAATCCGAATGGGGTGTCACTCACGGGGTTCCTCGGCTGGTAAGGCCACCGGTTATCGGCCGGCGGCGACTGCCCTGCAACACCACCCAGCGTAGACACCCCGGCTCGATCGGGCCTCGGTGCTTCGCCGACTCCTGGCCTGCGGCAGGATGGATGCCACCTGGTACGTACGCTTCACTCGCGCCCGTATGCCAAGACAACCGCTGGAGACACCTGGTGAGTTCCCCAGATCCGCAGGTTCGCGCAGCGCGAAACCACTCAACCCCGGGCGGCGCGCGCGGGCCCGTCGTCGCCGTGACCGGCGCCGCGACCGGGATCGGCGCGCTGCTCACCGAGCGGCTCGCCGCGTCGGAGGAGGTCAAGCAGGTCGTCGCCATCGACGAGCGTCGGGGTGAGTGCGACGCGGCTCAGTGGCACATCCTCGACGTCCGTGACCCGGCGATCGCCGACAAGCTGCGCGGCGCGGACGTCGTGGTCCACCTCGCGCTCGACCTCGACCTGGGGAGTGAAGCCGCCGCCCGGACGGCCTACAACGTGCGCGGTACGCAGACCGTGCTGACGGCCGCCGCGGCGGCCGGGGTGCACCGCGTGGTGCTGTGCACCTCCGCGATGGTCTACGGCGCGCTCGAGGACAACGAGCTGCCCCTCTCGGAGGACGCCGAGCTGCGGGCCACGGCGGAGGCGACCGGCGTCGGGGACCTCCTGGAGATCGAACGGCTGGCCCGGCGCGCGCCCCGGGCGCATCCGGGGCTCAACGTCACCGTGGTGCGGCCCGCGGTGCTGGTCGGCGGCACGGACACCGCGCTGACGCGGTACTTCGAGTCGCCGCGGCTGCTGGTCGTCGCCGGGTCACGGCCGGCCTGGCAGTTCTGCCATGTCGAGGACCTGGTGAGCGCCCTGGAGTACGCCGTCCTGGAGAAGGTGGACGGCGAGCTGGCCGTCGGCTGCGACGGATGGCTGGAGCAGGAGGAGGTCGAGGAGCTCAGCGGGATCCGGCGCATGGAGCTGCCGTCGGCGGTGGCGCTGGGCGCCGCCGCCCGGCTGCACCGGATCGGGCTGACGCCGTCGCCGGCCGGCGACCTGGCCTACACGATGTACCCCTGGGTGGTGAGCGGGAGTCGGCTGCACGACGCGGGGTGGCGGCCGCGGTGGACCAATGAGGAGGTCCTGGCGCAGCTGCTGGAGGAGGTGGCCGGGCGGCACACCGTCGTCGGTCGGCGGCTCGGGCGCAAGGACGCCACGGCTGCGGGGGCGGCAGGGGCGACGGTCGCTCTGCTGGGCGCGGCGGCTGTGGTGCGGCGGGCCCGGAAGGCCCGGCGGCGGTGAGCCACGGGGTGGCGGCCGTTTTTTCGCCCCCGCCGCCCCTTTCCGTCCCGCCGCTTCCCTTCCCGACCCCGTCCCTTCCCGTCTCTGGGGGCTGTGCCACAGGCCCCCCGTTCGGCCCTGCAAGGGCCTCGTCCTCAAGTTCCCCCAGAGGGGGTACCCCCGGACGGGCTCTTTTTTTGGAGGTCGCTCCAAAGCGGCACGCGCGTGTGCCGGGTGATCACGCTATTTCGCCTGCTTCCCGGGGTGCGGCACGATGGGGGCATGGCAGCCATCGACGACCATCCCGGCGAGCGGGCAGCGCAGGATCCCATCAAGCTGATCGCCGTCCGTGACACCGCGCTCTCCCTGGACGAGGTCTTCAAGGCCGTAGGGGACGACGCGGCGGGCGGGACCGCACTGTTCGTGGGCACGGTGCGCAACCACGACGGGGGCGCCGACGTCGACGCCCTCGGGTACTCCTGCCATCCCGGCGCGGAGGCGGAGATGCGGCGGGTCGCGGAGAAGGTCGTCGCCGAGTACCCGGTGCGGGCGCTGGCCGCGGTGCACCGGGTCGGGGACCTCGCGGTCGGTGATCTCGCCGTGGTGGTCGCCGTCTCGTGTCCCCACCGCGGGGAGGCCTTCGAGGCCTGCCGGAAGCTGATCGACGATCTCAAGCACGAAGTGCCCATCTGGAAGCACCAGAAGTTCTCCGACGGTACCGACGAATGGGTCGGCGCCTGCTGAAATCTCTTCCGGTTGCGTAACCGGACCCCTGCCGTGAGCGTTGTCGGAGCAGATGGTTAATCTGCTGATCAGTCAGTTGTGGTGGCTCATAGGGGTTGGGAGGTCGGCATGGCGGCACTCGCCTGGTTGCTGATTCCGCTTGTCGCCGCCATCGGCGCCGGTCTGTGGGGGACTTGGGCCAACCGGACCCGGAAGGCCCGCAGCGACGGCCCCGAGCTGGATGGATACGCCCGCTTCCGGGCGGCCATGGAGAAGCCCCACTCCCGTACGTGACCCGGGTGGCAGCCCTGACGGTGCGCCGACAGAAGCGTCCCGTAGTGTCGAGTCATGCCACGCCGCACCGCGACGATGCTCGCCTCCACCCTGATGCTGATCGCGCTCCTGTGTGCGGGCGTACTCATCCCCGTGCCGTACGCGGAGATGTCCCCCGGGCCGACGGTGAACACCCTCGGCGATCACGCCGGCGAGCCGGTGCTTCAGATCTCCGGGCGCAAGACCTATACGACCAGCGGTCACCTGAACATGACCACCGTGCGGGTCACCAGCGCCGACTACCGGATGAACCTCGTCGAGGCCGTCTACGGATGGCTCGCGCACGACAACAAGGTCGTGCCGCACGACACGCTGTACCCGGACGGCAAGACCGAGGAGCAGTCCACCCAGGAGAACGCCGAGGAGTTCAGCCAGTCCCAGGAGAGCGCCAAGGTCGCCGCCCTGAAGGAGCTGGACATCCCCGTGACGTCCTGGGTGATCGTCTCGACGGTGGTGAAGGGGTCCCCGGCGGAGGGCCGGCTGCACGCCGGTGACGTGATCAAGGCCGTGGACGGCACCGCGGTGAAGGAGCCGGGCGACGTCGCGAAGCTGGTGACCAAGCACAAGCCGGGGGAGAAGGTCGTCTTCCGCATCGTTCCCGCGAAGGAGCAGGCGGCCGCCGAGAAGGCGAACAAGACGGTGACCAAGACCCAGGACGTCACCATCACGACCGCGACCTCCGACGACAGCGGCGAGAAGCGGGCCATCGTCGGGATCTCGGCCGGGACCGACCACACCTTCCCGTTCACCATCGACATCAAGCTCGCCGACGTCGGCGGGCCGAGCGCCGGTCTGATGTTCGCGCTCGGCATCTACGACAAGCTCACCCCGGGCAGCCTCACCGGCGGCAAGTTCGTCGCCGGCACCGGGACCATCGACGACGCCGGCAAGGTCGGGCCGATCGGCGGCATCGAGATGAAGACGGTCGGCGCGCGCAGTCAGGGCGCCCAGTACTTCCTGACCCCCGCGGAGAACTGCGCGGCCGCCGCCACGGACACCCCCTCGGGGCTCAGGCTCGTCAAGGTGAACACCATCGACGACGCCCTCGACGCCCTCAAGGACATCCGCGGCGGCGACACCGCGGACCTGCCGAAGTGCACGAAGTAGCCGGAAGGGCTACTCCGCGAACGTCACCTACTCCGCGAACGTCACCGACAACGCCTCGGCGAGGCCCGGCACCAGGCCCGCGCCGGTGAGGACCTCCGTCGGGGCGTCCTTCTGGCGCAGCCGGAGGGCCGAGTCACGGGTGCCGTCACGCAGCACGCCGACCGTCATCCGGACCTCCTGACGGTCGGGGTGCTCGGCGACCCACTTCGCGAGCTTCTTGTCGCTCAGGCCCTGCGGAACCTGGGCCTCGGCGGACGGGGGCAGCATCAGACGCTCCACGGTGAGGGCGCAGCCGACCACGGAGTCGGGCCAGGCGATCGTGGCGAGGAACTCGTCGAGCGGCTTGTCCGTTGGCACTTCGTCCTGCTCGATCGGGGTGAGACCGGTGGTCTCGGACTCGTCCTGAAGGCCGAGCTGGGCGGCGAGCGACGGTTCCTGGGTTCGCAGCCGAGCGGTGTCTACGAGGGCGAAAAGGCGGGCGGGCTGGTCCCAGCCGAGGCCGGAGGCGTACTCGTCGATCTCGAGTACGGCCCGGGTGAGCGGGCTCGCCGCCATGGGAGTGTTGGACATGGTCACAATCCTGCCTCGTTCAGGGGTGGAATCGGGAACCGAGTAAACGGTGAGTAAGTTGCATAGGTGTGGGCCCACGATCACGGGGGGCCACGAAAGGTCCACGAACACGCGGGCCTGACGGATCAACTGCGACTTTCGAGGTGCGCACCTTGGCTTTCCAGATGCCGGACCGCGGCGGAGGCCCCACGGGGCCGCGGATCAGAGTGGGCCGCCCGTCCCGGCGCGTCCGGACCCTGCTCATGACGCTGGGCGTCCTAGCCGTACTCGGCATGGCGTTCACGATGTTCGCGGGATTCTGGACGGACTGGCTCTGGTACCGGTCGGTGAACTACTCGTCGGTCTTCACGACCACACTGTGGACCAAGATCGGGCTGTTCTTCGTTTTCGGCCTGCTGATGGCCCTCGCGGTCGGCTTCAACATCTGGCTGGCGCACCGGCTGCGGCCACCGCTCAGCGCGATGTCGGTGGAGCAGCAGAGCCTCGACCGCTACCGCATGGGCATCGCGCCGTACAAGACATGGCTGCTGCTCGGCATCACCGCCCTCGTCGGCCTGATCGCGGGCGCCTCGGCGGCGGGTCAGTGGCGGACCTGGCTGATGTGGGTCAACGGCGTGCCCTTCCACCAGAAGGACCCGCAGTTCCACCTCGACGTGTCCTTCTTCGCGTTCGACCTGCCCTGGTACCGGTTCCTGCTCGGCTTCGGCTTCGCCGCCACGATCCTCTCGCTGATCGCCGCCGCGCTCACCCACTACCTGTACGGCGGGTTGCGCGTCACCAGCCCGGGCGCGCGCGCCACCGCCGCGGCCACCGGCCACCTGTCGGTGCTGCTGGGCATCTTCGTCACGCTGAAGGCGGTCGCCTACTGGCTGGACCGTTACGGCCTGGCCGTGAAGTCCAGCGACTTCAAGGCGACGGACAACTGGACGGGCCTGCGGTACGTCGACGCCAACGCCTATCTGCCGGCCAAGACGATTCTGTTCTGCATCGCCGTCATCTGCGCCCTGCTGTTCTTCGCCACCCTGTGGCGGCGCACCTGGCAGCTGCCGGTGATCGGCTTCGGCCTGATGGTGCTCTCGGCGATCCTCATCGGCGGGCTGTACCCGGCGATCGTCCAGAAGTTCCAGGTCCAGCCGAACGAGCAGGCCAAGGAAGCCCCGTACGTCGAGAAGAACCTCAAGGCGACACGCGAGGCGTACGGCATCGACGGCGCGCAGGTCACCGACTACTCGGGGACGAGCGCCACCAAGGACAAGACGACGCTGCGCGACGACGTCGACGCCACGGCGAGCATCCGCGTCCTGGACCCGAACATCGTCTCCCCGACGTACCAGCAGCTCCAGCAGATTCGGAAGTACTACGCGTTCCCGACCAACCTGGACGTGGACCGCTACAACGTGAACGGGGCCGACCAGGACACCGTCATCGGTCTGCGTGAGCTGAACCTCGCGGGCGTCGACAAGCAGAACTGGATCAACAACCACTTCCGCTACACCCACGGCTATGGCGTGGTCGCCGCCAAGGGCACCACCGCCGACGCCGAGGGCCGACCGCTCTTCACCGAGTCCAACCTGCCCTCCGTGGGCGACCTGGGCACGTACCAGCAGCGGATCTACTACGGCGAGAAGACGACCGCGTACTCGATCGTCGGCGGTCCCCAGAAGGAGATCGACTACTCCGACGACGCCGGTGAGAAGACCACCAGCTACACCGGCAAGAGCGGGGTCAACCTCTCCAACCCGGTCAACCGGGCCGCGTACGCGGTGGCGTTCGGCGAACCGCAGATCCTGTACTCCGGGGCCATCGGCGAGGGTTCGCGGATCCTGTACAACCGCACGCCAAAGGAGCGCGTCGAGGCGGTCGCCCCGTGGCTGACCATCGACGGCGACGCCTACCCGGCCGTGGTCAACCACAAGATCCAGTGGATCGTCGACGCGTACACCACGACGAACGGCTACCCGTACGCCTCCCGTACGACCCTCGGCGACACCACGGCCGACTCGCTGACCGCGACCAACGACAACCGCGCGGTGGTGGCCCAGCAGAACCAGGTCAACTACATCCGCAACTCGGTGAAGGCGACCGTCGACGCGTACACCGGCGAGGTCAAGCTCTACCAGTGGGACACCGAGGACCCGGTCCTGAAGACCTGGATGAAGGCGTTCCCCGGCACGGTGAAGTCCAAGTCGTCCATCTCGGCCGACCTGATGGCCCATCTCCGCTACCCGCAGGACCTGTTCAAGGTCCAGCGCGAACTGCTCACCCGCTACCACGTGAAGGACGCGACGACGTTCCTCAGCGGCAGCGAGGTGTGGCAGGTGCCGGACGACCCGTCCAACAAGTCGGGTGACGCGGTGCCGCCGTACTACCTGAGCATGAAGATGCCCGACCAGAAGGCGCAGGCGTTCTCGCTGACGACGACGTTCACGCCCAACGGCCGGGACAGCCTCAGCGCGTTCATGGCGGTCGACTCCGAGGCGGGCACGCCCGACTACGGCAAGATCAGAGTGCTGAAACTGCCGACCAGCACGACCGTCGACGGACCCAAACAGGTGCAGAGCCAGTTCAACTCCGAACAGGACATCGCCGAGTCCATCAGGCTTCTGAAGGGCGGCGACTCCGACATCGAGTACGGCAACCTGCTGACGGTGCCACTCGACGGCGGTCTGCTGTACGTGGAGCCCGTCTATGTGCGCGGTGGCGGACTCAAGTACCCGCTCCTGAAGAAGGTGTTGGTGACCTACGGCGGCAACACCGCCTTCGAGGACACCCTGGACGAGGCGCTCAACAAGGTCTTCGGCGCGGAGGGCACGACCCCACCGCCGGTGGACGAGGGCGACGGCACGACCCCACCGCCGACGTCCACCAACCCGACGGTCCGCGAGGCGTTGGCCGACGCCCAGAAGGCCTTCACGGCCGGCCAGGAGGCTCTGAAGAAGCCCGACTGGGACGCGTACGCCAAGGCGCAGAAGGACCTCGAAGCCGCGCTGAAGCGGGCCGAGGACGCGCAGGCCGAGGCCGACAAGGGCGCCAAGGCGAGCAGCAGTCCGAGCCCGACGAGTTCGGCGAGCCCGAGCGGTGGCTCGGGAGGCGGCGCCAGTAGCAGTCCGAGTCCCAGCCCCAGCAGCGGCTGATCTTGCCCGCCCCGCGTCGTGATACGGTTGTAGAACACGACGCGGGGTGGAGCAGCTCGGTAGCTCGCTGGGCTCATAACCCAGAGGTCGCAGGTTCAAATCCTGTCCCCGCTACTGAATACGAAGGCCCGGATCCTGAAAAGGATCCGGGCCTTCGTGGTGTGCGAACGCATGTGCCGGGGGGACTGGTGGCCGCGCCGCAGTGGGGAGTTGGGCGATCCGTGTTTGACTTGTCTCTCTGTGGGCATGTCGACAAAACGCTGAAGTGACCTTACGGGCCGCGGTATACCAGGTATACCCGGGTTGCGGGTGGTGCGACGATGGACGTTATGGGGGACAAGGCAACTCTGTTCGAGACAGGGCGGTTTGTGCAGCCTTCCGGTGAGGAAGCGACCCCGGACGAGAGCCGGGACGAGACGGCGGACGCCGTCGAGACGGGGGAGGCCGTCGAGGAGATGAGCCTGCGGCTCGCGGCGCAAGCCGGCGATGTCGAGGCCGTCAGCGTCCTCGGGGCCATGTTGCTGCGCCGCGGTGACCTCGACGGAGCCGAGCCCCATCTGCGTGCCGCCACCGCGGAGGGCGACCGGGCCGCCGCCAACAACCTGGGCGTCCTCCTCCACCAGCGCGGTTACCCCGACGAGGCCGCCGGCTGGTGGCGGGTCGCCGCCGTCGCCGGCTCCGCCGCCGCCGCGCACGCCCTGGGCCGCCACCGCCGCGAGTGCGGCGACGAGCCGGCCGCCGAGTACTGGCTGCGCCAGGCCGCCGAGCAGGGGCACGCGCTGGGCGCGTACGCCCTCGCCGACCTGCTGGAACACCGTGGGGACCCCGGGGCCGAGCAGTGGATGCGGGCCGCCGCCGAGCGGGGGCACCGGGAGGCCGCCTACCGGCTGGCCCGGGCCCTCGACCACCAGGAGTGCGGGGACTCCCGCGCGGACGGCGAAGCGGACGAATGCGGGCATGACAACGGTGTCATCGTGCGGGCGGAAGCCGAGCAGTGGTACCGCCAGGCCGCCGCGCGCGGACACCGGCGGGCCGCCCTGCACCTCGGGACGATCCTGGAGCGGCGCGGCGACCTGAAGGAGGCCGGGCGCTGGTACATGACGTCCGCCAAGGACGGCGAGGCGCGGGCCGCCTGCGCGCTCGGGTTTCTGCTGCGCGACGCCGGCGACACCGAGAACGCGGCCATCTGGTGGCTGCGGGCCGCCCAGGAGGGCGACGGCAACGCGGCGAACGCGCTGGGCGCGCTGCACGCCGAGCGGGGACAGACCCAGACCGCCGAGCGGTGGTACCGGGCCGCGATGGACGCCGGTGACGACAACGGCGCCTACAACCTCGCCCTGCTCTGCGCCGAGCAGGGCCGCACCGTGCAGGCCGAGCAGTGGTACCGGCGCGCCGCCTACGCAGGGCACCGGGAGGCGGCCAACGCGCTCGCCATCCTGTTGCTCCAGGGCGGCGACACGGCCGGGGCCGAGCCCTGGTTCTCCAAGGCGGCGGAGGCGGGCAGCGTCGACGCCGCGTTCAACCTCGGGATCCTGTTCGCGGGGCGGGGCGAGGACGCCGTCGCGCTGCGCTGGTACGAGCGGGCGGCGGCCGCCGGACACACCGAGGCGGCGCTCCAGGTCGGCATCGCGCGCCTGCGCGACGGGGACGAGCGGGAGGCCGAACGGCATCTGCGGTGCGCGGCCGGCGGCGGGAGCGCGGAGGCGGCCTACCGGCTGGCGGCCGTGCTGGACGCGCGGCGACCGCAGCAGCCCGCGCACGAGCTCGGCGAGATCGTGCACGAGAAGACCGAGTGCGAGGAGTGGTACGAGCGGGCGGCGACCCAGGGGCATCGGCGGGCGCAGGTCCGGGTCGGGATGCTGGCCGCCGCGCGCGGGGACGTCGTCGAGGCGGCGCGGTGGTACCGGACGGCCGCGGAGGCCGGGTCGCGCAACGGCGCCTTCAACCTCGGACTGCTGCTCGCGAGGGAGGGGAGCGAGCCCGAGGCGGCTGTGTGGTGGACGCGGGCGGCCGACGCGGGGCACGGGCGGGCGGCGTTGCGGCTCGCCCTGGTCTACGCGCGTCGCGGTGAGCTGGCCGAGGGGCAGCGGTGGGCCGACCGGGCGGTGTCGCTGGGGCCGGGAGAGGTGGCCGAGCGGGCGGCTCGGCTGCGGGACGCGCTGCGGGAAGAGCTGTCTGCCTGACGGCGCCGGTTCGGAGGCGGGGCGGGAGAGGGACCGGCGCTGGGCCCCCGGTTTCGGCTCTCAGCGGGCCTCGTCCTCGGGCGCCGGACCGGCTGACACGCCCTGACCTGCGTCAACAGGTGCCGAGTAATGGATTTGCCTTTGCCCTTCGCCTTCACGTAACGTTGCATTCAACGGCGCGGGGTGGAGCAGCTCGGTAGCTCGCTGGGCTCATAACCCAGAGGTCGCAGGTTCAAATCCTGTCCCCGCTACTAAAGGCCGAGGGCCGGAATCCGAAAGGGTTCCGGCCCTCGGTCGTTTCTCGTCGCGGCGGGGCCGTCAGGGCCGTCACGGTTCATGGCCCACGGCCTCCTCGTACAGGCGCCGGTCCACCGTTCTCGACTCCGGGAGCGGAGACGTCGATTCCGAGGTGACCCCCTGGGCCTCGTAGGCGGCTTGCAGGCGGTCGGTCGTGCCGGCGCGGATCTCCCAGTCCATCCGGAGCGAGGGCGTGGACTCCAGGATCGCCTCGTCGATCTTCAGCAGCTTCGCGAGGTACGTGACGAACGCGGCGTCCTTCTTGTAGTCCGCGACGAAGTACGTGTTCACGGTGCGGAGGTAGGCCCGCAGCAGGGCCACCCCCGCGTCCATGTCGTCGGCGAGCAGACTCGGGCCGTACAGCAGGCCGCCCAGGGGTTCGCCGGGAGGCTGGCCGCCGAGGAAGGCGTACCCCGGCTTGTCGTCGACCCTGCGCCAGACCGGGTCGAGCAGCCAGGCCGAGTCGACGCCGCCGTTCTCCAGGGCGATGAGGACATCGGCGGAGCCGAGCTGCTGATACTGGATCCGGGCCAGGTCGCCGCCGTGCCGTCGCAGGGCCTTCTCCATGGGGTAGGCGATCACCGAACCCTTGCCGATCATCGTGCCCAGCCGCCTGCCCGACATCTTGACGTCGGCCGCGCTCTCGCCGTCCTTCAGCCGTACCCACAGACCGCTCTTCGAGCCGGGGCCGGGCGAGAAGTTCCCCGCCACCCAACGGATGTCGAAGCCGCCCCGGACGCCGTTCATGACCGCCGCCTCCGGGGCCGCCCACAGGGCGTCGACGTCCCCCTTGGCCAGCAGGGGCAGCGCGTCGGGCGTGGGCAGCACCCTGAGGGTGACGTCCAGGCCCTCCCGCGCGAACTCGCCCTTGTCGAGGGCGACCTCCAGCGGGGCCACGTACTCCGCGCTCAGCGTGCCCGTCGCGATCGTGATCCCGCGGCGCTCGGAGAGGGGCACGGGGGGTGGGGCTCCCGGTTGGCAGCGGGCGAGGGTCCGGTCGGCGGAGAGGTCCGCCGGGTCCGTCCAGGAACTGGTGCCGCAGCCCTCCACCGGACGGATCGCGCGCGTCGCGCCCTCGGACCGCGCCCGCGCGTCGGCGTCGTCGCCCGCGTAAGGCGACGAGCACGCCGTCGCCGTCAGCGCCGTCAGCAGGGCGGCCACGGCCAGTGCGACCGGCACCGTCGGCGCGAACCCCTGGAAACGTCTCCTCATGTCTGCCCCCGGCCCCGGTCCCGCGGCGCCCACGGCGTGAGCAGCCGTCCCACGATGCGCACCAGCTCGGAGAAGACCACCCCGAGCGCCGCCACACAGACGATCCCGACGAACATCACGTCGTTCTCGAACAGCGCGCGTGAGTCGAAGATCAGGTGGCCCAGCCCGTCCGCCGCGGCGATCTGCTCCGAGGCGACGATCACGAGGACCGCCACGCCCGCCGCAATCCGCGCGCCCACCAGGACGGCGGGCAGCGAGGCCGGGAGCAGGACATGGCGGAACATCTGCCACGGGGAGGCGCCGAAGACGCGGCCCGCGTCACGATGACCGGCGGGGATCGCGAGCACCGCGGACATCGTCGAGATCCACACGAAGAAGAAGACCGTCGTCGCCACCAGGGCCACCTGCGGGCCCTCGCCCAGGCCGAACATGTTCAGGAAGACCGGCAGGAGGGCCAGTTTCGGGACGACGTACAGGGCGTCCAGGAGCGGTTCCAGGGCCGCCCGGACCAGCGTCAGGGAGCCCATCAGCAGGCCCAGCGCGTAGCCTGTCGCCGTGCCGAGCGCGTAGCCGCCCAGGACGCGCTTCAGTGTGGCCCACACGTCCGGCCACAGTTCGCCGGCCGCCGCCCGGTCCCAGCCGTCGGCGAGGATCGTGGACGGGGCCGGGTAGACGCGGTCGTCGATCCAGCCGCGGACGGCCGCCAACTGCCACAGCAGGACCAGCAGCAGGGGGACCGCGACCGCCAGGGACAGTTCCAGGGCCCTGCGGCGGCGGTGGGTGCGTACGGGGTGCAGCTCCTCGGGGCCGGGGCGGCGGACCAGGACCGGTTCCGCCGGATCCGGGTCGGCGCCCGGGCCCGAGTTCTTCAGCAGGGTGCTCACGCGGGTACGGCCTCCCTCCGCAGCAGGTCCCACAACTCGCCCTTCAGGGCCGTGAACTCGGGTGTCGCACGGATGTCCCCCGTGCGCGGGCGCGGGAAGGGCGGCCGGTGCTCGGCGATGATCCGGCCGGGGCGGGCGGACATCACCAGGACGCGGTCGCCCAGGACGATCGCCTCCTCGAGGCTGTGCGTGATGAAGAGGGTGGTCGTGCGGGTGGCCTGGGCGAGGTCGAGGAGCTCGTCCTGGAGGATCGTGCGGAGTTGGGCGTCCAGGGCGGCGAAGGGCTCGTCCATCAGCAGTACTTCCGGTTCGACGGCCAGGGCGCGGGCGATGGCCACCCGCTGACGCATACCGCCCGAGAGGGTCGCGGGGTAGGCGTCCGCGAAGTCCGTCAGGCCCGTGCGGGCCAGCCAGTCGTCGGCGCGGGCGTTCGCCTCGCGGCGGGGGACGCGCTGGACGTCCAGGCCGAAGCGGACGTTGGCGCGGACCGTCTTCCAGTCGTAGATCCCGTAGTCCTGGAAGATCATCGCCGCGGGCCGGGGGCTCGCGGTGCGGATCTCCAGCGTGCCGGTGCTCGGGCGCAGCAGACCCGCGGCGATCCGCAGCAGGGTGGACTTGCCGCAGCCCGAAGGGCCGACGACGCAGGTGAACTCGCCGGGGGCGACGGTCAGTTCGAGGGGGCCGAGGGCAGCCACCGCGCCCGGGCCCCGGCCGAAGGTTCGGGTCAGATCACGTGCGCTGAGTTTCGGATACGGAACTCCCACAGCCCCTGACGATATGACGACCCGTCAGATTCGGGAACCCCACGTGCGGGGGAGGGGGCGTGGGGAGGGGGCGCGGAGGGCGGGGCCGGAGGCGGGAGTTACGCCGCCGCGCAGTCCGGGCAGATCCCGCGGTACGTCACCTCGACGTCCGAGACCGCGAAGCCGAAGCGCTCCGAGTCGGGGAGGTCGGCCAGCGGGTTGCCGCCCGGGTGGACGTCCTTGATCGCCCCGCAGCGGGCGCACACCAGGTGGTGGTGCGGGCGGTGCGCGTTCGGGTCGTACCGCTTGGCGCGCTTGTCGGTGGCGACCTCGAGCACCTCGCCGAGGGAGACCAGCTCGCCGAGCGTGTTGTAGACGGTCGCCCGGGAGATCTCGGGCAGCCGGACGACGGCCCTGGAGTGCACCTCGTCGGCGGTCAGGTGGACATGGTCGCCGTCGAGCACCTCGGCCACGACACGCCGCTGCGCGGTCATTCGCCATCCGCGTCCGCGCAGCCGTTCCAGAAGGTCGCTCATGGAATCAGCCTAGCAGCTAATGGGACCAGGTCCCGAACAGGTGTGACTTTAGATCCTGGATTGAATTGGATGAAGTCCATTGTAGGATCAAGCGCACGGAATCCGCGGTGAGCGGCTGAAGGTCGCGGTCCAGGACCTGCGCGGCCGACGGCACTGGACCGCTCGTCGTGGGCGAACGGGCCGGGTCTCCCTCACGGGGCCCGGCCCGTTCGCGCGCTCAGACGGGTACCTGCTGCCGCGCCGGCGCCCAGCAGCGGATGATGTCGCGGACCGAGACGATGCCGGCCGGTTCGTCGCGGTCGAGGACGATCAGGTGCCGGAAGCCGCCGTGGGCCATCGCCCGGGCCGCCTCCTCCAGGGTCCAGCTCGGGGCGGCGAAGACGACGTCGTTGGTGGTGTGGGCGTGGGTGCGTTCCGTGTCCGGATCCTGTCCCAGGCCCACGGAGTTGAGGATGTCCCGCTCGGTGAGGATGCCGATGCCGCCGGCGTCCGGGTCGAGGACGATGGCCGCGCCGACGCGGCGGGCGGCCATCAGGGCGGCGGCCTGACGGAGGGTGTGTGCGGGGCCGATGGTGAGGACCACCGTGCTCATGGCGTCGCGGACGAGCATGGCTGGAGCCACCTCCTTTGAATCCACGGTTGTTCATGGATTCACAAGTTCACAAGTGGGGGGTGCTGTCAGCGTGGCAGGTAAAGCGGGGGTCAACAAGAGGGCGCGCGCAGCCAATTGAGGGCGCGCGCGCTCATCTGTGAAGCCCGGGCGGGCTTTTCAGTGGCGTTCGTTGAGATAGCCGAGCAGCTCCTCGTGGAGCAGTCCGTTCGACGCGGCGGCGTTCCCGCTGTGCGGACCCGGGCGGCCGTCGAGACCCGTGAAGGTGCCGCCGGCCTCCGTCACGACGATCGCCGTGGCCGCCATGTCCCAGAGGGACAGCTCGGGTTCGGCGCACAGGTCGACCGAGCCCTCGGCGACCATCATGTACGGCCAGAAGTCGCCGTACGCGCGCGTGCGCCACACCTCGCGGGTCAGGTCGAGGAAGCCGTTCAGGTGTCCGCGCTCCTCCCAGCCGGTCAGCGAGGAGTACGCGAAGGAGGCGTCCGAGAGCTCCGAGACCCGGGAGACGCGCAGGCGGGACGCGGAGGTCAGGCTGCGCCCGGTGAAGGCGCCGTGCCCCTTCGCCGCCCACCAGCGCCGGCCCAGCGCCGGGGCCGAGACGACGCCGACCACGGGCTGGTAGCCCCCCTCGGCCGCCTCCGTCAGCGAGATGAGGGTGGCCCAGACGGGAACGCCCCGTACGTAGTTCTTCGTGCCGTCGATCGGGTCGATCACCCAGCGGCGGGGGCCGGTGCCCTGGACGCCGTACTCCTCGCCGAGGATCGCGTCGCGCGGACGGGCCCGCTGGAGCTGACCGCGGATGAGCTCCTCGGCGGCCTTGTCGGCCTCACTCACCGGGGTCATGTCCGGTTTGGTCTCGACCTTGAGGTCGAGGGCCTTGAAACGGTCCATGGTCACGGCGTCGGCGGCGTCCGCGAGGACGTGCGCGAGTCGGAGGTCGTCGTGGTAGTCCGGCATGGGACGAACCGTATCCGCCGAAGGTGAGAACGGGCCACAGGGGACCGCGGGATGGACGGGTGGAGCAGCCGCGGACGCGGCCGGTGGACCGTCGGCCGCCCCGCGAACCCTTGACAGTGCCCCCGTCCGCGTCAAACCTGGGCGCAGAGCCGCTCGCCCCAGGGAGGCGATGATGCCTGCAGCGCGGGAATCCCTACTGGACGCCGCCTTCAGGGCGCTCGCACTACGGCCGTGGGCCGCGGTGCGGATGGTGGACGTCGCCGCGGCGGCCGGGGTGTCCCGGCAGACGCTGTACAACGAGTTCGGCAGCAAGGAGGGCCTGGCCCGGGCGCTCGTGCGGCGCGAGGCCGACGGTTACCTCGCCGGGGTCGAGCGGGCGCTGGCCGCGCACGGCGACGCCCGGGAGAGACTCGTCGCCGCCGCCGAGTGGACCACCGCCGCCGCCCGCGACAACGTCCTCGTACGGGCCGTCCTCACCGGATTCTGGAGCGAGCGCCTGCCCTCGCCGACGCTCTCGGCGGTGCCGTCCTCCTCCGCCGTGCCGGCCCAGCGGCGGGCGGACGGGCCGCTGCCCTCGCCCGGTGACCTGGTGGGCGCCGTCCGCGACCGGGCCGTGGCCGTGCTCTCCGGTCCCGGCGCCGTCCGGGCCGAGGCCGCCGACCTGGCCCGCTCCTGCGAACTGGCCGTCCGGCTCGCCCTGTCCTGTGTGGCCGCGCCCGTGGCGGGAGAGGGCGGGGTCGCGGAGCTGGTGCGGGGGGCGCTCCAGCGGCATCCGGCCGACCGGTCGGGTCAGTGAGCCGACCCCGACAGCTGGAGCCCGATCACTCCTATGATCACCAGGCTGATCGAGACGAGCTTCAGGACCGACACCAGGTCGCCGAGGAAGATCATGCCGTAGATCGCGGTGCCCGCCGCGCCGATGCCCGTCCACACGGCGTAGGCGGGGCCCACGTCGAGCTTCTTCAGAGAGAGCGTCAGCAGACCGAAGCTCCCCAGCGCGAAGGCGCAGAAGGCGATGGTGGGCCAGAGCCTCGTGAAGCCGTGGGACAGCTTGAGGCATACGGCGAAACCGGTCTCGAGCAACCCGGCCACGACGACCAGCAGCCACGCCATGTGCTGTCCCTCCGTCCGCCCGGCCCGGTCCGGCTCCGGCTCGGTGCGATTATGCACTTACCGAGCCCGGGCGGACGCAAACAACGCGATGGTCAGCAGGTGGATCAGCCGGTGGATCAGTCTGCGGATCAGCCGGTGGATCAGTCGCCTTCCGTGCGTTCACGGGTGGCCAGCAGCCGGCGCAGGGAGTACAGCCGCGCCGGATCGGCGTGCCCCTCGGCCACCCACGCGTCCAGCGCGCAGTCCTTCTCGTCGTGGCTGCACGCGCGCGGGCAGCCCTCCGTGCCCGGCACCAGGTCGGGGAAGGCGAGGACCACCCGGGACGGGTCGACGTGGTGCAGGCCGAAGGACCGCACGCCGGGGGTGTCGATCACCCAGTCGTCCGTGCCCGCCAGGGGCAGGGCCAGCGCCGACGTCGTGGTGTGGCGGCCGCGGCCGGTCACCGCGTTCACATGGCCGGTCACCCGTCGTCGCTCCTCCGGGACCAGCGCGTTGACCAGGGTGGTCTTTCCGACGCCCGAATGACCGACGAACGCCGTGATCCGCCCGGCCAGGAACGCGCGCACCCGGTCCGCCGCGTCGCCGTTCTCCAGCTCGTCGCGGCTGGTGACGACGTACGGGATGTCGAGATGGCCGTACAGCTCCAACAGCTTGTCCGGCGAGGCCAGGTCCGACTTCGTCATGACCAGCAGGGGGGTGAGGCCGGCGTCGAAGGCCGCCACCAGGCAGCGGTCGATCAGCCGCGGGCGGGGCTCGGGGTCGGCGAGGGCGGTGACCACGGCGAGCTGGTCGGCGTTGGCCACGACGACGCGCTCGTAGGGGTCGTCGTCGTCCGCGGTACGGCGCAGTGCCGAGGTGCGCTTCTCGATGCGGACGATGCGGGCCAGGGTGTCCTTCTTGCCGGACAGGTCCCCGACGATCGCGACCCGGTCGCCCACGATCGCGGCCTTGCGGCCCAGCTCGCGGGCCTTCATCGCCATCACGATCCGGTCGTCGACCAGACAGGTCAGCCGGCCCCGGTCCACGGTGAGGACCATGCCCTCGGCGGCGTCCTCGTGCTTGGGCCGGATGTGCGTCCGAGGCCGGTTGCCCTTGCGGTTCGGGCGGCTGCGGATGTCGTCCTCGTCGGTGTTCTTGCTGTAGCGGCGCATGGCGAAAGTCCCTATACCCCGAGCATCCCGGTCCACAGTTCCGGGAAGTCCGGCAAGGTCTTGGCCGTCGTCGCCACGTTCTCGATCTGCACGCCCTCCACCGCCAGGCCGATGATCGCGCCGGCCGTCGCCATGCGGTGGTCGTCGTAGGTGTGGAAGATCCCGCCGTGCAGCCGGCGCGGGCGGATGTGCAGACCGTCGGCGGTCTCCGTCACATCGCCGCCGAGCTCGTTGATCTCCTTCGTCAGCGCGGCCAGCCGGTCCGTCTCGTGCAGGCGCAGATGGGCCACGCCCCGCAGGGTGGACGGGGAGTCCGCGAGGGCGGCGACGGCCGCGATGCCCGGGGTCAGCTCGCCGACGTCACCGAGATCGACGTCGATGCCGTGGATCGAGCCGGAGCCGGTGAAGACCAGGCCGTAGTCGGCCAGTTCGCAGGAGCCGCCCATCTCGGTGAAGATCTCGCGCAGCCGGTCACCCGGCTGGGTGGTGCGGGCCGGCCAGTCCGGGATCAGCACCCGGCCGCCCGTCACCAGCGCCGCCGCCAGGAACGGCTGGGCGTTGGACAGGTCGGGCTCGATCGTCAGGTCCCGGCCCAGCAGGGCCCCCGGGGTGACCCGCCAGACGTTCGGCTCGCCGCCCGACTCCGGGGTGTCCACCTGCGCGCCGACCGCGCGCAGCATGTCGACCGTCATCCGGATGTGCGGTACGGAGGGCAGCGTGGAGCCGGTGTGGCGGACCTCCACGCCCTGGTTGAAGCGGGGGCCGGAGAGGAGCAGGGCCGACACGAACTGGGACGAGGACGAGGCGTCGATCTCCACCGTCCCGCCGTCCAGCGCACCCCCGCCGTGC
This sequence comes from Streptomyces sp. NPDC102259, assembly GCF_044766465.1. NCBI lineage: Bacteria > Bacillati > Actinomycetota > Actinomycetes > Kitasatosporales > Streptomycetaceae > Streptomyces > Streptomyces sp. NPDC102259. The sequence continues at coordinate 235,619 of NZ_JBIWMA010000012.1, read as the reverse complement.
ACGGTCAGCGGCAGCGCGCCGCGGCCGTCGTCGTCGATCCGGGCGCCGAGGACACGCAGCGCGTCGACGACGCCGTTCAGGGGACGCTCGTACGCGCGCGGGTCGCCGTCGAAGCGGACGGGGCCGTCGGCGAGGGCGGCGACCGGCGGCAGGAAGCGCATCACCGTGCCCGCGTTGCCGACGTCGACCGTGGCCGGTCCGCGCAGCCCCGCGGGGAGGATCCGCCAGGCCTCGCCGGTGCCGTCGGGGCTCCCGGCGCCGGAGGAGCTCGACGACACGGTCTCCTCGATGCCGACGCCCATCTCGCGCAGGGCGGCCGCCATCAGCAGCGTGTCGCGGGAGCGCAGCGGGCGGCGCAGCCAGCCGGGCTCGGAGGCGAGGGAGGCGAGGACGAGGGCACGGTTGGTGACGGACTTCGACCCCGGGACGTGGACCGTCGCGGCGACGGCCTCGCCGGCGTGCGGGGCGGGCCAGAGGGCGGTGTGGGCGGGGTTCGGAGCCATGGGCCCCACTTTAGTGGTCGGCCGTCCTTCGGGTGCCGCGCCGTCGGGGCCGGCGGCGCCCCGCGACGAAGCCGTGGACGTCACCTCCGGCACCCCTGCGACGCGCCGCTTCGGGACTGCGTCACAGCCCCAGCAGCCACCTGCCCCCGCCCAGCAGGGCGCACAGGCTCACCGCGTGGAACAGGAACAGCCACAGGCCCGCCGGTACATGGGTCAGACGGGACAGCTGGTCCGCGTCCGAGTCGCCCGCGCCCGCGCGCGAGCGCTTCGCCTGGAGCTCGAAGGCGGGCCGTACGCCGCCCAGCAGGAGGAACCACACCACCGCGTACGCGAAGGCCGCCTGTACCTGCGGCCCCGCCAGCCAGGACACCAGCAGGAAGGTGCCGCCGGTGAGGACCACCGTGAGGACGCCGTACGCGTTGCGGATCATCACCAGCATCACGACCAGCAGCGCCGTCGCCACCCACAGCAGCAGGGTGATGCGGCCGGCGCCGAGGAGGGAGGCCCCGCCCAGGCCGAGCAGTGGGGGAGCGGTGTAGCCGGCCGCCGCGGTGAGGATCATGCCGAGGCCGTGCGGCTTGCCCCGGCTGAGGGTCAGGCCACTGGTGTCGGAGTGCAGCCGGATCCCGGTCAGCTGGCGGCCGGTCAGCAGCGCGACCAGGCCGTGACCACCCTCGTGGGCGATGGTGATCGCGTTGCGGGATATCCGCCACAGGGTGTGCGGCACGACGACCGCGAGGGCGGCGACCGCGGTGGCCACCACCACCCACAGGTCGGGGTCGGGCTGGGTGCCGACGAGACGGTCCCACAGGTCGGGCAGCGCGAGGGCGGCGGTGCTCTCCATGTTTTCTGGTGGCTCCCTTTCGGCTCAAGGAGTCTGGCAGTGTGGCACGTATGTGCGGACGGTATGCAGCGAGTCGCAGGCCCGAGGATCTCGCAGGAATCTTTGAAGTCGACAAGTGGGAGCCCGAGGAGGCCCTGGAGCCCGACTACAACGTGGCGCCGACCAAGGAGGTCTACGCCGTCCTCGACCGTCCGGTGAAGGACGCCGACGACAAGCGCCCGGTTCGGCAGCTGCGGAAACTGAAGTGGGGACTGGTCCCCTCCTGGGCGAAGACCCCCGAGGGCGGCGCGCGGATGATCAACGCGCGTGCCGAGACCGTCCACGAGAAGCCCTCCTTCCGCCGCGCCTTCACCAGCCGGCGCTGCGTCCTGCCCGCCGACGGCTACTACGAGTGGGTCACCGGCGTCCAGGAACGGGACCTGGAGGTCGAGGGGAAGAAGAAGCGGCCGCGCAAGCAGCCCTACTTCGTGCTCCCGGCCGACGGCACGGTCTTCGCGATGGCCGGGCTGTACGAGTTCTGGCGGGACCGGACCCTGCCCGACGACCATCCGCAGGCCTGGTGGGTGACGTGCTCGGTGATCACGACCGAGGCGGAGACCTCCCCGCTCGCCGTGGCCCCCGCCGACGGCCCGCACGCCCTCGCCGACATCCACCCCCGGATGCCGTTGATGCTCACCCCGGACCGCTGGGACGCCTGGCTGGACCCGGCGCGGACGGACGTCGACGACCTCCGCTCCCTCCTCGAACCCCCACCGGCCGGACTGATGCGCGCCTACCCGGTGTCCACGGCCGTCAGCAGCGTCCGCAACAACGGCCCGGAGCTGCTGAAGGAGCTGGAGGGGCCCGAGGAGGGCACACTCTTCTGACGTGAGCAGCGAAACAGTGGTGAGCACCGAAACGGTGGAGACCGACGCGGGTACCGCCCGCGTCACCTGGCACCACGCCGAGAAGCCGCGGCTGGTCCTCGCCGTCAGCCATGGCGCCGGGGGCGGTGTCGAGGCCCGGGACCTTCGGGCGCTCGCCGCCGTGCTGCCCGGACACGGGGTGAGCGTCGCCCTCGTGGAGCAGCCCTGGCGGGTGGCGGGCAAGAAGGTCGCGCCCGCGCCGAAGACCCTCGACGTCGGCTGGCGCGGGATCTGGCCGGCCGTCGTCGCGCCCGGGCTGCCGGTGATCTCGGGCGGCCGGTCGGCGGGCGCGCGGGTGGCCTGCCGCACGGCCACCGAGCTCGGTGCGCACGCCGTGCTCGCGCTGAGCTTCCCGCTCCACCCGCCGGGCAGACCGGAGAAGTCCCGCGCCGACGAGCTGCTCGGGGCGGGGGTGCCCACCCTCGTCGTCCAGGGCGGCAACGACCCCTTCGGCAGACCGGACGAGTTCCCCGCGGGCGGGTACGCCCTCGTGGAGGTGCCGTACGGCGACCACGGGTTCGCCGTGCCCAAGCGGGCCGGGGTCACCCAGGAGGAGACGCTGGAGGTCGTCACCGCGGCAGTCGTCGGGTGGGTCGCTTCACTCGGGTGAGGTGACGGGTGGGGAATGCGGAGGAGCCGGGCGCTGTTGAGGCGGACAGAAGTGCTGAACAACCGGCACCGAAGTCAGTGGGAGAGGAAGTCCGCCGCATGGGTTCGACCATCTGCCCGAGTCGCAGCAGCCGCGCCGATCTGGACTGGACGGTACTGCACGCGGCCAGGACCGCTCCTATTGGAGCGGCGGCAGGCGCGGGTAGTCGTCTATCCTCCGATTCGAGTGGGATCGCTTTCGGTCCTACCCGCGATCTTGAGGAGGTGGGTCCGGTCACCGGTACCGACGCAGGGACCGACAACGGCCAGGCGGAGCTGCCCGAGGGCCAGGGCGTGAGCCAGGAGACGGGCGCGGAGTCCACCGCCGAGCGCAGCGCGCGCTTCGAGCGGGACGCGCTCGAGTTCCTCGACCAGATGTACTCGGCCGCGCTGCGCATGACGCGTAACCCGGCCGACGCCGAGGACCTGGTGCAGGAGACGTACGCGAAGGCGTACGCGTCCTTCCACCAGTTCCGCGAGGGCACCAACCTCAAGGCCTGGCTGTACCGGATCCTGACCAACACCTTCATCAACTCGTACCGCAAGAAGCAGCGTGAACCCCAGCGCAGCGCGGCCGAGGAGATCGAGGACTGGCAGCTGGCGCGTGCCGAGTCGCACATGTCCACCGGTCTGCGCTCCGCGGAGTCGCAGGCGCTGGACCACCTGCCCGACTCGGACGTGAAGGCGGCGCTCCAGGCCATCCCCGAGGAGTTCCGGATCGCCGTGTATCTCGCGGACGTAGAGGGCTTTGCGTACAAGGAGATCGCGGACATCATGGGGACACCCATCGGTACGGTGATGTCCCGGCTGCACCGGGGCCGCCGTCAACTGCGCGGCATGCTCGAGGACTACGCCCGTGAGCGAGGGCTGGTCCCGGCCGGTGCCGGAGAGTCGAACGAAGCGAAAGGTTCGGGCTCATGAGCTGCGGAGATCCGCACGAGACGGACTGCGGTGAGGTCCTCGACCACCTGTACGAGTACCTCGACAGCGAGATGCCTCCGCTGGACCGGGACAAGTTCCAGCACCATTTCGAGGAGTGCTCCCCCTGCCTGGAGAAGTACGGGCTGGAGGAGGCCGTGAAGAAGCTGGTCAAGCGGTGCTGCGGGAGTGACGACGTGCCGACCGACCTGCGCGCCAAGGTCATGGGCCGGATCGATCTGATCCGCTCCGGCCAGGCCGTCCCCGAGCATGACGTGACGGCGACGGTCCAGGAGAGCTGACCCCCTTCTCTGGAGGCCCGCTCCGAAGGGGGCCAGGCGGCCCGCTCCGAAGGCGGCCAGGCGGCCCGTTTTCGGGAAGCCGTTTCCAGAAGCGTTGCCGTCACTCGAATGTGCTAATCAGCGGGTGATACGCCCGCGGACCCGCCCCCGGCCGTCCTAGGCTCCTGAGCCCGGACAGGTACGGCTGGGGGAGGCGTCATGGAGGGGACCGCGGCGCGGGCGCGCGTCTACGCCGCCTGTGTCGCCCTCGGCGCCCTGCTGTGCACGCTCCCCTCGCTACCCGGCGCGCGTACCCCCTGGTGGGCCGTCGCCCTGCTCGCCGCCCTGTACGCCGGCGGCGAGCGGATCGCCCGGCGCAGGTTCGCCGGCACCCTCCACCCCGTGCTGCTGGCCGGGGCGTTCCTGCTCACGCAGGCCGCGGCCGCTCTCGTCCCGCTGCCCGGGGCGCTGTTCTCGCACGTCGAGCGGCGCCCCTTGCTGCTGCGCCGGGTCTGGCGGGCCGCCCACTCCTCGCTCGCCGTGTGGGCCGCCGCCCGCGTGCACGCCGCGCTCGGCGGGCGGGACGCCGTGGCCGGCTCCGACGTGCCGTGCGCGCTGCTGCCGGCGGGCGCGGCCGTGCTGGTGTTCTGCGCCGCGCTCGCCCTGCTGGACGGCGGGATGCTGGCGCTCGCCGAAGGGCTGCCGCTGCGGCGGGTGTGCCGGGGGCTGTTCCTGCGCTCCCTGGCGCCGCTGGCCGTGCACGGGCTCGGCGGGCTGATGATGGCCGTGCTGTGGCAGAGCCCGTACGGGCCGGTGGCCGCCTTGCTCGTGCTGTTCCCGATGGCCGTGTCGTGGTGGGTGTTCGCGCAGTACCACCGCGAGCGCGCCGCCCACCAGGCGACCATCCGCGCCCTGGTGCAGGCCGTCGACATCAAGGACGGCTACACACGCGGACACAGCGAACGCGTCGGCCAGGCCTCGGTGCTGATCGGGCGCGAACTGGGGATGGACGAGAGCCGGATCGACATGCTCCGCTTCGCCGGGATCCTGCACGACGTCGGCAAACTCGGCGTCCCCACCCGGCTGTTGCGCAAGGACGGGCCGCTGACACCGCAGGAGCGGCGCGTGATCGAGCTGCACCCCGAGTACGGGCACGAGATCACCCGCGGGATCTCCTTCCTCGGCGAGGCCCGCTCGGCGATCCTCCACCACCACGAACGCATCGACGGCAAGGGCTATCCGTACGGGCTGGTGGGCAGCCAGATCCCGGAGCCGGCCCGGGTGGTCGCCGTCGCGGACGCCTTCGACGCCATGACGTCCACCAGGTCCTACAGCAGGGCCCGGCCGGTGCACGTCGCCCTGGAGGAGCTGCGGCGGTGTGCGGGCGCCCAGTTCGACCCCCGGATGGTCGCGGCGCTGGCGCACGTCATCGCCCGGGACGGCTGGCATCCGGTCGTGACCGCCGAGGAGGACCGGCCGGCCGTGCCCGCGCAGGCCCCCGACGACCGGTCCGGGGTGCGGCGATGACCGTCCGCCGCTCGCACGTCGCCCTTCACTTCGCGGCCGCGCTCCTCGTCGCCGTCTCCCTCTTCGTCACGTTCATGATGGGCGTCGAGGACCGGCCCGTGGCGCTCGCCTTCGGGGTCCTCGTCGCCGTCGGGGAGCTGACCCGCCCCCAGAGCGGACCCCCGCTGCGTGAGGCCGCGCCGCTCGGCGCCGCCGGGTCGCTGTCCTACGCCCTGGTCGGAGAGCACGCCGGGCACTCCACGCACCACGGGGTCACCCAGGTCGTGGCGGTCGTGGTCGCCGCCTCCCTGCTCGGCAGCGTGCCGCAGCTGGCCCGCGGGCAGGCCGTCCTCGACCACCTGGTCCGGCGGGTGCTGGCCGTCGGGTTCGCCGCCGTCTGCTTCCAGCCCCTCCACAACCGCGGAGTGTTCGACGGCTGGAGCGGCCCCGCCTACGCGCTGCTGCTGCTCGCGCTGCTCGTCCTGACCGTCCTGTGCGACGCCGTGGTCGCCGCCGCGCTCGCCCACTCCCGTACCGGCTGGCCGTTCACCCCGCTGCTGCGGGACGAGCTGCGGGCGGTGCCCGGAATCGGCTCGGCCGTCTGCGCGACGGGAGCGGTGATGGCGCTCGCGGTGGCTGTCGTCGGGCTGTGGGCGCTGCCGGTGTTCTCGGTGCCGCTGCTGCTCACCCAGCTGTCCCTGCGCCGGTACGCGGCGGTGCGGGCCACCTACCGGCAGACCATCGCCTCGCTGGCCCGCGCCACCGAGATCGCCGGGTACACGCCGGCCGGGCACGCCCGCCGGGTCGCGGCCCTCAGCCAGGCCGTGGGCCGGGACCTGGGGCTCCCGGAGCCCGAGCTGACCGTCCTGGAGTACGCGGCCCTCATGCACGACATCGGCCAGCTCAGCCTCGTCGACCCGGTCCCGGCCGGGGCCACCGCCGAGCTGCCGGCGGCGCAGCAGCGGCGGATCGCGCTGCTCGGCGGGGCCGTCGTCCGCCAGACGGGAGCGGGCGCCCAGGTCGCGACGGTCGTCGAGCGGCAGGCCGACCCCTACCCGGAGCAGCCGGTGGCCGCGCGCATAGTCCGGGTCGTGAACGCATACGAGGAGAAGGTGCAGGGAAGCGGTCCCGGTGGGCCCCTCACCGCCCTGGAGGAGCTCCGGCTCGGCACCGGCGGGGAGTACGCGCCCGAGGTGGTGGAGGCGCTGGCCAGGGTCCTTTGGAACATGGGGGTGGCACGCAGTGCTTCGGGCAGGGTGGTGGGCGACGGCTGGGCTGTCTGACCTTGGCGGTGGGTGGGTAACCCATGGGTAATGAGCGGCCCTCCGGCCACACGTGGTTGGATGCGAGGGAGAGAGTGTCCGGGGGCACTGGCCAGCCCACAGAACGGAACTGGCAGGCGGGAATCGTGAGGATCTTCGGCAAGGGACGGCACCGGCCCTCCGCCTCCTGGCGGCAGGCCACCGACCGCGCGTTCACGCTGATCGGCGACGGGCGGTACGAGGACGCGGGCGCGCTGCTGACACGTGCCGCAGACCTGGAACCCTGGCTGTCCGAGTCCTGGTTCAACCTCGCCCTGCTGCACAAGTTCCGGCACGACTGGGAGCAGGCCCGCACGGCGGGTCTGCGCGCCGTCGCCCTCCTCGACCGCGAGGCCGGGGCCCCCGACTGGTGGAACGTCGGCATCGCCGCCACCGCCCTCCAGGACTGGCCGCTGGCCCGGCGGGCCTGGCAGGCGTACGGGCTGCGGGTGCCCGGCAACGCCATAGGCGCGGGCGAGCCGGTCGGCATGGAGCTGGGCAGCGCGGCCGTACGGCTGTCGCCCGAGGGCGAGGCCGAGGTGGTGTGGGGGCGGCGGCTGGACCCCGCCCGGATGGAGGTGCTGTCCATCCCGCTGCCCTCGTCCGGGCGGCGCTGGGGCGAGGTCGTACTGCACGACGGGGTGCCGCACGGGGAGCGGACCACCGCCACGGGCCACTCCTACCCGGTCTTCGACGAGATCGAGCTGTGGGCGCCGTCGCCCGTGCCGACCTGGGTCGTCCTGCTGGAGGCGGCCACCGAGTCCGACCGGGACGCGCTGGAGCAGCTGGCGGCCGACGCCGGCTTCGCGGCGGAGGACTGGTCGTCGTCGGTGCGGCTGCTCTGCCGGATGTGCTCGGAGTCGCGGATGCCGTCCGACGAGGGTGACGGCGAGCATCTGGACCCGCACGACCACAGCGAGCCGGGGCATCCGGGTCCGCTCGGGCACCGGACGGACGGGCAGCTGTGGGTGCCGGAGCGGGAGTGCGGCGTGGCCGCCCCCGCGTCTCTCGTCCGGGGGCTGCTGGACGGGTGGGTCGCGGACAGCCCGGACTCTCGTGACTGGCGGGACCTGGAAGAGGTCTGTTAGTCCTGCCAGGTCGGTCTGTCAGGTGGGTCCGCCTCTGTCAGGCCCGTCCGGTCTGTCAGGTCTGTCAGGTCCGCCAGGTCTCTCGAGTTCGTGGGTCGCCGGGGTGCCGTCGTGGCTGGTCGCGCAGTTCCCCGCGCCCCTTGCGCGCCCCCAGGGGGCGCGACCCCCGTACCCTGTATCAGCAACTTCACCCCCTGTTCCACTGAGGAAGGCATCGTCGGTCATGGCCCAGCAGGACACCGATCAGCAGCACGCGGGCGTGCTCCCCGTGGACGACGAGGGCTTCGTCATCGACACCGAGGAGGCGGAGGCGCGCGAGCTGGCATGGCGTGAGGCCGGCACCTCGCGGCCGATCACCGTCGTCGGGAACCCGGTGCTGCACAAGGAGTGCAAGGACGTCACCGAGTTCGGCGAGGAGCTGCGGCAGCTGGTCGCGGACATGTTCGCCTCGCAGCACATCGCCGAGGGAGTGGGCCTGGCCGCCAACCAGATCGGCGTCGACCGGAAGGTCTTCGTCTACGACTGCCCCGACGACGACGGCGTCCGGCACACCGGCGTCGTCTGCAACCCCAAGCTCGTCGAACTGCCCGCCGACCGGCGCCGGCTGGACGACAGCAACGAGGGCTGTCTGTCGGTGCCCACCGCCTACGCGCCGCTGGCCCGTCCCGACTACGCCGAGGTGACCGGTCAGGACGAGCAGGGCAACCCGATCAAGGTACGCGGCACCGGATACTTCGCTCGGTGTTTGCAGCACGAGACCGACCACCTCTACGGCTACCTCTACATCGACCGTCTGTCCAAGCGCGAACGCAAGGACGCCCTGCGGCAGATGGCCGAGAACGAGCCCCGTTACCCCGTGGTCGCCAACGACTGAGCCCATCCGCACCACCACGACGCCCGGCCGGGATCCCTCCGGCCGGGCGTCGTTCGTGTGTCCGACGGACGTTCGATCGCTTACGCACATCTACTGCACATCTGCTGATCCATAACCAGTCACGCAGGGGCGGATTCTCGGCATGTTGGGGTGGTGAATGAAGCAAATCCGTTCCCAGAACGGTCAGTTGTAGGGCTGAATAGGAAGTGCGGGGATACGCAACGGCGCACGCCCGGCACGGGGCGAGGGGTGTGTGCCCACTGGCGGCTGAGAGGGGTTGTCCGTGCCAGCTTTCCCATACAGCACCACATACAGCACCACAGCGACGGTGGCCGCGCCCGCGGTCCCTCCCTCGCTCTCACTTCCAGTCATCGAGGCGGCGTTTCCCCGGCATCTGCATCCGTATTGGCCCCAGTTGCAGGAGAAGACGCGCTCCTGGCTGCTGGAAATGCGGTTGATGTCGGCGGACAAGGTCGCAGAATATGCCGACGGACTTTGCTACACCGACCTGATGGCGGGCTTCTACCTCGGTGCGCCCGACGAGGTCATGCAGGCCATCGCCGACTACAGCACATGGTTCTTCGTCTGGGACGACCGGCACGACCGTGACGTCGTGCACGGCCGGACGTCCTCCTGGCGGCGGCTCAGGTTCCGCTTGCACGCGGCCCTGGACTCCCCGGCGGAGCATCTGCGCCACCCGGATCCGCTGGTCGCCGGGCTCGCGGACAGCGTGAGCCGGCTGCACTCCTTCCTTCCCGGCACCTGGAACGCCCGGTTCACGCGGCACTTCCACGCCGTGATCGACGCGTACGACCGGGAATTCCACAACCGAATCGAAGGGCGCATTCCCGGAGTCGATGAATACCTGGCGCTGCGTCGGCTCACCTTCGCCCACTGGATCTGGACCGACCTGCTGGAGCCGAGTGCGGGACAAGAACTCCCGGACTCGGTGAGGAAGCACCCCGCATTTCGCCGCGCGGCGTTGCTGAGTCAGGAATTCGCCGCCTGGTACAACGATCTCTGCTCGCTTCCCAAGGAAATAGCGGGCGATGAGGTGCACAATCTGGGAATCAGTCTCATAACCCATGAAGGACTGACTCTCGAAGAGGCGGTGAAGGAAGTCAGGCGACGCGTCGAGGAATGCATCTCCGAGTTCCTCGTCGTCGAGAAGGACGTCCTACGGCTTGCCGACAGGCTCGCCGACGGGACGGTCCGCGGAAATCAACTCGGCGCCGCCGTGCGGTCCTGCCTCAGCAATATGCGGAACTGGTTCAGTTCCGTCTACTGGTTCCACCACGAGTCCGGCCGATACATGGTCGACAGCTGGGACGACCGGTCCACGCCCCCGTACGTCAACAACGAAGCGGCAGGTGAGAAATGACCGTCGAGTCGGTGAAACCCGCGACCCCCGCGGCGCCCGAACTGCGTGAGCCACCGTTGGCCGGTGGCAGGGTTCCGCTCCTCGGACACGGCTGGAAGCTGGCCCGTGACCCGCTGGCCTTCCTGGCCCAGCTCCGCGACCACGGCGACATCGTCCGCCTCAGGCTCGGCCCCAAGACGGTGTACGCCGTCACCGCGCCGGAGCTCACCGGCGCCCTGGCGCTCAGCCCGGACTACATCATCTCGGGGCCCCTGTGGGAGTCCCTGGAGAGCCTGCTCGGCAAGGAGGGCGTGGCCACGGCCAACGGCCCGCTGCACCGCCGCCAGCGGCGCACGATCCAGCCCGCGTTCCGGCTCGACGCCATCCCCGGCTACGGGCCGATCATGGAGGAGGAGGCGTACGCGCTCGTCGAGCGCTGGCGGAAGGGCGAGGTCCTCGACGTCACCGCGGAGTCCTTCCGGGTGTCCGTGCGCATCTCCGCGCGCTGTCTGATGCGCGGCAGCTATATGGACGCCCGGTCCGAGCGCATCACCTCCGCGCTCGCCACCCTGTTCGCCGGTATGTACCAGCGCATGGTGGTGCCCCTCGGGCCGCTTTATCGGGTACCGATTCCGGCCAACCGCGAATTCAACCGCGCGCTGGCCGACCTGCATCGGCTGGTGGACGAGATCATCGCCGACCGCCGCGCATCCGGTCAAAAGCCGGACGATTTGCTGACGGCTTTGCTGGAGGCGAAGGACGAGAATGGCGACCCGATCGGGGAACAGGAGATCCACGACCAGGTCATCGCGATACTCACACCGGGCAGCGAAACAGCAGGCTCCGTAGTCATGTCGCTGCTCCACGTGCTCACCGAGCACCCCGACCAGGTGGACAAGATCCGCGAAGAGGTGAAAAGCGTCGTAGGAGACCGCCCGGTCGCATTCGGCGACGTCCGAAAGCTCCAGCACACCGCCAATGTCATCGTCGAGACCATGCGGCTGTATCCCGCCGTATGGATATTGACCCGGCGTGCGGTGACCGAGACCGAGCTCGGCGGCTACCGCATTCCCGCGGGCGCCGACATCGTCTACAGCCCGTACGCCGTACAGCGCGATCCGCGGTCGTACGAGCGGCACACGGAGTTCGACCCCGACCGCTGGCTGCCCGGCCGTTCCCCGGAGGTGCCGAAGTACGCCATGACACCGTTCGGCGTCGGCAACCGGAAGTGCCCGAGCGACCACTTCTCGATGGCCGAGCTGACGCTGATCGCCGCGGTGGTGGCGTCCGCGTTCCGCTTCGAGCCGGTGCCGGGCTCCGACAACCGGACGCACATCGGCATCACGCTACGGCCGCGCAGGCTGCTGCTGCGGGCCGTGCCCGGGTGAGAGCCGCGGCTCAGGCGACGGCCCGAGGGCCGCGGAACGTGCGCCGATAGGCGTTGGGGGAGGTCCCCAGCGCCTGCACGAACTGGTGACGCAGGGCGCCGGCCGTACCGAAGCCGGCGCGCCACGCGATCGCGTCCACCGTCTCGTCCGTCGCCTCCAGCAGGTGCTGGGCCAGCAGCACCCGCTGACGCAGCAGCCACCGGTAGGGAGTGGTGCCCGTCTCCTGCTGGAACCGGCGGGCGAAGGTGCGCGGCGACATGTGGGCGCGTTCCGCGAGCTGCTCCACCGTGACCTCCTCGTCGAGGTGCTGCTCCATCCACGCGAGCACCTCGCCGACGGTGTCGCACCGCGACCGGGGCAGCGGCCGCTCGATGTACTGGGCCTGGCCGCCGTCCCGGTGCGGCGGCACCACCATCCGCCGGGCGATCCGGTTGGCGACCTCGGGTCCCTGCTCCTTGCGGACCAGGTGCAGACAGGCATCGATACCGGCGGCCGTGCCGGCCGAGGTGATCACCGGGTCCTCGTCGACGTACAGCACGTCCGGCTCGACGGCCGTCCGGGGGTAGCGACGGGCCAGCACGTCCGCGTGCCGCCAGTGCGCGGCGCAGCGCCGGCCGTCGAGCAGCCCCGCGGCGCCCAGCACGAAGACCCCGGAGCAGACGCTGAGGACCCGGGCGCCCCGGTCCACGGCCCGGCGCAGCGCGGCGAGCAGCTCGGGCGGATACACGCGGTCGACGTTCGAGTCCGCGGCCGGTACGGCGATCAGGTCGGCCTCCTCCAGCCGGTCGAGGCCGTACGGCGTGGACACGGTGAGCCCGCCGACATGGGTGCGCAGGACCGGACCCTCCGCCGACACCACGGCGAAGTCGTACACCGGCAGCCCTTCGTCGCTGCGGTCGAGGCCGAACACTTCGCAGACGACGCCGAGTTCGAAGGGATGTACGCCGTCGAGGAGGACGGCCGCCACGTTCTTCAGCACGATCGGCCTCGCATTCCGGCCGACGCTCGCTTCTCGTTCTTCGACCGGGGGTCCGGGGGTCGTGCCCCGGGGCAGCACAGCAGCATGCTGCCAGTGTGCACCCGCAGTGGCAGGAATTTGAAGGTGTGCGGCAGTCCTGCCACTCCCGGTCAGGAGTCTCCGGCAGAAGACTGGTGTCCATGAACACGAACCAGATCGAAGGCCTCATCGGAATGCTCATGGTCCTCGGGATCCTCGTCCTCCTGGTCCTCCCGTCCGTGCTCGGCGTCATGCGCGACCGGCGCGCCGACCGGCAGATCAGGGAGGCCCAGGAGGCCCGCGGGGAGAGGGAGACTCAGAAGTCCTCGTCCAGGTCGACGGTGCCCTCCACCGCGACCTGGTACGCCGAGGGACGGCGCTCGAAGAAGTTGGTCAGCTCCTGAACGCCCTGGAGCTCCATGAAGGAGAAGGGGTTCTCCGAGCCGTACACCGGGGCGAACCCGAGCCGCGACAGACGCTGGTCGGCGACGCACTCGAGGTACTGCCGCATCGAGTCGGTGTTCATGCCCGGCAGCCCCTCACCGCACAGGTCGCGCCCGAACTGCAGCTCGGCCTCCACGGCCTCCCGCAGCATGGCCGTCACCTGCTCCTGGAGCTGGTCGTCGAAGAGGTCCGGCTCCTCCTTGCGGACGGTGTCGACCACCTCGAAGGCGAAGCTCATGTGCATCGTCTCGTCACGGAACACCCAGTTGGTGCCCGTGGCGAGACCGTGCAGCAGACCACGGCTGCGGAACCAGTAGACGTACGCGAAGGCGCCGTAGAAGAACAGGCCCTCGATGCACGCGGCGAAGCAGATCAGGTTGAGCAGGAAGCGACGGCGGTCGGCCTTGCTCTCCAGCCGGTCCAGCTTCTCGACCTCGTTGATCCACTTGAAGCAGAACTCGGCCTTCTCGCGGATGGAGGGGATGTTCTCCACGGCGGCGAAGGCGGCGGTGCGGTCCTCCGGGTCGGGGAGGTAGGTGTCCAGGAGCGTCAGATAGAACTGGACGTGCACGGCCTCCTCGAACAGCTGCCGCGACAGATAGAGGCGCGCCTCGGGGGAGTTGATGTGCTTGTAGAGCGTCAGCACGAGGTTGTTCGCCACGATCGAGTCGCCCGTCGCGAAGAACGCGACCAGCCGGCCGATCATGTGCTGCTCGCCCTCGGACAGCTTCGCCAGGTCGGCGACGTCCGAGTGGAGGTCGACCTCCTCGACGGTCCAGGTGTTCTTGATGGCGTCCCGGTAGCGCTCGTAGAAGTCCGGGTAGCGCATCGGGCGAAGGGTCAGCTCGAAGCCCGGGTCGAGCAGGTTCTTGGCGGACACGGTCTTGGCGGAGACCGCCTTGGCTTCGCTGGTCATTACTGGCAGGCCTCGCAGGACTCGGGGTTCTCAAGGGAGCAGGCGACGGCGTCGGGCTCGGCCACCTGCTGGACGGGGACGGGGACGGCGGCCTGTGCCTGGGCCGCGCGGGCGATGCGCGTCGCCGGGCGGGAGCGCAGGTAGTACGTCGTCTTCAGGCCCGACTTCCAGGCGTACGCGTACATCGAGGAGAGCTTGCCGATGGTCGGCGTCTCCAGGAACAGGTTCAGGGACTGGGCCTGGTCGAGGTACGGGGTGCGGGCGGCGGCCATGTCGATCAGGCCGCGCTGCGGGATCTCCCAGGCCGTGCGGTACAGGGCGCGCACGTCGTCCGGGATCCAGGCGAAGTCCTGCACCGAGCCGCTGGAGTCGCGCAGTGCCTCACGGGTGCGGGCGTCCCAGACGCCGAGGTCCTTGAGGTCCTGCACCAGGTAGGAGTTGACCTGGAGGAACTCGCCGGACAGCGTCTCGCGCTTGAACAGGTTGGACACCTGCGGCTCGATGCACTCGTACACGCCCGCGATGGACGCGATGGTGGCGGTGGGCGCGATGGCGAGCAGCAGGGAGTTGCGCATGCCGGTCCGCGCGATCCGCTCGCGCAGCGCCGCCCAGCGCTCGGGCCAGGTGAACTCGACACCGTAGTGGTCCGGGTGCAGCACGCCCCTGGCCGTACGGGTCTTCTCCCAGGCCGGCAGCGGGCCGTTGCGCTCGGCCAGCTCGGCGGAGGCCTCGTAGGCGGCGAGCATGACGCGCTCGGCGATACGGGTGGACAGCGCCTTCGCCTCGGGGGAGTCGAAGGGCAGCCGCAGCTTGAAGAAGACGTCCTGGAGGCCCATCGCGCCCAGGCCGACCGGGCGCCAGCGGGCGTTGGAGCGGCCCGCCTGCTCGGTCGGGTAGAAGTTGATGTCGACGACCCGGTCGAGGAAGGTGACGGCCGTGCGGACGGTCTCGTCCAGCCGCTCCCAGTCGATCGTGCCGGCCGTCGTGTCGACGAACGCGCCGAGGTTCACCGAACCCAGGTTGCAGACCGCCGTCTCGCCGTCGTCCGTGACCTCCAGGATCTCCGTGCAGAGGTTGGAGGAGTGCACGACGTGGCCCGGCTCGGCCGTCTGGTTGGCGGTGCGGTTGGCCGCGTCCTTGAAGGTCATCCAGCCGTTGCCGGTCTGCGCGAGGGTGCGCATCATGCGGCCGTAGAGATCACGGGCGGGGATGGTCTTCTTCGCCAGCCCCTTCGCCTCGGCCGACCGGTAGGCCGCCTCGAACTCCTCGCCCCACAGGTCGACCAGCTCGGGCACGTCGGCGGGGGAGAACAGCGACCACTGCTCGTCGGCGTTGACCCGGCGCATGAACTCGTCCGGGATCCAGTGCGCGAGGTTCAGGTTGTGCGTCCGGCGGGCGTCCTCACCGGTGTTGTCCCGCAGCTCCAGGAACTCCTCGATGTCGGAGTGCCAGGTCTCCAGATAGACCGCCGCCGCGCCCTTGCGCCGGCCGCCCTGGTTCACCGCGGCGACCGAGGCGTCGAGCGTCTTCAGGAACGGCACGATGCCGTTGGAGTGCCCGTTGGTGCCACGGATCAGCGAACCGCGGCTGCGGATGCGGGAGTACGACAGTCCGATGCCGCCCGCGTGCTTCGACAGCCGGGCCACCTGGTGGTAGCGGTCGTAGATGGAGTCCAGCTCGTCCAGCGGGGAGTCGAGGAGGTAGCAGGACGACATCTGGGGGTGCCGCGTACCGGAGTTGAAGAGCGTGGGGGAGGACGGCAGGTAGTCCAGCCGGCTCATCAGCCGGTAGAGCGCGGCCACCTCGTCCAGGGAACGCGACGTGTCGTCCTCGGCGAGACCGGAGGCGACGCGCAGCAGGAAGTGCTGCGGCGTCTCGACGACCTTGCGGGTGATCGGGTGCCGCAGGAGGTAGCGGCTGTGCAGGGTACGGAGCCCGAAGTAGCCGAAGCGGTCGTCGGCCCCCTCGTCGATCAGGGCGTCGAGGCGGACCGCGTGGACGCGCACGAACTCGGCGGTGCGGTCGGCGATCAGGCCCTCGCGGTGACCGACCGCGACCGATCCGGTGAACGACGTGACGCCCTGGGAGGCGGCCTCCGCGGCGATGCTGATCGTCAGCAGCCGGGCGGCCAGCTTCGAGTAGGCGGGGTCCTCGGAGATCAGCCCCGCGGCGCCCTCCGTGGCCAGCTCGCGCAGCTCCGCGGTGATCTCGGAGGCAGCCCGTGCAGACCGGCCGCGCAGGGCGACGGCGGCGACCCGGCCGGGGTCGGCGTCGGGCAGGTCGGCGGTCAGCTCGGTCAGGGTCCGCAGCAACGCGGTACCGGGACCGTCGGTCTCCAGCTCGGTGACGGAAACCGGTTCGGCTGGCGCGATGGTCACGTGGGGCTCTCCCTCGCTCGGCGGTGGGCCTGGCGCAGGGCAGGGGGCGGCACACGAGCGCGCGGGGGCGTCGCGTCCACCGGCCCACTCCACGAGACCCGGACGTCAGGGCACCCGGACCGGACGGCCGGGCGCGCTGTCGACAGGACCTCGGACTGAACAGGCGTGCGCATACGGGTATGGATGCACGCGAGTACACCGTTGCGGGACAGTTCCGGATTCGCACCGGATTCCCCTGCGGCGACAGCGAGCATGAGCATACATCTTGTGCTCACCTGTCACGCCACCCCCAGATGTTGTGTCGGGGTGGTTTCAGAGCGTCAGCTGACAGGCGTTCAGGGTGAGATCGTTCCGGTGTGGCACGGGATGCCGGTCCCGCTCTGGTGTGCGGACGTTCTCCACGGCCGCCCGTGGGGTCCACGGCCCCGAGTGCGCCGGACGCCCGGGTTGCGGAGCGTGCCCGGAGTGATTCCATGGAAGGAGTCGTCGGCGCCGTGCGAATCCCCTGTCCCGCGAGTCCCCCGTCCCGGGAACCGCTCGCGGAACGCGCAAGGAGAACGCCATGACGAGGGTCGTCCGCCATCCGCCCGGCAAGGAGCGACCGCGCGACGCGCCGATGGCCACACTGGCCTTCCGACGGGCGGGACACCGGGTCGGACACGGGTTCGTCGGCCGCTGGCACTCCCTGACGATCCGTCTGGAGGCCCGCCGCGGCGCCACCCGCCCCAAGAAGTGGCGCCGATGGGTGTCCTACGCCAACGTCACCAGGGTCGTCTGGCTCGTCGCCGTGCTGGCGGTGCTCGCCTGGCTCGGGGAGGGCCTGTTCATCCTCGTCACCAACGACACGACCGGCTTCGAACAGTGGCGGCAGGGCAACGAGGGGTTCGAGACCGTCTTCAAGTTCGTCGGTCCGATCCTCGCCGCCTCGATGGCCGCCGCGCTCTTCCTGTTCTGGTGGTACCGCTGGACCAAACGGCGTTATCTCACCAAGGCGCTGCGGGACCCGCGCCGGCTGGTGCCCACCGCCGGATACGACACCGCCGAGATCGTGGGCCGCGAGGACCTCGCCCAGGTCATCGCCGAGCGGCTGCGGGAGCGCGACACCCGGCGGCCGTATCTGCTCGTCGGCGGCGTCGGAGCCGGGAAGACCGCCGTCCTCGTACGGCTCACCGAACTCCTGGCCCGCCAGAACGCCGTACCGGTGCCGGTCAGACTGCGGGACGCGGCGGACGGCGCCGACCTGAACTTCGAACGCCTGGCAAAACAGCGCTTCGCCCAGGAGGCGCCCAAGGGCATTCTGGCGCGCGGCAAGACCGACCGGGTGTGGCAGCAACTCCTCGCCGACGACAAGCCGGTCGTCCTCGCCGACGGCCTGGAGGAGGCCCTTCTCGACGACGGCCGGCAGCAGAATCGGGACAACGTCATCCGCCGGGCCATCGAGCGCGCCCGCGAGGAGAAGCTGCCCCTGGTCATCGCCTCCCGGCCGCACAGCCCGCTGGAGACCACCTCCGCCGCGATCGTGGTGCTGGAACCGCTCAGCGAGGAGGAGGCGCTGCGCTTCGTCGGGGCGGACGTACCGGAGACCGACGAGCGCCGGGTGGACTGGATCGTCGAGACGGCGGAGGTGACGGAGTCGCCGATCTACCTCCAGATCGCCCGTGAACTCCACCGGCGGGGAATCCTGGAGCACGACCGCCCGAACCACGATCCGCGGCACATGAACACCCGCAGCCGCGACCGCGCCACCCTGCGGCTCTGGCTGCTGGAGACCTGGGCCGAGGCGCTGTGCGAGGGGAGGCTGCGCGAGGACGTCGCGCTGGCCCCGCGGGAGCGCCGCGACACGCTCGAAGTGGTCTCGGCCCTGGCCTGTGTCGGACTGCTCCAGGACAAGCTGGAGGTCGGCTTCGCGGAGCTGCTCGACCCGGACGTCCTGCACCCCGGCCCGGCCCGGCGCGCGCGTTCCCGAGCCGAGCACGTGTGGGAGGGCCGCGGCTTCGACCGGTACGGCAAGCGCGACAACACCCCCTCCGACTGGCACCGGCGCCAGATCTGGAACGCGCTGTGCGAGCGGCTCGGCGATGCGGAACGCAGGCGGCTGCGCGAGGGCAACATGGACCAGTGCCAGGCCGTCCTCGCCCGCTTCGCGGCCCACGCGAGCAAGCTCAGACTGGTGGAGGGCTTCGAGCACCGGGTCCGTTTCCCGCACAGCATCGTCCAGGCCTACTTCGGCTGCCGCCTGCTGAACCACCTGGGGGAGCGGGGCGCCGGGGACCTGGTCGAGCAGGCGCTTCAGCCGCCCGGCCCCAGCCGCGAACTGCTCATCGCCCTCGTCCTGCTGTCCCGTGACCGGGCGGCGAACCCTCCGGCCCGGCGGCACGGTGTGCGGGCCGAGCTACGGAGGGAGATCGCGGAACGGATACGGCAGACGCCGCTGCGGGGCCGCCCGCTCGCCCACCGGCTGTGCGCCGCCGCGGGCCGCCGCACCGACGACCCCAAGGCCCTGGACCTCTACGCGGCCGCCCTGGAGATCGAGAGCGCCGAGGACGACCCGGGACAGCTGAGCGAGATCGTCACCGCGGTGCGCGAACACTGGTCCGGCATCAAGGGGGACCGGCGCACCCTGAGGGACGCCAAGCGCAGAGTGCTCAAGCAGCTGGGCGCCGCGCTGCGGAAGGTCTCCGACCGTATCGACACCACCCCGCTGTACTGGGAGCTCTTCCGGCTGGGCATCCAGGAACCCTCCTACTCCATCCGGCTCGTCGTCGCCCAGGAGTTCGGCACCGGCGGCAACGCGGCGTTCGCCGTGATCCGCGAACGGGTCGGCCTGAACAGCGACCCCGTGAACGAGTACAACGACCGGCTGGCCAAGCTGAAGGCCTGGAAGAGGCGGGAGTACGAGGGATGGTCCGCGCGCATGGAGAGGGCGCGGGCGGACCGTACGTCCCCCGGGGGCGCGTCGGCCGAGGACATCGGGCGGCTGCAGGAGGAGCGCAAGGAACTGAACCGGCGCTACGGCGAGCAACGGGTCGATCTCTTCCGGGAGTTCGTGATGCGAGCCTGGATGCTCCCGATGCTCCTGGGCTCCGTCGACGAGGCCCATCGCGACGAGGCCCGGGAACGCCTCACCAAGTGGCTGCGCCACCTCGACCCGGAGTTCACCGGCGGCGCCCCCGACCTGCCGCTCGCCCTGGAGGCCGCGCTGGCCCAGGGCTTCAAGTACGCGGCCAACCGCCGCCAACGACACCCGCACATCTACCTGGGTGGCCGCAGCGACCTGATCCGCCAGGCGGAGACCGTGCTCCAGCAGTCACGCTGCTGGTACGCGCAGCTCAGCCTGCTCCAGGCACTGTGCCTGTGGGAGCTCCCGGACGGTTCCGGCGGCCGACCCGACGGGCACCAGCCGTCCCCGCGGCTCGGCGGGGCCACCGCCGTGGGGACGGTGAGGCGCTGGCTGTCGATGGCGGGCACGGTGAACGCGGCGCCGGGTCACCCGGACCGGCCCGGCGAACCGGCCCGGCGGTGTCTGCATCCGTTCGTCGCCGAGGCCGGCGACCTGGTCGCCCTCGCCCTGGAGACCGGCCAGCCCGAGCGGTTCCTGTGGATCGACGAGAAGGGCGTCGCCGACAACATCGGCGCCCGCGCGGGCAACACCGGCGGATACCGCAAGCACAGCCTGTGGATTCCGCCCTCGGTCGGCTGGAGCACCCTCGATCCGCGCGCCCAACGTCTCGTCGCCGACGTGCTGGTGATGCTGAACCTCATCGAACGGGACGGGCACCCGGACGAGGTCGAGGAACGACTGGCCCGCATGGAGCAGCCCGGAATGTCGCTGCCGCCGTGCATCCGTGAGGACCGGGAGCCGCTGCGGCCCGGACTGCGCATCGGCACGTCCACCCCGCCCGCACCGGGCACGACCTGCCTTCCCGACTGCAAGTTCCAGCTCTGCCCGTACCCTCCCCGGGGCGGTCTGCCCCGGGGAGAGATCCGCGAGCCGTTCTGCCGCCAGCAACAGGCCCTGCTGCCCGGCAGCGTCCGGCGCTGGCTGCCCCGGGGGCTGCGTAGGAAGACCCCGCACTGGGTCGGCATGCCGGTCCGCGAACTGGACCGCTTCTGGGACGCGATGGCCAGACGTACGCGGGACTAGGCGGTGCCCGGTGCCCGGTGCCCGGTGCCCGGTGCCCGACGGCTCCCGCCGGGCGCGCGACGCCTGGCCGATCGTGTGTCCCCGGGACCGTCCTAGTGGCCGGCGCCCGCCGTCGCCGGGGGCAGCTCCACCGCCACGCCCGGGTCGCCCGCGTCCGCCGTGTAGTCCGACGGCTTCGTCTCGTCGATGCCCTCGGGAGCCTTGGCCGCCTTCAGGACGAAGGTCAGCACCACGGTGACGACGACGTTGATCACGAACGCCGTGAGACCGATGTAGCCGATCTCGCCGATGCCCGGGATCTCCTTCGACGAGCCGCCGAAGTGCTTCTGGGTCGGGGAGGCGACGCCGTACGCGGCGACGGTGCCGTAGACCATGCCGACCGCCCAGCCGGCGAGCAGGGCCCAGCGGTGGAACCAGCGGGTGAAGAGGCCGCCGACCAGGGCCGGGAACGTCTGGAGGATCCAGATGCCGCCCAGCAGCTGGAAGTTGATGGCGACCGTTTTGTCCATGGTGAGGACGAAGACCAGGGCGCCCACCTTCACCAGGAGCGAGACCAGCTTGGAGACCTTCGTCTCCTGCGCGGGAGTCGCGTCCGGTTTGATGAAGTCCTTGTAGATGTTGCGGGTGAAGAGGTTCGCGGCCGCGATCGACATGATGGCCGCGGGCACGAGCGCGCCGATGCCGATCGCCGCGAACGCCACACCCGCGAACCAGGACGGGAACATGTCCTCGAACAGCTGCGGGATCGCCAGCTGCCCGTTGGTGACCTTGACCCCGGCCGCGATCGCCATGAAGCCCAGCAGCGCCAGCAGACCCAGCATCAGGGAGTACAGCGGCAGGATCGTGGTGTTGCGGCGGATCACCTCACGGCTGCGCGACGACAGCGTCGCCGTGATCGAGTGGGGGTACATGAACAGCGCCAGCGCCGAACCCAACGCCAGCGTGGCGTAGGTCCACTGGCCGGGTTCCGCCGGCGCCAGCGCGCCGCGCGGCTTGCCCGTCGCCGGGTTGGTCTGGCTGAACGCCTCGCCCGCCTTGGCGAAGATGTCGTCGAACCCGCCCAGCTTGATCGGGATGTAGATGATCGCCACCGCGATGACGATGTAGATCAGCGTGTCCTTCACGAACGCGATCAGCGCGGGGGCCCGCAGACCCGAGGAGTAGGTGTAGGCCGCCAGCACGCCGAACGCGATCAGCAGCGGCAGGTCCTTCACGAACCAGTTGGTGTCCTCGCCGCCGCCGACGCCCATCACGTCGAGCACGGCCTGGATGCCGACCAGTTGGAGCGCGATGTACGGCATCGTCGCCAGGATGCCGGTGACGGCGACCGCCAGCGACAGGCCCTTCGAGCCGAACCGGCCGCGCACGAAGTCCGAGGTCGTCACATAGCCGTGCTTGTGGGACACCGACCACAGACGGGGCAGGAAGGTGAAGATCAGCGGGTAGACGAGGATCGTGTACGGCACCGCGAAGAAGCCGGCCGCGCCCGCCGCGTAGATCGCCGCGGGCACGGCGACGAAGGTGTACGCGGTGTACAGGTCGCCGCCGAGCAGGAACCAGGTGACCCAGGTGCCGAACGACCGGCCGCCCAGGCCCCATTCGTCGAGGCTGTCGTTCTCGGCCTTGCGCCAGCGCGCGGCCAGGAAGCCCATGACCGTGACGGCCAGGAAGAAGAAGATGAAGACGGCGAGCGCGACGCCGTTCACGCCGTCCTTCACTCCGACGCACCACCCTTCGCGGAGGAAGCAGAGGAAGCGGAGGAAGCGGAAGAACCGGTGGCGCGGCCGCGCTGGTCACGCTGCCACAGCTTGTACGCGGTCACGGTGAGCGCGGCGGACAGGGGCACCCACAGCATCTGGTACCAGTAGAAGAAGGGGATCCCGATGAACGCCGGGTCCACCTTCGCGTACGAACCCACCCACAGCATCGCCACGAAGGGCGCGATCAGACAGAGGGCGATGGCGACGCGCACGGGCGTCACCACCGGTTCCCTCGTTTCCTCGTCGGACATCCGCGGCTCCGTCCCCTCACTCTGATCGCCTTGATCACAGATGTAATGCGCAGGCAATGTAAGTGACGGATAAGCCCAGCGGAAGACCCTCCACAGACCCTCTACTCGGCGGGCCGCTTCAGCCGCGCCACGAACTTGTACCGGTCGCCCCGGTACACCGACCGCACCCACTCCACCGGCCGGCCCTCCTGGTCCAGCGAGTGGCGGGAGAGCATCAGCATCGGCAGGCCCACGTCGGTGCCCAGCAGGCCCGCCTCGCGCGGGGTGGCCAGCGAGGTCTCGATGGTCTCCTCGGCCTCGGCGAGCCGGACGTCGTACACCTCGGCGAGGGCGGTGTACAGCGAGGTGTACTTGACCAGTGACCTGCGCAGGGCCGGGAAGCGCTTCGCCGACAGATGGGTCGTCTCGATGGCCATCGGTTCGCCGTTGGCCATGCGCAGGCGCTCGATGCGCAGCACCCGTACGCCGGCCGTTATGTCGAGGAGGCCCGCGAGACGGTCGTCGGCGGTGATGTAGCCGATGTCCAGGAGCTGCGAGGTCGGTTCGAGGCCCTGGGCGCGCATGTCCTCGGTGTACGAGGTGAGTTGGAGCGCCTGGGACACCTTCGGCTTGGCGACGAAGGTGCCCTTGCCCTGGATGCGCTCGAGGCGGCCCTCGACGACGAGTTCCTGGAGGGCCTGGCGGACGGTCGTGCGCGAGGTGTCGAACTCGGCCGCCAGGGTGCGCTCCGGCGGGACCGGGGTGCCCGGAGACTGTGTCTCCGTGATGTCGAGCAGGTGTTTCTTCAGGCGGTAGTACTTGGGCACACGCGCGGTACGGACGGTCGCCCCACCCTCGTTCTCCGCACTGCTGACGTCGGTGCTCATGGCCTGCCTTCCCGGCTACGGGTGCCGAAATGGCCGACACGCCGTCGGCCGCGGGTCACATCGTGGCACGGACGCGGAAATGCTGCCCCACCGTTCCGTGATCCCTCTGTATACCGTCGCCATCTTTGCTGGTCTAGTCCACCAGGGCAAATGGTCTACCGGAGCGGAACCCTCCGTAGCCGAGGTTTTCGACGACTTCTTACTTAAAGGTTCCTGCATATATAGGTCCCATAACGGCTGTTCGGAGGGGGTTCGGCCGCCCTTGACAGGCTTATTGGTCTGAGCCAAGCTCTGCGCACTGGTCTACACCATTGGTCCAGTCGAGGTCCCGGCCCGTGGGCGGGGGGTGTGGCATCCCTGAGGAGGATGGCGTGAAGCGCAAGCTGATAGCCGCGATCGGTATCGCGGGCATGATGGTCTCCATCGCGGCGTGCGGGGACGACGGTGGCAGCGGGGACTCGAAGGGCACCGACGCCAAGGAACTGACGGTCTGGCTCACCGTCGACGCGCAGAACAACTGGCCCGAGCTGGTGAAGGCCGCCGACGCGGCGGTGCAGAAGGCGCACCCCGGCGTCAAGATCAACCACGAGTACTACGGCTGGCCGGACAAGAACGCCAAGCTCGACGCGGTGCTGGCCACCGACAAGGCCCCCGACGTCGTCGAGATGGGCAACACCGAGATGCTCGGCTACATGGTCAAGGGCGCCTTCGCTCCCCTCGACACCGCCAAGTTCGACAACTCCTCCGCCTGGCTCGACGGCCTCAAGGCCTCGGTGACCTACGACGGCAAGACCTACGGCGTCCCGTACTACGCGGGCGGCCGGGTCGCCAACTGGCGCAAGGACCTCTTCGCCTCGGCGGGCGTCAAGACCACGCCGAAGACGTACACCGAGCTGACCGCCGCCCTGGACAAGGTCCAGAAGAAGGAGGGCGACAAGTTCTCCGCCTGGTACCAGCCCACCCGTGACTGGTACGCGGCCATGTCCTTCGTCTACGACGCCGGCGGCTCGATCGCCAAGGAGGACGGCGGCCAGTGGAAGGCCAACCTGTCCTCGCCCGAGTCGATCAAGGGCCTCAACGAGTTCAAGAACGTCCTCGACACGTACATGCACGGCGACAAGACCAAGGACGAGTCCGACCGTTACATCGTCTACGGCCAGGGCAAGTCCGGCATGATCTTCGCCCCCGCCTGGGAGGGCGCGACCGCCGCGGCGAAGGAGAACGACAAGACCGGCAAGCTCGCGAACAACGTCGAGAACTTCGTGATGCCCGGCCCGTCCGGCAAGAACCTCCCCGTCTTCCTGGGCGGCTCCGACCTCGCCGTCCCGGTGAAGTCGGACGCGCAGGCCCTCGCCGCCGAGTGGATCAACGCGTTCACCGGCCCGTCCGGCCAGAAGGGCCTGATCGCCAAGGGCAACCTGCCCAACAACAAGACCGACCTCGCGACCCTCAAGAGCGACCCGGCCACCGCGGTCCCGGCGACCGCCGCCGAGTCCAACTGGTTCGTCCCGATGGCTCCCGGCTGGGGCCAGGTTGAGAAGGCCCAGGTGCTCCAGACCATGCTCCAGAGCATCGGCACCGGCAAGAAGACGGTCGAGGCCGCCGCGAAGGACGCGGACGCCGCGATCGACAAGGTCATCAACACCAAGTGACCTGAGAGCAGGGCCCCGTCGACCCCGGAGGGCTTCAACGGGGCGGGGCCCTGCCTCGCGCACGACTCGTACGACCAGTACGACCCGTACGACCCGTGCGGGGGTTCGCCTTCGTACGACCCGAGGGACCGCTGAGGAGCGCGCGGATGAGTGCCGCAGACACGACCACTGCCAAAGTGCCGCCGACGCGGCAGTCGCCGCCACCACCACCCGTGGTGCCAAGACCACGCGGCCGCCGCAGCGCCGGCGGGGCCGCCACCCCCTGGCTGCTCCTCGCCCCCTGCCTGCTGGTCCTCGCCCTGGTGATGGGCTATCCGCTGGTCCGGCTGGTCACCCTCTCCTTCCAGAAGTTCGGGCAGTCCCAGCTGTGGGGCTTCCAGCCGGCCGAGTCGGTCGGTTTCGACAACTTCACGGGAGTGCTGAGCGACGGCGAGTTCTGGCAGGTCGTCCTTCGCACGGTCGTCTTCGCGGCCGGCTGCGTGATCCTCACGATGGTCATCGGCATGCTGATCGCGCTGCTCCTCCAGCGCGTCTCCGGCTGGGTGAAGACCCTCGTCAACATCGCGCTCGTGGCCGGCTGGGGCATGCCGGTCATCGTCGCCACCACCGTCTTCAAGTGGCTGTTCGACGCCGACTACGGCATCCTCAACGCGGTCCTGAGCAGGCTGCCGGGCGTCGAGCTGATCGGCCACAACTGGTTCGCCAGCGGACCGCAGGGGCTGGCGGTCATCATGCTCCTCGTCGTCTGGGGCGCCGTGCCCTTCGTGGTCATCACCCTCAGCGCCGGCCTCACCCAGGTCCCGGCCGAACTGGAGGAGGCCGCCCGCCTCGACGGCGCGGGCGCCTGGGGCGTCTTCCGGTACGTCACCCTGCCCATCCTCAAGCCGATCATCGTGATGCTCACGACCCTGTCGGTCATCTGGGACATGGGCGTCTTCCCCCAGGTCTTCGTCATGCGCAACGGCCACCCGGAAGCCGAGTTCCAGATCCTGACGACGTACTCCTACGACCGCGCCTTCGTCGTCAACGACTACGGACAGGGCTCGGCGATCGCCCTGGTCACCGTGGTGCTGCTGCTCGGAGTGGTCGCCGTCTACATGCGTCAGATGCTGAAGATCGGAGAGGTCGAATGAGCGCCGTTGCCGCCGAGGCGAACCGGGTGGACAGCCGGTCCGGGCGCCGCAAGCCGAAGTTCGGCTGGAACCTCCTCGGCCTGCTGGTCTTCGCCGTCGCGGGCTTCCCCGTCTACTGGATGCTCAACACCGCGTTCAAGCCGGCGAAGGACGCCATCGATCCGGACCCGAGCCTGCTGCCGACCGGACTGACCCTCGACAACTTCAGCCGCGCGCTGCACATCGCCGACTTCTGGGGCCCGGTGGGCCGCAGCCTGCTCGTCTCCCTGGCGGTCGTCGCGATCGGCGTCGTCGTCGGCATGCTGGCCGCCCTGGCCATCTCCCGGTTCGCCTTCCGCGGCCGCAAGATCGTGATCGTGGGCATCCTGGCCGTCCAGATGGTCCCGCTCGTCGCCATGATCATCCCGGTCTTCCTGCTGCTGAACGACCTGGGTCAGTACGACAAGCTGTCCGGCCTGATCCTCACGTACCTGACCTTCATCCTCCCCTTCACGGTGTGGACGCTGCGCGGCTTCATCGTCAACATCCCGAAGGAGCTGGAGGAGGCCGCGATGGTGGACGGCTGCTCCCGCACCGGAGCCTTCGTCCGGGTGGTCTTCCCCCTGCTGGCCCCGGGCATGGTCGCCACCTCGGTCTACGGCTTCATCCAGGCCTGGAACGAGTACCTCTACGCCCTGATGCTGCTCAGCCAGAAGAACCAGACGGCCACCGTGTGGCTCAGCAACTTCTCCACCAAGCACGGCACCGAGTACGCCCCGATGATGGCCGGCGCCACCATGATGGCCCTACCGATCGTCGCCCTGTTCCTCCTCGTCCAGCGCAAGATGGCCGCGGGGCTGACCGCGGGCGCCGTGAAGGGATAACGCCCCCGATGACGACAATCGCCAGCGGCACCGACACTCTCACCCGTGACGCCCTGACGGTCCTCCAACCCGGTTTCCCCGGCACCACCGCCCCCGACTGGCTGCTGCGCCGCCTGGGCGAGGGCCTGGCGTCGGTGGGCCTGTTCGGCAGGAACATCGCCTCACCGGAACAACTCGCCTCGCTGACCGCGCAGTTGCGCGTGGAGCGGGACGACGTCCTGGTCGCGATCGACGAGGAGGGCGGAGACGTCACGCGCCTGGAGGTGCGCACCGGCTCCAGCTTCCCCGGCAACCACGCGCTGGGCGCGGTGGACGACGTCTCGCTCACCCTGGAGGTCGCCGCCGAGCTGGGCCGCCGCCTCGCGGAGTGCGGCGTCAACCTGAACTGGGCGCCCTCCGCCGACGTGAACTCCAACCCCGCGAACCCGGTCATCGGTGTCCGCTCGTTCGGCGCCGACCCGGGCCTGGTCGCCCGGCACACCGCCGCCTACGTCACCGGCCTGCAGTCGGCGGGCGTGGCGGCCTGCACCAAGCACTTCCCCGGGCACGGCGACACGGCCGTCGACTCCCACCACGCGCTCCCGCGCATCGACGCCGACCCGGCGGTCCTGACGGAACGCGAACTGACCCCGTTCCGCGCCGCCATCGCCGCCGGCACCCGGGCCGTGATGAGCGCGCACATCCTGGTCCCCGCCCTGGACCCGGCCCGACCGGCGACCCTGTCCCCGCGCATCCTCACCACCCTGCTCCGCGAGGAACTCGGCTACGACGGCCTGATCGTCACCGACGGCATGGAGATGCAGGCCGTCGCCGCGACCTACGGCATCGAGCGCGGCAGCGTCCTCGCCGTCGCGGCCGGCGCCGACGCCATCTGCGTGGGCGGCGGCCTGGCGGACGACGAGACGGTACGCCGCCTGCGCGACGCCCTGGTCACCGCCGTCCGCACGGGCGAACTCCCCGAGCGACGCCTCGCGGACGCGGCGGAACGGGTACGGGCACTGGCCCGCTGGACGGCTTCACGGAGCACGGCCGCGGCCGCGGCCGGCGCCGACGAGGGGACGGCGCGCGCGGACCGGAGCGCCGGGCGAGCGGATGTCGGGCTGATCGCCGCCCGCCGGGCGCTGCGCCTGACCGGCGACGACGTCTTCAACCCGCTCGCCGACCCGCCGTACGTCGCCGCGCTCACCCCGGTCGCGAACATCGCCGTCGGCGACGAGACCCCGTGGGGCGTGGCCGCGGAGCTGGGCCGGCTGCTGCCGGGGACGGAGACCGGCAGCTTCACGGGCGCGGACGCGGGGCACGCGGCGCTGGTCGCCGCGGGGGAGCGGCGGATCGTCGCCGTGGTCCGCGACGAGCACCGGCACCCCTGGATGGGGGCGGCCCTCGACACCCTCCTCACGGCACGCCCGGACACGGTCGTCGTCGAGATGGGCGTCCCCCAGGCCCCGCCCCGGGGCGCGCTGCACATCGCCACCCACGGCGCGGCCCGGGTGTGCGGCCGCGCGGCGGCGGAGGTCATCGCGGCGGGCACACCCGCCTGAGCGCCACCACGACGAAAGGCGCCGGGCTCCTCTTCAGGAGCCCGGCGCCTTTCGTCGTGGCCGGTGGTGGCGGCGCCCTCAGATGCCCTGCCACTCCGGCTTGTTGGCGAAGGTGTGGCGGAAGTACTCCGCGAGCTTCAGCTTGGACGCGGCGGCCTCGTCGACGACGACCGTCGCGTGCGGGTGCAGCTGGAGCGCGGAGGCCGGGCACACCGCGGCGACCGGCCCCTCGACGGTGGCCGCGACGGCGTCGGCCTTGCCCTCCCCGGTGGCGAGCAGCACCAGGTGCCGCGCCTCCAGGATCGTCCCGATCCCCTGGGTGATGACGTGGTGCGGCACCTGTTCGATGTCCCCGTCGAAGAACCTCGCGTTGTCCACCCGGGTCTGCTCGGTCAGCGTCTTGATCCGGGTCCGCGAGCGCAGCGACGAGCACGGCTCGTTGAACCCGATGTGTCCGTCGGTGCCGATCCCGAGCAGCTGGAGGTCCACTCCGCCGGCCGCGGCCAGCGCGCGGTCGTAGGCCTCGCACGCGGCCTGCACGTCGGTGGCCGTGCCGTCCGGCCCGAGGAAGGCCTCCATGGTGATGCCGAGCGGCTCCAGCACCTCGCGCCGCAGCACCGAACGGTAGGACTCGGGGTGCTGGGCGGGCAGGCCCACGTACTCGTCGAGCTGGGCGATCCGTGCCCGGGCGGTGTCCACCGATCCGGAGCGCACCTTGGCCGCCAGCGCCTGGTAGATGGGCAGCGGGGTGGAGCCGGTGGCCACGCCGAGCAGGGCGTCCGGCTTGCGCCGCAGGAGCTGCGCCAGGGCCTCGGCGATGAGCTCGCCGCCCGACCGGGCGTCCGCAACGATGACAACTTCCACGCTGGCCTGCCGTTCTGAGAGGGGCTCGGGGGCCCGGAAGGGCTGTGTGGTGGGCTATGTGGTTTAGACCAATCTATGAGGTCAATCTAACAGAGTCGGCAGTGTCCGTCTCGGACGCGGAGGGGACGCGGAGGGGGCGCGGAGGGGAACGCGGGGGGATGGCGGGGGGATGGCGAAAGGGGGGGCAGAAGGGGGAGGCGGCCGGTCGCGGAGCAGATCGCGGAAAATGCCCCGCGCAACTGGCCCCGCGCGGGAACCCGCACAGGCTAGGCTGCGTTGTGGATGTCAGAACGTCCGCATACCCACAACAACGAACGACCTTCCACACGTGGACACCCCTAGTGGTCTAGTCCACAATGGAAGGGAGCGACACACAGAACTTCCGTCTTCCCCGCACAGGAAGGCGGACCGAGGACCCGGTGCTCTCTGCCCTGACTGCCCCGGCTCCTCACCCTTCGGTCGACGGGACCGCACACCCCGCGGCCGATATTGCTCCGGGCTGCGGTGCCGGGAGGGCTGAGGGTCCCTCTCAGGCGCCGCGGCCCGCGGGTGTTTCCGGGCCCGGGCCGCATACGGCCGACCGCGCTCCGTAGGCAGGTTTAGGCCCCGCACAAACCCACAGGTACGCTCGCAGACGTGCCCTCCATGAACGAACTCGTACGCCAGCACACCGCACTCGACGACTCCGACCTCGAGTGGCTCCATCTGCTGGTCTCGGAGTGGCAGCTGCTCTCCGACCTCTCCTTCGCCGACCTGGTCCTGTGGGTCCCCACCCGCGACGGCACCCGCTATGTCTCCGTCGCCCAGATGCGGCCCAACACCGGCCCGACCTCCTACCAGGACGACATGGTCGGCCACCTCGTCCCGCGCGGCCGCCGACCCCTGCTCGACGCCGCCCTGGACGAGGGCCGGATCGTGCGCGAGGGCGACCCGGAGTGGCGCGAGGAGGTCCCCGTCCGGGTCGAGTCGATCCCCGTACGGCGTGACGGGCGTGTCCTCGGGGTCATCGCCCGCAACACCAACCTGCTCACCGTGCGCACCCCCAGCCGCCTGGAGCTCACCTACCTCCAGAGCGCCTCCGACCTCGCACAGATGATCGCGGCCGGCTCCTTCCCGTTCCCCAACCAGCAGATGGACATGGACGCGGCCCCGCGCGCCGGCGACGGCCTGATCCGCGTCGACGTCGACGGGATCGTCCAGTACGCCTCCCCGAACGCGCTGTCGGCCTACCACCGCATGGGTCTGGCCTCCGACCTGGTCGGCCAGCACCTCGGCCTGACCACGGCGGAACTCGCGCCGACCAGGGGCCCGGTGGACGAGGCGCTCGCCAAGGTGGCCAGCGGTTGGGCGCCCCGCGAGTTCGAGATCGAGGCCAAGGACGGGGTCATCCAGTTCCGGGCGATCCCGCTCAAGCCCAAGGGCACCCGCGTCGGCGCGCTCGTGCTGCTCCGGGACGTCACCGAACTGCGCCGTCGCGAGCGCGAGTTGATCACCAAGGACGCGACCATCCGGGAGATCCACCACCGGGTGAAGAACAACCTCCAGACGGTGGCGGCCCTGTTGCGCCTCCAGGCCCGGCGCATCGAGTCCGAGCGCGGCCGGGAGGCGCTGGAGGAGGCGGTCCGCCGGGTCGGCTCGATCGCCATCGTGCATGAGACGCTGTCTCAGAACCTGGACGAGCGGGTCGAGTTCGACGAGATCGCCGACCGGGTGCTGGCGATGGTCGCCGAGATCTCGCCGGGCAAGGTCGCCGGCCGGCGCACCGGACGCTTCGGCATCCTGGACGCCGAGGTCGCCACCCCGCTGTCCATGGTCCTCACCGAGATCCTGCAGAACGCCCTGGAGCACGGCTTCGGCGAGGGCGACACCGGCACGGTCGAGGTCTCCGCGGTCCGCGGCGGCACCACGAAGGAGACGCGTCTCCTGGTCACCGTCCAGGACGACGGCGTCGGGCTGCCCGAGGGCTTCGACCCGCACACCTCCGGCAACCTCGGCCTCCAGATCGTACGGACGCTGGTGGAGGGCGAGTTGGGCGGAACCTTCGACATGGTCCCGGGTCCGGAGCGCGGCACTCAGGTGATCCTGGACATCCCGGTGCGCGCGCAGAAGTAGTGGAACGCACAGCAAGAAGCCCCGGACCGTTCAGGGGTCCGGGGCTCGAATGCTCGTTGCCAGCTTGTGCTGCGCATCGGGGGTACTGCGCGCTGCGGCTCGGGGGCGGGAGTTGCGTACTCGCTGTACGCGCCGCCAAGCTCAGGCTTGCGGGGCGGGTCTTGTCAGGCGGTGGCCTGACGGGCCCGGTTGCGGGCGGCGCGGCGCTTCATCGCACGACGCTCGTCCTCGCTGAGGCCACCCCAGACGCCGGAGTCCTGACCGGACTCGAGCGCCCACTGCAGACACTGCTCCATAACCGGGCAGCGACGGCAGACGGCCTTGGCTTCCTCGATCTGCAGCAGCGCAGGACCGGTGTTGCCGATGGGGAAGAAGAGCTCGGGGTCTTCCTCGCGGCAAACGGCGTTGTGACGCCAGTCCATGGCTGCTACCTCTCCTTGGTATTACGTGCGGGTTGCTTGTGAATGTGAACGCTTTCACGAATCCCTCAACAAGTGAAGGGCCACCAGCCAGATTGCCTGGCCTTGGTCCTGTGTGTTTGAAGAGGGGTTCCGATGATCAGTGGATGCCGGTGTTGCGGGCTGTCCCGATCGCCACGTAGAGACTCGCAAACCTCAGCGGCGGATACAACCCCTTCCGGAAAGTTTTTTTTGATTCCTCGGTGTCGACTAGGTCACAGCCGTACTTCCATGGGGTGGACCCTGGCCTAAACGTTCGAGTGAAAGGACTTCAGCCCTTTCTGCTCACACAATCACACGCAGTGCACGGCGTACGCCTGTGAACGTCACGCTTGTTCGCAGCCCCAGGTGGTCACCGTCCATCTGAAGGGGCAAAGGGACCTTCGAATGCAAGGTGAACTGGTCCAGATCGTGCAGTGAGACGGCATGCTTGCCGTGCGGGCCTCGCTCGGGGGACGAAGTGAGCAACTGGGTGCCATATCGGGCAACCGACGCCGTGGACAGACGGCTGAGACCCAGTACGTCGAGCCCTGTATCGAACGAGGCCTTAGGTGACGCGTACACCGGGCGATTGCCCAGATAGGTCCACGGAGCCGTGTTGCAGACTATGGACAGCACCAAATCGGTCACCGGGTCCGCGCCCGGCCGCTCCAGGGTGATCGACCCGTGCCGGCGCTGTGACTCACCCAACAACTGGCGCACGGCCTGACGGATGTAAAGAGCGTGGGTGGATCTTCTGCCGCGCTCGCGCTGCTGCTCCACCCGCCCGACCACCCCGGCGTCGAAGCCGAGCCCGGCGTTGAACGTGAACCAGCGCGAGGGCACCGCCTCGTCCTCCGTGCCCGGCGTGCCCGCGGCGAGGCCGAGCCCGACCGTGCGCTCTCTGTTCTCCCGCAGGGCGTCCAGCAGCGCGCCGGTGGCTTCCACCGGATCGTTGGGCAGGCCGAGGGCGCGGGCGAAGACGTTGGTGGAGCCGCCGGGGACCACCGCGACGCCGGGCAGGTTGGCCGGATCGGGGCCGTCGTGCAGGAGGCCGTTGACCACCTCGTTGACCGTGCCGTCGCCCCCCAGGGCGACCACCAGATCGACGTTCCCGCTGTCCGCCGCCTGCCGGCCCAGGTCTCGCGCGTGCCCGCGGTACTCGGTGGTGACCGCATCGAGCTTCATCTCGCTCGCGAGCGCGTGGATGAGGACGTCGCGCGTCCGTGCACTCGTAGTGGTTGCCGCCGGATTGACCACGAGAAGTGCACGCATGAGTTGCAGCGTACCTACTGGGTGGTACCGGGCACAGGCCGAGGTGGGGATCGGGTAAGAGATCGCGGGGTGAGCCTCGACACGAGCGCCGCGCCCGCCAGCGCGGGCGGCCCGGGGCCCGGTCAGGGGTGCGGGCTACCCTTCTGAGGTGAGCAGTGACCAGACTTCCGCCGCCCCGGAAACCGCAGAACCCCGCCCGCGCCGGCTGACGTACGCCGCCGCGCTCGTCGCCCTGGAGGGGCTGGCGCTGGTCGTCGGCGGGGTGTGGATGTTCGCCCTGGGGATCGGCGGCGATCCGGACGACCGTCAGCAGGCCGTCACCGGCGGAGTCACGCTGCTCGTGCTCGCGCTGCTGCCGCTGCTCGCCGCCCGTGGGCTGCTGGGTCTGCGCAGCTGGAGCCGGGGGCCCGCCGTCATCACCCAGATCATGGCGCTGCCGGTGGCCTACAACCTGTTGCAGGCCGACAGCATGGCGATCCCGGCGGGCATCGCGCTCGCGGCCATCGCCGTCGCTTCGCTCGTCCTGCTCGTCAACAAAGAGACGACCCGGGCCCTCGGGATCCGGGGGCCGGGTCGCGCATCGGAGTAGCGGCACCGCTGGGGCGCTACTCCTCGACGAGCAGTTTCTCCCGCAGCTGGGCCAGCGTGCGGGCCAGCAGCCGCGAGACGTGCATCTGCGAGATGCCGACCTCCTGCGCGATCTGCGACTGGGTCATGTTGCCGAAGAAGCGCAGCAGCAGGATCCGCTTCTCGCGCGGCGGGAGGTCCTCCAGGAGCGGCTTGAGGGACTCCCGGTACTCGACGCCCTCCAGCGCCTCGTCCTCCGCGCCCAGAGTGTCCGCGACCGCCGGTGACTCGTCGTCGGTGTCGGGTACGTCCAGGGAGAGGGTGGAGTACGCGTTGGCGGACTCCAGGCCCTCCAGGACCTCCTCCTCCGAGATCGCCAGCTTCTCGGCGAGCTCGTGGACCGTGGGGGAGCGGCCGTGCTGCTGCGACAGCTCGGCCGTCGCCGTGGTCAGCGCCAGGCGCAGCTCCTGGAGCCTGCGCGGCACCCGCACCGCCCAGCCCTTGTCACGGAAGTGCCGCTTGATCTCGCCGACGACCGTCGGGGTCGCGTACGTGGAGAACTCCACGCCACGCTCCGGGTCGAAGCGGTCGACCGACTTGATCAGGCCGATGGTGGCGACCTGGGTCAGGTCGTCCAGCGGCTCGCCGCGGTTGCGGAAGCGCCGCGCGAGGTGCTCGACGAGCGGCAGATGCATGCGGACCAGCTGGTTGCGCATCTCCGCGTACTCGGCACTGCTGCTCTCGAGCTTGCGCAGCTCGACGAACATCGCCCGTGCGCCGCTGCGGTCCCCCGGCGCGGGGGGTCCCGGCACGGGGGTGGCCGGTGGTTCGTGCTGCGTGCCCGGCACGCTCTGTTCGCCGTCTCGCTGGTGCTCGCTCATTGTCCCGCCCGTCGCCCTCTGTCGAGCCCTCGCCTCTGCTCGGCCCGGGGGCGAGCCCCCGATCCGCCTCTCCCGAGGCGAGCCCTGCACGGCACCTTCCGGCGGGCCCGCCTGCGCGGAGACCGAGTCGTCCTCCGGATGCGGCCGGGCCTGCTCGGGAATGCCGTCGATACCGTCCGCCATGCGTCGGGAACCGTCCGGAGAGACTGGAATCTCGGCGTTCTCGGCCGGCAGCTCCCGTGTGCCGCGCTCTTCGTCCCGCACCGGCCCGTCCCCGTTCCTCACGCCGGCCCGGGTCCCGCGCCGCGCTGTTTGTAGAGACTGATCGTCACGGTCTTGTCCTCGTCGACGGCGGAGGACACCTTGCCCGCGAGGGCGGACAGGACGGTCCAGGCGAAGGTGTCCCGTGAGGGGGCGTGTCCGTCCGTGGTCGGCGCGGAGACGGTGACTTCCAGTGAGTCGTCGACGAGTCGGAACACGCAACTGAGTACCGAGCCCGGCACGGCCTGCTGAAGCAGGATCGCGCAGGCCTCGTCCACCGCGATGCGCAGGTCCTCGATCTCGTCCAGGGTGAAGTCCAAACGGGCCGCGAGGCCGGCCGTGGCCGTCCGCAGCACCGACAGGTAGGCACCCGCAGCCGGCAGCCGGACTTCCACGAAGTCCTGGGTCGCGGGCTCGCCTGCGATCTGGGACACCCTCACCTCCAAGGTGGTACAAGCTTTCTCGGGGCCGAGGGTCGCCCCCCGGGGTAACGCGTGTGTGGTGCAGCGGTGACGCTATCGCGCTCTCAAGTTTCTGTCCCCGGGACCCCAACCCCCTGGCGTCACTCACAGTAAAGCTGTGAACACGCTCCGTGTCTAGTGGTCGGTCGGCCCAAATGGGAACAGGGCGCGCCGGGTTGACGTACCCAGGCGTCAGATGGTCGAACCGTACCCGCCGGACGGCCGGGGCGTCATGGTCTCCTCATACGAGGACGTGGTCGACGAAGCACCAGCGCCAGTTCTCGCCGGGTTCGAAGGTCCGCATCACCGGGTGACCCGACTCCTTGTGGTGCTCCGTCGCGTGCCTGCTCGGCGAGGAGTCGCAGCAGCCGACATGGCCGCAGGTCAGGCACAGCCGAAGTTGCACCGGGTGGGTGCCGTCCCGCAGGCACTCCGGACACGTCTCACCGAGCGGGACGGGTTCCGGGTGGGGCAGCGCGTCGGCGTGCGTGCACTGTTTCATGATTGCCAGATTACGACGCGCGCGCGGACGATCGCGCGGAAAAACGAGGGCGGGCGAGACATGGACGTGATGCCACTGCTGTTGCTGGTGGCCGGCAGTGCGGCGTGCGCGGCGGCGGCCAGGCGCACCCCGGTGCCCGCGCCGCTGCTGCTCGTGGCGGTCGGCCTGGTGGTGTCCTACGTGCCGGGGGTGCCCGACTACACCCTGGAACCGGACGTCGTGCTGCCGCTCTTGCTGCCCCCGCTGCTGTACACGTCGGCCACCGACAGCTCCTATCTCGACCTGCGCGCCCAGCTGCGGCCGGTGGCCCTGCTGTCGGTCGGGTACGTGCTCTTCGCGACCTTCGTCGTCGGCTGGGCCGCCTATCTGATCGTTCCCGGGCTGCCGCTGACGGCGGCGCTGGTGCTGGGCGCGGTGGTGGCGCCGCCGGACGCGGTCGCGGCCACGGCGGTGGCCCGCCGGGTCGGCCTGCCGTCACGGATCACCACGATCCTCCAGGGCGAGTCGCTGCTGAACGACGCCACCGCGATCACCGCCTACAAGGTGGCCCTCGCGGTCGTGGTCGGCGAGGGCGCGTCCTGGGCCGGCGGTATCGAGGAGTTCCTGGTGGCGGCGGTCGGCGGCACCGCCGTCGGCCTGATCCTGATGGTCCCGCTGCACTGGCTGCGCACCCACCTCAAGGAGCCCCTGCTCCAGAACACGCTCTCCCTGCTGATCCCCTTCGTCGCGTACGCGGCCGCCGAGCAGTTCCACGCCTCCGGCGTCATCGCGGTGGTCGTCGTCGCGCTCTACCTGGGCCACCGCGCGTGGGAGGTCGACTTCGCGACCCGCCTCCAGGAGGAGGCCGTGTGGAAGATGGTCGCCTTCGTCCTGGAGTCGGCGGTCTTCGCGCTGATCGGCCTCCAGCTCCCCGTCGTCCTGAAGGGACTCGGCTCCTACAAGGGCGCGGACGCAGCCTGGTACGCCGTCGCGCTGTTCCTCGTGGTCGTGGCGGCGCGCTTCCTGTGGGTGTACCCGGCGACGTTCCTGCCCCGGCTGCTGTCGGCACGCATCCGCGCGCGGGAGGAGAATCCGACCTGGCGGGGGCCGATCGTCATCGCCTGGGCCGGCATGCGGGGGGTGGTCTCGCTCGCCATCGCCTTCTCCATCCCGCTCACCGTGGACCACGGCGAGGCGCCCTTCCCGTACCGCAATCTGATCCTCTTCCTCACCTTCACGACGGTCATCGGCACCCTGGTGGTGCAGGGGCTGAGCCTGCCCCCGCTGATCCGCCTGCTGAAGTTCCCCGAGCCCGACCCGCAGGCCGCGACGCTCGCCGAGGCCAATGCCCAGGCACAGGCCTCCCGGGTCGCCGAGGAGCGCCTGGACGCGCTGCTCTCCGACGAGCGCAACGCGCTGCCGCCGCCGCTCGCCGACCGTCTGCGCAGCGTCCTGGAGCGGCGCCGCAACGCCGTCTGGGAGCGCCTGGGCCAGGTCAACCCGGTCACCGGCGAGACCGTCGACGACACCTACCGGCGCCTCTCGCGGGAGATGATCAGCGCCGAGCGCGAGATGTTCGTCCGGCTGCGGGACGGCCGCTACATCGACGACGAGATGCTGCGCACGCTGCTGCGCCGACTGGACCTGGAGGAGGCGGCGGCGTTCCGGGAGGCGGCGTAGGCCCGTCGCCCGCCGGCCCTCGCCGTCAGGGGAACGGGCGGCCCGTGATCACGGCCGTCACCGTCGTGCCGCGCGGGAAGGCGCCCTCCTCGGCCAGGGCGACAAGGCCGTACAGCGACTTGGCGACATAGAGACGTTCCACGGGCACCGCGTGGCGTCGCTCGAAGTCCGCGGCGAAGGTCTCGAGCTCGGGGGTGAGACGGGCGTATCCGCCGAAGTGGAAGCGTTCGTCGAGCCGCCACTCGCCCCGTCGGCCGCCGAACGCCTCCTCCTGGAGCGCCTGTATCCCCTCGCTCAGGAAGCCCCCTCTGAGGACCGGTATGCCCAGGGTCCGCTGACCGGGTGAGAGGCCGGCGGCCAGGCCGGCGAGGGTGCCGCCGGTGCCACACGCGAGGGCGACGACGTCGGTACGGCCGCGCAGCTCCTCGCCGAGCGCCCGGCAGCCGCGGACCGCCGCCGCGTTGCTGCCGCCCTCGGGCACGACGTACGCGTCCCGCGCGCCGACCGCGTCCAGCAGCTTCCCGAGTACGTCCGGCTCGCTCTTGCGACGGTACGTCGAGCGTTCCACGAAGCGCAGCCGCATGCCGTCGGCCGCGCACCGGGCCAGGGACGGGTTCAGCGGCCGGCCGGCCAGTTCGTCGCCGCGCACCACGCCCACCGTGGGCAGCCCGAGGAGCCGCCCAGCGGCGGCCGTGGCCCGCAGGTGGTTGGAGTAGGCGCCCCCGAAGGTGAGGAGCGTCCGCCCCGCCGCCCGCTCCAGGTTGGGCGCGAGCTTGCGCCACTTGTTGCCGATCAGCTCGGGGTGGATCAGGTCGTCCCGCTTCAGCAGCAGCCGCACGCCGTGCCGCTCGAACCGTTCGTCGGACACTTCCTGGAGGCGAGACGGCAGGCGGGGGCGGAGGTCGGTCACCCGCTCATTGTCGAACACCGTTCGGTGAAACGTACCTGTTCCCTGCCCGCGTTGATCCATTCCCGCTCTTTCGGGTAATAGCACGAGCACACACCGTGATGGAAGGCTTGTGGCGTGAACGAAGTGCACCGGCGCAGTTCGGCGCCCGTGCATGAATCGGGAGGGCATTTCTCATGTCGGTAGGCGAAGAGGTCCGTGCGGATTCGGGCAAGCCGCAGCAGAGTCTCGGCACCGCGGCCGCGCGGAACCTGGCCACCACGACCAAGTCCGCACCGCAGATGCAGGAGATCAGCTCCCGCTGGCTGCTGCGAAATCTGCCCTGGGTGGATGTGCAGGGCGGTACGTACCGGGTCAACAGGCGACTCACATACGCGGTGGGCGACGGCCGCATCACGTTCGTGAAGACCGGCGACCGCGTCGAGGTCATCCCGGCCGAGCTGGGCGAACTGCCCGCGCTGCGCTCCTACGAGGACCAGGAGGTGCTCGAGGAACTCGCCTCCCGCTGCCGGCAGCGGGAGTTCGGCCCGGGTGAGGTCATCGCCTCCTTCGGCAGCCAGAGCGACGAGGTCTACCTGCTGGCGCACGGCCGCGTCGAGAAGGTCGGCACCGGCCCCTACGGCGACGACCAGGTGCTCGGCGTCCTCGCGGACGGCGCGTACTTCGGTGACCAGACGCTGCTCGACGCGGACGCCATCTGGGAGTACACGGCCCGCGCGGACACGGCCTGCACGGTGCTGATCCTGGCCCGGCAGGACGTCGAGCAGGTCGCGGAGCGTGCCGAGTCACTGAGCGAGCACCTCCAGGAGCTGCGCGCGATCCCCGAGCAGCGCACCAACAAGTACGGCGAGAAGGAGGTCGACCTCGCCGCCGGTCACGCCGGTGAGCCGGACATCCCGCACACGTTCGTGGACTACGACGCCCGGCCGCGCGAGTACGAACTGAGCATCGCCCAGACCGTCCTGCGCATCCACTCACGTGTGGCCGACCTGTACAACCAGCCGATGAACCAGACCGAGCAGCAG
The DNA here is from genome assembly GCF_044766465.1 of Streptomyces sp. NPDC102259. Lineage (NCBI taxonomy): Bacteria > Bacillati > Actinomycetota > Actinomycetes > Kitasatosporales > Streptomycetaceae > Streptomyces > Streptomyces sp. NPDC102259. The sequence continues at coordinate 196,107 of NZ_JBIWMA010000012.1, read as the reverse complement.
TTGCGTCTGACGGTCGAGGCGCTCAAGGAACGCCAGGAGCACGAGCTCGTCAACAACCGCGAGTTCGGGCTGCTGCACAACTGCGAGTACGACCAGCGGCTCCAGCCGCACGACGGCGTGCCCAGCCCGGACGACCTGGACGAACTGCTCAGCAGGCGGCGCGGCACCAAGATGCTGCTCGCCCACCCGCGGGCGATCTCCGCGATCGGCCGTGAGCTCAACAAGCGCGGGCTGGTCCCCGAGACGATCGACGTCGGCGGCAACCGGATCCCGACCTGGCGCGGGGTGCCGATCTACCCGTGCAACAAGATCCCGGTCACCGAGGCCCGCACCAGCTCCATCATCGCGCTGCGCCTGGGCCAGGAGGACCAGGGCGTCATCGGACTGCGCCAGTCCGGCATCCCGGACGAGATCGAGCCGAGCCTGTCCGTGCGGTTCATGGGCATCAACGAACAGGCCATCATCAAGTACCTGGTCACGGCCTACTACTCGGCCGCGGTCCTCGTGCCGGACGCGCTGGGCGTCCTGGAGAACGTCGAGATCGGCCGCTGGCGGTGACTTCCGCCACCAGGCGGTACCGGGGTGAGGCGCGCGAAAGGCGGGGGCTCATCGGCAGTCAGGGCGACACCGGTCCGGGGCCGGCCGACGGGCACGACGCGGCGGTGGTCCTGGAACGCTCCCGGGCGTCGGTCGACCCCGAACTGCGCGCGGCCATCGACTCGTTGCCCGGCTCCATGCGCCGGGTCGCGCTCTACCACTTCGGCTGGGAGGACGCGGACGGCACCCCGACGGCGGGCAACGCGGGCAAGGCGATCCGCCCGGCCCTCGTGCTCGCCGCGGCCTCCGCGCTCGGTGGCCCGGCGGCCCGCGCGGCGGCGCTGCGGGCCGCCGCGGCGATCGAACTGGTCCACAACTTCACGCTGTTGCACGACGACGTGATGGACCGGGACACCACCCGCCGGCACCGCCCCACCGCCTGGACCGTGTTCGGCGACGCCGACGCGATCCTCGCCGGGGACGCCCTGCAGGCCCTCGCCCTCGGGCTGCTGGCCGCGGATCCGCATCCCGCGTCCTCGGCGGCCGTCGGCCGGGTCGCGGCCTGTGTGGTCGAACTCTGCGTCGGCCAGCAGGCGGACACGGCCATGGAGAAACGCGGCCCCGCCGAGATCACCCTCGACGAGGTCCTCGTCATGGCCGAGGCCAAGACGGGAGCGCTGCTCGGCTGCGCCTGCGCCGTGGGCGCGCTGTACGCGGGGGCGGCCGAGGAGGACGTGGACGCGCTGGACGCGTTCGGCCGGGAGGCCGGGCTCGCCTTCCAGCTCATCGACGACGTCATCGGCCTGTGGGGAGACCCGCGGCACACCGGTAAGCCGGCCGGCGCGGATCTCGCCGCCCGCAAGAAGTCCCTGCCGGTGGTCGCCGCGCTGACCTCCGGCACCCCGGCGGCCGGCGAACTGGCCGCGCTGTACGGGGCGCCCTACGACCCGGCCGACCTGGACCGCACGACGCTGGCCGTCGAACGGGCCGGCGGCCGCGAGTGGGCGCAGGAGCAGGCGGCCGACCGGATGGCCCGGGCGATGCACGAACTGGCCCGGGCGATCCCGGACCCGGAGTCGGCGGGCGGCCTGCTGTCCCTGGCGGAGTTCGTGACCCGGCGCAGCACTTGACGACCGGACCGGGCCTGACGTGACCTGACCGGTCAGGTCACGTCAGGCCCGCGTACGAGAGGCGACGGAGGAAGCCGGACCGTTTCCAGTGAAGGCCCGACGGGTCCCGCACACCTCCAGGGTGTCCGGGACCCGCCGCCGTGCGGCCTACGCGGGTGCCCCGCCGCCGTCCGGCACCACCGCCGCCACGATCCGCTCGACCAGTCCCTCCGGCACCCCCACCCCCGGCAGGACGCCGTCCAGGACGCCCGGCAGGGTCAGGTGCTCCAGGATCAGCCCGAGCATCGCGAGGTACACGACGACGACGGTCTCGTCGCCGCCGGGCAGGCCGGCCTCGCGGTGGAAGTCCATGCCGTACTGGAGGTCGCCGCGCACCGACGTGGTGAAGGAGGCGCGGAGGTCCGGGCGCCGGGTGGCCTCGAGTCGCATCTCCAGCAGGGCGAGGTAGCCGCTCCGGTCATGGGTCGCGCGGGCCATCAGGTCGTGCATGAACCCCGTGACCAGGGAGCGGTCGCGCGGCCGGGCCAGCAGCGCGCCGAGCACCTCGGGGTCGGGCGCCAGCCGGACGTGCAGCCGGGCGTCGATCTGCCGCAGCAGGTCGTCGCGCCCGGTGAAGTAGTTGGAGGCGGTGCCCACCGGCACCGCCGCCGCCGAGTCCACGGCGCGGAACGTGAGCCCTCGCGCGCCCTCACGCGCGAGCACCTCCACCCCGGCGTCCACCAGGGCCGCCCGGCGCTCCGGATTTCCGGCCATGCGGAACCTTCTCTCTCACTTGGCGCCTTTTCCCGGAACGCCGGGAAATTCTCTTGCAACCACTACAACTGAAGTACTACAACTGGAGTGGTAACGAAGTCAGCCTACGGAAAGAGCCACCACTTGCGAAAGCTCACGTACTTCATCGCCTGCTCCGTCGACGGCTTCATCGGAGACGTGAACGGCGACGCCGCGGCGATGTTCCCCTACGTCGACGAGGAGTTCCTCGACTTCCTCAGGACGGACCACCCGGAGACCGTGCCGACCCAGGGCCGTCGTGCGCTCGGCTTCGACGACCTGGAGAACAAGAGGTTCGACACGATCATCCAGGGCCGGGGCAGCTACGACCTGGCGCTGAAGGAGGGCATCCCCAGCCCGTACGCACACCTGCGCCAGTACGTCGCCTCCCGCACCCTGGGCGAATCGCCCTCCCCGGACGTCGAGATCATCGCGGACGGCCTGCTCGACAAGGTCCGCGAGCTGAAGGCGGAGGACGGCGGCCTCGACATCTACCTGTGCGGCGGCTCCCGTGTCGCGGGTGAGCTGTTCGACGAGATCGACGAGCTCGTGATCAAGACCTACCCGATCGTCTACGGCGCCGGCATGCCGATGTTCGGCGCCGGCTTCGACGCCGCCCGCTTCACCTTCGGCGCAGTGCGCTCCTTCGGCAACGGCGCGGTCGTACGGACGTACGCCAGGGAGCGCTGACGTACGGCGGGGAGCGCTCGCGTCCGGGCCGCCCTACTCTGTAGGGCATGGACCGGGAACAACGCGTCTGTCCCACCTGTGGGCAGCCTGTGCAGTCCGTCGTCCGGCGACACAAGACGCTGGGCGCGTGGGTCCCGCGCTGGGTGCCGGGCCCGTGTCACAACCCGCGGTGCGAGGCGTACGTGGAACCGGGCGGCCGGCACGAGGTCGCCGAGACCGAACACGAGGCGGTCGTCGAGACCGAAGAGGAACCCGGGGCCCCTGCCGCCCCGACCGCCCCGAACTCCTGACCTCACCGAGCGGAGACCGATGACCAGCCGAGTGACCTTGATCTCACCGGCGATCAGTTCGGCCCTGCGTGAGGCGCGATTCGACGACGGCGGCTGCGAGTTGGACGACGCCGGGGTGCGCCAGGCCCGGTCGGTCGCGGCGCTGCTGCCCGGCGCGGACCGCTCGGCGGTCTCGCCCTCCGCGCGGTGCCGGCAGACCGCCGAGGCCCTGGGCCTGCCCGCGCCCCGGATACCCGCGCCCGCCGCGCTCGACGTGGGCCGCTGGCGCGGCCGGACCCTCACCGAGGTGACGGCCGCCGAGCCGGACGCGGTGGCGTCCTGGCTGACGGATCCGACACATGCCCCGCACGGCGGTGAGACGGTGCGGGGGCTGTGCGACCGGGCCGGGGCCTGGCTGGAGGACATCGCCCGCGCTCCGGGGCGGGTGACCGCCGTGGTGGAACCCGACGTCGTGCGAGCCCTGCTGGTCCGTGCGCTGGGCCTGCCGGAACCGGCCTTCTGGCGCCTCGACGTGCGCCCGCTGACGGCCGTGGACCTGAGCGGCCGGGCGGGGCGGTGGAACCTGCGGGTGGGCGCGCCGCTGGGAGAGGGACCGTAGGCGGCTCGCCGGTCGCCGGTCGCCGGTCGTCGGTCAGCGGTCAGCGGTCGGTCGTCGGTCCTGTGGCCCGGGAACCGGCTCGTGGCAGCCCGCCCGTCTCCGCGTCGCGCCCGGTCAGGCAGTACAGGTTGCCGGTCGGGTCGCGCATCACCGTCCAGTGGGGATGGCGGGCGACGAGGACCGCGCCGAGCTCCTCGTGGCGGGCGCGGACGGCGTCGATGTCCGGGCCGCAGGCCAGGTCGAGATGGGCGCGGACAGCGCCTTCCGCGTCGAGCCGCTGGAGCAGGATACGGATCGGCAGCCCCGGCGGCGGCTCGACCACGTGGAACTCGGGCCGGGAGCCCGGCCGGGCCGACCAGTCGGGCAGCAGGGCGCTCCAGAAGGCGACCTCGGTCTCGTACGCCGACGGCGAGACGTCCATGCACACCTGGTCGAGACGGCTGCCGGCCACCACGGGCGGCCGCACGGACTCCCCCTGCCACGGCACCGCGCAGAACAAATGCCCGGCCGGGGAGCGCAGCACGGCCCAGCCGTCGTGCGCGGCGGCCGTCTCCGCGCCCCGTTCCCGCGCCGCCGCGACGAAACCGGGCACGTCCTGGACGGCGAGGTCGAGATGCGCGCCGCCTTCGCCCTCCGTGACCGCCTGCGCCTTCACGCAGGCGTCGGCGTCGGCGCCCTTCGGCAGCAGGGTGACGAACTCTCCGTCGCCGCCCCTGGGTTCGGACAGGGACGTGTCCGTGACGGCGGTCCAGAAGTCGCACGCCCGCGCGAAGCCGTGGGCGGGCCGGTCGACGAAGGCGTAGGCCCAGCGGACCGATCGGCTCATCCGGTCCGCTCCATGAACCGCAGCATGTTGCCCGCCGGGTCCCGGAACGCGCAGTCGCGCACCCCGTAGGGCTGGTCCGTCGGCTCCTGGAGCACCTCGACGCCGGCCTCCCGCACCCGCGCGTGCAGCGCGTCGCAGTCGGCGGTGGTGAAGATGACCCCGCGCAGCACCCCCTTGGCGAGCAGCCGGGCCATCGCCTCCCGGTCGGCGGGGGAGAAGTCCGGGTTCGCGCCCGGCGGCTCCAGCACGAGGTTCACGTCCGGCTGGAGCGGTGATCCGACGGTCACCCACCGCATCCCCTCGAAGGAGACGTCGTTGCGGACTTCGAGACCGAGCACCTCGACGTAGAAGTGCAGGGCCTTGTCGTGGTCGTCGACGGCGACGAAACACTGGTGGAGTTTGAGGTCCATGGCGTCCAGCCTAGGTGGGCCGGCCGCGCAGCGGGCGGGTGTACGTCCGGGCCACACAGGACGGGATCACCGCGCCGGCCTCGTGCGACCGCGCCCGGTACGCGCTCGGGGTCTCGCCGACCAGTTCGGTGAAGCGGGAGCTGAACGAGCCGAGCGAGGTGCAGCCGACCGCCATGCAGACCTCCGTCACGGTCAGGTCGCCGCGGCGCAGGAGGGTCTTGGCGCGCTCGACCCGCCGGGTCATCAGGTAGCCGTAGGGCGTCTCGCCGTAGGCCTCGCGGAAGCTGCGCTGGAAGTGGCCCGGGGACATCAGCGCGGTGCGCGCGAGCGCGGCGACGTCCAGTGGTTCCGCGTACTCACGGTCCATCCGGTCGCGTGCCTGCCGCAGCCGTTTCAGGTCCTCGAGGGTCACGGGGCCAGCATCGCACGCGGAGCGAGGTCCGGGAGGGGGGCGGAAAAGGAGACCGCACCCGGACCGAGGGGGACGCCGTGTTCGGCGGCCCGCGGACCGGGTGCGGACAGGTGGGCCGGGCGACCGGCGCGAGAGCAGGTCGGACGGCCCGGGGCGAAGATCAGGCCTTCTTGGTCTCCCAGAAGATCTTGTCGATCTCGGCGATGAGCTCCAGGGCCTTCTCGCCGGTCTTCGGGTCCGTCGAGGCCTTGGCGGCCGACAGGGCCTTCAGGGTGTCGTTGACCAGCTGGTGCAGCTGGGGGTACTTCTCGAAGTGCGGGGGCTTGAAGTAGTCGCTCCACAGCACGGAGACGTGGTGCTTCGCGAGCTCGGCGCGCTGCTCCTTGATGACGGTGGCGCGCGCCTGGAAGTGCGGGTCGTCGTTGGCGGCCATCTTTTCCTGGACGGCCTTCACCGACTCCGCCTCGATGCGGGCCTGGGCCGGGTCGTACACACCGCAGGGCAGGTCGCAGTGTGCGCTGACCTTGACCTTGGGGGCAAACAGGCGGGAAAGCATGGAGCGTTCCTTCCTCGTGATCGTCTTCTCAGGTGGGACATTACTCCCTGGGAGATGGCTTTTCGCGAGTGCCCCCATGGGCTTAGGACAAAAGTCCGGGGTCAGACTGAGACTGGTGGAGGAACAGACCGGGGAGGTGCCGGCGATGCCGGAGCTGTCGCAGGAGACCGAGCGCGCGAGGGCGGCCGCGCTCTTCGGACTGGCCGAGGTGACCGGCCCGTCCATGGTGCCCACGCTGTACCAGGGGGACCGGCTGGTGGTGCAGTACGGCGCCCGGGTCCGGGCGGGTGACGTGATCGTGCTGCGGCATCCGTTCCAGCAGGACCTGCTCGTCGTCAAGCGGGCCGCGGAGCGCCGCGAGGGCGGGTGGTGGGTCCGCGGGGACAACACCTACGCCGGCGGCGACAGCACCGATTACGGGACCGTCCCCGACGAGCTGATCCTGGGCAAGGTGCGGCTGCGCTACCGGCCGCTGAAGCCCGGTCGGCGCTCGCCGCTGGCGGTGGTGCGCTGGGCGCTGTCGGCGGCCAGGCCGGTGCCGGCCGTACGGTCCGCCTCCAGGCGCTTGCGGGCGCGGTAGGCGGCCACGTTGGCGCGGGTGGCGCAGCGGTCGGAGCAGTAGCGCCGGGAGCGGTTGGTCGAGGTGTCGAGGTAGGCGTTGCGGCAGGGGCCTGCCTCGCACAGGCCGAGGCGGTCGACGCCGTACTCGGTGAGGTGGAAGGCCAGGCCCATGGCGGCGATGGCCGCGTAGCCCGCCGTCGCGTTCGACGGGTGGTCGGCCAGGTGCATGTGCCACAGCGGGCGGCCGTCGTCGTCGCGGAAGTCGTGGCCGGAGATCTGCGGGCTCACCGGGAACTCCAGGAGGAGCGAGTTCAGCAGGTCCACCGCGAGGGTCTCGTCGCCGCCGTCGGCCGCCTCGAAGACCGCGCGCAGGCGGGCCCGGACCGAGCGGAACCGGGTGACGTCCGCGTCGGTGGCCCGACGGCCCGCCGACTGGTTGCCGCCGAAAAGGGCGCGCACGGCCTCGACCGAGGTCAGCGCGTCCTTGCCCCGGGCCGGTTCCTCGCTGTTGACGAGGCGCACGGCGTAATCCGAGTAATAGGCCAGTTCCACTTGTAGTCCTTACGAGGGCGCTCTATGGTCGGGATGCGGGCGGGGTAACGGCCGTTCGTGCTTCCAGGGTATTACGCGACGAAGGCGGCGGAGGGTTGCGATGACGGACGCGCAGACGACCACGAACGGTGTCACGACCAGTGCCTCGACGAGTGCCACGGCCAGTGCCGTAAATGGTGCCGTGAACGGTGCCACGACCGGCGCCGACCGGGCCGACTGGGCTGCCTGGCAGCGGAGCTGGGATCGCCAGCAGGAGTGGTACATGCCCGACCGCGAGGAACGCTTCCGGATCATGCTCGACATGGTCGAGGGGCTCGTCGGCCCCGCCCCGCGCGTCCTCGACCTCGCCTGCGGCACCGGGACCGTCACCGCCCGGCTGCTCGCCCGCCTCCCCGGCGCGACCAGCACCGGCGTCGACCTCGACCCGGCGCTCCTCGCCATCGCCGAGGGCACCTTCGAGGGCGACGACCGCGTCACCCTCGTCACGGCCGACCTCAAGGACCCCGACTGGCCGGCCCGGCTGCCGTACGACGCGTACGACGCCGTCCTGACCGCCACGGCCCTGCACTGGCTGCACAGCGACCCTCTCGCCGCCCTCTACGGTCAGGTCGCGGAACTCGTCCGCGACGGCGGTGTCTTCATGAACGCGGACCACATGATCGACGACACGACGCCCCGGATCAACGCGGCGGAGCGCGCACAGCGACACGCCCGCATGGATCGGGCCAGGGCCGACGGGGTGCTCGACTGGGCCGAGTGGTGGCAGCTCGCCGCCCAGGACCCCGTCCTCGCCGGGCCGACCGCGCGCCGCTTCGAGATCTACGGCGAGCATGCCGACGGCGACATGCCCTCCGCCTCCTGGCACGCTCGCGTGCTGCTCGAACAGGGCTTCAGCGAGGCTCGGCCCGTGTGGGCGTCACCCTCCGACACCCTGTTGCTGGCGCTGAAGTGAGCGCGCCCGCGGACCGGCCGGAACCAGCCAGCCGGCACTGACACGTCCCGAACGGACGAAAGGGGCGGTACGGGAATCCCGTACCGCCCCTTTCCCGTTCGCCGTGCTCGCTACAGCACCTTGGACAGGAACGCCTGCGTCCGCTCGTGCTGCGGGTTGGTCAGGACGTCCCGCGGGTTGCCGGACTCCACGACCACGCCGCCGTCCATGAAGACCAGACTGTCGCCGACCTCGCGGGCGAAGCCCATCTCGTGGGTGACGACGACCATCGTCATGCCGGACTCGGCCAGGTCACGCATGACGTCGAGGACGTCGCCGACCAGCTCCGGGTCGAGCGCCGAGGTCGGCTCGTCGAACAGCATCAGCTTCGGGTCCATCGCCAGGGCCCGGGCGATGGCCACGCGCTGCTGCTGGCCGCCGGACAGCTGCGAGGGGTAGCTCCCGGCCTTGTCGGCGAGGCCGACGCGGTCCAGAAGCTCCTTCGCGCGCTCCTTCGCCCTGGCCCTGCTGATGCCCTTGACCTGGACCGGGGCCTCGACGACGTTGTCGGCCGCCGTCATGTGCGGGAACAGGTTGAACCGCTGGAACACCATGCCGATGTCCCGGCGCTTCAGCGCGACCTCGCTGTCCTTGAGCTCGTACAGCTTGTCGCCCTTCTGGCGGTAGCCGACCAGCTCGCCGTCGACGTACAGCCGCCCGGCGTTGATCTTCTCCAGGTGGTTGATGCACCTGAGAAACGTCGACTTGCCGGAGCCGGAGGGGCCGATGAGGCAGAACACCTCGCCGTTCTTGACCTCCAGGTCGATGCCCTTGAGGACCTCGACCGCGCCGAAGGACTTGTGCACGCCCTCGGCCTTCACCATCGCGGTCATGACGCACTCCTTTCGCGGCCGATCGAGAACAGGTTCGCCCGGATCTTCTGGAAGACCGTGGGCGGGAGGCTGCGGCTCGAACCCCGTGCGTAGTACCGCTCCAGGTAGTACTGGAAGACGCTGAAGACGCTGGTCATGACCAGGTACCAGATGGAGGCGACGAACAGCAGCTCCATCACGGCGAACGACGAGGAGCCGATCACCGAGGTCGAGCGGAGCAGTTCGTTGTACGTCACCACGTACACCAGCGACGAGGTCTTCAGCATGTTGATGAACTCGTTGCCGGTCGGCGGCACGATCACCCGCATCGCCTGCGGGATGACGATCCGGCGCAGCGTCTTGGCGTGGCTCATGCCGAGCGCGTGCGAGGCCTCGGTCTGTCCCTCGTCCACGGCCAGCAGGCCGGCCCGGCAGATCTCCGCCATGTACGCGGCCTCGTTCAGACCGAGTCCGAGCAGGGCGCACATGAACGGCGTCATGACGTCCGTCATCTCGTCCTTGTAGATCGGACCGAGGTTCAGGACGGGGAAGATCAGCGCCAGGTTGAACCACATCAGCAGCTGCACATACACCGGGGTGCCGCGGAAGAACCAGATGTACAGCCAGGCGACCGTGCTGGTCACCGGGTTCTTCGACAGCCGCATCACGGCCAGCAGAACACCCAGGACCACGCCCAGCACCATGGACAGGACGCTGATCAGCAGGGTGCGCCCGGCGCCCGCGATGACGGTCGAGTTGAACAGCTGGTCGCCGACCGTGTCCCACTGGATGTCGCCGTTCGCGAAGGCGTTGACCAGCAGCGCCAGGAGCGCGATGACGATCACGGCGCTGACCCAGCGGCCGTAGTGGCGCACCGGGATGGCCTTGATGGCCTCCGGCGGGCCGGAGAACGCCGAGTCCTTGGCCACCGGCGGGGTGTCCTCGGGTGGTGCGCCGCCCGCGGCGGACTTGTCGAGCTTGTCAGTCATGGGGACTGCCCTTCGAAGACTTCAAGAGGTGCGGGTGGATCACTTGCCGCCGTTGATCGCGGAGGCCTTGATCGCGCCGCTCTCGGCGCCCCACTTCTCCAGCACCTTCTGGTAGGAGCCGTCCTTGATGATCGCGTCGACGGCCTCCTTCAGGGCGTCGCGCAGCTGGGTGTTCTTCTTGTTGACGACGATGCCGAACGGAGCGGCCTCGTACTGCTTGTCGAGGACCTCGAAGGTGTTGCCGTCGCCCGCCTTGCGGGCCATGTCGACGGCCACCGGGTAGTCGTTGACGCCGGCCACGGCGCCGCCGGACTTCACGCGGGTCTGGGCCTCGGTGTCGTTCTCGAAGGACTCGATCTTGAGGGCCTTCTTGCCGCCCTCCGTGCACGTCTTGGACTGCGCCTTGAGGGCCTCTTCGTAGGTCGTGCCCCGCTGCACCGCGACCGTCTGACCACAGAGGTCGTCGATGGTCTTGATGCCCTTGGGGTTGCCCTTCTGGACGTAGATGGCGGTGCCGGCGGTGAAGTAGTCGACGAAGTCGACGCCCGTGCCGAGCTTCTTGCCGCTGTCGTCCAGGCCCTCCTGGCGCTGCTTGTTGTCCGTGATCGACGACATGGCGACGTCGTAGCGGCCGGTGTTGACCGCCGTGATCAGGGTGTCGAAGCCGCCCGAGGTGAACTGGAAGTCGACGCCGAGCTGCTTGCCGAGCGCGGCGGCGATGTCGGGGTCGACGCCCACGATCTTGCCGCCTTCGACGGACTCCATCGGGGCGTACTCGGCGTTGGTGCCGACCTTGATGACACCCGCCTTCTGGATGTCGGCCGGGAGCTTCGAGAAGAGGGGGGCCTTGTCGGAGCCGCTCGACGACTCGGAGGAGCTGCCGCCGCCCTCGGTCTGGTCGCCGCAGGCGGTGAGCAGCAAGGCGCCCGCGACCGCGAGGGATCCGACCGCTGCCAGGCGGGTGCGCGCGGCGGTCGTGCGTCGGGTGGAGCTTGCGGTCATGGTGGATTCCTCCGGCGGATGGATGGAGATGCCGATGGGTCGACAAATGCCGATGGGTCGACGAGAACACACACCTTCGGGTGTCGCGACCTCGTGTGATTACGGCATCTTGCCATTCGGACTACGCCATTCAGGGGGCCAGCCATGTCAAAATCGGATAACGGGCGACCCCCGAACCACATCAGTCCGGTACATCACGACCGGGCGGAGCCGGACCATCTGCGGGAATCTCCCGTTCCGGCCGAAAGATCTTCGGTTGATCACATGATGCGGTCGCCCGGCGTGCGCCGTGTTCGCCGGCTTGAGTCCGTGTCAAGCGTTCTCGGGAGCTTGGCGAGTCTTCGCGCATGAGTCATGTCACTCCAGGTGACCGCTGTCCAAGGTCCACAGAGTGAGCCGTGTGACCTTGCACGGAATGGACTCGTCGGCTGTGGTCTCCGTCCGGTAAGAAGGATTTTTACACCCCTCATCCGGGGCTCAGGGCGCGTGTGCGGCGCGCCCGACGCGCAGGCGCCCGTCACGCATCACCTCTGGGACCTGCGCGATGCCCGCCCACTTCTCAATCAGGAGTGGCCACCCTCAAACCATGCAGACCTAAGGGGTAAGACACAGTGGCAGCGGAGATCGTCAATCCTCGCAGCGAGAGCGCCGACCGAACGGGCCAGGAGGGCGGTGCGGAGCCCCTCGACTCGTTCGACCCGGTGTTCGCGCTGCACCGCGGCGGAAAGATGGCCGTGCAGGCCACCGTCCCGATTCGCGACAAGGACGACCTGTCCCTCGCCTACACTCCCGGCGTCGCGCGCGTGTGCACCGCGATCGCGGAGCGTCCGGAGCTGGTGAACGACTACACGTGGAAGTCGTCCGTCGTCGCCGTCGTCACCGACGGCACGGCCGTGCTCGGGCTCGGGGACATCGGCCCGGAGGCCTCCCTCCCGGTCATGGAAGGCAAGGCGATTCTGTTCAAGCAGTTCGGCGGTGTGGACGCGGTTCCGCTCGCGCTCGCCTGCACGGACGTGGACGAGATCATCGAGACCGTGGTGCGCCTCGCGCCCTCGTTCGGCGGTGTGAACCTGGAGGACATCTCGGCGCCGCGCTGCTTCGAGATCGAGCGCCGGCTCCAGGAGGCGCTCGACATCCCGGTCTTCCACGACGACCAGCACGGCACGGCGATCGTGACGCTGGCGGCGTTGCGCAACGCCGCGCGGCTGAGCGGCCGGGGCATCGGCGAGCTGCGCGCGGTCATCTCGGGCGCCGGCGCGGCCGGTGTCGCCATCGCCAAGATGCTGGTGGAGGCCGGCATCGGGGACGTCGCGGTCACCGACCGCAAGGGCATCGTCTCGGCGGACCGCGAGGACCTCACCGACGTCAAGCGCGAGGTGGCCGGGTTCACCAACAAGGCCGGGCTGAGCGGCTCGCTGGAGCAGGCGCTGGCCGGCGCCGACGTCTTCATCGGCGTCTCCGGCGGTACGGTCGCGGAGGAGGCGGTGGCGTCGATGGCGAAGGGCGCGTTCGTCTTCGCGATGGCCAACCCGACGCCCGAGGTGCACCCGGACGTCGCCCACAAGTACGCGGCCGTCGTCGCGACCGGGCGGTCGGACTTCCCGAACCAGATCAACAACGTGCTGGCGTTCCCGGGGATCTTCGCGGGCGCGCTCCAGGTGCAGGCGTCCCGGATCACCGAGGGCATGAAGATCGCGGCGGCCGAGGCGTTGGCGGGGGTCGTCGGTGACGATCTCGCGGCGGACTACGTGATTCCGTCGCCGTTCGACGAGCGGGTTGCTCCCGCGGTGACCGCGGCGGTCGCCGCGGCTGCTCGTGCCGAAGGGGTTGCTCGTCGCTGACGTGCGTGGATGGCCCCGCCGGTTCGGCGGGGCCATCTTTTTTTGCCCACCCACCCGCCCGTTCGGGTGATGACCAGGGCGCCGTCCCCGGGGCTGCCGCCCCCGGACCCCCGCTTCGGCCCTGAACGGGCCTCGTCCTCAAACGCCGGACGGGCTGATTTCACCGACCGGTGGTCGATCAGTGCTGCGGGCGGGCTGAGCGCAAGAGGGCATGTCTCACAGTGGCGTCCGGTTTCGCTTGCCGCCGGTGGACCCTATCGTCGGCTGCATGTTCGCCGTCTACGCCGCCCGAATCGACCGCGACCAGCCGCTTTCCGGCCTGGAGTTGGGGGAGCGCCCGGCCCCCGAGGCCCGGCCGGGCTGGAGCACCGTCCATGTCAGGGCCGCCTCCCTCAACCATCACGATCTCTGGTCGCTCCGGGGTGTCGGGCTCCCCGAGGGCCGGCTGCCGATGATCCTCGGCTGCGACGCCGCCGGGGTCGACGAGGACGGCAACGAGGTCGTCCTGCACTCCGTCATCGGACAGACGGGGCACGGTGTCGGGCCCGACGAGCCTCGTTCCATCCTCACCGAGAGGTACCAGGGCACCTTCGCCGAGCAGGTCGCCGTGCCGACCTGGAACATCCTGCCCAAGCCCAAGGGGCTCTCCTTCGAGGAGGCCGCCTGCCTGCCCACGGCCTGGCTGACGGCGTACCGCATGCTCTTCACCAACGCGGGTGTACGGCCCGGTGACTCCGTCCTCGTCCAGGGCGCGGGCGGCGGTGTCGCCACGGCGGCCATCGTGCTGGGTCGGGCGGCCGGGCTGCGGGTCTTCGCCACCAGCAGGGACGAGGCCAAGCGGAAGCGGGCCCTGGAGCTCGGCGCCGTCGAGGCGGTGGAGCCGGGTGCGAGGCTGCCGCAGCGGGTGGACGCCGTCATCGAGACCGTCGGCGCGGCCACCTGGTCGCACTCGGTGAAGTCCCTGCGGCCCGGCGGGACGCTCGTCATCTCCGGCGCCACCAGCGGTGACCGGCCCTCGCACGCGGAGCTGACCCGGATCTTCTTCCTGGAGCTGAAGGTCGTCGGCTCCACCATGGGCACCAAGGACGAACTGGAGGACCTGCTCTCCTTCTGTGCCGCCACCGGCGTCCGCCCCGTCATCGACGAGGTGCTGCCGCTCGATCGGGCCCGCGAGGGGTTCGAACGGCTGGCGTCGGGTGATCTGTTCGGCAAGATCGTGCTCACCAACGGCTGAGTCCTCGGCCGCAGGGCGAGTGCTGACGCTGTCAGGCGGGTCCGGAGGTCCGGGCCCGCCTTTCGCGTGCCGGTCGTGTCAACTGTGGTTGACATGGCGCTCGTGTCAACGTAGGTTGACGCCATGACCGAAGCAACGGATCTCGCCGAGCGCGCCGGAGACCGCGATCCACGGGTCGGACTGCGCGCCGTCGCCGCCCTGCGCCGACTGCTGGAGCAACTGGAGGCGGTGCAGGTGCGCAGTGCGCGCAACCAGGGCTGGTCGTGGCAGGAGATCGCCGCGGAGCTGGGAGTCAGCAGGCAGGCCGTGCACAAGAAGTACGGGAGGCATTGATGTTCGAACGATTCACGAAGGACGCCCGTGCCGTGGTCGAGGGCGCGGTGGGACACGCGGAGCGGGAGGGGGCCACGCGGGTCGAGGAGACGCATGTGCTGCTCTCCCTGCTCGACCGTGAGGGCAGTCGCGGTTCCTTCGCGCTGGCCTCGCTCGGTCTGCCGCCCGGCGGGCGGGCGGGGCTGGTGCGGGACCTGGACGAGACGCGCCGTCGCGGCGGACTCTCCCGGGCCGACGCGGACGCCCTGTCCGGGCTGGGCATCGACCTGTCGCAGATCGTGTCCCGGGTCGAGGAGACACACGGCGAAGGGGCGTTGGCCGCCGTCGGCCGGGGCGGCCTCTTCGGCGGACGGTCCGGCCGGCGGCCGTTCAGCCGCGGGGCCAAGGACCTGCTCACCGGCACGCTGCGCGTCGCCGTCGCCCACGGCGAACGGCACATCGGCGACGAGCATCTGCTGATCGCCCTCACCGCTCGCCGAGGCGTCCCCTCGGAGATCCTCGCCGACCACGGCGTCACCCACGCGTCCCTCACCCGGGTGCTGTACGGCGACAGCCGAGGAGACGAGCCCGGGACCGCGACCGAGGCCAAGGCCGGCTGAGCGGGTCGGACTCAGTCGCTCACTCGCTCAGTCACTGGCTGGCTGATGGCTGAATGGCTGGCTGCCGGTGTCCGCTGCCTGCCTTGTGCGGCCGGGAGCGTCAGGGCTTCGGCGCTCGCAGGATCACCCCGATGTGCGCCGCCGCCGTGGACAGATGGCGGCGCGCTTCACGGAGTTGGTCCGCGGTGACGCCGTGGTCGCGGGCCGCGTCGCGGATGTCGTCCCGGAAGCGGTCGAGCAGGCGGTCCAGATCGCGGGCCGGGTCGCCGGTGTCCTCGTGGGCCCAGGCCGGTACGTACTCGGCGGGGAAGTCCTCCGGGGTGCGGGAGTAGGCGGCGGCCTGGGAGTCCTCCGCGGCGCGGGACTCTTCCGCGGCGCGGGAGTTCTCCTCCGTTCGGGAGTCCTCGGGGTGCGTGGTCGCCGTCGAGCCCGCCTTCGACGTCGGGCCCTTCGTCGTCGGACCCGTCGTGCCGGTGCGGCCGAAGCCGAAGTCCCTGCCGTACTCCCTGCCGAAGTCCGCGAACTCCTTGGCGAGTTCCGTCAGACCCTCGCGGACGCCGGTCGGCCAGTCGCCCCGGGAGAAGTGGTCCTGGACCTGTTCCTGGACCCGGCGGGCGATGCGCTGCACCTCTTCCTGGGCCTGGGTGCTGGCCCGTTCCTGCGCCTCCTTGGCCTGGCGGCGGGCCCGCTGGGCCTCCTCGCGGGCGCGGCGGCTCTCGTCCTTGGCCCGGCGCGCCTGTTCCTTCCACTCCTGCTTGACGCGGCGCATCTCCTCCTTGGCGGCGCGCCACGACTCCGTGTCGCCGTACTCCCCGTGCTCCCCGTGTTCGCCCTGGTCGGTGGAGCCCGGCCCCGCGCTCTGGCGGGCCTCGGTGGCCGCCGCCCGCATCTCGCGTCGCAGATCGCCCGCCGCGCCGCGTACGTCGGCCCGGATCTCGGCGGCCAGCTCGGCGACCGACTCGCGGATCTCCAGTTCCAGGTCGACCAGTTCTCCGCTGCGGTCCGCCAGTTCGGCCCGGCCCGCGTCGGTGATGGCGTAGACCTTGCGGCCGCCTTCGGTGGTGTGGGTGACCAAGCCCTCGGCCTCCAGCTTGGCCAGCCGGGGATAGACCGTGCCCGCCGACGGCGCGTAGAGGCCCTGGAAGCGTTCTTCGAGGAGGCGGATCACCTCGTAGCCGTGGCGCGGCGCTTCGTCCAGCAGCTTCAGCAGGTAGAGACGGAGACGGCCGTGGGCGAAGACGGGAGGCATGTCAGAGCACCTTCTTGTCGGTCGTGCTGTCGGCCGGGTCGCCGCAGGAGCTCTCGCCGCCCGGGCCGGAAACGGCATTGTCCCCCGAGTCGGTGGGCCGAACCGAGCGCGCTTCACCCTCCGGTCCGGCCGCCGCGGCCGGGTCCTGAGCCGGTTCCGCCGCCGCTTTCGCCGTCGGTGCCGGTGCCTGCTTCGGTGCGTGCGTCGCCGTCCTCGTCGCTGTCTTCGTCTCCGGCTCGTCGTGCCCCGCGTCGTCGGCGTCGGTCGCGTCGGTCGCGTCGGTCGCGCCGGCCGCCGGGTCGACCGGCCCGTCTTCCGTCGGGGGCCTCCGCAGCAGGGCGATCGAGCCGGTGACCGTCGTCGCCTTCAGGCTGCCGTTGCCCGCGCCCAGCCGGCCGGTGATGCGCTTGGCGCCCCACTGGCCGCTGACCCGGAGGTCCTCGAAGGCGTTGGAGACCGAGCCGCTCGCGGTGTTCGCCTCCACCCGCGCGTCCGCCGGATGGGGCAGCCGGATGGCGATCTCGCCCGAGACGCTGGTCAGGTCGATGGTCGTGGGGCGGCTCGTCGGATCGAGGTCGACGATCATCGACCCGCTCACGGAGTCGGCCTTCACGGAGGAGCCCGCCTCGACCACGGTCAGGTCGCCGGAGACGGAGTTGAAGTGCAGTTCGCCGGTGAGGGCCTGGGCCTCCACGCTCCCGGAGACGGTGTCCGCGCGCACCGGGCCCGCGAGCCCCACCAGGGTCGTGTCCCCGTTGACCCCCTTCACCTCGGCTCGGCCTTCGATGCCGGAGACCACCGCGGCGGCGCTGACCACGCCCACCTCCACGCGGGTGCCGGCCGGCACGGCCAGCGAGACCACGGCGCTGCGCCGCCAGCCCTTGCGGTCGAGCCACTTGAGGAAGCCCTTCCATGGCAGGTCCTCGTACGCCACCGTCAGGCTCCCGTCGCGATGGCTCACCACCAGGGGTGGTCCCTCGATCCGCGAGACCTCCAGGCGGGCGGGGCCCTCCTCGTCGGTGCCCACGACGTTCACGGTGCCGTCGACGATGCGCACGCGCAGTTCGCTCACGGGCTCGTCGAAAGAGAGCTTCCTCGGCTCGGCGACGGACCACTCGGACATAGTGCGGACCTCCTCGTCGGCGGCGACACGACACGCCATATCGCGTCTTCCGTAAAACACGATATATCGCGGACGTCGAAAGTCAAGGCACCCGTTCCGGTGATCCCCGCGCACGCAAAAGGGGCGCCCCGGGGCGCCCCTCCATGCGAACAGCCGTGACCTGCCCGCGCGTCGTCGTGCTTGTAGTCGTGCTCGTCGTCCTAGTCGTCGTCCTCGTCGTCCAGCCGCGCCAGCCATGTCGCCAGCCGCTCCACCGGCACCTCGAAGTCCGGATTCAGGTCGACGAACGTCCGCAGCTGCTCGGCGAGCCACTCGAAGGTGACCTCCTCCTCGCCGCGCCGCTTCTCGAGTTCCTCGATTCCGCGATCGGTGAAGTACATGGATCGTGCTCCGTGGGTCGGTCGCAGGGATAGGGATCCCCCCTCGGGGGAAGGACCCTGGTTCCTGCGAGGGGAGGAAGAGATCCGCTCTCTGGTGGGAGGGGACAGGAAAAGGATAGGCGCAGGGGGACGGCGTCCCGCGGGTCGCCAGGGCCCCCGCGCGATCGGAGCCCCGCGGCCGGCCTGCGCACCGATGGGCGGGGCCGGGGGCCGGGGACGACGGGGGAGTGCCATGAGTGCTGAGGACGTGACGCGGGTGGCGCGCATCGCGCTGCCGGACGGGACGCCCGTCTGGGCCCGGATCTCGGGGGCGGGGGAGCTGTCCCCGCCGTCCGGGCGGCTGTCCTACAGCGACACCGGGTTCGCCGAGCGGGTGGAGGCGAGCGTGGAGAGCCTGCACGCGCTCGTGACGGGGGTCGCGCGGTCGCTGGCGGAACCGCTGCGCGCGGTGCGGCCCGACGAGGTGAGCGTCGAGTTCGGCATCGAGCTGACCGCCAAGGCCGGGAAGGTCGTGGGTCTGCTCGCCGACGGAGAGGCCAAGGCCGGCATCACGGTCACCCTCACCTGGAACAGCGGGCCACCGGACCTCGACGCACCGCCTCCCGCGCCCCCCGGCGCGGGCTCCCGCGCGCGTGACGGATCGTCGTCCGGCGAGGACGGGGTCCGGCGCGCGGGCGCGTCCCCCGGCGCGCCGATGCACGGGGGCGCCGACGGCACCGTGGGCGGGGGCGCGGAATGACGGGCGGGCACGCCCCGGGCGCATCGAACGCGTTCGATGCGGCCCGTCGTGCACTGCGTGGACTCGTCGTGGCGGCGACCGTGCGCATTCATCGCCCGGTCGTCGGGTATGCCCTGGAGGAGCCCGACACGTTCCTCGGGAGCGGCTTCTTCGTCGCCCCGAACTGGGTTCTGACCTGCGCACACGTGGCTTGCGGCGGGGAGGGGGGCGAGGTCGCGGTGGTGTACGAGACGGCACCGGGGCGGGGCACGGCCACCGCCCCCGGCCGGGTGGTGGCGACCCTTCCCGACCGGGCGGACCTGACCGACCTGGCCGACCTGGCGGACCGGGCGGACCGCGCCGGGCGGCCCCGGCCCACGGGCAACCGGCCCACGGGCAACTGGCCCGCCCCGGACCTCGCCCTCGTCCAGCTGACCGAACCCGTCGACGACCACGAGTGCGTGTACGTCTCCGAGCGTCCGGCGGCCTACTACGGGGAGGGCCGGGTGCTGTACGCCGGCTGGACCGAGAACGAGGGCCGCCTACAGGTCATGGACGGCACGCTCACCGTGCAGGGCACCATCGGCGGCTGGTCCTCGGACGTGCAGATGCGGCTGGGCGACAACGACCTGCCGTACGGCGTCTCGGGCGGTCCGGTGATCGACCCCGAGCGCGGCGAGGTGATCGGCGTGCTGAAGGCGCGCTCGGACCACCGGCCCGGCGGCACGTCCACCGGGATCGAGCAGCTGCGCACCCTGCGGGTCGCCGCCGAGGCGGTGCCGGCCGAGCACAGCGACCTCTACCAGGCGGTCTTCCACGCCCACGACCGCTACCACCGCGACCGGCAGCGTCACCCGGCCTCCCGGCGCCAGACCTGGACCGACGTACAGGGCAGGCTCGGCGCGCGGCCGGGCCGCACCCTCAGCCCGGACGAGCGGATCCAGCTGCTGGGCCGGCTCGCCGAACTCCCGCCGCCCGAGAGCACCCGCGGCCTGCTGGACATCCTCGACTCCCTCCCCGACTTCCAGGCCCTCACCCCGCTGCCCGCGCCACGCGGCTGGCGCGACGGCCTCGGAGCGCTGTACGAGAGCGCGAGTGACGACGGGGCACTGGAACTCGTCCTCGACTACGCGATGCGCGCGATGTCCGCTCCGCGCCCGTTCGTCGTGCCCAGCACCCCGGACGCCGAGAAGGCCCTGTGGGTCTGGGTGTGGCAGGCCGCGCAACGGCTCGGCGCCCGCTACCGGTCCGGTCTCGCCGAGCAGCGGATCGAGCGGCTGCGCCGACGGGACGAGGCGGAGCACGACGCCCCCGACACGGTCTCCGCCGGCCTCCACCCGACGGACGGTCCCGGCGGACGCGGGCAGCACCGGCGTGGTCGGCCCCACGCACGCGCGCGTGCCCGTTCCGTCGGCAGTGTGGCCCGGCCCTCCGCCCTGCTCGAAGTGGTGCGGCGCGGCTGGGAGCCGGACCGCTGCGACTGGTCGGTCTCCGTGGCCGCGCCCGGCGGCGAGGTCGTCCGGCTGCACGAGGCCGAACGCACGTCGCTGGCCGATCTGCCCGCACACCTGGCCGGCCCGCTCGCGGAGGCCTTCCGGCACTGCGACGAGCCCGGCAGGCCCGCGCTCCTCCAGGTGGCGCTGCCGCACGCGCTGCTGGGCCTGGAGGTCGACAACTGGCAACTCGCGCCCGGACAGGAGCCGTTGGGTGCGCTGCGTCCGGTCGTCGTGCGCTGCGCCGACCGCGACCGGCTGCCCGACGAGGCGTTCGGCGCGTACGGCGGGGGCGCGCCGGACGACACGGCCGGCGCCGACGGCGTGGACGGCCTGGACGATCCGGACGACCTGGACGCGGAGCGCCGGGCCCGGTGGCGCTGGCTGCACGCGCACCGCGCCAAGGCCGAAGTCCTGGACTGCGACGAGGGGTTGCGCAAACCCGTACCGACCGTGGAGCAGTTGCGCGCCCTGTCGCACGGCACCGTCCCGGTGCTCTGCCGCTACGGCGACCTTCGTTACGAGGACGACGCGGAGGCGCTCGCCCGGATCGTGCTCGGCGGCTACGGCGTGGCCCTGTGGCGACGGCGGCGCGGCCGGGCCGACGCCGTCTGCGGGGAGTTCCACCGCGGCACGATCGACGGGATCGCCGAGCCGCCCAGTGCGCAGCACCTGCCCGAGGCCGTGCACGAGCTCCGGATGCGGCTGCGCGCGGGCCGCACGGAGTCGTTCTGGGCCGACGGCGTCGCCCTGCTGTACGACGATCCCCACCAGCCGCTGCCCGGCGCCGGAGACCTGCTGGAGGCCCCTTGAACCCACCCGCCCGCGGGGCCGGTCGGCCCCTTACCAGGCACCTCCAGGATGGATAACGTGATGCACGTTCGGACGGCCGCGGCGGTGGACGAGTGACGAGGACCGGATCATGACCGAATCCAGTGAGTGGCTCATCTACCGAGGCGCCGGCGAACCGCACGACGGGATCGAGCGGCTGCCCGATCCACCCCCCTGGCGGGACTTCACCAGCCGGGACGCGGCCGGCTCCGGCGACGGGTCCCAGGACCGCAGGCTCGGCGCGCACCGGCACCTGGCGGAACTGCACCGGCCGGGCGCCGAGGAGCTGGAGATGATCAACGCGGCGCTCTATCTGCGCCGACCCCTGCTCGTCACGGGCAGCCCCGGCGCGGGCAAGAGCACACTCGCCCACTCGGTGGCGTACGAACTCGGCCTCGGCAGTGTGCTGCGCTGGTCGATCGTCAGCCGTTCCGCGCTCCAGGACGGGCTGTACCACTACGACGCGATCGCCCGGCTCCAGGACGTGCAGATCGCCGCGCAGGGCGGGTTCGGGTCGGCGGCGGGCTCGCCGGGCGCGGTCGAGGGCATCGGCAGCTACATCCGGCTGGGACCGCTCGGCACCGCGCTGCTGCCCTCCGACACCCCGCGCGTGCTGCTCATCGACGAGCTGGACAAGAGCGACATCGACCTGCCCAACGACCTGCTGAACGTGCTGGAGGAGGGCGAGTTCGCGATCCCCGAGCTGGAGCGCATCGCCGACCGGCTGCCGGACGGCGAGGCGGAGGTGCTGACCGCCGACGGGGTGAAGGTCCGGGTGCGGGACGGAAGGGTGCGCTGCCGCGCCTTCCCGTTCGTCGTGCTCACCAGCAACGGGGAGCGCGACTTCCCGGCCCCGCTGATGCGCCGTTGCATCCACCTGGAGCTGGGGCGCCCCGACCACAACCGGCTCGCCACCTTCGTCCGCGCGCATCTCGGTGACGAGGCGGCGCGCGCGGGGGACGACCTGATCACGCGGTTCCTGGAGCGGTCGCGCAGCGAACTCCTCGCGGCGGACCAGTTGCTGAACGCGATCTACCTCACCGACGCGGCCGCGCCGCCCAGTCGTGACCGTCTGGCCGACCTGCTCATCCAGCGACTCGACCGCCCGAGGTGAGGGCCTGATGCCCGACGCAGCGGCCCGCCACGGTCCGGTCCCGCCCGACGGCCGCCGTCCCGACACCCCGGGCGGCTCCCTTGCGTCCGGCGGCGCCTCGGCGTCAGCACCGCGCGGCGGTGATCCGCTCGCCGAACTCGTCGCTCGGTTGCGTGACGTCGGGCTCGACCCCGATGTGCCGCAGCTGTGCGACGCGCTCTGGCTGGCGCGCTGGACCCGGCCGGTGGAGACCCCCGACCAGGAGGACCCGCCCGCCGGAACCGGCGGCCGGCCCGCGCCCCGGCCCGACGCCGGACCCGGCCGGGACGGCGACGGACGGCCCCGGGGGGACCGCCTGGAACGGCCGGAGCGGCCGCCGCAGGACGTGGGGGCCGACGGGCGGGTGAGCCTGTACCCGGTCCCGCAGGACGGAGTGGAGCGGACCCGTGGCGCGGGCCGTGCCGCCACGCTGCCGGTGGGCGTGCCCGCTGCCCCCGTGCTGCCCGCCCCGCTCGAACTCCAGCGCGCATTACGGCGGTTGCAGCGCTACCGGAGCCCCGCGCCGCCGCTGCGCATGCGACTCGACGAGACGGCGACGGCGGAGCGCAGCGCCCAGGCGGGCGGCCTGATCCTGCCCGTCCACCGGGCCGTCACCCGGGGCGACGCCCGGCTCCAGCTGGTCCTGGACGCCTCGTCCTCGATGCGTGTCTGGGACCGGCTGTTCGTGGAACTGCAGCAGGTTTTCGGTCAGTTGGGCGCCTTCTCCGACATCCAGGTCAGTCATCTGCACCAGGGACCGGACGGCGAGCCGGCCGTCAGCCGCAGCCCCGACGTCTACGCGGCGCCGCTGCACTCCGCGGACCGGCTCAGCGACCCCACCGGCCGCCGGATCGTCCTGTTCGTCAGTGACTGCGCGGGCCCCCTGTGGCACAGCGGCCACGCGCACCGGCTGCTGCACCACCTCTCCCGGCAGGGCCCGGTCGCCGTGCTCCAGCCGCTGCCGCAGCGCCTGTGGAACCGCACCCGACTGCCCGTGCTGTTCTGTGAGTTGAGCCGCGGCGAGACGCTGGGCGGAGCGGCCGCGCTGCGCGTACGCACCCCGGCGGGCGTCCCGGCGGAGGTTCGCCGGGGAGCGCTGCCGGTGCCGGTGCTGCCGCCCGAGCCGGTGGCCCTGGGCGCCTGGGCCAGGCTGCTGTCCGGGGCCGGCGCCGGGCCCGTCCCGGGGGCCGTGGGCTGGGTGCGCGCGGACCAGCCGGCCGCCCCGGCGGCACGCGCCGAGCGGCGGCGCACGCCGTTCGAACGGGTCAGCAGGTTCAGCTCCAGCGCCTCCCCGGCCGCCGGACGGCTCGCCGTCTATCTGGCCGCCGCACCCCTGTGCCTGCCCGTGATGCAGCTCGTCCAGCGCACGATGCTGCCCGACTCCGGGCCGGCCGAACTCGCCGAGGTGCTGGTCGGCGGCCTGCTCACGCGAGCGTCGGAGGAGTACGCCGACGGCGGCGCCCAGTGGTACCGCATCGAACCCGACGTGCGCGACGCCCTGTTGTCCCGGCTGGGCCGCGACGAGGCCATGCTGGTGCTCAAGCACTGCTCGGAGTACATCGAGCAGCGCTTCGGCAAGGGCGGCCCCAACTTCCCGGCCCTCGCCCTGGCCCAGCTCGGCGACGGCGGCGCGGGCCGCCCGGACGCGCCCACCACCCAGCGCACGGACCACGGCGACCACGGCGACCACGGCGATCACGGTGACCACGGGGACAACGGCGGCAACGGCGAGGAGACCCCCGTGCCGCAGCCCTTCGCCGAGGTCGCGGCCCGGGTGCTGCGGCGGTTCATGCCGCTGCCCGAGCAGTTCGAGAGCCCCGGAAGCCGGACCGGACCGGGACAGCCCGAGGACCGGCCGACGCACCAGGCGGTCCGCAGGGCCCGCGCGCTGATCGAGCGCTTCGACAGCGAGGGCATGATCCAGGACGTCATCGACGCGGTGCAGTTGCTGCGCGGCGCCACCGAGCGCGAGCGGGCGGGCGCGGACCCCGAACTGTGGGCCGAGTACGCGCACTGCACCCTGCGCCTGTGGGAGGTGCAGGGCGGCGACGACCTCCTCCAGGAGGCCGAGGCGGCCGCGGAACGGGCCACCGCGCACCCGCGTCGGCTGCACGAACGGGCCGTGCTGGCCCGGGTGTTGCACGCGGGCGCGACCGACCGCAGGCGGCGCGGCGACCGCACCGGCGCCCTGGACCTGCTGCGCCGCGCCGACCGCGAGTACGCCGTCGCCTGCGCCGCGCCCGGACTCGACGAGAACGAGGCGCTGAAACTCACCCTGGAACGGGTGCGCGCGCTGGACGCACAGTGGCGGCTCGGCGGGGACAGCGCGCTGCTCCAGGGCGCCGTCGGCATGCTGGAGGCCTTCGCCGACGTCTGGCCCGACCGACGCCGACGCCCGCCCGAACTCCCCCTGGAGCACGGCCGGATCCTGCTGCGTCTGTCCGGCGCCACCGCCGACCCCGTCCAGGCCCGCCTCTACGCCGAGCAGGGCGCGCAGTCGCTGCGCAACGCCCTGGACACCGGCGCGGAGCCGTACACCGCCGAGTCGGCACGCGCGCGGGTGCGCATCCTGCTCGACCTGGTCGACGCGCTGCTCCAGGCGGGCGGCCCGCTGGACGACGCCCAGGCACGGGTCGACGAGGCCCTCGGCCTGGTGCGCGAACAGGGCCGGCGCGCGTCCTTGCTGGCGCGGGCCGGCCGGATCGCCGTGGCCCGCTACGCCGAGTCGGGCGAACCCGCGGAGCTGGAGGCGGCCGCGGACCGCTTCGCGCAGGCCGCCCAGCGGATGTCCCGGGACGCGCCCGCGCACGCCGACGTCCTCGCCGAGTGGGGCGAGGCGCTGCTGCGGCTGGCCGGGCTCCAGACCGGGGCACGGGCGCAGGACGTGCTGTCCCGGGCGATCCGCGTGCTGCGGGACTGCCGGATGGAGACCCCGGCGGGCAGCCGTCAGGTCGCCCACCGGCTCCTGCTGCTCGGCCGCGCGCTGATGCTGCGCTACCGGGCCCGCGGCGACCGCGTCGACCTGCGCGAGGCCGAGCACCTGTTCGGCCTCGCGGCGGCGGACGCGGGGGAT
Organism: Streptomyces sp. NPDC102259; assembly: GCF_044766465.1. NCBI lineage: Bacteria > Bacillati > Actinomycetota > Actinomycetes > Kitasatosporales > Streptomycetaceae > Streptomyces > Streptomyces sp. NPDC102259. The sequence goes on along the minus strand of NZ_JBIWMA010000012.1, from coordinate 170,974 downwards.
CCGCTGCTGGCCGCCCGCTGCCGGCTGGACCTCGGCCAGGTCCAGTTCGAGGCCTACCGCAGCCTGCGCCGCCCGGCCCGGCTCGACCTCGCGGTCGACGCCTTCCGGGACGCGGCGGAGGCGGCCCGGGAGGCCGAGGGGGTGGCCGAAACCGGTCGTCGGCGCCATGAGGCCGTCGAGTTGTGCGCGCAGGCGCATCACTGGCGGGGTATGTCCTATGAGGCGGCCGCCCGGCCGCGTGCCGCCCGTGAGGCCTACCGCCTGGCCCGCACGGAGTGGTCGCGGCTGCCGGACGACCACCTGGGCACGGGCGAGCCGACGGCGGAGCAGACGGCGCGGCGGCTGGCCGCACTGGAACGTGCGACATGAGCGGAGCGAGTCGAGAGGGGTGGGCATGGACGCACAGGACGGGTTCGCGGGGGTGACCGTGGCGCCGGTGGCGCTTGAGGCGCCTGAGGCGCCTGAGGCACCGGACGCGGGGGAGCCGCTGCCGGATCTGCTGTCGCTGGGTCTCACGGAGCTGGGGACGATCGAGCATCCCGTGCTGCTGGAGCTGCTGGAAGAGCTGCGGGGCCGCGCGGGACAGACGAGCGAGCCGCTGTGGGGGTTCGCCTCGGCGCTCTGAGGCGACCGCCGTCGGCTCCACCGGCCCACCCGATCCGCGTGACCCGACGAGCCAACCGATCCGCGTCAGCCGATGCGCGTCAGCCGATCGTTCGAAGTCGATTCCGGTTTCTTCTGTGCATGACTCGGACAACTTCGGTCGCGTGGGGTTTGTGACCCGTGCCCGCCCGGGAATGCGCCCCCTGCGGCTCAAGGGCCCAGGCATGGGGGTGCTGAAGTGTCCGAGCAGGCCTTCCGCCAGTTCATCGTGAAGACGCACGGCCGCTGCAACCTCGCCTGCACCTACTGCTACCTCTACGAGGGCCCCGACTCCACCTGGCGCACCCGCCCCGCGGCCGCCGCCGACGAGGTCCTCGACCGCACCGCCACCCGTATCGCCGAACACGCCGGCACCCACGCCCTCACGGACGTCTCGCTCGTCCTGCACGGCGGCGAGCCCCTGCTGGCCGGCGCCGGCAAGCTGGCCCGCTTCACCGCCCTGGTGCGCGACCGCGCCCCGGCCGGCTGCACGGTCCACGCCACCGTCCAGACCAACGCCACCCTGCTCACCGCGCGGCGGCTCGCCGTGCTGGCCGACGCCGGCATCCGGATCGGCGTCAGCCTCGACGGCGGCCTCGCCGCGCACAACGCCCGCCGCGTCGACCACGCGGGACGCCCGTCCTGGCCCGCCGCCGCGCGCGGGGCGCTGCTGGTCGCCGAGCAGGCCCCGCAGGCCTACGCCGGCATCCTCACCGTCGTCGACGTCACGCTGGACCCGGTGGAGACGTACGAGTCCCTCCTCACCCTGCGACCGCCCGGCCTGGACTTCCTGCTGCCGCACGGCAACTGGTCCGCCCCACCGCCCCACTGGGCGGCCGCCCGCCACGGGGAGTGGCTGTGCGCCGTCTTCGACCGCTGGTGGCGGGCCGGCCGGCGGGAGACCCGGGTCCGCCTCTTCGAGGAGTGCGTCGCGCTGCTGCTGGGGCTGCCCTCGGTCACCGAGGCCCTCGGCCTCGCGCCGTTCGACGCGGTCGTGGTGGAGACCGACGGATCGATCGAGCAGGTGGACGCCCTGAAGTCCGCCTACGACGGCGCCGCGCGGACCGGCCTGGACGTCTTCCGGCACACCTTCGACGAGGCGCTGCTGCATCCCGCGGTGGCGGCCCGGCAGGCGGGCGCCGAGGCCCTCGCCGACCAGTGCCGGGCCTGCCCCCTGCTGACCGTCTGCGGAGGCGGTCACTACGCCCACCGCTACCGGGCGGGGCACGGCTTCCGCAACCCCTCCGTGTACTGCGCGGACCTCCAGCGCTTCATCCGCCACGTCGCCGGACGGCTCGCCGCGGACACGGCGGCCGCCGCCGTCCCCGCCGCCCGGGAAGGAGGCGCACCGTGACGAGGCCGACGGTCCCCGACCGGGCCCTCGTGGAACTCGGCCGCACCGAGGGGACCCCCGACACCCTGGCCCTCCTCGTGCGGGACCAGGACACCCGACGGCTGCTCCTGCTGCGCGCCGTGCTCGACGCGGCCGAGGCGGCGGACCCCGCGCTGTGCTCCCCCGGCCGAAAGGCCCGGCTGCGCGAGGACTGGTCCCTGCTCGCCGAGGCCGACCGACCGCAGCGGCCCGACACCGCCCACCCTCCGGAGGACGCGGGGCAGGACCGCCGGGGGATGGCGCAGGCCTCCCTCGGCGCGCCGCACCCCTTACCCGGTACCGCCCATCCGGTCCGGTCCGGTACCGCGCGTCCGGCCCCGTCCGGTACCGCCCATCCGCCCCCTCCGGGCGCCGGGCTCTCGCCCGCCCGGGCCCGGCTCTTCCATCCGCTGACCGGGCCGTGGGCCCTGAGCTGTCTGCACGGACTCGACGGCCGCGCAGGCCCCCCGGACGAGTTGACGTCCCGTCGGCTCCGGCAGGACCTCGCGCACTTCAGCGCGATCGCCGCCGTGGCCGCCGCGCGCGCCGGGATCCCGTTCACCGTCCGGCTGACCGCGTACGCCGGAGTGCTCACCCTGCCGTCCCTCGGCTCGCTGCGCACGGCCACCACGGGTGACGTCCCCGTCCACGTCACCCACCGGGAGGGGTGCCTGACGGTGCGCCGGCCCGACGCGGCGGACGTCGTCGTGCGTCTGGAGAGCGGGATCGGGGCCTGGTCCGGCGCCCTCGCCTGGCCCCCCGTGCACGTCCTGCCCGGACTGCCCTCCGCCCGGGGCCCCATGGCCCTGGACGACGTGGATCCCTACCGGGTCGCGCCCGGCCCCCGGCACCGGACGCTCGGCGGGCCCGCGACCCTCGACGACGGGGACGGCAAACGCTGGCTCCAGGCCTGGTCGGGCACCGAGGCCGCGCTGCGCACCGGCGGCGCGCACCGGGTGACCGAGGCGGTGACGCTGCTGCGCTGCCTGGTCCCGCTGGAGCGGCCGCCCGGCGCCGCGGGACGGGACAGTTGCAGCGCGACCCGGCACGAGGCGTTCGGCGCCCTGCTCTCCAGCACCCCGCAGGACGCCCTGGCCCTGGCCGAGACCCTCGTCCATGAACTGCACCACGCCAAACTGGCCGCTTTGGGCGATCTGGTGACCCTCCATCACGCCGATCCGGAGCCGCGCTACTTCGCCCCCTGGAAGACGGACCCCCGGCCGTACGACGGGCTGCTCCAGGGGATCTACTCGCACCTGGCCCTCGCGGACTACTTCCAGCGCCGCGCGCTGCGCACCGCACCGCCCGACAGCGAGTACGCCTGGTCCCGGCACGCCCGCTACCGCGCCCAGGTCGGAGCGGCCCTGCCGGGACTCGTCGGCTCGCCCGACCTGACCGTCCGGGGACGCCGGTTCGTCGACGAGATGACAGCCACCTACGAGCGCATGGCCGACCTTCCGGCGCCCCGGAACCACACGGCGCGGGCCCAGGCGTACGTGAAGGCCGCGCGCGCTCTGTGGACACAACGTCATGCTCCCGCTTTGCCACGCCCGAAAGAATGAGGATGGCCCGCAAGGAGCCGTCCCGTGCGCGAAGATCGTCGAATCGAGGCACGCGTGGATGAAGTCGGCGGACTTACGCACGACGCGCCGAGGTTCTAGGATTTTGGTACTACGCGCTGGAGGCCGCTGCATGTCTGGAGCTCGTACACCGGTGGGGGCGACCGGGAGAGGGGCCGCGAGGCAGACGGTCACGATCCACTTCGCGGGTTTCAACCGGGCCTGGGCGGCCTGGGTCGGGGACCGGCTCGAACGTCGCGGCCTGCGGGTGGTGTACCTGCGCTGGGACTCCCCGGCGGACGTCCCCCTGGTGGACCTGCTGCGCGACCTGGAACTCGCAGAGGGCCGCATCCTCATCGTCGTCAGCGAGTGGTACTTCCAACTCGGTCCCCGGACGCAGGAGGAGTGGAACACGGCGCTGCGCGAGGTCGTCGCCCCCGACGCGTCCCGGTTCGCCGCCGTCTCCGTCACCTCGGCGTCCGTGCCCTCGGCGACCGCCGTCCTCGCCCCGGTCAACCTGACCAACATGGGCGCCGAGGAGGCCGAGCGCCGGCTGCTCGACCGGCTGGACCTGCCGACCGACCCGCTGCCCGAGCCCGCCGACGCGGCGCGCCGCGGTCCCCGGTTCCCGGCGTCGATGCCCGAGGTCTGGGGCGGGGTGCCCCGCCGAAACACCCGGTTCACCGGCCGTGAGTCGCTGCTCAACGAGGCCTACCACGTGCTGCGGAACGCCGAGCCGGGCGCCGGCGTGGTCACGTTCCACGGCATGTCGGGCGTGGGCAAGACCCAGCTGTCCGCCGAGTACGTCTACCGCTTCGGCTCCGAGTACGACGTCGTCTGGTGGGTCAACGCCGAGAAACGCGTGACCTACCGTCGGCTGCTCGCCGAACTCGCCCCGAAACTGGGGCTCCAGACCGGCCAGGAGTACGGCGAGCGGCTGCGCGCGGTCCGCGACTCGCTGCGCCGCGGCGAACCGTACGGGCGCTGGCTGCTGATCCTCGACGGCGCGGACGAACCCGACCAGATCTGGGACCTGGTGCCGACCGGCCCCGGCCACGTCATCATCACCTCCCGCAACCCCGAATGGACCGAGCACAACAGCAAGCTGCTGGAAGTGCCCGTCTACGCCCGCGACGAGTCGGTGGCGTTCATCCGCCGCCGCGCGCCACGGCTGACGGAGGTGGAGGCCGACCAGCTCGCGGACGCGCTGGAGGACCTGCCGCTGCTGCTGGACCAGACGGCCGGCTGGCTGAACGACTCCGACCTGTCGGTACGCCAGTACATCGCCCTGCTCGACGGCGGCATCGACAGCGACGTGGTGAAGGTGTCGGCGGACTTCCCGCTCGCCTTCCAGACCGCGTGGTCGATACTGCTGAACAAACTCCGCGACACCGTCCCCGAGTCGGTCGACCTGCTGCGGCTGTGCACGTTCTTCGCACCGGGCTTCATCCCCGTCCGCCTGCTGCGCGAGATGTCCAGCGAGGCACTGCCCGAACAGCTCGCCGGACTGCTCAACGACCCGCTGCTGTGGAACAAGGCGATCAACCAGCTCCGCCAGTACTCGGTGGTCCGCCTGGAGTCCCACGAAGCGCTCGGCGACGAGGCGGCGGCCTCCGGCGAGTCGCTCTACCTGCACCGCATGGTCCACCAGATCGTGCACAAGGACATGCCGGACACGGACCGCAAGGAATTCATCGACGTCGTACGCCAGGCCCTCGCCGCGGCCGACCCCCGCCGGCCCACCGACCCCGACCTGTGGCCGGGATACGCCCAGATCGTGCCGCATCTGAAGTACGCGGACGTGCTCCAGACCCAGGACCCGGCCGTCCAGCGGCTGGTCTTCAACTGCCTGCGCTACATGTACTTCTCCGGCGAGTACAACGCCGGCATCAAGCTCGGCGAGCGCGCGATGGAGGCCTGGCGCGAGCTGCTCGGCCCCACCCACCCCAGGATCTGGGAGCTGAGCTACCACTACACCAACCTGCTGCGCGCCGTCGGCGACTACGCCGGGACCGAGGCCCTCAGCCGCGCCGCCTCCGAGCACCTGAAGGCCGAGCGCGGACCCCAGGACCTGGAGCATCTGCGGGCCGCGGCCGGTCTCGCCGCCGACCTGCGCGGCCTCGGCCGCTACGACGAGGCACTGGAACTCTCCCAATGGGTGCTGGTCGGCTACCGCGACCTGCTGGGCGAACAGGACTCGCGGAGTCTCAACTCGCTGAACAACCTGGCGGTCTCCCTCCGGCTGCTCGGGCGCTACCAGGAAGCCCTGGACATCGACCGGCAGACCCTGGAGTCCCGACGGGTGCTGCTGCGGGCCCGTCACCCGTGGACGCTCGGCTCCGAGATCTACTACGCCATCGACCTGCGGCTCCTCGGCCGCTACGCGGAAGCGGAGTCCATCCAGGCGAAGAACGTCCGCGAGAGCCGGCTCGTGATGGGCCGCGACAACCCGCAGACCCTCAGCGCCGAGCACAACCTCGCGCTGTGCCGCTACCGCCTGGGCGATCGTGACCGCGGCCGGGACCGCGGCATCGACTGGGAGGAGCCCGGGGAGATGCTCTCCAGCGTGCTGGAGCGCGGCGAGCGGGTGCTGGGCGAGACGCACCCGCTGACCCTGATCTTCGCGACGGCCCAGAGCTGCTACGCCCGCGAGCACGGCGACATCGACCGGGCCCGCGAACTCAGCGAGGCCGTCGTCGCGCGCTACGAGGTGATGCTCGGCGACGGGCACCCCTTCGTGTCGGGCGCCCGCGCCAACCAGGCGCTGATCCTGCGCAACGTCGGCGAGCGGGAGGCCGGCCACGTCCTCCTGGAGCAGGCGCTGGCGTCGATGACCGAGGCGGTGGGCGAGAACCACGCCTGGACGCTGGGCTGCGCCCTGAACGCCTCGGCCCTGCGCAACATCGTCGGCGACACCGAGAGCGCCGCCGACCTCAGCCGGGACACGGTGACCCGGGCCGTCGAGTCGCTCGGCCGGACCCACCCGCTGACCCTGTCGGCGCGGATCGCGTACGCGGCGGACCTGCGCGGTCTGCGGGACCGGCGGCAGGCGGAGAAGGTCGAGCAGGAGGCTCTCTCGGACCTCGACGCGACGCTCGGCAGCAAGCACCCGCACACCGTCTCGGCCCGCTCCCGCAACCGGCCCTACTGGGACTTCGAACCCCAGGTCATCTGAGCGCCGTCAGGCCGCGACCCAAGGTCGTCCCCGGCGGTCCCGAACCGCCGGGCAACGCCGAAGGGCCCGCCCCCGAAACTCCGGGGGCGGGCCCTTCGCCGTCAGACAGATGCGTCAGACAGGTGCGTCGGACGGATGCGTCAGGCGGGTTCGGCGGCTCAGGCCTCGAACACCTCACGCACCAGCTGCTCCTGCTCCGCCTGGTGCCGCTTGGCGGAGCCGACCGCCGGGGACGAGCCGTGCGGGCGCGAGATGCGCCGCAGGCGCTCGCCGTGCGGCACGTCGGCGCCGACCGCGAGGTCCAGGTGGTCGATCAGGTTCAGGGCGATGAACGGCCAGGCGCCCTGGTTGGCCGGCTCCTCCTGGGTCCAGAGGTACTTCTCGGCGTTGGGGTACTTGTTGACCTCCGCCTGGACCTCGGCACCCGGCAGCGGGTACAGCCGCTCGAGGCGGATGATCGCCGTGTCCGTGACGCCGCGCTTCTGACGCTCGGCCTCCAGGTCGTAGTAGACCTTGCCGGTGCAGAAGACGACCTTCTTCACGGCCGCCGGGTCGGTGATCGTCGAGTCGCCGATGACCGGGCGGAACTGGCCGCTCGTGAACTCCTCCGCCTTCGACGCGGCGGCCTTCAGGCGCAGCATCGACTTCGGGGTGAAGACGACCAGCGGCTTGTGGTGCGGGTTGTGCACCTGCCACCGCAGGAGGTGGAAGTAGTTCGACGGGAGCGTGGGCATCGCGACCGTCATATTGTTCTGCGCGCAGAGCTGGAGGAAGCGCTCGACACGGGCCGAGGAGTGGTCCGGGCCCTGGCCCTCGTAGCCGTGGGGGAGGAGGAGCGTGACACCGCTCGTCTGACCCCACTTCTGCTCGGCCGCCGAGATGTACTCGTCGACCACGGTCTGCGCGCCGTTGACGAAGTCGCCGAACTGCGCCTCCCACATCACGAGCGCGTCGGGGCGGGCCAGCGAGTAGCCGTACTCGAAGCCCATCACCGCGTACTCGGAGAGGAGGGAGTTGTAGACGTTGTAGCGCGCCTGCTCCTCGGCGAGGTACTGGAGCGGGGTGTGCTCCTCGCCCGTCTCGCGGTCGATGAGGACCGCGTGGCGCTGGCCGAAGGTGCCGCGCTGCGAGTCCTGGCCCGACAGCCGGACCGGGGTGCCCTCCAGGAGGAGGGAGCCGACCGCGAGGGTCTCGCCCATGCCCCAGTCGATCGTGCCGTCCTCGACCATCGACGCCCGGCGCTGCAGCTGCGGCAGCAGACGCGGGTGGACGTGGAAGTAGTCCGGGATGTTGACCTGGGACTCGGCGATGCGCTTGACGACCTCCGCGGAGACGGCGGTGTTCACCGCTACGGGGAAGTTGTCCTGCGGCTCGTGGGCGTCACCGGCGGCGGGCTGCGCGGTGGCCTCGCGGACCTCCGTGAAGACCTTCTCCAGCTGGCCCTGGTAGTCCTGGAGCGCCTGCTCGGCCTCTTCCAGGGTGATGTCGCCGCGACCGATGAGGGACTCGGTGTACAGCTTGCGCACCGAGCGCTTCTTGTCGATCAGGTCGTACATCAGCGGCTGGGTGAAGGCCGGGTTGTCCGACTCGTTGTGACCGCGACGGCGGTAGCAGATGAGGTCGATCACCACGTCCTTGTTGAACGCCTGGCGGAACTCGAAGGCCAGCCGCGCGACGCGGACCACGGCCTCCGGGTCGTCGCCGTTCACGTGGAAGATCGGGGCCTCGATCATGCGCGCCACGTCCGTGGCGTACATCGAGGAGCGCGAGGACTCCGGGGCGGCGGTGAAGCCGACCTGGTTGTTGATGACGATGTGGACCGTGCCGCCCGTGCGGTAACCGCGCAGCTGCGACATGTTCAGGGTCTCGGCCACCACGCCCTGGCCCGCGAAGGCCGCGTCGCCGTGCAGGGCGACGGGCAGGACGGTGAAGTCCGTGCCGCCCTTGTTGATGATGTCCTGCTTGGCGCGGCTGATGCCCTCGATGATCGGGTCGACCGTCTCCAGGTGGGACGGGTTCGCGGCCAGCGAGACCTTGATCTGCTCGCCGTCCAGGCCCGTGAAGGTCCCCTCGGCGCCCAGGTGGTACTTCACGTCGCCGGAGCCGTGCATCGACTTCGGGTCGAGGTTGCCCTCGAACTCGCGGAAGATCTGCGCGTACGACTTGCCGACGATGTTCGCGAGGACGTTCAGGCGGCCGCGGTGGGCCATGCCGATGACGACCTCGTCCAGCCGCGACTCGGCCGCGCTGTCCAGCACCGCGTCCAGCAGCGGGATGACGGACTCGCCGCCCTCCAGGGAGAACCGCTTCTGGCCGACGTACTTCGTCTGCAGGAAGGTCTCGAAGGCCTCCGCCGCGTTCAGCCGGCGCAGGATGCGCAGCTGCTCCTCGCGCTCCGGCTTGCTGTGCGCGCGCTCGATGCGGTCCTGGATCCAGCGGCGCTGCTTCGGGTCCTGGATGTGCATGAACTCGACGCCGGTGGTGCGGCAGTACGAGTCGCGCAGCACGCCCAGGATGTCGCGCAGCTTCATCAGGGACTTGCCCGCGAAGCCGCCGACCGCGAACTCGCGCTCCAGGTCCCACAGGGTGAGGCCGTGCTCGGTGATGTCCAGGTCGGGGTGCTTGCGCTGGCGGTACTCCAGCGGGTCGGTGTCGGCCATGACGTGGCCGCGGACCCGGTAGGAGTGGATCAGCTCGAAGACCCGCGCGGCCTTGGTGACGTCGTCGTCGTGGCTGGCGTCGATGTCCTTGAGCCAGCGGACCGGCTCGTAGGGGATGCGCAGCGCCTCGAAGATCTCGTCGTAGAAGCCGTTCTCGCCGAGGAGGGAGTTGGCGACGACGCGCAGGAACTCGCCGGAGGCGGCGCCCTGGATGACCCGGTGGTCGTAGGTCGACGTGAGCGTCATGACCTTCGCGATGCCGAGCTTGTTCAGGGTGTCCTGGCTGGTGCCCTGGAACTCCGCCGGGTAGTCCATCGAGCCGACGCCCATGATGACCGACTGGCCGGGCATCAGACGCGGCACCGAGTGGACGGTGCCGAGGCCGCCGGGGTTGGTCAGGGAGACCGTGACACCGGTGAAGTCGTCCATCGTCAGCTTGCCGTCACGGGCGCGGCGGACGATGTCCTCGTAGGCCTGCCAGAACTCGAAGAAGTTCAGCGTCTCGGCCTTCTTGATGCCGGCGACGACGAGCTGGCGGTCGCCGTTGGGCTTCACCAGGTCGATGGCCAGGCCGAAGTTGACGTGCGGCGGCTTGACGAGGGTGGGCTTCCCGTCCTTCTCCGCGTAGTGCCAGTTCATCGACGGCATGGCCTTGATGGCCTGCACCATCGCGTAGCCGATGAGGTGGGTGAAGGAGATCTTCCCGCCCCGGGCGCGCTTCAGGTGGTTGTTGATGACGATGCGGTTGTCGAACAGCAGCTTCACCGGGACCGCGCGCACGGACGTGGCCGTGGGCAGCTCCAGCGAGGCGTTCATGTTCTTGGCGACCGCGGCGGACGGACCGCGCAGCGTCACGAACTCAGGACCCTGCGCCGGCGCGGCCGAGGCGGCGGGCGCGGACTTCGCCGCGGCCGGCTTGGCGGCCGGGGCCGCCTTCACCGGGGCCGGAGCAGCGGCCGCGGGCTGCGGGGCCGGCGCGGGGGTCGGCGCAGCGGGAGCCGGAGCGGCCGGGGCCGGGGCCGGGGCGGCAGGAGCCGCCTGGGCCGGAGCGGCCGGTGCGGCGGGCGCTGGGGGCGTGGTGGTCGCTGCGGCCCCCGCGGCCGCAGTACCCGCCGGAGCCGAGGCGGTGGGGGCCCCCGGCTTGTAGTCGGCGAAGAAGTCCCACCAGGCACGGTCTACCGAGTTCGGGTCCTGGAGGTACTGCTGATAGATCTCGTCGACGAGCCACTCGTTCGGCCCGAACGCGGCAGCGGGATTCTTGCCCGCTTGGTCTGCGTCGGTCGAGATGCTCGATGCGTTACTGGGGGACTGTGGCGACACGGCGGCAACCGCCCTCTTCCGCTTCACAAGGTGATGGACAGCGGGAATAAAGGCTACGCCCCCTTGAGGGGGAGAGTCAGGCCGGGCAGGTGCATCGTCGCGTAAGTCACATCGGAAAGAGCGTTTCGCGGCTGTAAATGGCGGGAAACAAGCGCGGTTGCGCATCAAAAGGGGTGCGTTGATGCAGGTCGCGCACGCTGAGCGTGCGGACCCGTGCCGACCTGGGACGGTCCGCTGCCTGATCACACGTGTCCGACTGCGCGAACGTCGGTGGATCTTGTGGCTCCGGTTCGAACTTTACGTCAACTTGAGACGGAAGACTCTCCCGGAAGGGTGACAAGAATCCGACAGCCCCGCTCGGATTCGGCCACTCCGATCCGGCCGCCGTGAAGATCGACCGCCCAGCGGGCGATCGCCAGCCCCAGCCCCGTACCGCCGTCGCTGCCCGGCCCGTGCGGCCGGCGGACGGCTCCCCGGTTGAAGCGCTCGAACACGCGGCGCCACTCCGAGCGCGGAATTCCGGGCCCTTCGTCCAGTACTTCGATCTGCAGCGACTCCGGCAGCGACCCGCGCCGCGCCTTCACCGTCACCCGTCCGTGCGGCGGGCTGTGCTTGACGGCGTTGTCGATCAGGTTCGCGACGACCTGGTGGATCCGCTCCGGGTCCGCGTGCGCGGTCAGCTCCGGCGGGGACACGTCCAGGTGCAGATGGACGTCGGTGCGCGTGTGGTTGCCGCCCGAGCCCATCGTGGCGCGCGCCGAGGCGACCATGTTGGCCTCCTTCAGCACCCCGGACAGGTAGGGCCACACCTCGAAGCGCCGCTTGCGCAGCGGGACGACGCCGTTGTCGAGGCGGGACAGGTCCAGCAGCGTCTCCACCAGCCGCCCGAGCCGCTCCGTCTGCTTCAGGGCGGTGCGCATCGTCTCGGTGTCCGCCTCGGCGATGCCGTCGACGACGTTCTCCAGGACGGCGCGCAGACCGGCGATGGGCGTGCGCAGCTCGTGCGAGACGTTGGCCACCAGCTCCTTGCGCTGCCGGTCCTGCGCCTCCAGCTCGTCCGCCATGACGTTGATCGTCTGGGCCAGGTCGCCCAGCTCGTCGCGGCGGTTCTCGCTCACCCGGCGGGTGTAGTCGCCGTGCGAGATGGACCGGGCCACCGTGTTCATCTCGTCCAGCGGCGCGGTGAGCGAATGCGCCACGAACTGCGTAATCAGCAGTGTGGCGATCATCGAGAAGACCGTGATGAAGCGGAGCTCCGTCTTGGTGTGCACCGCGATCACCGACAGTCCGGTGGTGATCAGCACCGAGACGACGACCAGCGCACCCAGCTTGGTCTTGATCGAGAACGGCCGTACGCGGCCCCAGGGCTCCCCGGGGCTTCTCGGTCCGTCCGGCCCGGAGGTCATGGCGTCGGGGTCTCCAGTGCGTAGCCGACACCGTGCACCGTGCGGATCCGCTCGGCGCCGATCTTCCGCCGCAGCGCCTTGATGTGGCTGTCGACGGTACGGGTGCCGGAGGCGTCCGCCCAGTCCCAGACCTCCGCGAGGAGCTGCTCGCGGGAGAGCACCGCGCGCGGGGTGTTCGCCAGGCAGACCAGCAGGTCGAACTCGGTGGGCGTGAGGTGCACGTCCTCCGAGCGGACCCGCACCCGGCGCTGCGCGTGGTCGATCTCCAGTTCGCCGAGCCGCAGGATCCCGCTGCGCGGAGTCGTCGCCGCGATCGCGGCCCGCTCCACCCGGCGCAGCAGCACGTGCACGCGTGCCGCCAGCTCCCGCATCGAGAACGGCTTGGTCATGTAGTCGTCGGCGCCCACGCCGAGCCCGACCAGCATGTCGGTCTCGTCGTCGCGCGCGGTGAGCATCATCACCGGCACCGGACGGGAGGCCTGCACACGACGGCAGACCTCCAGGCCGTCGAAGCCGGGCAGCATGATGTCGAGGATCAGCAGATCGGGCTGCCAGGCCTCGGCGGTGTCGACGGCCGCCGGGCCGTCACCCGCCGTTTGCACGAGGAATCCCTCGGCGCGCAGGCGGGCCGCGATGGCGTCGACGATCGTCGGGTCGTCCTCGACCACCAGGACGCGCCGCTGCGCGCCCGGCGTCGCCGTCGCCGTGTTGTTGTGTGCGGTGTGTGTCTGCTCCATCGCCCGCCCCTGAGTGTGCTTTCCGGAACCAGTGGGGTGATCCCTTGTCTGCGCATGACTGCGGTTGACGCGTAAATGATCGGCGTCAGGGGTGCAGCGTACGGGGAGTCACCACGGCTTTGCTATCCAGGTCGGACGCCGAGGTGCACGACGTCCGGCACGCCTCGGGCAACCGGGATCTCTTCGGTACGCACCTGTTGGAACCCGGCATTCCCCATGGTTCCCTCGAATTCCGGAGAGGGCTGGGCGGACCACACGGCCAGCACCCCACCGGGTCTCAACACCCGGGCGCAGCTTGCGAGTCCGGCCGTGGAATAGAGGCTGTCGTTGCCCTCGGTGACGGTCCAGTCGGGCCCGTTGTCGATGTCGAGACATACCGCGTCGAACGTGTCGCATGTCTCATTGACGTAGTCGAGCAGATCCGCTGCGACGATCTTCGACCGGGGGTCGGCGAGCGCGTCCCCGGAGAGCGCGGCCAGTGGGCCGTCGAGATGCCAGTCGATGACGGCGCGCTCGCGCTCCACGACCGTGACGGTGCCCCAGTGCGGATCGGCGACGGCGTGCGCGAGGGAGAAGCCGACGCCGAGGCCGCCGATCAGCAGGTCTGGCGAGCGGCGGCCGTTCAGCGCGGCGAGCGCGGCGTCGACCAGGAGGCGTTCCGAGCGGCCGTCCGAGGTGTCCATCAGGAAGCAGCCGTTGGCGATGATCTGGAGCAACTCCCCGTGCCGGCGCAGGACGACCTCACCGTAGGGGCCCTCGCGACGGTCCAGCACTTCGGGCGCGTCGGGGATGTCGTACGGGATGGGCATCGGCCCATCCTGGCACTTCCCTGACGATTTGTTGAGGGATTTCCGTGAGCGGCGGATGAGGTTGACGTACATCGGTTCGGAACGGCCTCGGCGCGGTTTCGGAGGGGCTGCGGGGCGCGTGGGGACAGGCCGGGAGAAGTCTCGGAGCTTGCTGTGAATCGGCCCGGTCGTGGCGTCGGTCACAGACAGCGGACCGGCGCGACACGAAGGGTGGGGTGAAACGGAAGGAGCGCCGCACGGTGGAACGCACGGCCGCACCCACGAGCCCGCCGCCGCCCGACGTCCGCGGGCTGCTGGACGGCATCCCGGGCCAGCGCGTCCCACCCCGCGCCGACCCGCCCGCCGACCAGCCCGCCGGGCCGGGCCCCCGCCGCCGGTACCGGATCCCCGCCCCCTTCACCCTCGCGTACGCGGCCGTCCTCGCCGTCACCTCCTTCGTCACCGCGCACGCCGGACCCGCCCTCGTGCACGCCCTGCACCAGGGCTCCAGCACCGATGTCGCGCATCTGGTGCGAACCCCCGTGCTGGTGCTGGTGGCCAGCGCGCTGTGGGTGGCGGGCGGCTTCGCCTCCCCGTTCACGCTCGGCTTCCTGGCCGTCCTCACGACGCTGGAGCGGCGCATAGGCGGCGTCCGTACGGCAGTCGTCTTCCTGCTCGGGCATGTGCTGGCCACCCTCGCGACCGAGGTGCCGGTGGGCCTGGCCGTGCTCGTGGGCCGGCTGCCCGACAGTTCGCTGCACCGCCTCGACTACGGCATCAGCTTCGGCGTCGCCGCGAGTGTCGGCGCCCTGGCCGGTCTGCTCGGGCCGTGGCTGCGCTGGCCGCTGCTCGTCGCCTTCGGCGGGATGCTGCTCCAGGACCTGATCGCCTTCACCGACCCGATGACGAACTGGGGACACCTGATCGCGCTGGCGATAGGCGTCGGCACCTGGCCGTGGCTCCGGCGGCTGCCGTCGGTCCGACCGCTCCCCGGCCGCTGAGCGTCTCCCGGCCGGCGCTCGGCGCCCGTCCTTCCCCGGTCAGTCGTCGTACTGGACCCTGCCGTCCGCGTGCAGGGTCGGGTGGAGCTTCATGGGGCCGTACTCGTCGAGGTCCGACGGGCGGGGCGGCTCGGGGCCGTCGGGGCCCAGGCGGACCATCCGCTCGACGCGGCAGATCCGGAACAGACGGTCCTCCACACTCGCCTCGTCGGCCCGGCCGGCCGCCCGGAACGCCTCCGCGGCCCGCGCGTACAGGGCCTTCTTGTGCTCGTCGAAGCGGTAGAGCATCGCCCAGACGCGGGCCATCCCCTCGTACAGCGAGCGGCGCGCCTCGTGCGGGGTCGCCGCCAGGGACCCGCACGGGGTCCAGCCCGACCCGTCGCGTTCGGCCACCGAGAAGCCGACGGGCAGCCGCACCACGTCGGGGTGCGTCCGGGCCGCCCACTCGGA
The DNA here is from genome assembly GCF_044766465.1 of Streptomyces sp. NPDC102259. Taxonomy (NCBI): domain Bacteria; kingdom Bacillati; phylum Actinomycetota; class Actinomycetes; order Kitasatosporales; family Streptomycetaceae; genus Streptomyces; species Streptomyces sp. NPDC102259. The sequence continues at coordinate 155,864 of NZ_JBIWMA010000012.1, read as the reverse complement.
GTCCGCGCGCACGTCGGGAGGGAAGCGGTCACCCGAGTACGTGAAGTCGCGCAGGCCCAGCCGGAGGGCGCCCGCCATCGGGCCCTCGTCCCGGTCGAGGTCCAGGACGTATCCCACGTCCGGCGACGGGGCGGCGCCCGGGTCCTCCCACGACGGGCTCACCGGCTCGAGGTCGGTGGGCCGGGGCGGCTCCAGACCCTCGTCGCCGGTCCGGGCGAACTCGTCGCCGCGCACCACCCGGTAGCGCACGCCCAGCGCCTCCACCTCGTCGGCCGGGGCCCGCTCCAGCACGGCCACGGCCGCCAGCAGTTCGCGCCGGACGGCCGGGTCGTCGGTGCCGTCCTTGGCCTTGAACCACAGGTGGGAGTTGAGCCCGTCCCGGGCCTGCTGGGGCATGCCGTCCACCACCGGCTTCAGCAGCCGCCAGCCCGGCGCGGCAGCCGACCGGTCCCGCGCGGCGACGCCGAAGACGGGTCCGCGCAGCGCGATGTGGGGATAGCGCCGTGAGGCCTCGACGGCGTCCGCCTCCGTCACCCAGGCGACGGGGTCGTCACGGCGGACCAGGTCGGCGTGGAGGGCGTCGAGACGTCGCTTCCAGTCATCGCTCATACGCGCATTGTGGTCGCGCGGGAGGGTGACTTCGGAGTGAATGCCGGAAGTGGGCGGGGTACGGAGAGGGGGCGCGAGGGGCGTGCCCCGTCGTGCGGCACCGACGGATGCGCCCTCTCGGCCGCCTGACGTCACCCCCGCGTGTCTCCCGTGAACTCTGCGCTGGTCAGCGATGACTCGACGCGCCAGCCCAGGGACTCGTACAGTGCCCGCCCCTGCGGTGTCGCGCCCAGTACGCCGGTCCGGGCGCCCTGTGCGACCGCCGCGCGGTGCAGGGTCCGCATGACGAGGGCGCCGAGTCCGCGGCGGCGGTGGCCGGGGGAGGTCTCGATCTGGTCGACGACCGCCGTGGCGCCGGTCGGGGCGATCTGCCCGCGCGCGGCCAGGGAGCCGTCCGGGGCGGCGATCATGGTGCGGGTCACGCCGCCGCGCGCCCAGGTGCGGGTCCGGTAGCCGTCGGGGGCGGCGCCGGGCGGGACGTCCGCGAGCGGGGCCGTCATCAGGAAGCCGGGCTCGGGGTCGATCCGCCAGTGCGGCCCCAGCCAGGGCCCGACCACCGCCGGGTCGGCGAACACCTTCAGCCACACGCCGGCCCCCGTCACCGCGCCCGCCACCTTCCGCACGGTCGGCTCCGTCACGGCCTCGTTCGTCGCGCCGAGCACGTGCCGGGTGACGTGACGCGTTCCCGTTCCCACGTCGACGGTCCAGCCCCAGGGCTCGGCCACGGGCGGAGCCGCCCCGCGCGACACGACCCACCCGTCCACCCATGCCTGGACGAAACGATCCATACGAACCCCCGATGACGGCCTGACCAGAAGATGCTGGTAAGAGGTGCGAAACCCGTTGACCTATTACGTCTGACCGTAAGGGCGAAGCCGCCCGCCGGAACAGTCGTGATCGCCCACAGCGAACGGACCGTCCCGTGGGGAACATTCGGAGACTCACGTGCATTGAGTCGGCATAGCTCAACTTGACTGCCTAAGGGGAGATCATGGCATCGACGTCCGCTCCGCTCACCCTGCCCGTGCTGCCGCTCGACGACGAGGTCGTGCTCCCCGGCATGGTGGTTCCGCTGGACCTGAACGACACCGACGTGCGTGCGGCGGTGGAGGCGGCCCAGGCCGCCGCCCGTTCAACGCCCGGTAAGCCCCAGGTACTCCTGGTGCCGCGCATCGACGGGACCTACGCGAGCACCGGTGTGCTCGGCACCGTCGAGCAGGTCGGCCGACTGGCCGACGGCGACCCGGGCGCGCTGATCCGCGGCCGCGGCCGCGTGAAGATCGGCGCCGGTACCACCGGGCCGGGCGCCGCCCTGTGGGTCGAGGGGACGAAGGTCGACCAGACCGTCCCCGAGCCGCTGCCCGGTCAGGTCGCCGAACTCGTCAAGGAGTACAAGGCGCTCGCCACCGCCTGGCTGCGCAAGCGCGCCGCCTGGCAGGTCGTCGACCGCGTGCAGGCCATCGACGACGTCTCCGCGCTCGCCGACAACTCCGGCTACTCGCCGTTCCTGACCACCGAACAGAAGGTGGAGCTCCTGGAGACCGCCGACCCGGTGGCCCGTCTGAAGCTCGCCACCCAGCAGCTGCGCGACCACCTCGCCGAGCAGGACGTGGCCGAGACGATCGCCAAGGACGTCCAGGAGGGCGTCGACAAGCAGCAGCGCGAGTTCCTGCTGCGGCGCCAGCTCGAGGCCGTGCGCAAGGAGCTGCGCGAGCTCAACGGCGAACAGGAGGGCGAGGAGTCCGACGACTACCGCGCCCGCGTCGAGGCCGCCGACCTGCCCGAGAAGGTCCGCGAGGCCGCCCTCAAGGAGGTCGACAAGCTGGAGCGCTCCAGCGACCAGTCGCCCGAGGGCTCCTGGATCCGCACCTGGCTGGACACCGTCCTCGAACTGCCCTGGAACGAGCGGACCGAGGATCGGTACGACATCCAGGGCGCCCGCGCCGTCCTCGACGCCGAGCACGCCGGCCTGGACGACGTGAAGGAGCGGATCACCGAGTACCTCGCGGTGCGCAAGCGGCGCGGCGAGCGCGGCCTCGGTGTCGTGGGCGGGCGGCGCGGCGGCGCCGTGCTCGCGCTCGTCGGTCCGCCCGGCGTCGGCAAGACCAGCCTCGGCGAGTCCGTCGCCCACGCCATGGGCCGCAAGTTCGTGCGCGTCGCTCTCGGCGGCGTCCGCGACGAGGCCGAGATCCGCGGCCACCGCCGTACCTACGTCGGCGCGCTGCCCGGCCGGATCGTGCGGGCGATCAAGGAGGCCGGGTCGCTGAACCCGGTGGTGCTCCTCGACGAGATCGACAAGGTGGGATCCGACTTCCGGGGCGACCCGGCGGCCGCCCTGCTGGAGGTCCTGGACCCGGCGCAGAACCACACCTTCCGCGACCACTACCTGGAGGTCGAGCTCGACCTGTCGGACGTGGTCTTCCTCGCCACCGCCAACGTGCTCGAAGCCATCCCGGAGGCCCTACTCGACCGTATGGAGCTGGTCCGCCTCGACGGCTACACCGAGGACGAGAAGGTCGTCATCGCCCGCGACCACCTGCTCCCGCGCCAGCTGGAGCGGGCGGGCCTGGACAAGGACGAGGTGGCCCTCGACGAGAGCGCGCTGCGCAAGCTCGCCGCCGAGTACACCCGCGAGGCGGGGGTGCGCACCCTGGAGCGGTCCATCGCGCGGCTGCTGCGCAAGGTGGCGGCCCAGCACGAACTGGGCGAGCGGAAGCTGCCGTTCACCATCCGGGACGAGGATCTGCGCGCGCTGATCGGCCGGCCGCACCACGTGCCCGAGTCCGCCCAGGACCCGGCCGAGCGCCGGACCGCCGTGCCCGGTGTCGCGACCGGTCTCGCGGTCACCGGCGCCGGCGGTGACGTCCTCTTCGTCGAGGCGTCGCTGGCCGACCCGGAGACCGGCGCGGCGGGCCTGACCCTGACCGGCCAGCTCGGTGACGTGATGAAGGAGTCGGCGCAGATCGCGCTCAGCTTCCTGCGCAGTCACGGCGCCGAACTGGAGCTGCCGGTGGGCGACCTGAAGGACCGGGGCGTGCACATCCACTTCCCGGCGGGCGCGGTCCCCAAGGACGGCCCGAGCGCCGGCGTCACGATGACGACGGCCCTCGCGTCCCTGCTGTCCGGGCGGCTCGTCCGCACGGACGTGGCGATGACCGGCGAGGTCTCGCTGACCGGCCGGGTCCTGCCGATCGGCGGGGTGAAGCAGAAGCTGCTCGCCGCGCACCGGGCGGGCGTCACGACCGTCGTCATCCCCAAGCGCAACGAGCCCGACCTCGACGACGTCCCCGCGGAGGTGCTGGACAAGCTCGACGTCCACGCCGTCACGGACGTCCGCCAGGTCCTGGAACTGGCGCTCGCGCCCGCCACGAACGGCGCGACGCCGGAGGTTCCGGTCGCGGCGTGACGGACGCGACCGGAAAGGGGAAGGCCCGGGTCCCGTGAGGGAGGCCCGGGCCTTCCCTGTTCCGCCGCGGACCCCCACCCGGGTCCTGGGAAGCGCCGCCGGTCCCCGCCTGCGAAATACTTAAGAGCTGCGCCGATGGCGGCGACCGGCGAGATCAGGGGTGCTGACGTGCACGAGGACACAAACGGCGACGGACGCGACAGCGGGTCCGCCGCGTCGCCGCGCGGTGTGGAGCAGGGCGACCGGGAGTTCCTCTCCCTGGAACGGGAGCTCACGGTGCTGCTGCGCCGCGCCCGCGCCAACCAGGGGGAGATGGCCCGTGAGGTCCACCCGGACCTCGAGTCCGCCGCCTACGGGCTCCTCGTCCGGCTGGAGGAGTGCGGCCGCCAGCGCGCCACGGAACTCGCCGGCTACATCGGCGTCGGCAAGGCCACCATGTCCCGCCAGCTGCGCGCCCTGGAGCAGCTCGGGCTGGTCGCCCGCGAGCCGGACCCGGCGGACGGCCGCGCCTGGCTCGTCGACCTCACCGAGGAGGGCCGCACCCGGGTGCGCCGGGTCCGCGAGGCCCGCCGCGAGCGGTACGTCACCCACTTCTCGGACTGGGACCGCCAGGAGGTCTCGGAGCTGGCCCGGCTGCTCCACCAGCTGAACCGCGGGATGGAGAAGTAGCCGACGGCGACGTGCCCCCGAGGGGGGCGACGGCGCCGTTCACAGCTCCACGCACACCACCGTCGCGTCGTCGTGCGTTTTCGCCCGGCCCAGCAGGGCCCGCCCGGCGTCGTCGTCCGCCCGCTCCAGCGCCCGGACCCGCTCCACCAGCGCCCCGGCGCCCTCCTCGCGGACGAGGGTGAACAGGTCCGTCCAGTCGCCCTCCTGGAAGAGCTCCGTCCAGCGGGTGGCCCCGTCCGACAGCGCGGCCAGCGAACGGACCTGCGCGCGCGGCACGCTCGCGGTGACCGCGCGGCCGGCCACCGCGGGGTCGGCCGCGGCCGTGAAGAACCCGCCCTCCTTGTTGCGGAGCGTGCCGTCGACGACCTCGGCGCTCCGCAGCAGGGCGCGCGGCAGGCGGGCCAGCCGGTCGTCGCGGACCGGGGTGACCGTGCCGTCCGGGGCGGTCAGCAGCAGCGTCGCGTCGCACAGGACCAGGTACTCGACGCTCAGCGGCGACCAACGCGCGAGGACCACGGTGGCCTGCGGGGTACGTGGGTGAGAAAGGTCACAGGTGTCCCCATGGGCCTCGGCGGTGCGCGCGATGGCCTGGGCGAGCGCCTCGACCAGGGGAACATCCGGGAGTGAAACGGTCAGTTCGGTCAGGGCGCCGCCGAGTCGCGCGGTGAACCAGGGGACCGAATGAAGACAGCCCGCGCCGCCCGGCGGGGGCGTCACTCCGTCCAGCAGGACGAGCGAACCCCCCTGTCCGGAGGCGGGAAGTCCGACACTCGCGAAGTCCTCGTTGGGGCGCGCCCGATCGCCGGCCTCCGACACAAGTTCCGTACGCATTCGGCCAGTCTGCACGACCCCTCCACAGCCTTTGCGAAAGGCTGGCATCACTCCCCGAACTTCCGTACCGCCGCAGGTCAGACGCCTGTTTTGGGTAGGAATAAAGCACTCCGGGAAGGCGTGGCGGCGAATACTGTCAAAGCCCGCCGCCCACGTCCAACCGGCCTGCCGTGCAAGGTCGCTGCGCACGCCAGAGGAACTTGCCCGCCAACTCTCCTCCGATGTTCACTCCTTCGGGTGGCGGGGCAAGCGATGCGAGGCCCCTGCCCACCGGCACTGGGAGGGTCGGAAAACCGTACCGGGCGTGCGCGTCAGTTGACGGAGCGTCACATCCGGTCCATGGCACACGAGTCAGGAATGCGAGCACCGGTGCAGAAGACGCGGCCTCGGCGTACAGGCAGGCAGACGGCCTCCGAGGGGGGCGCGGAGCGCACCCCTGTCGGCAAGGGCCGTCCGACCCACGTACGCAACCGGCTGATCGTCGCGGTGGCCGTCGTGGCCGCCGCCGTCGCCGGGGCGGGCGCCCCCTCGATCCTCGCCGCCTCCGGGCAGCTGAAGGACTCCCAGGACCTGGTCACCCTGGCCGAACAGACCCAGGACGCCCTCGCCCTCGCCCAGTCCCTGGCGGACGAGCGCGACGAGGTCACCTCCTACGTGGCGGCCGGCCGGGTGAAGTCCAAGGCGCCCTCCAGCCAGGGCAGCGCCCGGGTGGACCGGCAGACAGGCGAGCTGACCGCCGAGACGGACGTCTCCGCGGCGCTGCGCGAGGCCCTCGCCTCCGTGCCGTCCGTGCGCCAGTCGGCCCTCACCGGCAAGAGCACGGCGCTCCAGGCGCACGAGGCGTACTCCCGGGTCATCGCCGCACTCCATGTGCTCGTCGACCGGCTCGCGGAGGAGACGCCGCCCCGCGCGGGCTCCGGCGCGTACGCCCTCGCCGAGCTCGACACCGTCGTCCAGCAGGCCTCCGCGACCCGGGGACTGCTGCTCGCCGCGCTGAACGTGCCGACGAGCACGGAGACCCGGTACGACCCCGTCACCGGCCGGTCGGTCACCGAGAAGGTCTCCTCGAACGCCGACGCCAAGCAGCGCGACGCGCTCACCGCCGCCGCGCAGCAGGCCCGGCTGCGCTCCGACGCGGCCCTCGCGGACTTCCGGGACGGCGCGCCGCAGGAGGCGGTGGCCTCGTACGACTCCACGGTCACCGGCGGTGACGTCGACACCGCCGAGGCCTACCTCGCCTCCCTCACCGACCAGCCGAAGCTGAGCGACGGCGAACTCGACACCAGCGTCAAGAAGCTCGACGCCGCGCTCTCCGCCCGGGTCGACCTGATGCGCGGGGTCGAGTCCTCGCTGTTCGGCCACCGCGTCGAGGACCTCGCCCAGCTGCGCGACGACGACGTCACCGACCTGGAGCTGCGCGTCACCCTCCTCGGGGCCCTGATGCTGCTGTCGGTCGTCGTCGCCACGGGCCTGGCACGCAGCCTCACCCGCCCGCTGTCCGTCCTGCGCCGGGGATCGGCGCGACTGGCGGAGGCCGAGCACCCGGCGGCGGAGGAACCGGTCCGGTTCACCGGCCGCAACGACGAGTTCGCCCAGGTCGTCCGCTCCGTCAACGCCCTGCACGAGCACGCCGTGGCTCTCCACGAGCGCGTCGGCACCCTGGAGTCCGATCGCAAGCACCTCGTCGGGCAGCGCCAGCGGATGGCCGACGCCCGCGAGGAGCTGCGCTCCGAACTCGCCGACTCCGCCGCCCAGCTGGACGGGCTGCGGGACAGCATCGGCGGCACCTTCGTCAACCTCGCCCTGCGCACCCTCGGCCTCGTCGAACGCCAACTGGCCGTCATCGAGGGGCTGGAGGAGCGCGAGCAGGACCCCGACCGGCTGGCCACCCTCTTCAAGCTCGACCACTTCGCCACGGTCATGCGCCGGCACAGCGAGAACCTGCTGGTCCTGGCCGGCACCGAACACGTCCAGCAGCACGCGGGCCCGATCCCGCTGGTGGACGTGGTCCGCGCGGCGGTCAGCGAGATCGAGCGGTACGAGCGGGTACGCATCTCCGCGCTCCCGCCGCACGCGCACGTGGCGGGATTCGCCGCGGACGACCTCTCCCACCTGCTCGCCGAACTCATGGAGAACGCCACCTCGTTCTCCCCGCCGGACCTGCCCGTCGAGGTCTCCGGCTGGCTCCTGGAGAGCGGCGAGGTCATGCTCTCCGTCCAGGACGAGGGCATCGGCATGACCGAGGACCGGATGAGCAGGCTCAACGCCCGCCTCGCCGAGTTCGACCCCGAGACGCCGTACGACCAGGAGGGCGAGGAGGGTCTCGGCCTCGGCCTGTACGTGGTGGCCCGGCTCGCCCACCGGCACGGGGCGCGGGTGCGGCTGCGCGAGCAGAAGCAGGGCGGGGTGGCGGCGGTCGTCGTCCTGCCGACCGCGCTTCTCGCCGCGGCCCCGGCCGCCGCGATCCCGGTGACGAACCCGGCGGCCACCCCCCAGTCCTTCTCGCTGCCGGGCGCGGACGCGGAGGCCAACTCCAACGTCCTGCCGGGCCGTACGAAGACCGCGGACCCGCTGGTCGCGCTGGCGGAGAGGGCGGTACGACACTCGGAGACCCCGGCCGAGGCGCCCACCCCGGCGCCGGCCCGCCTTCGGTCAGAGACGACGGCCGAGATCCCGGCCGAGATCCCGGCCGAGATCCCGGCCGAGACCACGATGGAACTGCTGCTGCCCGTCCCGCAGGAGGAGAACGCGGGCGGGGCGCAGGAGGCCGACGAGGCGGGGGAGCGGAGCACCGTCGCCGTCCTCGACCTCGACCCGGCGACCGCCGACGGCGAGGACACCCGACACGGCCCACCCGCAGCCGTCGACCACCCCGCCACGGGCGAGGCCGAGGCGGAACACGCCCGCACACCGGACGCCCCCGAAGAGCTCGTCACGGACAAGGGCCTCCCCAAGCGCACCCCCAAGATCACCGCACCCACCCAAGCCCCGCGCCAGCGGACCGGTTCCGTCGACGCGGACGCCCTCCGCCGCCGTCTGGGCGGCTTCCGCCGGGGGGCGGAGGCCGGCTACCGCGATGTGGAAGCCGAGATCGCCGAACGGACGGGCCAGAACCAGGTCCCGTCCCCCGAAGCGGCTCGAAAAACAGCTCAAGAAGCACACGCACACGCCGAAGAAGACACGGGGGGCACAGTCGAGGAGGCAAGCAGTTGACCGCGCCCAGTACCTTCGGACTGAGCAGTGAAGCCCGTAACCTGCACTGGCTGTTGACCAACCTCGTGGAGGAAGTACCCGGCATCCAGTCCGTCGCCGTCGTCTCCTCGGACGGCCTGCTCCTGCTGTCCTCGGACCCCGGCCGCAACCTCGAGGCACGCCAGGCCCGCGAGGCGAAACCCTCCGGTCCACGCGGCTCCGCCGCCGATCTCGCCACCATCGTCTCCGGCATCGGCAGCCTCACCATCGGCGCGGCCAAGCTCATGGCCTTCGGCGGGGTCCGGCACACCATGGTCGCCATGGACGAGGGCAGCCTCTTCGTCATGTCGATCAGCGACGGCTCGCTCCTCGGAGTGCACGGCTCCGCCGACTGCGACATGAGCGTGGTGGCGTACCACATGGCCCTCTTCGTCGGCCGCGCCGGACACGTCCTGACCCCGGAACTCCGCAGCGAGCTACGGCAGTCACTGGAGTCCAAGGCGACGGGAGGCGTCCGATGAGCGCCGTCCCGAGGCAGCCCCAGGGCGACCGGCAGCAACTCCCCGTGCGCGGCGGCGACCGCAAGCCGGCCCGGGTGCGCCCCTACTCGCTCACCGGCGGCCGTACCCGCTTCGGGCACGTCCTGCTGGTGGAGACCTTCGTGGCGGCCCTGGACGCTCCCGAGGAGCGCCGCGAGTTGACGAACGGCTCCCTGAAGGCCACGGTCATGCCGGAGCTGAGGGCCATCGTCGAACTGTGCCGCCGGATGCGCACGGTGGCCGAGATCGCCGCGCTGCTGAAGATGCCGCTCGGCGTGGTCCGGGTGCTCCTCAGCGACCTCGCGGACCAGGGAAAGATCCGTGTGTACGGCACCGGTACCGCTCACGGTACGGGCCGTCCCGACCGCGCTCTGCTGGAAAGGGTGCTGAGTGGACTCCGTCGTCTCTGACGCCGCTCGTGGCGTCTCCCCCTTCGTCGAACCCGAGCCCGACGAGCCCTTGCAGCCCTGGCAGACGGACCGCACCCGTGCCCCCATCGCCACGAAGATCGTGGTGGCGGGCGGGTTCGGCGTCGGCAAGACCACCCTCGTGGGCACCGTCTCGGAGATCGAGCCCCTCCAGACGGAGGCGCTGATGACCGAGGCCAGCGAGGGGACCGACGACCTCACCGGCACCCCGGAGAAGGTCACCACCACGGTCGCCATGGACTACGGCCGGCTGACCCTCGACGACGACCTGGTGCTCTACCTGTTCGGTACGCCGGGACAGCAGCGGTTCTGGTTCATGTGGGACGACCTGGTGCGCGGCGCGATCGGCGCGGTCGTGCTGGCCGACACCCGCCGCCTGAAGGACTGCTTCCCCGCGCTGGACTACTTCGAGAGCTGCGGGCTGCCGTACGTCGTCGCCGTCAACCACTTCGACGGCAGCGAGGCGTTCGAGCCGGCCGACGTGCGGGAGGCGCTGACGATCCCCTCGCACATACCTGTCATGATCATGGATGCGCGGCGCCGGATCTCGGTGATCGAGACCCTCCTGGCCCTGGTGGGCCACGCGCTCGACGAAACCCCCGAGTAAGGCCCTCAAGGAGAGTCCCCCGCATGCGGAAGATACTCGTCGTCGGAGCCGGCCAGTCCGGCCTCCAGCTCGCCCTCGGCCTCCAGTCGCACGGGTACGAGGTCACCCTGATGTCGAACCGGACGGCGGACGAGATCCGCTCCGGCCGGGTCATGTCGACGCAGTGCATGTTCGACACCGCCCTCCAGCACGAGCGCGACCTCCAGCTGAACTTCTGGGAGCAGCAGGCCCCGAAGATCGGCGGGCTCGGCGTCTCGGTGGCGGCCCCCGGTTCGCACGACCCGGGCCCGGCACAGCGCGCGATCGACTGGCTGGGCAGGCTCGACGGGTTCGCGCAGTCCGTCGACCAGCGGGTGAAGATGGCCGGCTGGATGGACACGTTCGCCCAGCGCGGCGGCCAGCTGGTGATCCACGGCGCGGCGGTCTCCGACCTCGACTACTTCTCCCGCGCCTACGACCTGGTCCTGGTCTCCGCGGGCAAGGGCGAGCTCGTCCAGATGTTCGGCCGCGACCCGGAGCGCTCCCCCTACAGCGAGCCGCAGCGCGCCCTCGCCGTCGCCTACGTCCACGGACTGGGCCCGCGCCCGGAGCACCCGGACATGGACGCGGTCCGCTGCAACCTCGTCCCCGGCGTCGGCGAACTGTTCGTCATGCCGACGCTCACCACCTCCGGCCGCGCGGACATCCTGTTCTGGGAGGGCATACCCGGCGGCCCGCTGGACGTCTTCAACGGCGTCAAGGACCCGGCGGAACACCTCTCCCTGACCCTGGAGCTCATGGAGAAGTTCACGCCCTGGGAGTACGCGCGGGCCACCAAGGTCGAACTGACCGACGCCGGCGGCACCCTGGCCGGCCGCTACGCGCCCACCGTCCGCAACCCCGTCGGCCGCCTCCCTGGCGGCGGCCTGGTGCTCGGCGTCGCCGACGTCGTCGTCGCCAACGACCCGATCACCGGTCAGGGCTCCAACTCGGCGTCCAAGTGCGCGGCCGCGTACCTCTCCTCGATCCTCGAGCGCGAGGAGAAGGAGTTCGACGAGGAGTGGATGCGCGCCACCTTCGACCGGTACTGGGACACCGCCCAGCACGTCACCAAGTGGACCAACGCGATGCTGGCCCCGCCGCCGGAGCACATCATCAACCTGCTGGGCGCGGCCGGGCAGCTGCCGCCGGTGGCCGATCGTTTCGCCAACGCGTTCAACGACCCGGCCGACTTCGAGAACTTCTTCTATGAGCCGGAGAAGACCGCGGCCTACCTGGGTTCGGTCGCGGGGGCCTGAACAGAGGCCTCAACGGGGTTCTTGACGGGACTCCGAGGGGGAGCGGGCGGCGCGTCCGGGCGTACGGCTCCGAGGACCGGTTGGGCCGCGATCTCGGTGATCTTGACCTGTTCGCCGGTTCTCGGCGCCTGGACCACCTTGCCCTCGCCCAGATACATCGCGACATGGGTGGCCTCGGGGAAGTAGATCACCAGGTCGCCGGGGCGCAGCTGCGTCAGCGGGATCCTCGGCAGACGCGCCCACTGCTCCTCGCTGGTCCGCGGGATCCGTGTCCCGGCGTGCCCCCAGGCCTCGGACGTCAGGCCCGAGCAGTCGTACGACCTCGGGCCCTCCGCCCCCCATTCGTACGGCTTCCCGATCTGCCGTACGGCGTACCGCACGGCCTTTCGGCCCTCCTTCGACGGCTTGCGGTCCTCGTCGAGCGCGCCGGACGCCATGAGCTTCTCCTGCGCCCGCGCGACGTCGCTGCGCTCCAGTTCGGCGAGGGCGGTGAGCTGTTCGGCGGTGAGGGAGGCGAGGAGTTCCTCGACGTCGTCCAGACGCCGGGTCACGTCGTCGCGCTCCTTCTTCCGGCGTTCCATGAGGGTGAGCTGCTCGTCCAGGGCGGCGCGGGCCTTGCGGGCCAGTGCGTCGGCCAGGCGTTCGCCGCTCGCCAGCCGTCCGACCGTCCCGGCCCGCTCGCGCGCCAACTGGCCGATCAGATGCCCCTGGTCGAGGGCGTGCTGCGGGTCGCGGGCGAGCAGCAGCCGTACGTACGGGGAGATGTCGGTGCTGCCCTGGTACTGCTGGCGGGCCAGCCGTCCGGCCGCGCCCCGGCTCCGGTGCAGGGAGAGCCGGGCCTTCACCAGGTCGGCGTCCAGCCGCCCGGTCTCGGCCCGCCGCCGCTTCAGCTGCTCCTCGGTGGCGTTGAAGGCCTCGGTGGCCCGTTCGGCCTCCTGGTACAGCCGCTGAAGCTCCGTCAGCAGTTCGGCCACGGTCCGCTCTTCGCCGTCCCGGCCGTCCGGGCCGTCCGCCTTGTCCGCCTCGTCCACCGACGGTTCCTCGGGGTCCGGCGTCGCCGACGTCTCGGGTGTCGTCACCGTGCGGGCGCCGGGCTCCGGGGGCTCCGGTGCCGCCACGGCGGGCCCGGGGCCCAGGACGGCCTGTACGGCGAGCGCCACCGTGGCGACCGTACAGGCCGTACGCAGCAGTCTTCCTGACACGCCATCACCTCCGCTGCGGGGTGGCCCCTCCATCCCGTAGGGCGAGCATCAGACGCGCGTGCGCGGCCCGCGCGCTGGAGGTGCGCGGTTCGGCGCAACCGGGTCACTCGTCGGCGTCATCCCGCCGTCCGCCCGGCGTGGCGTCGGGCGCGGTGCCGGGCGCGGTGCCGGTTTCGGCGTCGGGCTTCGACCACGGCCATTTCCGTCCGTTCGGTCCGACGCCCCACTTCCCCGCGCCCCGGTCGCCCTCGGCGGCGAACTCGTACTTCCAGCCCTGGGGCAGTCCGAGCTTCTTGCTGTGGCCGCGCGGCACACGCCGGTAGACCAGGACAGTGGGCGGGCCGCCGGCCGCGTCGGGGACGGGGATGCGGTACGTCTTCGGCGGGTGCCCGGTCGGGCCCAGCAGCACGGGCAGCACCCGGCCGTCCATGGGGCCGCCCTCGAAGGGGGTGTCTTCGCTCTTCACCCCACCAGTGTCGATCAGGTCTCCGCGGCCAGCGCACCCCGGACCAGCTCGTCGGTCTGCGCGTCCCGCGCCGCGGTCACCGTGAGGACGGCGACGAACTGGTCGACGAGCCAGTCCCGCAGCTCACCGGCGGGCGGCTGCTTGTCCTCGTCGAGCCAGATGAGGGAGGCCGCCTCGACCGCGGTGATCCACATCCGGACGGTCATCCGGAGCCGCGGCCCGGGATCGGAGACCCCCAGGTGGCTGTAGATGTGCTCGGCGGCGGCCCGCCGTACGCCGTCCACGATGGCGGTCGTCCGGGACGTCTCGACGACGCTGCCGCCCTGGAGCAGGGCGCTGAAACCGGCGTCGTGGCGGCCGACGAACGACAGATAGCGGTCGAGGGCGCGGGCCAGGCGGGGGAGGGGCGGGCCGTCGCGGGGCTCGTCGAAGCAGTGGTGCAGCTCCTCGGCGGCGGAGCGCAGGGCAGCCTCGTAGAGCTGCTGCTTGCCGCCGGGGAAGTACCGGTAGACGAGCGGCCGGGACACCCCGGCGGCCTCCGCCACGTCGTCCAGCGAGACGTCCTCGGGGACGCGGTGGGCGAAGAGCGAGAGCGCGGCCTCGAGCAGCTGGCTGCGGCGCTCCTCGACGCTGAGGCGACGGTAGGCGGGGGCGGCGGGGGTCATGACGTGCAGCGTAATCGCCCGCCCCCGCCCCGTGCCCGCCACCGGGTCACGCCAGCAGCCCGGACGACCTCCACAGCCGCCGCCCGACGCCCCGCAGGACCCCGATGTCGTCCAGGAAGTCCGTCAGCTTCTTCGATCCCGTCTGCATGACCTCCCGCCGGTGCCCGCTCGCCCGCACCTGCGCCATGGCCTCCCGCTTGTCCAGGCCCACGTTCGGGTAGACGTCCGGGTTCACGAACGCCACGGAGAACACCCGCGCGAACTCGCCCGAGGTGACCCTGGTGAACTCCTGGGACCACTTCGGCGCCGTCACCATCTGGCGGCGCAGCTCCTCACGGGCGTAGCGCACGTGCCGGGCCTCCTCCACGACGTGGATCCGGGTGACGCCCCGGACCAGCGGCTGGACCCGCTCGTCCGGGAAGGTCAGCCGCTGCATCCAGTCGAGGACCTCCTCGCCCAGCAGGGTCGCGGTGAACGAGCCGGGGGTCGTGGAGATCGTCTTGAACAGCCGTCCCAGGTTCTGGTGGGCACGGCTCACCGGGTAGTAGGGCGTCCCGCCCCGGGTGATCAGCCGGGCGAACATCTTCGAGTGCCGGCACTCGTCCTCGATCTCGGTCAGCGCGTACCGCACGTGCGCGCTCGTCGCCGCCTTGTCGTAGATGTGCCGGACCAGCAGCTGCATGAGGATGAGCTCGAACCAGATCCCGAGCGAGGCGAGCGCGGCGGCCTCGTGCTGCGACAGCAGGATCCGCTGCTCCTCGCTCATCCGCCGCCACATCGGCGTGTCGTACAGCGACACCAGCTCCGGCGGCCAGAACCACTTGCCCTCCTCGAAGGGGGCGTCCCAGTCCAGCTCCTTGTCGGGGTCGAAGGAGTGCTTGGCGGAGGACGCGAGCAGCCGCTCGGCCACCTGCTCCCGGTCCTTGAGCAGGCCCAGCGCGTCCCGCAGCCCTTCCAGCGCGTCGGCATCGGTGAGGGTCGTCATGGCCCTTATGAGACTGCCTGTCAGCAAGGCCGTCAATCCCTCGCGCACCATTAATTGATCCGGGGTCCGACCGGGGGGTCTGCGAGAATCGGTGCCTACGAGCCGTAGGGGGAACCGACTTGAGCTCCGCGCACGGAAACGACGCCGGCCGCGCCGCCGCCCGCCGCAGCCTGGAGGGCCTGGCCCTCGGGGACGCGTTCGGGGAACGCTGGTTCCCGCTCTTCCGGGATCCCCGGCAGGCGTACGAGGAGGTCCGCGCCCGCCGGATGCCCGAGGAATCACACTGGCACTGGACCGACGACACGGCGATGGCCCTCGGCCTCATCCGGGTGCTCGACCAGTACGGGGAGGTGCGGCAGCGGGAGCTTGCCCTCGCCTTCGCGCTCGGCTACGACGCCGACCGGGCCCGCGGCTACGGCCACGGCATGCATCAGCTGCTGCCCCGACTGCTCCAGGAACCCGACCGCTGGCCCGAGTTCAGCCGCGAGCTCTTCGGCGGCGAGGGCAGCCTCGGCAACGGGTCCGCGATGCGGGTGGCGCCGCTGGGCGCCTTCTTCCACGCCGATCTCGCCCGGGTCGTCGAACAGGCCACCCGCTCCGCCGAGGTCACCCACGCCCACCCGGAGGGCATCGCGGGGGCGGTCGCCGTGGCGGTGGCGGCGGCGCTCTCGGCCACCGGACGGCTCGGCCTCGCCGAGGTGGCGGCGCTGACCCCGGACAGCGCGACCCGCGAGGGCCTCGCCCGCGCCGCCGAACTTCCCTTCGCCACCGAGCCGTGGAAGGCCGCCGACCTCCTCGGCAACGGTCAGCGCATTCGCGCCGACGACACCGTGCCCTTCGCCGTCTGGTCCGCCGCCCGCCACCCCGACGACCTCGTCGCCGCGCTGTGGACCACCGCCGAGGGCTTCGGCGACGTCGACACCACCTGCGCCGTCACCGGCGGCATCGTGGCCGCCCGCACCGGCGTCGACGCCGTCCCCGCACCGTGGCTGGAGCGCCGGGAACCCCTGCCCGGGAAGGCGGGGCACCGATGACCGCCGCGGTGCGGCCGATCGCCGCCCTCCGGGTGTGCAACTCCGGTAGTGAGCTGCTCGAACTCATCCTCGAGCCGTACGGCAGCGATCACTGGATGCGACCCGGCGAGACCTTCGTGATCTGGACGCTCGGGTGGCCGGGTGACGGGGTGTCCGAGGCGGCCAAAACCTCCGAGGCGTTCGAGGTCGACCACAGGCCGGGGACGGTGACCGTGTACGCCGAGGTGCTGCCCGCCTACGTCGGGGACGAGGGCGGCAACGAGATCGACTGCGGTCACCACAGGCCGCAGCCCGCCGGCCCCTTCCGGCTCAACCTTCCCTAGCCCCTCCCGGCCCCTGCTGGACCGACCGGACCGGGCAGACCGACGGGACCGGGCTAGACCGAGCAGCCCAGGTCCTCCGGTAGCGCGAACGTCATCGGCTCCGCGCCCTGCGCGGGGAAGGCCGTGCGCAGGCCGAAGGCGTACGGGGTCGGGCCGTTCGCGCGCAGGTGGAGGAGGCGGGACTCGGCCTCCGCGACCGTCGGGCGGTGGCCCGCCGGTACCCACCACAGGGCCGTCATCGCCTCCGCCACCCGCTCGAACCACTCCCGGCGGCGCGAGAGCAGCTCGCGGTGCTGCCCCTGGTACATGAACGTGGTCAGGGCGTCGACGTCCCGCCACACCGTCATGTTGATGATCAGCCAGGAATCCCCGAACACCTGGATGTCGGTCGCGTCGCCGCCGTCGGACTGGAGCCGCCAGACATAGCCGTCCGCCGTCTCCGCGGTGGCGTTGACCGGGTCCAGGGCGTCCACGAAGTCCTTCAACTCCGGTGAGTCCAGCGGAAACTTGAGGCGGGAGATGTTGACCTGGGCGAGTTCGAAAGCGGCGGTCTCGTTGACGTTCTCAGCTCTCGTGTCAGTCATGAGCGAACCGTAGGACGCCCCTGTGCGGTCCCGGTACCCCCCGTCTCACGACTTGAGCACCGCCTCCATCACCGCCCGGGCGATCGGCGCCGCCATCCCGCCCCCGGTGATGTCCCCGCGGCGCGCCGACCCGTCCTCGACCACCACCGCGACCGCCACGCTCGGCTCCAAGTCCCGCTCGCCCCGCGCCCAGGAGACGAACCAGGCGTACGGGATCCCGGCGTTGCCGAGACCGTGCTGGGCGGTGCCGGTCTTGCCGCCGACGACCGCGCCGCGGATCGCGGCGTTCGTGCCGGTGCCCTCCCGCACCACGTCCACCATCAGCTCCCGCATCAGCCGCGCCGTCGAGGGGAGCATCGCCTGACGGGACGGGCGGGAGCCGGCCGTGGCGACCGTGGCCCCGCCCTGCCGTGTCGTCCGCTCCACCAGGTACGGCGTGCGCACCTGCCCCCCGTCGGCCACGGCCGCCGACACCATCGCCATCTGGAGCGGGGTCGCCCGGGTGTTGAACTGGCCGATCGAGGACAGCGCCAGCTGCGCCTGGTCGAGCGAGGTGTCGAAGGTGCTCGGCGCGACGGCGAAGGGGATCCGCACGTCCACGTCGTTGAAACCGAACGCCTGCGCCGTCCGGGTCATCTGCGCCAGCCCCGTGTCCACGCCGAGCTTCGCGAACACCGTGTTGCAGGACCACATGAAGGCGTCCCGCAGCGGAGCGTCCTCGCAGCCGGGGCCCTCGTTCGTCAGTCCCGTCGTCGTCCCGGGCAGCCGGTAGGGGGCGGGGGAGTCGGTGGCCGCGTCGAGGTCGGTGATCACCCGCGCGTCCAGTGCCGCCGCCGCGGTCACCACCTTGAACGTCGACCCCGGCGGATACGTCTGGCGCGCCGCCCGGTTCAGCATCGGCTTGTCCGGGTCGCGGTTCAGCCGCGCCCAGGCCCGTTCCGCCGCGGCGTCGTTCCCGGACAGCACGGCGGGGTCGTACGAGGGACTGGACACCAGCGCCAGCACCCGCCCCGTCGACGGCTCCACCGCCGCCACCGCGCCCTTGCGCCCGCCGAGCCCCTCGTACGCGGCCTGCTGGGCCCGGCGGTTCAGGGTCGTCACCACGTTCCCGCCGGCCGGCCTGCCGTGCGTGACGTCGTTCCACAGCGGGAACGGCGAGAGCATCGGATCGGCCCCGGAGAGCACGTCGTCCCCGGCGTGTTCCAGCAGCGTCGTCCCGTACACCTGCGAGGCGAAGCCGGTCACGGGCGCGTACAACGGCCCGTCGCGGTACGTGCGCTCGTAGCGCAGCTGCTCACCGGTGTCCCGGGAGCCGGTCACGGGCGCGCCGTCGACCAGGATGTCGCCGCGCGGCTGGGCGTAACGGGCGATGGCGTCGCGCCGGTTGGCCGGGTTGTCGTCGTACGTGCCGGACTGGACGACCTGGACGCGCAGGGCGTTGACCAGGAGCGCCACCAGCAGCAGGGCGCAGAAGGCGGCGGCGTGCCGGATGTGCCGGGTCAACCGGACCTCCGTGGGTCCTCGTCGTGGAGTGGGGCGTGGGATGGGGTGTGGGGTGAGGTGTGGAGCGGGTCGTGGAGGGGGGTGTGGGGTGTGGGGCGCGGTGCGTCGTGCGGTGCGTGCCGCGGCCGTCTCGCGGAGTCGCTCACCCGGATCAGCAGCGCCACGATCGCCCAGTTGGTGACGACCGAGGAGCCGCCCTGCGCCAGGAACGGCATCGCCATGCCGGTCAGCGGGATCAGCCCGGTCACCCCGCCCGCGATCACGAACACCTGGAGCGCCACGATCGAGGCGAGCCCGGTCGCCAGCAGCCGGCCGAAGGGGTCGCGCAGGGACAGGCCCGCCCGGTAGCCGCGCTCCACCAGCAGGCCGTAGAGGAGGAAGAGGGCCGAGAGGCCCACCAGGCCCAGTTCCTCGCCCGCCGTCGCCAGGATGAAGTCCGACTTCGCGGCGAAGCCGATGAGGACGGAGTGCCCGAGGCCGAGCCCGGTGCCCGACATCCCGCCGGCCGCGAAGGAGAACAGCGACTGCGCGAGCTGGTTGGGGCCCTCACCGGCCTCGATCGTCGCGAACGGGTGCAGCCAGTCCTCGACCCTGCTGTGCACGTGCGGCTCCAGGCGGCCGACGGCGACCGCGCCGAGCGAGGCGAGCAGCAGCCCGACGGCGATCCAGCCGGTGCGGCCGGTGGCGACGTAGAGCATGACCACGAACAGCCCGAAGAAGAGCAGCGAGGTGCCGAGATCCCGCTCCAGCACCAGCACCCCGACGCTCAGCAGCCAGATCGTGACGATCGGACCGAGGACGCGCCCGGTGGGCAGCTGTAGCCGTTCGAAGCGCCAGATCTTCCGGCCCGCGTACGCCAGCGCCGTGCGGTTGGCCGCCAGGTACGCGGCGAAGAACACCGCCAGCAGCACCTTCGCGAACTCGCCCGGCTGGATGGAGAACCCGGCGATCCGGATCCAGATACGGGCGCCGTTCACGGCCGGGAAGAGGATCGGCAGCGCGAGCAGGGCGAGCGCGGCGACCACACAGAGGTACGCGTACCGCTGGAGGATGCGGTGGTCGCGCAGCGCGGCCACGACCATGATGAACAGGGCCACCCCGAGCGTGGACCACACCAGTTGGGTGGGCGCCGCCCGGTCGCCCGGCGTCTCCAGGTCGAGCCGGTAGATCAGCACCAGGCCCATCCCGTTGAGCAGTACCGCGATGGGGAGGAGCAGCGGGTCGGCGCAGGGGGCGCGCAGCCGCACCGCGAGGTGCGCCAGCAGTGCGAGCACGCCGAGCCCGGCGCCGTAACCGGCGGCGCCGGGCGGGACGGTGCCGTCCTTCGCGAGGCCGACGGCGCAGTAGCCGTACACGGAGAGCAGCACGGCCAGGACGATGAGGGAGAGTTCGACGCCACGGCGGCGGGGGAGGAGCGCCGTGGGGGCGGGCGCGTCGGCCGCCGCCACGGTGGTTCCGGCACTGGTGGTTCCGGCACCAGTGGTTCCGGCACCGGTGCCCGCTCCAGCCCCTGCTTCCACTCCTGCTTCCGCTTCCGCTCCCGCTTCGGCCCCTGCTCCCGCCCCCGCTCCCGTCCCTGCTCCGACTCCGGCTTTCGTCATGTCCGGAACTTACCTAAATAAGGCTTCTTGTGAGCCTTGGATGCTTTCGTGTCAGGGCCGGATCAGCACCAGCGCGGTGTCGTCCCGATGGTGTCGATGTAGCGCGCCGAGCCCCAGGCCCAAGTGCCGTCCGTGAGCAGGTACCAGACGGAGTTGCCCTGGACGTTCTGGCCGGGGGTCCTGCAGAAGATCGAGACGATCTCGCCGCGATGGGCCACACGGATCACCTGGCTGGCTCGGGTGGGCGCGCTGCGCAGGAGCAGTTCCCTCGCGGTGACGCGCCCGCGGTAGCGGCGGGAGTCGTTGTAGTTGTCGTTGCCGGACTGCCAGTCACCCCCGCCGGACTGCCAGTTGCCGTCACCCCCGCCGGACTGCTGCCAGTTGCCTCCACCGGACTGCCAGTCGCTCCCACCGGACTGCCAGCCGCCGTTCTGGTTGCCCTGGCTGCTCTGACCGGCTTGATTGCCCTGACCGGTCTGATTGCCCTGACCGGTCTGATTGCCCTGACCGTTCTGGTTGCCTTGGCCGCCGCCTTGGTTCTGATTGCCCAGACCGCTGCCTTGGTTGCCTTGGCCTCCGCCCTGGTTCTGGTTGCCCTGGCCGCCACCCTGGTTCTGGTTCCCCTGGCCGCCGCCTTGGTTGCCCTGGCCGCCGCCATGGTTGCCTTGGCCCCCGCCTTGGTTGCCCTGGCCGCCGCCCTGGTTCTGGTTGCCTTGGCCGCCTCCGCCCCCTTGGTTCTGGTTCCCCAGGCCGCCGCCTTGGTTCTGGTTGCCTTGGCCCCCGCCTTGGTTGCCCTGGCCCCCGCCTTGGTTCTGGTTGCCCTGGCCGCCACCCTGGTTCTGGTTCCCCAGGCCGCCGCCTTGGTTGCCCTGGCCGCCGCCCTGGTTCTGGTTGCCTTGGCCGCCTCCGCCCCCCTGGTTCTGGTCCCCCTGGAAGTCGTCGCCGCCCTGGTTCTCCCAGTCGGACGAGCCGTCGTCCTGGGTGGTGAGACCGTCGCTGTCCCAGTCGTCGGCGAGTGCCGGGGCGACGGCCGCGGTGGCGGCGAGGGCGCCGGCTGCGGTGAGTATGGCGATGCGGGTGAGAGCGGTGCGCAGGGGCATGGCGATATACCTCCATGAAGAGGGTGAAGCTGACTAATCGCCACATTAGGATCGGTTCGCGCGTGTCGCCCGTCACGCTGCGCCATCGGGGAGGCCGCTCCCGGCAGGAGGCGTCTGAGGGAGCGTCAGTGTCGCCACCGCACCGCCGTCCGGCGCGTTGGCGAACGTCAGTCGAGCGCCCAGCACCTCCGCCTGTCCGACCGCGATGGTCAACCCGAGCCCGTGCCCCTTGGCCCCGCCCTCGGTACGGAACCGCTGCGGCCCGTGCGTGACGAGGTACTCCGGATAGCCGTCCCCGTGGTCCCGCACGGTGACGACGGGACCGTCCACCGTCAGGACGACGGGCGACCGCCCGTGCCGGTGCGCGTTGGCCAGCAGGTTCCCCAGCACCCGTTCGAGGCGGCGCCGGTCGGTCTCCACGCGCGCGTCCCGGACCACCGTCACCTCGGTGCCGGTGGCCGAGGCCCCGGAGGCGTCCGAAGCCTCCGCCGTCCGCACCACCCGGGCCGCCAGCGCGCCCAGCTCCTCGGCGTCCGACTCCAGCTTCTCCCGCCCGGTGTCCAGGCGGGAGATCTCCAGCAGGTCCTCCGTCAGCGTGCGGAGCGCCGCCACCCGGTCGCGGACCAGCTCCGTCGGCCGTCCCGGCGGCAGCAGTTCCGCCGCCGCGTGCAGCCCGGTCAGCGGCGTGCGCAGCTCGTGCGCCACGTCGGCGGTGAACCGCTGCTCGCTCAACAGCTTGCCCTGGAGCGAGGACGCCATGGAGTCCAGCGCGACGGCGACGGCCCCCACCTCGTCCTGCGGCCGGCCCGGTTCCTTCGTACGGGGGTCGTCCACGCGCGCGTCCAGGTCGCCGGCGGTGATCCGCCGGGCCACCTGCGCGGTGGTGTGCAGTCGGCGGGTCACCCGGGTGACCGCGACCGCGCCGACCAGCAGCGTCGCGCCGATGGCCAGGACCGACGACCACAGGATCGCGGTGTCGAGGGCCTCGATGGTGCGGGCGCTCTGCGAGTAGTCGACCGGGACCGCGAGGGCTCGCGCACCGTCGGCGGGGCCGGCCGCCCACATCGTCGGGCGCCCCTGGTGGTCGGCGACCATCGTGCCGCGCTCGCCGGCCAGGGCCAGCGTCCGCAGCGACCCGGGCAGCCCCGGCGGGTCGAGGCTCGCGCCCCACCCGAGGGTGTCCCCGGCCTCGAACGCCGCCGTCGCGTCCTTCAGTCGGGAGAGTGCCAGGTCACGGGCCTGACCGACGGTCTGGTTCGTCACCGAGACGTGCACCAGCACACCGAGCAGGGCGGCCAGCGCACAGCACATCACGGTGATGAAGACGGCGGCCTTCACGGCGAGCGTGCCGGCCCACGAGGGAAACGCGAGCCTCATCGGCCGCTCGCCGACGCGGAAGAGGAGCCGGAAGCGGAGGCGGGGGCGGAAGGGGTGACGGTCGGGGTCGGGGTGGGGGGCGTGGAGGGCCGGGGTGGCTGCTTCCGGCCTTCCGGGCCCCCGGTGCGCAGCATCTCGTCGTGGGTGAGCAGCATCGCCCGCTGCTGCTGGTCCCAGGTCCACTGGAGGCGGTACTCGTAGCCCGCGACCTCCGAGGGGGCTCGGATGATCACGGACCGGCCGGCCAGTTCGACCCCGCTCACGGCGTCCTCGTAGGCCATGACCTGCACGACTCTGTCCTTGCGCGCGGTGTAGACGCGGACGGCGGTCAGATTGCCGGGCAGCTGCCGGAAGCCCAGCGTCAGGTCGGCGTGGCCGTCGCCGGTGAGGTCCCGGTAGTACGCCTCGAGCACGGGACACCGGCTCCCCGCCGCCCCGCTCCTGCCGCAGTCGGCCATCCGGCGGGCCGTCTCGTCGTAGGCCCCCTTGCCGTAGTCGCCCGGGTGCGCGGCGATCTCCGCGCGGACGACCGCCACCGGGTCCACCTTGCGGATGTCGCCGCCGGGCACCGTGACGCCCTTCACCACCGCGGTGTCCACCTCGCCGATGTCGAAGGCCGGACTGGAGGCGGGGGTCAGATCCGGCCAGAGCTTGTCCGGGCTGATCGCGGTCGGTGTCGCCCCTGCGCCCTGAAGCTCACCCGCGTCATCGCACCCCACGGCGACCGTGGCCAGCAGGGCGACGGTAACGGCGGCGAGCGCACGCCGAGCGGGACGGGAAGGACGGAAAGGGCGGGAGGGGCGTGAGAGGCGGGAAGGGCGGGAGGGGCGACGGCGGGGCACGGGACTCCTGTGACTCCTCTTGGGATACGACGGTGTCAGGCCCGTACACCTTATTCGTATGGAAGTCCGTTTTGCGTACTGGTGGGCCGGGGGTGGGGATGCCCTGGAGGTGTCGGGGTTCTGACCATGGCGAAACGATTATTCGGCCAGTTCCTCCAGGAGCCTGGCCGTCGGCAGCCCCGCCCGCAGGTACTCCACGAACAACTCGTTGTGCAGGGCCCACGGAGAGCGCCGCGACCGTATCAGCCGGATCGCCTCCTCGGCCGAGTGCCCCCGGCGCACCAACGTGTGGGCGATGACCAGGCCCGAGCGGTTGTAACCGCTGTAGCAGCGGACGAGGACCGTCCGGCCGTCGTCCATCGCGTCCCCCGCGGCCCGCGCCAGCCGAATCACCCCGGCGAGCTGGGTCCCGTCCAGCGGACCATCGGGAATCGGCCACACGTGGTGCTGCACCCCGGGATCGGGCCCATGTCCCTGCCGGGCCCGGGTCAACGTCTGGACGAGGTCGAACTCGCCCCGCACCACGGCGAGTTCCAGTTCCCCGGAGCGGCCCCGGAACTCGTGCCCGCCCATCCACAGGCCGGGCACGATCTCGCTCCACGGACGGTCCGGAGGCGGTACGTCGAGTTGCTTCCTGCGGGTCCGCAACGGCGCCTCCCCGAACACGCTGCCCAGTCCCTGCCCAACTCCCCTCGAACGTAACCGCCTTCTTGCCCCCGGAGCGTCCCGCCTGTTCCCATGGTCGTGGGGTGATGGTGCATGAACGGACTGCGCGTCATACCGACCTGGCGGCATGGCCAGGAGCGGCTCTACGTATGTCTCACGGACGGCAGGAACATCGCCTGGTACGACCGTGAGGCGGCCAGGATCAACCTGATCGGGGAGAACCGCAGAGAGGACGTCCTGGAGGCCCTCGGCCCCTTCATCACCGGCCCGGTCACGGTCGGCCCGCCGCCCGTCCCCACACCCGCGGAGCTGGCCAGGCTCTCCCTCCACCCGGACGACGACCTGGCCCCCAACCGCCCCGGCGAGGCCCTCCTGATCGACCTGGACCGCGACCCGGGCCCCGCCCACCGACTCCGGGCCGACCCGCGCCGCCGCGCGCTGGAGGCCGAGCAGACCGTCGGCGTGGCCCTGGACCGGCTCGACGGCGCCGGCTGGCACACCCTGCACTCCCTGCCCCTCCCCGGCGGGGACCGCGTCCACCACCTGGCCATCGGCCCGGCCGGCCTGTTCGCGATCCACACGCTGTACGCCCGTAAGCAGCGGGTCCGGATCTCCGACCCCCTGGTCGGCCTGGGCCGCCGGGACCCGGAGCCGCTTCTGCGCCGGGTGCGCGCCGACGCCGACCGCGCGTCCCACGCCCTGACGGCCGAGGTCCGCCCCGTACTGGCCCTGGTCGGCCCGACGGACGTCTCGGTCACCGTCCCCCCGCGCGAGGTCCGCGTCCTGACCGACACCGACCTCGCCGCCCTGACCCGGCTCGGCGGCGTACTGAAGCCGGCCGACGTGGAAGCCCTGCACGCGATGGCCCGCGACCGGGGGGCATGGACGAGGGTCTGACGCGCAGCCCGTCCAGCGCGCTGCCCAGCGGGTCCGGCCCTTGAGGACGAGGCCGTGATGGACAGCCGGTCCGTCCGCTTGAGGACGAGGCCGCGTCGCACAGCCGGTCCGGCGCTTGAGGACGAGGCCGCGTCGCACAGCCGGTCCGGCGCTTGAGGACGAGGCCGTGTTGTACAGCCGGTCCGGCCCTTGAGGACGAGGATGCGTCGTACAGCCGGTCCGGCGCTTGAGGACGAGGCCGTTCAGGCCGAAACGGGGGTCCAGGGGGCGGAGCCCCCTGAGGGGGTCGAAGGGGCAGCGCCCCTGGTGAGGATGGGACGGGTAGGGGCGGCGGGGGCGAGAGAATCGCGCGGGCCCGAGAGGAAGGGGCGGGCCCGAGAGGAAGGGGCGGGCCCGAGAAGAAGGGGCGGGAGAAGAAGGAACGGGCCCGAAGGCCAGATCAGGGCACCGCCCCCGCCCGCCCGGCATCGAGCAGCGGCGCCAGCAGATCCCCGAAGTCCTGAACCCGCGGAGCGATGTCGGACGCCGAGAACGTGAGCGTCCCCGCGGACCGACACTCCTCGACCTCCTCCCAGGTGACCGGCGCCGACACGGTCGGCTCGGCCCGCGCCCGCAAGGTGTACGGCGTCGCGGTCGTCTTCCGCGCCGCGTTCTGGCTCCAGTCCACGAACACCTTCCCCGGCCGCAGACTCCGCGTCATCCGGTGCAGAACCAGCCGGGGCATCGCCCGCTCCGCCTCCACGGCCAGCTGCTTCGCGTACTCCGTGACCCGTTCGGAGGAGGCCCCCCGCACCGCCGCCAGCAGATGCAGACCCTTCGACCCGGACGTCTTCGCCAACGCCTCGATCCCGTCCGCCGCGAGCCGCTCCCGCAGCCACACCGCGACCTCGCAGCACTCGACGACGGTCGCGGGCACGCCGGGATCGAGGTCGAGGACGAGCCGGTCGGCGGTCTCGGGATCCTGGATCACCCACTGGGGCGTATGGAACTCCGTGACGAGGTTCGCCGCCCAGACCAGGGTCGGCAGATCCTGCACGACCACCATCCGGGCGGGCCCCTCCGACCGGGGCACCTCGGCGGTGGTGACCCATTCGGGCGTCCCCGGCGGCACGTTCTTCGCGAAGAAGATCTGCCCGTCGGGCCCGTCCGGGTAGCGCAGGAAGGACAGCGGCCGGTCGCGCAGATGGGGGAGCAGGGCGTCGGCGACGGTCGCGTAGTAGTGCAGTACCTCGCCCTTGGTGAAGCCGGTCGCCGGATACAGCACCTTCTCCAGATTGCTGAGCGCGAGCCGTCTCCCCTCCACCTCAGTGATCGGCGTCATACGATGAGAATCACATGAAACCGTCACATAAGGCTCATTCAGGAGGGCGCTGCACGTGAGATCCATTTGGAACGGCGCCATCTCCTTCGGCCTCGTCAGCATCCCGATCAAGCTGGTGAACGCCACGGAGAGCCACTCGATCTCCTTCCGCCAGATCCACACGGAGGACGGCGGCCGCATCCGTTACCGCAAGGTCTGCGAGCTGGAGGACCGCGAGGTGAGCTCGGCGGAGATCGGCAAGGGGTACGAGGACGCGGACGGCACGATCATCCCGATCACCGAAGAGGACCTGTCCCATCTGCCGCTCCCGACCGCCAGGACCATCGAGATCGTGGCCTTCGTCCCGGCCGACCGGATCGACCCGCTCCAGATGGACGCGGCCTACTACCTCCAGGCGGGCGGCGCCCCGGCGGCGAAGCCGTACACGCTGCTCAGGGAGGCCCTCAAGCGCAGCCACAAGGTGGCGATCGCGAAGTACGCCCTGCGTGGCCGCGAGCGCCTCGGGATGCTCCGCGTGGTCGGCGAGGCGATCGCCATGCACGGACTGCTCTGGCCCGACGAGGTCCGCGCACCGGACGGCGTGGCCCCGGACACCTCGGTCACCGTCCGGGACAAGGAACTCGACCTCGCGGACGCCCTGATGGACACCCTCGGCGAGGTCGACCTGGAGGACCTGCACGACGAGTACCGCGAGGCGGTGGAGGAGGTCGTGGCGGCGAAGGCGGCCGGCGAGACGCCCCCCGAGGCCCCCGCCGCGCCGTCCAGCGGCAAGGTGCTGGATCTGATGGCGGCCCTGGAGAAGAGCGTGCGCGCGGCGAAGGAGTCGCGCGGCGAGGAACCGGAGAAGGCATCGTCGGGGACGGAGGAGGAGTCGGACCAGGAGACGGAGTCGGGGGCCGAGGTCAGGCACCTTTCGCAGCGCCGGTCGGCCCGTACGGCGCCCAAGGGGACGGGCGGCAAGAAATCGACGTCGACGGCGACGGCGAAGAAGACCGCGGCGGCCCCGAGGAAGTCGACGGCGAAGACGGCGAAGACGGCGAAGTCGACGCCGGCGAAGAAGGCGACGGCGTCGAAGAGCACGGCCGAGGCCAAAACGGCGGCGGCGACGAAGACCACGGCGGCATCGAAGACCACGGCCAAGAAGTCCACCGCGAAGAAGACGACGGCGAAGGGGGCGACGGCGAAAAAGACAGCCACGAAGAAGGCGACGCCCCGCAAACGCACAGCCTGACGCAGCCCACAACCCGCCTGGCCCGCCTCTCCCGCCTCACCACACTCACTCGCCCCCCCCGACCCGCCATACGGCTGGCCCACCCACCCACCCACCCACCCACCCACCTGCCTGGCACTCGCTCGCTTCCCCCCGCGAGGCGAAGGGCGGTCGGGTCAGGCAGCCTCTTTGAGGGGTCCTCGATTGTTCCGGCGGGCCTGCCCCGCGCCCTGGCTCTCAGCGTCACCGCCGGGGTCGCCCCCGTGGCTTCCGCCGCTCTCGTCGCCCCGGCGAGGGAAGGCCACGCACAGCGTGCCCACCCCCAGGCCCACGGCCGGCCACACCGGGAACTCACCGCCGTACGCGAACCCGTGTCCCGCGAAATACGTCAGCGCCCAGACGCTCACGCCGAGCCCGACCCATATCCGCCAGGCCGCCGCCCCCCGGATCCCCGCGCCGGGCCGCACGCGTACGTCCACGGAGGCGAGCCCCCGCTCCAGCGGCCGCAGCGCCCACACCACCCCCACCAGGAGGCCCGCCAGCACCAGCAGCCACGGCACCCGCAGTGCCCACCAGCTCGCCGAGCCGTAGCGGGGTTCGGGGGCGAGGCCGGTCAGGTAGAACGCTGCGGCGACGATCAGCACCGGCACCATGTGCCAGAGGTAGAGCGTCATACTGCCGGCCCCCAGCGCCCGCACCGCCCGCCGCACCCGGGCCCGTTCCAGTATTCGTCGTACGACCGGGGCGACCAGCAGGGCCACCCCCACCTGGGCCAGGCTCCACGCGAGCATGGCCGCCGACGGAGGATCGGTGTTGCTCAGCTCCTGGCCGGTCACCAGGATCAGACTGACGGGAAACGGTCCGGGCCCGACGAGCAGCGCGAACCCCAACCCGCCCCCGACCGCCATGGCCCACGCCCGGGCCGGTGCTCGCGGCGTCGTCCGTCCGTCACCGCCCAGCAACCCGTCCCGCCAGCAGAGACCGAGCTGGTAGACGACCCCCCACACGAGCAGGTAGTTGAGCGCCCCGATCGCCTCGACGGCCGAGCCGCGCGAGGACGCGTCGCCCGCCGCCATGAGCGCGCCGACACCGAGTCCCACCACGCCCATGCCCACAGGAACACGCACACCCCACCGTTCGTGAAGGGAGTACAGAACCGGTGTCAGGGCGCTGAGCAGCAGATACACCGGTAGGAACCAGAACTGCATGGCCATCGCCCAGCCCACCAGCGCGAGGGTCGCGCGGTCCACGCCGAGCGCGGAGCACACCCCGACGGCGAGCAGCACGAGGCCGCTGTACACGGCCGTGGGCAGCAGCAGCCGCACCGCCCGCTGCCCCACCCACCCCGCGGCTCTCCCGCCGGCGGCCCGAGCCCGCGCCCAGGAGCCTGCGGCGGCATGCCCACCGGCGAGGAAGAACAACGGCATGATCTGGAAGCCCAGGGTCAGCCACTGCGTCCAGGGCAGGGTCGCCAGCAGTTCCGGGGCGGTGATCTCGCCGTCCGGATGCCGGATCAGCCCGGTGATCAGCCAGTGCCCCAACACGACGAGCAGGATCGCCCAGGCCCGCAGGAAGTCGACGTAACGGTCTCGGCTCATACGTCGCATGCTGCCCGCCCCCCAACTCCCCTACGGCGACTAGTCCTTGTCGCAATCAACCTGTTCCCGGGGCGACACTCGTCGGCCCCCCCCCACGACCCGGGCCCGCCCCCAGGCCCGCCTCCAGGTCCGCCTCCGGGCTCGTCCCCGAGCCCGCCCCCGGGTCAGGGGGCCCGCCGAAGCCGCTCGGCCGATGCTCCGGCCGAATCCTCGGCGTGCCACGCGTCCGCCCACTCCCCGCTCCACCACGACAGGAAGTCACGCCACTCGAACCCGCCCGCTCCGATCACGCCTCCATGCTGACAGCCCCCACTGACAGCGCCCACGGGCACCGTCCGCCGACAGCGCCACTGACAGCCCCCACGGGCGATGCCCACCGGCAACGCCCGCTGACAGCCCCCACTGACAACGCCCACAGCCCCGAAGTCCCGGAGCGTCGACTGCGCGTCAGGCATCTTGACGCTCTGCATGTTACCGGTAACATCGTTGTTCGTCGGAGCATCACCCGCACGCCCACGCCGAGGTGGGCCGTCCGCTCTCTGGAGTCCGCGTGACCGACCACCCCACGGCGCAGCGCGCCCAGGCCGACTCGCCCACGCCGGACCCCACCGACGGCACCGAAACCAGCACCAGCCCCACCGTCGGCGTCGATACCAGCCCCAGCCCCAGCACCACCGTCGGCGCCGCCAGCCGCACCAGCGCCGCCCCCGACCCCGTCTTCACCACGTCCGCCGTGGTCGCCTCCTGCGTCGGCTTCATGCTCATCGGCGCTCTCCAGGCGTTCTACGGGCCCGCCATCCCTGCCCTGCGCGAGGAGTTCGGGCTCTCGCCCTCCGCCGCGGGGCTCGGGCTCAGCGCGCACTTCGTCGGCGGGGTCGCCGGTGTCCTCCTCTTCGACCGGCTGTACGGCCGCACCGGCAACCGCCGGATCCTCGCCGCCTCGTATCTGCTGATGGCCGTCGGCTCGGCAGGCTTCGCGGTCGCGCCGAACTGGCCCCTCGCCCTCACGGCGGCGCTCCTCGCGGGGTTCGGCTTCGGCGGCATCGACTACGGCCTCAACCAACTCTTCGCGGTCGGCTTCGGCCACCGTTCCACCGCGATGCTCAACGTCCTCAACGCGCACTTCGGCATCGGCGCGATCCTCGGCCCGGTCCTGATCGGGGTGGTGGGCGCCGAGCACTACCCCGTCGTCTTCGTGGTCTTCGCGCTCGCCAACCTGCCCCTCCTCTTCTGTCTGCGCGGCGTACGTGACAACCCCCCGCGACTGCCGCAGCCCTCGCGGCACCCCACGACCACCGGGGCGGCCACGCCGGCCGACCGCGCCCTGCGGTCCGTCCTCGCCGTCTTCGTCACCCTCTACGTCCTGCACGTCGGCATCGAGGCGGGTGTCGGCGGCTGGGAACCCACACACCTGGAGACCGTCGGTCACAGCGCCGGCGTCGCCGCCACCGCGACCTCCGTGTACTGGCTGATGATGACCGTCGGCCGCTTCCTGGCCGCCCCGATCGCGCTGCGCTTCTCCGCCCAGACCATCATCACGGTCTCCTGCGCGGGCATGACCGTCTGTCTCCTGCTGGCGTCCGTACCGGACCTGGCGCCCTTCGCCTACGCCGGTGTGGGCCTCTTCATCGCACCGATCTTCCCCACCGGACTGCCCTGGCTGCACCGGGCCGCCCCGCACGCCCGCCGGGCCGGCGCGGTCGTCATCGCCGCGTCCATGACGGGCGGCGTCGCGGCGGGCCCGGCACTCGGCAAGGTCATCGAGTGGTCCGGCGTCCGAGCGGTACCGCTCCTTCTCGCCGCGGTCTCCGCCGTCTGTCTCGCGGCCACCCTCTGGCTGACCCGGGCGACACACCCGAACCCCGCGAAATGACCACCCGCCGCCCCTCTCGGTCGCCGCTCGGCGGCCCCTCAGCGACCCCTCAGCCGCCTCGCGGCACCGGTGGCCCGGGGTGGTCCGGCAGCGGCACGAACACGAGTGCCGGCACAAGCACTCGCACCACCAGTACCAGCACGGCACACACCACCCGCACCACCAGTACCGGCACGGCACGCACCACTCGCACCACCAGCACAGCACGCACCAGTACCCGAATAGCACGCACCCGCACAGCACGCACCCGCACGTCCGCCCCGACGAAGGGACCCGCATGCCGACCCTGACCACGACCTCCGACGGTTTCCTCCTGCACGGTGAACCGTTCCGCATCCTCTCCGGCGCTCTGCACTACTTCCGCGTCCACCCCGACCAGTGGGGCGACCGGCTGCGCAAGGCCCGCCTCATGGGCCTGAACACGGTCGAGACGTACATCCCGTGGAACCTCCACCAGCCCGAACCCGGCACCCTCGTCCTCGACGGACTCCTCGACCTGCCCCGCTTCCTGCGCCTCGCCGCCGCGGAGGGCCTGCACGTCCTCCTCCGCCCCGGCCCCTTCATCTGCGCCGAGTGGGACGGCGGTGGCCTGCCCCACTGGCTCACCACCGACCCCGACATCCGCCTGCGCACCAGCGACCCCCGCTTCACGGACGTCGTGGACCGCTACCTGGACCTCCTCCTCCCGCCGCTCCTGCCGCACATGGCGGCGTCGGGCGGCCCGGTCATCGCCGTACAGGTGGAGAACGAGTACGGCGCCTACGGCGACGACATCGCCTACCTCAAGCACCTCGAGCACTCGCTCCGCTCACGCGGCGTCGAGGAGCTCCTCTTCACCTGCGACCAGACCGACGGCGATCACCTCAAGAACGGCGTGCTGCCCGGAGTCCTCGCCACCGGCACGTTCGGCAGCCGTGTGGAGCAGTCCCTCCAGCGGCTCCGCGAGGCACAACCCGAAGGCCCCCTGATGTGCGGGGAGTTCTGGATCGGCTGGTTCGACCACTGGGGTGGTCCGCACCACGGAAGGGACGCCGAGGACGCCGCCGCCGACCTCGACCGGCTCCTCTCGGCGGGCGCCTCCGTCAACATCTACATGTTCCACGGCGGCACCAACTTCGGTTACACCAAC
Organism: Streptomyces sp. NPDC102259; assembly: GCF_044766465.1. Lineage (NCBI taxonomy): Bacteria > Bacillati > Actinomycetota > Actinomycetes > Kitasatosporales > Streptomycetaceae > Streptomyces > Streptomyces sp. NPDC102259. The sequence continues at coordinate 123,930 of NZ_JBIWMA010000012.1, read as the reverse complement.
GGCGCCAACCACCACCACGCCTACGTGCCGACCGTCACCTCCTACGACTACGACGCCCCGCTCACCGAGAGCGGCGACCCGGGCCCGAAGTACCACGCCTTCCGTGAGGTCATCGCCCGCCACGCCCCGGTCCCGGACGAGCCGGCGCCCGCCCCGTCGCCCAAACTGCCCCCGACCACCGTCCGGTTGACCCACCGCGCCCCGCTCCTGCCCCTCGCGGACCGCCCCGTGCACGCCACGGACCCCCGCTCCGCCGACGAGCTGGGCCAACGCGCCGGGTACACCCTGTACCGGACCACCGTCCCCGCCCCCGGCGCCGGCCTGCTGCACTTCGCCGGCGGTGTGGGCGACCGCGCCCAGGTCTTCCTGGACGGCGCCCCCGCGGGCGTCCTCGAACGCGAGCGCTACGACGAGACCCTGCCCGTCCACGTCCCCCGCCCCGACGCCGTGCTCGAGGTGCTCGTGGAGAACATGGGCCGGGTCAACTACGGCCCCCGCATCGGCGTCGCCAAGGGCCTGCTGGGCCCGGTGACGCTCGACGGCGCGCCCCTGCACGGCTGGGACTCCCACGCACTGCCCCTGGACGACGTGCCGGTCAACGCCGCCTTCGCCCCCGCCGAGGCCTCCACCTCCGCCGAACCCGCCTTCCACCGCGGCACGTTCGAGGTGCGGACCCCCGCCGACACCTTCCTCTCCCTCCCCGGCTGGACCAAGGGCCAGGCCTGGGTCAACGGGTTCCACCTCGGCCGCTACTGGAACCGCGGCCCGCAGCACACCCTCTACGTCCCGGCCCCCGCCCTGCGCCCCGGCGTCAACGAGCTGGTCGTCCTCGAACTGCACGGCACCACCACCCTCGACGCCCACCTCACCGACACCCCCGACCTCGGCCCGGAGCAGTCCTGATGCGGCACCGGGTGAGCATTCCGCCGCCCCCCGCGCCCCCGCTCCGAGGCCACCTCCCCTTCGCCGACGCCCCCACCGCACCCGACCCGATCGAGGTGACCAGCCGCTGGCTGACCCGGGGCGGCCGTCCCTGGTTCCCGGTCTCGGGCGAGTTCCACTACTCCCGGTACCCGGCCCGGGAGTGGGAGGAGGAGTTGCTGAAGATGAAGGCGGGCGGGGTCTCGGTCGTCGCCTCGTACGTCATCTGGATCCACCACGAGGAGACCGAGGGCCGCGTCCGCTTCGACGGCGACCGCGACCTGCGTCGCTTCGCCCTGCTCTGCGCCCGTCACGGCCTGGACTTCGTCCCCCGCATCGGCCCCTGGTCGCACGCGGAGGTCCGCAACGGCGGCCTCCCCGACTGGGTCCTCGCCCGCACCACGGCCCCGCGCACCGACGACCCGGCGTACCTGGCCGCCGTCCGCCCCTGGCTGGAGGCGATCGCGTCGCAACTCGACGGCCTGGACCGGGCGCACGACGGCCCGATCGTGGCGATCCAGATCGAGAACGAGCTCTACGACCGGCCCGGCCACCTGCGCACCCTCAAGCGCATGGCCCAGGAGGCCGGCCTCAGCGCCCCCCTCTGGACCTCGACGGCATGGGGCGGGGTCCACCTCCCCGACGACGAACTGCTCCCCCTCTACGGCGGCTACCCCGAGGCCTTCTGGACCGAGGCCGACGGCGGCTGGCCCGACACCTGCCGCAAGCACTTCTTCTTCACCCACCAGCGCGACGACGAGGGCATCGGCGCCGACCTGCGCCCGACGACCGTGCGCGGCGCGGATCCCGACGCCTACGCGGACAAGTTCCCCTGGGCCACCTGCGAGTTGGGCGGCGGCATGGCCGTCGCCTACCACCGCCGCCCGCGCGTCGACGCCGCCGACATCGGCGCCCTCGGCCTCACGAAGATCGGCTGCGGCTCGGTCTGGCAGGGCTACTACATGTTCCACGGCGGCACCAACCCGACGGGGGAGCGGACGACCCTCCAGGAGTCCCACGCCACCGCCTACCCCAACGACCTCCCCGTCCTGACGTACGACTTCCAGGCGCCCCTCGGCGAGTACGGCCAGTACCGCCCCTCCTACGACGAACTCCGCCTCCAGCACCTGCTGTTGGCGGACTTCGGCGAGGTCATCGCCCCCATGCGGTCGGTGCTGCCGGACGGCCGTCCGCGCGGCCAGCACGACCGCGACACCCTGCGCTGGGCGGTCCGCGGCGACGGGCGCGCCGCGGGCTTCCTCTTCGTCACCAACCACCAGCCGCACGAGCCGCTCCCGGACCATCCGGACACCAGCTTCACGATCGGCTTCCCCGAAGCCCCGCCCCTCACCCTCCCCAGCACCCCCGTCACCGTCCCCTCGGGCGCCTACTTCTGCTGGCCGTTGCGGCTGGACGTGGCGGGCCTGCGCCTGGACTGGGCCACCGCCCAGCCGGTCTGCACGATCGTGGACGACGACGGCCGTACGATCCTGGTCCTGGCGGCGACGGACGGCATCACACCCGAACTGGCCCTGGACGCGAGGACGGTGACGAACATCGCCGCCCCGCCCGGTGCGGAGGTCACGGCCGTGACCGACGACGACCGCATCCTGATCACCGGCCTGCGCCCCGGCACGGACGCCCTGGTCGAGGCGGAGACAGCGGCCGGCGACCGGGTCGCCCTCCTGGTCCTGGACGCGGCCACCGCCCGCACCGCCTACCGGGGCGAGGCCTGGGGCGCGCAACGGCTCGTCCTGTGCGCCGATGGCGTGGTCTTCGACGCGCCGAACGGCGAGGTACGCATCCACCCCCGCCCCTCGGACGACGAGAACAGCGTCGCGGAGGGCGCGGACGGCCCGGACGACGACGGGCCCCGCACCCCCGCCCCGACGGCCTCCACCTCCGTTTCCACCTCCACCTCCACCTCCACCTCCACCTCCACCTCCACCTCCGTTTCCGCATCCGTCTCCGTTTCCGTCCTCCCGGCCCCGCCCCGCCCACCGGCGGCGCCCGGTGCCACCGTGAAGGAGAGCCAGGACGGCGCCCTGACCCGCTACACGCTCGTCCCCGACGAGGACGTGCCCACCGTCCCCGCCCCCGCCCTCACCGCGCTCCGCCCGGCGGGCCCGCCACCGGCCCCGGAGACGGGCGTGCTGGACCGGGCGAGCGCCCCCGCGGACGAGCATTACGCCACGAGGGCGGCCGTCTACCGCGTCGACGTACCGGCTTACCCGGCGGGCGCCCCGGCCGCCCCGCCCGGCGCCGATCTGCTGCGCCTGCACTGGACCGGCGACGTGGCCCGCGCCTACGTGGGGGACACGCTGGTCGCCGACCAGTTCTTCACGGGCCGCCCGTGGGACATCGCGCTCGACCGACTGCCGCCCGGCGAGCCGCTCACCCTACGGATCCTGCCGCTCGCCGCCGACGCGGCGGTCCACCTTCCCGTCACCCCGCGACCCGGCATCGCCGAGGTACGGCACGCCGAACGGATCACGACCCGCACCTGGAGGCTCGGCACGACCTGACCCCCGCTTCCTCGTGTGCCCGGCCTATCCTGTGGGTCCGCCGGGCGGCCCAGTGCGAACGGCCCCGGACCAGTCCCGAGGAAGAAGCCCCCACCATGACCCGAAGCGCCGCCGACGGCCCGGCCGGCCCGGCGAGCAGGGGACGGAGCAGACGCAACTTCGCGGGCTCACGTCCGGTCATGGACGACGTCGCGAAACTGGCCGGAGTCTCCAAGCAGACGGTCTCCCGGGTGCTCAACGAACATCCGGCCGTCCGCGCCGAGACCCGGGAGGCGGTCCGGGCGGCGATGCGCACGCTCGGCTACCGCCCCAGCAGCAGCGCCCGCTCGCTGGCCAGCGGCCGCACCCGCATGCTCGGCGTGATCTCCTTCGACGCGGCCCGCTACGGCCCCGCCTCGACCCTGACCGCGATCAACACGGCGGCGCAGGAAGCCGGTTACCTGGTGAGCTCGATCGCGCTGGACACCGCGGACCGGGACACGGTGGTGCGGGCCGCGGACCGGCTGTCGGCGGAGGGCGCGGACGGCGTGATCGCGATCGCGCCCCAGGTCCGGGTGGCGCGGGCCCTGGCCGAGGCCCACCTGGACACCCCCCTGGTCGTCATGGACAACGACCTCGGTGACGGCACCCCCATGGTCACCTCGGACGCCCGCACCGGCGGCCGCAAGGCCACCCAGCACCTCCTCTCCCTCGGCCACCCCACGGTCCACCACCTTGCGGGCCCGACCGGCTGGACCTCGGCGGACCGCCGCGCGGAGAGCTGGCGCGCCACCCTCGAGGAGGCCGGAGCCGAGGTGCACGCCCCCCTCATCGGCGACTGGAGCGCCGACTCCGGCTACGACCTGGGCCGTGAACTGGCGAAGGACGCGTCCGTCACCGCGGTCTTCGTGTCGAACGACCAGATGGCCCTCGGCGTCCTGCGCGCCCTGTACGAGGCGGGCCGCCGGGTCCCGGAGGACGTCAGCGTCGTCGGCTACGACGACATCCCGGAGGCCGCCCACTTCCTCCCGCCGCTGACCACGATCCGTACCGACTTCACGGACATCGGCACGATCTCCCTCCGCATCCTGCTGAACCGCATCGACAGCCCGTCGACCCCCGGAAGCCCGCTCACGGTCGTCCCCGTCGACCTGTGCGTTCGCCACAGCACCACCGTCCCGCGCTGACCCGACGGACCGGGCCGACCGGGCTCAATCGTGCGTGCCCCGCGCGGCCGCGGCATGAAGCTGCTCCAGGGCGTCCAGTACGACGGTGTTCCAGTGCCAGGCCAGCCACCGGCCGACGTCGCTGCCCGTCTGCCGGAGCGCGGCCAGCTCGGCGTGGGTGAAACCCTTCAGCGGCCGCTCGTGATGGGAGGACACCATGCCCAGCGGCACGCCCAGCCGGTTCACCAGCGGAACACTGTGCGCGGCCCGACTGCCCGCTTGGAGGATGGCGTGGCGGGAGGCTTCGTCGAACACCGGCGCCGACTCCACATCCCGCACGGTGACCTGCCGACGCTGGCCGGCCGCCTGCGCGCAGGAGGTCGTAGGGGCGTCGACGAAGGCGAAGAAGTCGCAGAAGTACCTGTTCAGGCCAGTGTGCCGGGCCAGGCGGAGCCGACCCTTCTCGCTCAGCTGGACGTTGCCCATGGGCGTCTGGGTGATCGACAGCACCCGTTGCAGGGCGGCCGAGACGACAGCGCCCTGGCTGGTGCCGTGGCCGCGCTCCACGGGGAGACCGGGAAGCGCGGGCGGGCCGCGCCGCACCCGGCCCGGGAACCAGAGCTCGGCGTCGGGATCGGGCGCGGGTGTGCGTACGACCGCGTCGGCGAGTGTGGAGAGCTTGATGTTGAACTGCTGGGACGCTGCCTTCAGTAGCGCGAACGCCTCGTCGGTGGAGCCGAGGCCGTAGCGCTGGAGCAACACCCCTTCGGCGCGGGTGACTCCGGCATGGCCGTACAGACGGTTGCGCAGATCAAGATCATCCTGCCGCCACCGCATTACGTGTCCCTGTTCACCCCCGGACTCGCCCCCGGACTCGGTCTCGGTCTCGGACCCGGAGTCGGGCACGTGGGCCGCCGAGCCCCCTTCGGCCGGATGTCGGGGCAGCTGGCTCATATCAAGGGCTCCAATCCGGGGTGAGTCCGATCGAGCCGGACAACGACGAACCCGGCGGGCGCCTCCCCGGCCCGCCGGGGACGTTCCTCCTTACCAAGCACTGCCAACGGCTAACCGGAAGCTCGCCGAGTAAACCCGCCGCCTTCCGTGGCCGTCAGAAACCGTCGGCGACTTCCGTCACAGCGGATGGCATTCCTGCTACGACACGGTATTGCGGTGGGTCAGGGACAACTCGGCCGAGTGCGGGAGCGTACGGCGCATCATCGGCGTCCCCGAACGCAGGCGCGTACCGAAAGCGACCTACTTCGAGTGGCTGAGGCAACAACAGGAAGAAGTCACGGATCTTTCTCCTGTCATCAGATGCGGTAGGCCCCCGCCGGCACGCCATGGGCGAGGCCGTACGGGGTCAGGGCGATGACGCCGGTTCCCCGGGACGGTGTGTCGGGGCCGGTGTGCAGGGGACTGACTCCATAGGAGTGGGCGAGGTCGGCAGCCATGTCGTGGGCGGCCCATCGCCACTCGTCTTCGTCGTCCTGGTCCTCCTGCCCGGCATCCCACTCGGGCGTGAGGCCCAGCTCCACGCGGCGCGCCCGCTCGAACGGCAGGGGCTCGCCGAGCGTGAGCAATTCGTCCTCGCCCTCCTCTGTTTCGCAGTACCGCCGGACGACGGTCCCGTGCTCGGCCACGATCCAGGCGGAGCCGTCGCCCTGGCCGCCGTAGTAGTACGCGTGTGCCTGGCCGTAGCGGGCGCTGAGTTCCGTGCACAGGCGCAGGACGTCGTCACCGCGCTCCTCGCCGCACGGGTCGCACCAGGCACCGAGAACGAGGGTCCAGCCGTCCAGTTCGGGCGTCACGAAGACCCGTTCGTAGCCGCTGTACGGGTCCTCCGGCCCGAAGCCGTGGCTGTCGGTGTCGACGACGTCGTTGCCGAGAGCGAAGGTCACGGGCCTGGGATCGACCAGGCCGAGGACGCGCATGATTCCGGCCTGGTCACCGCCGGGGACGGCCATCCAGTGATTCCAGCACGCCCACATGCCTTCCGGCCGGTCGTCCGGGAGCTTGACACGGATGAGCCGTTCGACCGCGGCCACGTCGGCGCGGGACAGTGCCGGTTCGCCGCCCAACTCGGCGAGCACGGTCAACGCCCGCGCCCGCTGCCGGCCCGGCCCTCGTTCCCGGATGCGCCGGACCAGCGGAACGACGTGCTCGCCCTGCAGAATCAGGGCGTCCTGCGCCTGCTGGGCGACCTCTCGGTCGGGGTCCCCGAGCAGCGGCAGCAGCACAGCGACCGCGGACCGGGCAGCGTCGCCGCAGCGCTGGAACCCGCGGACGGCCATCCGGCGCACATGCGGCACAGGATGGGAGAGGGCTGCCGTGTAGCGCTCAAGGGCGGCCGCACCGAAGCCGCAGAACGCGAAGCCGAGGCGCTTGCGCGAGCTCTCGCTGGACGCGGAGGCGAGCCCGCGGAGAAGGCCGTCGAAGGCGGCAGCTTCCCCGATCCTCCCCATCACGGCCGCAATCGGCCGCCAGTCCACGGAAGATTCCTCGTCCGCCAACTCCCGCACCAGCCACTCCACCGCGTCGCTCCCGAGAGCGGCCAACGCATCCGCCGCGCCTTCGCGTCCGTCCGGCACCCCCAGGTCCCATACCAAGCCGCTGCCCACCACGTTCCCTCCAGCGCATCCGGCACTGTGCCAGTCTCCGCCACTCCGCCACTCCGCCACTCCGCCACTCCGCCGCTCCGACCGGGGAGTCCCCGTCGTCCAACACCCCGAGAACCCGGCGCCGCAGGGCAGGCCGCGCTTGAAGTAACCGACTCGGAAGCAGGTAGCTGGACGGACGGACTCGGGGTCTTCATCGTGCTGCATTTGGAGCAACGTCACAGGCCGACGACCGTGATCGCAGGAAAATTAGAGGCGTGAACGAAACGGAGTGGACTGGCGACCCAGCCGGCCGACATTCCCGTTTCGGGATGATAATTGGGGCTTTCAGTCCGGTCGATACGAGGGATCGCTTCGGTTGGGTCGCTCCGGGAATCGCGATCCTTTGGTCAGAAGATTCTGCCTGATCATGTCGAAGGAAGCTGTCAGTGAAATTAGAGGTGCCGATCAGAGGAAGATCTTCTTTTTCCGCAATGACCTGCCCAAGTTCCACTCCTCCAGCAGCTCTCCGGGCTGTTACCGGAGAGAAACGGATTAGCGGCCGCGGCGGTCAGTATTCACGACAGGCACATGCCTGTTGATTCGCTGCCTTCAGGACGGCCGTGGCATGCGCTCGATCGCCACCATGGCGGCGTCGTCGCCCAGATGGTCGCCGACATGACGCATCAGGTCCTTGCGCAAGTGGGCCAGGAGGGCGTCGGGACCCTTGGCGGCCTTGCCGATCACCCGTTCCGCAAGCGGGTAGAACGTGCCGTCCCGGTCGCGGGCTTCGATGACACCGTCCGTGTAGAGAAGGGCGATGTCACCGGGCTCGAAGGCGAATGCTTCCGCGGTGAGGTCGGTACTCACGAATTCGGTGAGACCCAGAGGCGGCGCCGGTTGGCGCGTTTCGAGCAGACCGACCTGGCCGCGACGCAGCAGCAGGGGCGGGGGGTGACCGCAGTTGATCAGGTGAAGAACCGGCTCGTCGTCCGGGATGTCCATCACGGCGGCGGTGATGAACGCCTCGCCGCGATCCTCGGTCGCGACGTCGGGGGCCGCGGGGTCGTCCAGGTCCGAGGAGACGGTCCCCTCCAGGAAGGTGACCAGCGCGGAGAGGTCGGCCTGCCGGTGTGCCGCGCTCCGGAACGCGCCGAGGAGGAGGGCGGCGTCCCCGACCGCCTCCAGGCCCTTGCCCCTGACGTCACCGATGATGATCCGGGTTCCTTGCTCCGTGCGGGCGGCGGCATACAGGTCACCGCCGATCTGCGCCTCGGATTGGGCGGCCAGGTAGACCGAGGCGATGCGTAACGGACCGATCCGCTGAGGAAGCGGCTTGAGCACCACCTCTTGCGCGGCAGTCGCTACCGAGCGCAACTGCGTCAGCTGCCTTTCACGGCGTTCTCGCCGTGCGGCGAAGACGGTCGCGAACGCCGACATCAGGATCAGAGTGATCAGCTGGAAGGTGTGGTTCAGATCGACGAGGCTGGTGCGCACCGCCGCGACCACGACTTGGGCCAGGACGGCGAGCGCGCCGATACTTGCGGTCGGCCGGGGGCCGGCGAACGACGCTGTGACAGCGGGCGCGGCGACCAGGAACGGCCCGAGGTGGACACCGGACGGAGCCAGGATGTCGACCACCGTGACCAGCATGATCAGCGCGATCGGTACCGCCAGCAGGACAAGACGTGGCTCCCGTGACAAACGATGAGCCTTGAGGCGTCCAGGAACCATATGTCCTGAATACACCCCATTACGGCTCAGCGCCCACGCCTACGGAGCCGTCCCGGGCCACACCCGCTCGCGCATGATCGCCAGACGGCCCCCGGCTCGCCCTGGCCGCTATCCACACCCTGAGCCATCAGCTCAGCTCCGGCGCTATAACCGTTCAACCGTTCGACCGCACGGGAAAGCAGGGAGCTGGGAGGCGGGGGAGCGGAGAACGATGGTCCGGCTGTAGCCATGTCCTTGATGCCCATGAGGAGCATCGTCGGCCGGGAGGAAGATGGTGGCGTGCTTCCCTCTCGGCTGCTGTGCTGTGATCCCCGGCCCATCCCCAGGTTCAACCGGCAGGAACCGGTGACGCGGGTCGTGTGTGATCCGGACTTCTACGAGCCGGTGGATGAGGAGGACTGCTCGACGTTCCCGTACTTCTGTCAGACGCATGACCGCTACTACCGGCACGACGACTGTGGGGAAGGGGCGCATCTCGTCGCCGTCCACTGCGAACGCCACGAACCCGAGAACATGTGGCCCCAGCCCCTCATGATGGTTCCCGGAGGGGTTCTCCCCTCCACTCAGCGACGTGCAACCGGCCCGGGTACGCTCGGAAGACGCCTCCTGAACCCGCAGGACGGACAGCCCTCGGGCATCGGCGACCGCTGCTCCGTGATGGAGAACCTGGACTGCGGAGTAAGCGGCGAGAGCAGACGAAGGCCCTGAGAGCCCGTCCTGGGGGGCTTCGCACACAGGCTGCCCTGACGGTGACGAGCTCTGTCCTGGCGCATCGGGTTGGCGTGGGACAACCGACCGTGTCGAAGGTCGAGAACGGCCACATGGTCCCCGGCAGGAGCCTCCTTGTCGGATGACTCGGCTGTGTCCGGCGTGCCCTCCACGGCGACCAAGACCTCGACGACGCGGTGCGCGGCCTGCTCAGTTGGTTCGACGTTCCCCTACGCCCTCGTCGGCAGGTACTGGCGCGCCTAGGACGAGGCGCGCCACCTGGCACTCACGCCGAACCAGACGGCACCACCACTGCCCGCGGGTACCGGCCCGTTGTGGAGGGGGCCAGCCCGTTCGAGCCGGGCCGGGTGGGGAAGCGACATCCGCTTTAGGAGTTCGATCCGACGCCCTCAGCGGTCGGCTGCTGCAAGGTTGCAGCTGATGCCAACGACCGCCCAGAGTCGCTGGCGTCCGGCGCCGTTAATGTCAGGCGAACCCGTCTGCTTCGGCTACGGGCGGCGGTAGACGGCAGGGTCGGTTCCGGGTGCCGGCGACCGGGACAGGTCCAAATAGCACGGGTAGTCGGGGTCACCCACCTCCATGAGTACGAACTGGTCGACGTCGTGGTTGGCGAAGCGATGGAGGTACTGCAAGAAGAGTTCCAGTTCCTCGCCGGAGAGGGGTTCGTCGTGCCGGTCGTTTCGCACGTGCTCACTCTACGGCTGGCCTAGGTGCAGGACTTCTTCGTCCCGAAGCAACATAGGTGAGCGTTCGGCCTTGGGCTGGTGCGCTGCTCACCTGCGCCGATGGTCCGCTGACGTCCGCGCTCGTCCGCCGGTGTTCGTCGGCGTTGTCACGCAGTTAGACACTCACTGTTGTGGCATGTCAGCGGCGTGCGCCACGACTTGGCCAGGGGTGTCCATCGGGAGATCGGTCTGCAGGCCGGCCCGCTCGAACGAAGTCGCCATATTCGTCCTGGACCAGGCTCTCGTTGACCCACCTCCCCCGCACGGCGCCCGTGGCCTCCTCGGCAGCGGCCAGTGCGGTAGATGGCTCCTCTACCGTGGCAACGAGTCGGCCGAAGTCCTCTTCGTCCTGGTCGGCGTCGAATGGTGGAAACTCCACCAGGTCGGAGAACCCCTCATGACCGACGTCCTCAACGGTGTGGACGTATACCTCATATGACGCCTTCGTTGGGCGGACCTCGACGTAGCTGACCCCGAGCCGATCCGGAGCACCGACCGGACCGAGGAACTGTTCCACCGGCCGGCCTCGCTTCAGGGCCCCAACAACGAAAGCCTCTGTCAGGTAGCGCATCCTGCAAACCCTAGCCATCACGTCCGTCCTGCAGTGCTGGCCAAGCAATATCAGCTTGGGAAGCTCAGGGCATCTAGGGCTTGTTCCAGGTCTGACCGGCGGCGGAGGGGCGTAGAAGCGCAGTAGACGTTCGACGGGTTCCCCGCTGTTCCCCGTGATTCCCCGCACGATCTGGCACGCGTCTGGCACGACCTCTTCATCCGGGACTACTGACTGAAGAGGGGCTCTTCAACGCCGCGTACGCTCGCTCGACCTCGCCCAGGTACTGCTCCAGGCGGAAGCGAACCTCCTCGATCGGCCTGCCATCGAGGCCCGGGTACATCAGGTCGGACCAGATGACTGTCTCGCCCCGGAGCCGGACCCGAACGGTCAGCCTGTCCGGCCCTGGCTCGGGTTGTTCCTGGGTTGCCACATCCACCGTGCATGGCATATCGGTCGGATAGAGCGGTCCGCCTGGGCGGAGCAGTCGACTCGGATCGAGGCCGGCCATTCTGCTGTCGCTGCGCGCGACTACATCGAGGCCATCGACGAAGAGGTACGTGTGGACGGCAGCGCACGTTGGCGGCCCAGGACACGCGCTGATGAGCAGCGTGCTCACCGCGCCATCGCTTTGCCCATGGGGCACGGTGTCCCTCACCTCGCGCGGGGACCTACGCGGCATCCGCCTGATGTGACGTCATGACCCGATGCTAGCGGCTGGCCACAAGGATGCAGCCGACGCGAAGATCAAAAGTGCTGGCGGAGGAGGGCGACGTGGCTTAACCGCGTTCGAATTTGCGCACACGGCTCCGGAGGCCCTTTGACTCTCAGGCAACGCGGCTGGTCAGGGCCGCGCTGGTGCTCGTTCGGCTGAGGTCCGGCCACACATAGTCCACGAGGACATGACCACCGCCTTAAGGAGTACTTTCCGATCCCTCTCCGGCTGAGGTCGCTGGCTGGGGCCAGCCGGACAGAGACGCTGGTGTACGTCCCCGTCCGGCGTCGGCCCCCATAGGTGAACCATGGGACGCTGGCGGCTGCCTCTGGCAGAGTGATCGGCACTGCTAAACGATTCTCGTGAGGAACCTTGTGAGCACGCTCGGTAGCTTCATCTGGTCAATCGCTGACCAGCTTCGGGGCCCCTACCGCCCCAACCAGTACGGGACAGTGATCCTCCCGTTCACGATCCTGAGGCGGCTCGACTGCGTACTTGAGCCGGACCGTGCGGTGGTACGGGAGCTGGCTGCGAAGCACGAGAACCCGAACCGGCTCAAGGTCGAGGTTAAGAAGGCCACGGGGCGGACGTTCTACAACACCTCCAACTACGAGTTCGCGAACCTGCTGGCCGATGCGGACGGGCTGACGGACAACCTCGCTGACTACATCGACCGGTTTTCCATTGACGTGGACGTGTTCGAGTACTTCGACTTCAAGAAGGAGATCCTGGCCCTGGAGAAGGCCGGGCTCCTGCGCGAGATCGTCAAGTCCTTCGGCGCCGTCGATCTCCACCCCGATGTGGTGTCGAACTCCGACATGGGCGACGCCTTCGAGTACATCATCCGCAAGTTCAATGAGGCTGCGAACGAGACCTCCGGTGACCACTACACGCCGCGCGACGCGATCCGGCTGCTCGTCGACCTGCTCTTCGCGGAGAAGGATGTCGACCTCTCCGAGGGCAGCATCATCAGGTCGCTGTACGACCCCACCGCCGGTACCGGCGGCATGCTCTCCCTGGCGGAGGAGCACCTGCTTGCCGAGAACCCCGATGCGAAGCTGAGTCTGTACGGTCAGGAGTACAACCCGCAGTCGTACGCCATCTGCAAGTCCGACCTGCTTGCCAAGGGCCACGACGCGACCAACATTGCGTTCGGCAACACGCTCACCGACGACGCCTTCAAGGGCCGCCAATTTGACTACTGCATGTCCAACCCGCCCTACGGGGTGGACTGGAAGCAGTACGCCAAGGCGGTCAAGGCGGAGCGCGACTCCGCCGGCCCCTACGGACGATTCGCGCCGGGACTCCCCGCGACCTCGGACGGCCAAATGCTCTTCCTGCTCCACTTGGCCCACAAGATGCGCGCACCCGAGGACGGCGGCGGCCGCGTCGGCATTATCATGAACGGCTCGCCGCTTTTCAACGGCGCCGCCGAATCCGGCCCCTCCAACATCCGCAGGTGGCTGCTGGAGAACGACTTGGTTGAGGCGATCGTCGCGCTGCCGACCAACATGTTCTTCAACACCGGCATCGCCACCTACATCTGGATCCTCGACAACACCAAGCACCCCGACCGCCAGGGCAAGGTCCAGCTCATCGACGGCACGTCGTTCTGGACCAAGATGCGCAAGAACCTCGGGTCCAAGGGACGCGAGATCAGACACCATGACCGCGCCGAGGTTGTGCGGCTGTACGCCGACTTTGAGGACGCCGACCCTGACTTCTCCACGGTGCTGCGCAACGACGAGTTCGGCTACTGGACCATCACCGTCGAGCGTCCCCTGCTCGATGAGGACGGGAACCCTGTCGTCGACCGCAAGGGCAACTCGAAGCCCGACTCGAAGAAGCGTGACACCGAAAATGTGCCCTTCACCTACGGCGGCTCAACCGCCGGCGCAGCAGGGGAGCGCGAAGTCATCCAGACGTACTTCGAGGCGGAAGTGAGGCCGCACGTTCCTGACGCCTGGATCGACTGGGCCAAGACCAAGACCGGCTACGAGATCCCCTTCACCCGCCAGTTCTACAAGTACGTACCACCCCGCCCGCTTACCGAGATCGACGCCGACCTGGAGAAGCAGGTCGCCAAGATCCTTGACCTGCTGCGAGAGGTGGAGCAGTGAGCGGCCTCCGAGCTTATGCGTCATACCGAGACGAGGCCCGCGAGACGTTCACTCGTATCCCGGAACACTGGGACGTTGTGCGGGGCCGTCATCTCGTCCGCATCCGTACGGGAAGTGGAGACACGGTCGATGCCGAGCCCGACGGTGAGTTCCCGTTCTACGTGCGGTCTGACAAGCCGGTCATGTCAGACCGTTGGGAGTTTGACACGACGGCTGTACTCACCGCCGGTGATGGCGCTGGCGTCGCGAAAGTCTTTCACCTCGTCACGGGACGGTTCATGGCGCACCAGCGCGTCTATGTGCTCGACGAGTTCCGGCGAGTAACCCCACGGTTCTTCTACTACGCCTTTAGTAACCTATTTCACCTGATGGCTCTTGACGGCAGCGCGAAGTCCACCGTCGACTCGGTACGCAGGTCGATGATCGCGGACATGCCGTTCGCTGTCCCGCCGCTCGGCGAGCAGCGTGTCATCGCCGACTACCTCGACTGCGAGACGGCCCGCATCGACACGCTCATCGTGGAGCAGCAGCGCCTGATCGAGATGCTCCGCGAGCGACGTACTGCCGTTGTCGCGCACGCGACATCTCAGGGCACACAGGTAGAATTTCGGAGGATTATCGCCGCGCTTCGCCAGGGGTGGAGCCCCAACTGTGAGAGCTGGCCTGCCGACGGAGTGGCGGAATGGGGAGTTCTGAAGGTCGGCTGCTCGAACACCGGCAGATTCGACGCTGCTGAGAACAAGCGCCTTCCAGACGAAGAGAATCCACGGCCGGAGTTTGCGGTTCGTCGGGGCGAACTCGTCATGTCGCGCTCAAACACAAAGGAACTGGTGGGTGCCGCTGCCGTAGTCCAGGGGGACTACCCGCGACTGCTTCTCTCTGATCTCACGTACGGCATTTCGCTCGCGGCCGACGCGGATCCTGCGTTCGTCGCGTATGCGCTCGCCGCTCCTGCAGTGCGCGTGCAGATCAGTGCTGCCTCCAAAGGCATGAGCCACTCCATGCAGAAGATCTCTCAGCGGGACATTCGGGAGCTTCGCGTGCGGATGCCAGCGCTGGACGAGCAGCGCCGCATCGCGACGTACCTCGACGAGCAGACAGCGAAGATCGACACGCTCATTACGGAGACGGAGCGGTTCATCGATCTCTCGAAGGAGCGGCGTTCGGCGCTGATCACGGCGGCGGTGACGGGGCAGATCGACGTACGAAGGGTGGCGTGATGGCTGACCACAATGAGGTGGTCTTCGAGACGGAGATCTGCGAGTACCTGAACGCCCACGGATGGTTGTACTCGGTGAACGACCGCGATGGTGGCGAGTACGACCGGGAGCGGGCGCTGTTTCCGGAGGACCTGTTCGCATGGCTGGAGGAGACGCAGAGACCGGCGTACGAGAAGGCGTTGAAGGCGGCGGGGTCGCAGGCGAAGTTCCTCGACGTGCTAACGGCGGCGTTGGACAGGCCGCTTGAGCATGGCGGGGGCACACTGAACATTTTGCGCAACGGGGTGCAATACATCAGTGGCGGCCGGTTGAAGATGGCGCAGTTCCGCCCCGAGACCTCGCTCAACGCGACCACAACGGCGCACTACGAGGCGATGCGGGTGCGGGTAGTGCGTCAGGTGCACTTCTCGACCGCTGACCAGCGCATCCTCGATCTGGTGTTCTTCGTCAACGGTCTTCCGGTGGCCACGGTGGAGTTGAAGACCGACTTCACCCAGTCGCTGGATGAGGCGATCAACCAGTACAAGCAGGGCCGCAACCCACTGACTAACGGGCGGCCCGAGCCACTGCTGTCCTTCGGACACCGCGCTCTGGTCCACTTCGCAGTCTCCAACGACCTCGCGGCGATGACCACCAGACTGGAGGGGGAGAAGACCCACTTCCTGCCCTTCAACCTCGGCTTCGACAGCGGTGCCGGCAACCCGCCTGGCGCGGATGGACGATCGTCGACGGCGTACCTGTGGGAACGCGTCTGGGAGAAACACGCCTGGCTGAACATCATCGGGCGGCTGATGATCGTGGAGACCAAGGAGGAGTGGGACGTCACCACCGGCACGTCGGTGCGGCGTACGAGCATGCTCTTCCCGCGGTTCCACCAGTGGGAGGCCGTCACGAGCATCGTCGAGGCGGTGAAAGAGGAGGGTGTCGGGCAGCGGTACTTGATCGAGCACTCGGCCGGGTCGGGGAAGACGAACACCATCGCCTGGACGGCCCACCGGCTGGCGCGCCTGCACGTCGATGATCGGAAGGTCTTCGACTCGGTCATCGTGGTCGTGGACCGTACCGTGCTCGATTCCCAGCTGCAGGATGCAATCCGGCAGATTGACGGCACCGGCAAGATCGTCGCGACTATCAGCCCCGAGGACGTCCGCAAGGCCGGCGCGAAGTCGAAGTCGGGTCTGCTGGCGCAGGCGTTGAAGAACGGTGAGCTAATTATTGCGGTGACGGTGCAGACCTTCCCGCATGCGCTGGACGAGATCCGGACCGACGCTGGCCTGAAGGGTAAGCGGTTCGCCGTCATCGCAGATGAGGCGCACTCCTCCCAGTCGGGTCAGATCTCCTCGAAGCTGAAGCAGGTGCTGACGGCGGAGGAGGTCAAGGAGATCGAGGAGGGTGGCGAGGTCGATGTGGAGTCGGTGCTGGCCTCGGAGATGACCGAGCGGGCCGAGTCGGAAAACATCTCTTACTTCGCCTTTACCGCGACGCCGAAGAACAAGACCCTTGAACTGTTCGGCCGCAAGGGTGCCGACGGGAAGCCGCGCGAGTTCCACCTGTACTCGATGAAGCAGGCGATCGAGGAGGGCTACATCCTCGACGTGCTCAAGGGCTATCAGTCCTACGGCACCGCGTTGAAGATCGCCGGCAGGGCCGAGAGCGGTGACGGGGGAGAGGTCGAGGAGGCCGCCGCCCGCAAGGGGCTCATGCGGTGGGTGCAGCTCCACCCGACGAACATCAGCCAGAAGGTGCAGATCATCGTCGAGCACTTTCACGCCAACGTCGCCTACCTCCTTGAAGGCAAGGCGAAGGCGATGGTGGTGACCGACTCGCGCAAGTCGGCGGTGAAGTACAAGCTGGCCATCGACGCCTACATCGCCAGGCGCCGCACCGAGGACGCCTCGTACAACTACCGCACCCTGGTCGCCTTCTCGGCCGGGGTGACGATGGCCGAGGACGAGACCTGGCACAGCGACTGGGGCCCGCAGCCGTCGAAAGATGACGAGTTCACCGAGGCCAACATGAACCCCGGCGCCGGGGTTGACTTGGCAGCCGCATTCAAGGGCGAGACGTACAAGATCATGCTGGTCGCCAACAAGTTCCAGACCGGCTTCGACCAGCCCTTACTCTCGGCGATGTACATAGACAAGAAGCTGTCAGGGGTCACCGCGGTGCAGACGCTCTCGCGGCTCAACCGCACCCACCGCACCGCTGGTGGGGAGCAGAAGCGCAAGACGTTCGTCATCGACTTCGCCAACAAGCCCGAGGACATCAAGGCGGCCTTCGAGCCGTACTTCAAGAACGCGACCCTGGAGACCGAGACCGATCCGTACGTCGTCGTCCACCTGGCTAACAAGCTTGCCCAGGCCGGAATCTACACCGAGGACGACGTTCGCAAGGTCGCTGAACTGTGGGTGACCCGGAAGGGCAACAATGCGCTCTCGGCGGCAATCAGCCCGGCGCAGCACGACTTCCGGCGCCGCTACGCGCGGGCGATCGAAGAGGAGGACAAGGTCACGCTTCAGGCGCTCGACCTATTCCGCAAGGATGTCTCCACCTACGTACGCCTCTATGACTTCATGTCCCAGATCGTTGACTACGGCGACCCTTACATGGAGATGCTCTCGATTTTCTTGCGCCTGCTGGAGAAGGTCATTGCCGAGTCCGCTTGGGCGGCGGACGTGGACCTCTCCGATGTGGTGCTAGTCGGGGTCAAGCACAACAAGGAGATTCCTGTCGACATCTCGCTCGTGGGTGACGGGCAACTGAAGGGCATCAGCGCCGCCGGCACGGGAATGAAGAAGGATCCGAAGTACGTTGCGCTCCAGGTCGTTATAGACAAGATGAACGACCTCTTCGGCGCCGAATCGTTCGCCGAGTCCCAGGTCAGGGAGTTCGTGCAGGGACTCGTCCAGCGGTTGCTCACTGACCCGAACCTGATCAGGCAGACCAAGGTGAACTCCAAGAAGCAGTTCGTGGAGTCACAAGACTTCCAAGCAGCCGTTACGGAGGCGGTCGCAGACAACCAGGACGCCCACAACACGATGGCTGACTACTTCTTCACTGACGGGCCGGCTATCAACTCGATCATCGTCGCCCTCGCCGATGCCTTCTACGAAGCAGCGATCGATCAGCAAGTGGATTCTTAGATCCTGCGACCCCCGCTTTAGGAGAGAGGCGGGGGAGTGGGGGCGCTGACCAGGAGCTTCGATACCTGGCCAGGTTGCCGCGAACTCAACCGTGAGACGCCCCCGTTGACCGTGGCTGACCCTTGGATCTGGCGCGACTGTGGCACGCGCCGAGCAGATGGCTCGGAACCTGACCGGCTCCGCCGGTGCTCAGTGATCAACCGCCGTATCGGCTGCGCAGATCCTCGGTGATTCGCGACATCAGCCCGATAGAGCCTTCCGGGGTCGTCTCCATCAGCGGACGTTCTGTCTGGGGATCGTAGGCCGTCAGCCCGATTTCCTTCTCGACGATGGCCGCGAGGGCTGAGACCTGGCCGAGCACGACTGCAGCGTCGTCCCCCGCATGCCAGTAGGGCACAGTGATGCTCACCTCGTCGCCGAAGACGGACAGTTCGATGCCGGTGCGCGAGTGGCTCAGGTCCCGCGACTCCTGCTCGTACTCCGTGATCTCTACTTCGCCCAGCAGGGTCCGAGCCTGCGGCACTATTCGGTCCCACGCTTCAAGGAGGTGGGTGGGGATCGGCCCGCTGTCCTCGGCTGCGTCCTCCATCGCCTCCAGGACCTCATCCCAGGACTGCCCGTCGTGTCGGTTCAAGAAGTAGATGTTGTAACTCACTTCGCGATCGTAGGTGCGCGACCACTGCGAGGGCAGGGCTGAGGCCGCTTGCCCGTGCCAGCTCCTTGGCGGGATCAGCTTGGGAAGCTGCGATCATTTGGTGGCGGTCTGGTTTCTGACCTGGGTGTATGGCCAGGCTTGATCGCCGGGCTCGGCCTTCCTTCACCGTGGTTCCCCGCTGGATCTGGTGCGCTTGTGGTCCAGCTCGGCGTACTCGAGCTTTTCCAATCGCGCTCATCTGCTACTGCATGCGGCTTCCCAAGTGTGAGGCGCTGCGGAAAATCAGTCCCTCCGTACAGGTGGTCTTTCCGCCCGAGACGCTGAGCCTCGAGTGCGCCTGCTCGGCGGTGCGCTGTGCTGGATCGCATGGATACCAAGTGGTACCAACACTGGTGGGCCTGGCTATGGGTGAGCATGGCGGTGCTCGCCGTGGCCGGCGTAGTGGGCGTGGCGCTGTGGCGGGTTCCATGGTGGATCGACCACCACTACCTCAGAAATTTGACCCAGCCCCAAGCAACCGCGGTGACGGGAATGCGCACCGCAATCTTGGCGATGCTCGCTGGTGCGTTGGCGGTGGTCGGCATCATTTACACCCATCGAACGCTGCATCAGACCCGCGAAGGACAGGTTACCGACCGCTTCACCCGGGCCATTAGTCATCTCGCCTCCCCTCAGCTGGTTGAACAGCTCGGCGGCATCTACGCGCTCGAACGCATTATGCGCGACTCGAAGAAGGATCACGCCACAATCGTTGAGGTGCTCGCCGGGTTCATCCGCGAGCATGTGCCCGCGCCGCCCCTCGAATCCTCCGCCCAAGACCGAATGCGACTTGCCCGTAGGCGCGTACGCAATCCAGCACCGCGTTCACTCGCGCCGAAAAAGGACGTTTCTGACCAAAACCCAGAACCACGTCCAAGTGAACCGGTACAGGCCGCCTTGGCCGTGCTCGGTCGCCGTCCTCGGGACCGTAAAGAGCCGTTTCGCCTTGATCTGGCCCGTACAGACTTGCGAGGCGCTGCCTTGCCCGGAAGCTACCTACGTAGAGCGATATTGAATGGGGCCTACCTAGATAATGCACACCTGGGCGAAGCTGACTTGAGGGAGGCGAGTCTGGTCAAGGCACACCTTGATGGCGCAGCCCTAAACGGAGCACACCTAGAAGGAGCCGACATGGACGGGGCGCAGATTAATGATGCGTTCCTTAATTATGCTAGCTTGGAAAATGCACAGATGAGCGAGTCTTCGCTAGCCCATACGAGGCTTATCGGAGCGCATCTAAATCAGGCACACTTGAACAGGACTCGCCTAACCGGGGCCTGGCTTCTGGAGGCTAACCTGGACGGCGCAGACCTATCGCAGGCCTGCTTGGTAGGGGCATCGCTGATCAATTCAACTCTGGTCCGCGCCAATCTGTGGGGAGCTGATCTAACTGAAGCCAAGCTACGGAACGCTGACCTAACTGGAGCGGAACTTTCGAGCGCAAACCTTACGGACGCCGACCTGGATGGTGCAGACCTGTCCGACACCGATGTATCCAGCCAGCAAGTGGTAGTCGCCAAGCCGCGGGAGACAACAGTTCTCCCCCCTCTCGTCGCGGCAGACGAGATGGTCCAGGCGCGTATCTCTTTTGTCGAGGAAGAGTGGCAGCGGGATCTCTTGGATGCCCTAAACGGTATGGACAATTAGCAAGGATTCTTAGCCGTTATTAAGTGGACGATCGTACTCTCTAAAAGTTTCGTCCTCAGGAAATAACGACAAGTTCGCCGCTCACCCCTCAAGCTGCGGCACGGTCGTCACCCAGAGCAGATCCGGGACCGCCTGTACCTCAACCGACGACAGTCAACCACGACGGCGGGCGCGCCGACCGACCAGGCACGCGTGTGCCTCGCTGCACCCCCACCGGCCTTAACCACGCTATCCGGTGTGCCGTCAACCAGAGCAACCCGCGCGGGGGGCTCTGCCGCCCCCACCTCTCCCGGGTCTGTGCAGGGCGGTTCCCCTCCTCCATCACGTCCTTGAACCATCACCCCCCGGCTTAGGTACACTTGGGTCTGCGCGAACTGGGGTACCGGCGTACCGAGTTAGCGGCTCCTTGTCACCTACTGCTGGTTACGAGCGTGGTCGCGTGCGCCTGGAAGGTGAGAGGCCCTACTGGAGGCATTCCAGTGGAGGTCACGAGCACGGCCCAAGAGCGGAGTACAGCCCCGAGGCGCCCTGGCAAGGCACGAGACCCTGAACGTCGGCACGGCCTCAGCGAGATCACACGTCTGTCACGTGGTGGTCGGCTGAGTGCTACGTGCCGGAGGTCCGACCACCCGCCAGGGAAAGGTTTCGGACCGTGGAACCCCCTCCACTCAGCCTCCAGGTGCTGGTACTGCTGTACGGCGTTAAGCTCCTGATCTTCGTAAGCTGCTTCCTCTTCTCCGTCCTCGTCGGGATCGGAATCGCGTGGCTGAGCCACAAGCCAGGTGAGCGCAAGCAGGACGCTGTGAGAGTCGGGTGCTATGCATTCGGCGGAACCCTCGTCGGATCCGCCTCCCTCCTGTCGTTCTTCGGAGTGCTCTGATCGAAGACTCGACATTGCTCAGCCCAAAGTGACTCCGTGAGCTGACCCGCTCTGGCTACGAGGTACCCCTTTGCTGGCAGTAGACGGCTAACTGCTGTGCGCGCGGCACGGTCGCCGGCCGGGCTGGAGCGGGGCGGAGACAGGAGCGCAGGCCCGGCCGGGGGCCGGGCCGCGCGCGGGGAGCGGAGCGAGACGCCTTGAACCCGTGAAGAAGGTTGTAACTCAGGCTGCTGGTGGGCCTGTCGGGTCCTCGGTGGCTTGAGCTTCCTTGGGCATCGCGAGACTTCGGGATTCCGCGGCTGCTCGCTGGGGGTCTTCGGCTACCTGGTCGGCGTCGTCGGCTGAGAGCTGGATGTCTTGCGTCCAGAGGATCGACAACCTGATGTTGCCGGTCGCCAGATTCAGGGCCACATCGGCTTCCGCTCCGGTGCCGGTGGCGTCCCGTGCATCCAGGCTGAGATCGCTCCTGAAGACGCTCATCGTGGTTGCGTCTCGTCCTCGACGGCTGACAGTTCCCAGAGGGGCGCTGTGTATCGCTTCGGTCGGCAATGGATGAGCAGTGCCCGGAGGTCTTCGCGCTGGCTGCCGGGCATGCCCAAAGCCTCGGTGAGCCGGCGGAACGTCGTGTGGGTGACTCCGCGGCTTCGGGCCTCGTCCTCGAACTCGTCGAGCTCGGGCAGCACGGTGCTGGGATCCAGATTCACCGCCGGCTGGTCCTTGAGCCACGCGGCCTTGTTGCGCTCGTAGTCGATTTCCGAGTAGCCGCAGATCTCGCGACTGTGCGCTTCGACCTCGTCCAGGGTGGTGGTCGACAGGATGGCGCGGGCCAGCTCGTTGCGGTTCAGGGCGTCGTCCAGGTCGACTTCGTGGACCGTCGGGCCGGCGTCCGTGAGTGGGATGGGGAGTCCCGCATCCCGGACTTCGCAGATGCCGCGTATTCCTCGGGCTGTCGCTGCGAGCATCCCGGTTGCCTCGGACGGGTGCCACTCCAGGACTGCGCTGACCGGCTCAGCGTCCTTCGCGGTGAAGGTGTGGACGAGGGAGCCAAGCAGGGTGCGTACCTCGTCGAGTGGAAGTTCACCGTCTAGGCCAGGGCCTGCGACGAGGAGCCGCACGGGAGCGTTCACCTGGCAGCACGCGGCCAGAGTCAGAGCGTCGGCAAGCGGGCTCTTGAGCGTGGGCTCATCGCCTCGCGCGAGGATGTCACCCCCCACGTCCAGGAGGTCGATTGAGTCCGGCCTCAAGTGGCTGATCAGCTCTTCGAGTTGGCGCGTGACGCCTTCGATACCGTGATGCGGATCGATCAGGGCAAAGGTGTGCGGGAGCTCTGCCGCAAGCCGGGGGAGTGTGGAGCCAGCTGGAGCGATCGGGCGGGCTTCGGCCGGTACCGACCAGACAGATGGGGTGAGCGGTTCGAGTCCGGTGAAGTCGGCGGGGCTGCGGGGGCCTGGGATCGGGTCGACCAACAGGCGGTCCCATGCGTAGGTGAGGATCACCGCCTGGCCGTCGGCGCCGTACAAGGCGGCGTCAAGCATTGCGGCGGCGACTGCGTCGCCCCCTCCTCCTGCTGCGACGATCAACCGCGTCATGTGCGCAACATTACGGGTTCGGGGTCTGGCCACTCACCCTATAGTGGCTAGAGGCCATAGCCACTTGGACAAGGAGGGGACATGCCTCAGATCGAAGAGGCGCAACCGAAGTATCTCCAGATCGCTCACTACATCCGCGATCAGATCCTTCGGGGCGACCTCAGGCCGGGCGACGAGGTGCCCTCGGAGAGGCAGCTTGCGACGAACTGGAAGGTGTCCAGGCCGACGGCCGCGCGGTCGTTGGAGGCCCTGAGCAACCAGGGGCTCGTGGAGAAGCGGCAGGGTTCTGGCACGTACGTGCGCAGCCTTGAAGTGAACCGCAGGGCACGGGAGTTGTACGGGCGGGCGCGACAGACGGGGAAGATTTACACCCCTGGTGAGTACGCGGTCATTACCTCGGCCGGCTGGTTGGATGCTCCGGACCACGTCGCTGAGGCGCTGGGCCTGGTGAAAGATCGGCGGGCCGTGCACCGTCGGCGCGTGACGAACAACCAGGACGGGCCCATCACCCTGTCCACTTCGTGGTTCGCGCCGGATGTCGGGCAGCGGGCGCCCAAGCTCCTGGAACCGGAGCGGATCCAAGAGGGCACCCTGATGTACGTCGAGAACATGACGGGGCGGCAGGGGAGTTACGCCGAGGACCGGATGTGCGCCCGGCAGACGACCGACGAGGAGTCGGCAGACCTGCAACTGGAGTCCGGATCAGCGGTCTTGATCGTGCACCACGTCGTCTTTGACCTCCAGGACCGGCCGTTGGAGTTCGCCGAAGCCACGTACCCGCCACAGCGCTGGGCGTTCGAGCAGGGCTACCCCCTCACCTGAGCGCACCTGATGGAGCATCAGTTGGAAGTTTCGCTTGCGCCGCGTGAGTGGCTAATGCCACTATCCATTAAGTGGCTAAGGCCACTTAATGAAGGGGGCACGTTGTGACGGGTCAGCGGCCGGAGCAAGGCGCGCACTTAGCTTGCCGAGGATGCCGTGGGCGGGGCTGGAAACGCGTCAGCTCGCGCACGGCTCTCGTGCTGTCCACCGTCGACGACCGTGCCCGTGCCGCATCGAAACGGCGCTGCCTCGACTGTGACGGCAGCGGCAAGGAGTGAGCACGGATGGCCTTTACGATCGATCGCTATCCCTCTGAGGACTCGCCGCGACTCGGGGCGATGACCCTGTATCCCGTCGCCGAGTCCGTGCACCTGGCCAGGCGTTGGTTCCGGAAGTTCATCGCCCCGTACAACCCGGCCTGTTCGGTCGACGACTGCGTGCTGATGATCTCGGAACTCGTGACCAACGCCATCGTCTACGGTCGGTCCGACGAGGTGTGGCGTGTCCGGGTGGAGTGGTTCCGGGATGGGGCCTCGCTCAAGGTCGAGGTGCACAACGCCGGCTTCCCGGCCAGGGTGAGGCTGCGGCAGCCTGACGCCGTCGACGCGCACGGGCGCGGACTGCTCCTCGTCGACTCTATTGCCGAGTCCTGGCACTCGGGGCCCAGTCGCTTCGGCGGGACGGTCGTCTCCTTCGTGATGGCCGATGCCTGGCCGACCTGAAGGGGGAGCCGGGTTCTTTTCTATATGTACTGTCGCTAGTCTGGTTGACCAGTTGACTTGGCCAATTCTGACGGGCGGCGTGCATGGCGTATGAAGTGGAGGCGCCGAAGTACGTACGTCTCGCGCAGACGATCCAGCAGCGCATCGAGGACGGCACTTACCCGCCGGGCACGAAGGTCCCCAGTGAAAATCAGCTGGTCCAAGCGTTCGGAATGTCCCGCCCTACCGTCGTGCGCGCCCTTGAGCTGCTGAAACGAGACGGTTGGATCGAGTCCCGGCAGGGCTACGGCACCATCGTGCGCGGACGGCCGGCCGACGTCGAGCACCAGGAACGCCGCGGGCGCGAAGTGCTGGAGCGGGATGAGTCGCGGACTCCTGGACGCCTGGTTGTGGTGGACCAGGTGCCGGTTCCGGCGCGTGTGGCCTCCGTGCTCGGGTTGCCCAAGCGGGCCAAAGTTCTGATGCGCCGGTTCCTGGTCGAGGCGGATGGCGAGGCTGTTGAACTCGCGTCCTCGTACTTCCCGGCGGGCCTCGTCGAGGGCACCGAGTTGGGGGGCGTCGAGCCGCTGGACGTCGGCGTCCGGGAACACCTTGAGGGCCGGAAGAAGGTCCGATTCGACCATGTGACGGAGCGCGTCTCGGCCCGGATGCCGGATGCCGGTGAGGCTGAGCTCCTTGGTCTGCCTGATGGAGTGCCCGTTCTCAGCGTCCTGGTCGTCGCCCGAGATGCGTCCGGCCAGGCTTTGCAGGTTTCTGACGTGCTGCTTCCTGCTGATGGGCAGGAACTCGAAGATACCTACCGACTCGGCTGAGCTGTCAGGATGTGCGGGTCACGCGCGCCGCGTAGTGCGGCTGCTCGTCTCAGGCGCGTCGGCTGGCGAGCCGGTAGACCACGTATGTGAAGCCGAGGATGACGTCCACGGCCGCCCATAGGCCGATGACGAGCCCTACGCCGATTGTCGTTCCGACTTCGCTCGCGTCTTCGCACAGCTTCAGGTCGTCGCCTGTCAGGCTTCGGCAGTCTTCGGGCGTGCCGCTGGCGGTCGAAGCACCCGTGATCACCCAGATCAGGAACAAGAGCTGGACGGCAAGAAAGAGCCACAGGAAGACGCGTCGTCGCTTCTTCGGTTGAGGCGGCGGCCCGCCCTGGTGTGGGCTGCTTGGCGTGGGCCGCTGTGGCGGTGTCGGCCAGCCGTCCGGTGGTGGCGTGGACCCTTGCGAGTCACGTGGATCCCATGGCTGTGGACCTTGAGCGCGGTCTCTTCGGCCCATGTCCCGCCCTCCTCTGTGCCGACTGGCTTCATGGTGCGCTTGCGGTACCGGCGCCGCTCGTTGACGGCACGGGAATCACTTGACAAGTCAACCTGGCATCTCTAACTTCAAACTTGCTAAGTCAACTTGTCAGGTGGCGAGTTGGTCGACTCCAAAGGAGAAATCTCTGTGCGTGTGATCCGCGTTGACGCCTCGACCGCGACGATCCTGCTCACCGAAGCGCCGGCACCGAAGGTGCGTGACCGGCAGACCGGCGAGATCGCCAAGGACACCGTGAGCGGTGAGGCGCTGATGACCGTCGGCGTCGTCTTCATCGACGAGGGGGACTCGTCCCTCATCCAGGTCACCGTTCCCGAAAGCGGTGTGACGGAGGGCCTGACCGTCGGCGCTCCGGTCTCCCTGCCGGGGCTCATCGCCCGGCCGTGGGAGAGCGTGTTCAACGGCCAGCAGCGGCACGGCATCGCCTACCGCGCCACCGCGATCGCGCCGGGTGCCTTCCCGGTCTCGGTCGCTCAGGCGGGCTGATCGTCGTGACGGACCTGATCACGTTGGCCGAGCTGGGCGCGCCGCTCGCTGCGATAGGCGGCGCGGCCTACGTCCGGCACGCCAACCCGGCCGCGTACTGGTCCACGGTCGGGCTGCCGG
Source organism: Streptomyces sp. NPDC102259 (assembly GCF_044766465.1). Taxonomy (NCBI): domain Bacteria; kingdom Bacillati; phylum Actinomycetota; class Actinomycetes; order Kitasatosporales; family Streptomycetaceae; genus Streptomyces; species Streptomyces sp. NPDC102259. The sequence continues at coordinate 97,538 of NZ_JBIWMA010000012.1, read as the reverse complement.
TCTCGGTGGCCCGATTGCTGGCCTCGTACTCCTCGACCATGGACGCGTGCGGCCTGACCGTCGCGCCGTCCCGGCTGCGGGTGCTGGCCATCAGGGCGACCAGCCGTCGGGAGATCCGTCCCGTCCCGCCCCGTCGGGGCATCATCCGGCCCACGACGACCGGCCTGCGCGTCCGGCTCCGTCTGGCACCTGGCCAGGAACCCGCGGACGTCGCCGCCTCGGCGGAACGGCTCCGCCACGCCTGGGGCGTGCACGCGGTGTACGTGAAGGACGTGAAACCCGGTGTCGTCGAACTGCGGCTCATCGGCTTCGACGTCCTGCGCAAGGTCCGGATGCCCCGACGGATCGAGGGCGGGTTCCTCAAAGTGCCGGTGGCACTGCGGGAGGACGCCACGGCGTTCTTACGGGACTACCGCGCCGTACCGCATGAACTGGTCCTCGGCGCGACGCTGTCGGGCAAGTCCATGTACCTGCGGAACCTCATTGCCGGGCTCGCGCGGCAGCCTGTCGCCCTGGTCGGCGTCGACTGCAAGCGGGGTGTCGAGCTTGCCCCGTTCGCCTCCCGCTTCACCGCGCTGGCCACCGACCCGGACGAGGCGGCCGAGCTGCTGCCCGTCCTGGTCAAGGAAATGGAGGACCGATACGACCTCATCAAGGCCCGACAGGGCATCGCCCCCGGCACACCCGACGAGGAGATCACCTCTGACATCTGGGGCCTGCCTGAGAGTGAACGTCCCGTTTCCGTCGTGCTGTTCGTCGACGAGGTGGCCGAACTCTTCCTCGTCGCCACGCGCAAGGACGAGGAACGCCGCGACGAGATGGTCACGCACCTCATCCGCCTCGCCCAGCTCGGCCGCGCGGCCGGCATCTACCTGGAGGTGTGCGGGCAGCGCTTCGGCGCAGAGCTGGGCAAAGGCGCGACCATGCTGCGGGCCCAACTCACCGGCCGCGTCTGCCACCGCGTCAACGACGAAGCCTCGGCCAAGATGGCACTCGGCGACATCGCACCTGAAGCGGTCTACGCCTCCTGCGCCATCGCCGCCGAGCTGCCGGGCCTGGCCGTGGCCGGTGACACCTCCGGCGGCTGGTCCCGCATCCGCACCCCGTACCTGTCCCTCGCCGCCGCTGCGGCCACCTGCCGCGACACGGCCCACCTCGCCCCGGACGTCCCGGCGCTCACGCCCTTCCGGCCGTACGTCCCGCCCGTCGCCCTCGACACCCCCGACCCGATACCCACCGCGCGCCTGGCCTCCGAAACAGCGGGGGAGTGAGTGATGCGCACCCACCGGATCCGAGTCGACCCGGTTCTGGTCCAGGCGGCCATCGCTGCCGCGCTCTCCTTCGCCCACCTGCACGATCTCGCCGCGGCGGCCGGACAGGACGGCTGGAAGGCGTGGGCCTATCCGATCAGCGTTGACCTGCTCCTCGTCGCGGCCTGGCGACGGCTGCGCTCCGGTACGGCGAAAGCCTCGGGCTGGTGCTGGTTCACCGTCGCCCTGGCCGCGTCACTCGGGGCCAACGTCGCCACCGCCGGGCTCCTCGACCTCGGCGACGTCCCCGCCTGGCTGCGCATCCTCGTCGCCGGATGGCCCGCGGTCGCCTTCTCCGGAGGAACCCTCCTCGCCCACGACACCCCGGCCCGCGACCAGGTGCCGGTACCCGACCAGGACGAGGCACCCGCCCCGCCGGTCATGCCCACCGCGCCTGAGCTGCCCACCGCCACCCCGCAGCCGCCCGCACCGCCGGCCGCCGCCCCTGTCCCGCCCGCGCTCGTCGCACTCGCCCGCAAGGTCGCCGACGACCACCGGACCCGGACCGGGACGGACATCGACACCCCAACCCTTCGCAACCGCCTCGGCGTCCCGCTCCCGCTCGCCGAAGCCATCGCTACTCAACTCACCTGATCCCGGAGGACTTTCCACCTTGCGTCCGTCCACGCTCCGCGCGCTCAAGCGCGCCGCCGAGCTGACACGTCAGAACCGCCTCACCGAAGCCGTGCTCATCGCAGAACCGGTGATCCTCACCGCCGACGAGTACGAGGGCGACGAGATCTTGCACTGGCTCGCCGACCACGCCGCCGACTTCACCGGCGAGAACCACAACGACCCGAAGGAGCTGCCCTGATGCCCGCCAACCGCCGCTTCCGCAACGTCGTCCGCATCGGACCCGTCCAGGTCGGCACCGCCTACGACGGGCGCGGCCGTGAGAAGCACACCGCCGTGTGCACCGCCCCGCGCTGCGACCTCTCCAACGACTACGACACCCGCGCCGCCGCCGAACTCGCCGCCCGCACCCACCGCTGCCGCGTCCGCTGAGGAGGCCCCGTGACCGTCTCGCTCCCGCTCGTCTTCGTCCTCGGCGTCATCGCCTGGGCCGCGATCAAGTTCCTGGGCGTCCGCATGTGGGTCGCCGTCGTGATCGCCCTGTTCGGCTTCTGGCTCTCCCACACCTTCCTCGCCCCCGCCATCGAGTCCGGCACCCGCTCCGGGGTCGGCGTCGTCAACGGCGACAACCGCTGAGAGGAGCTCAACCATGTTCCGCCCCAAGCTGCCCGACGTCCCCGCTCCGCCGTCGACCCTGACCCACCAGCCGCAGCACCACTACCCGGCGCCCACGGCCGGCCGCTCGCTCAGCCCCTACGCGGGCCCGGTCGCCGCCGTCCTGGTCGGCGGAGTAGTCCTCACCGCGCTCCTGGCGGCCGTCGCCCTCACGGCCATCTCCGTGGCCATCGCCGCCGTGGTCCTGCGCTCCCTGCTCAGCAACGCCAACAGGCGCTGACCGGCCGCCGGGGCGGCAAACGCCGCCAAGCATCCCGCCGCCCCGGGGCCGTCCCTCCCAACCGCAGAAACAGCCGAAAGGAACACCCATCATCACCCGGCAGACTCTGCCCCCGCTGGCGGAACTCTCCATGCTGGCCTCCCTCGGCACCATGCCCGAACTGGCCCGCCAACTCTCCGGCCTGGGCGGCTGCACCCACCCCGTCCGCCTCGACGGCCACCGCACCGAATACGCCCTCGACACCGCAACCGGCGAGATCGGCCGCACCCTGCACCACCTCGACTCGTCGGCCCTCCCGGCCGGCCAACTCCTAGTCCGCTGCAACAACCGCCGCGCCACCCGCTGCCCGGCCTGCGCCGAGACCTACCGCCGAGACACCTACCACCTGATCACCGCCGGACTCCGCGGCGGCAAAGGCACCTCAGACCAGGTCGCCACACACCCGCGCGTCTTCGCCACCTTCACCGCCCCCGGCTTCGGCCCGGTCCACAACCGCCGCACCGACGGCCGCCCCTGCCGCTGCGGTGCCCGCCACGACGAGAACGACAGCAAGTTAGGCACGCCCCTCGACCCGGACCGGTACGACTACGAAGCGGCCGTCCTCTGGAACGCCCACGCCGGGCCCCTCTGGCGGCGCTTCTCCATCTACCTCCGCCGCGAGATCGCCAAGCGCGCCAGCCTCACCCAACGCACCTTCCGCGACCACGCCCGCGTCTCCTTCGCCAAGGTCGCCGAGTACCAAAAGCGCGGTGCTGTGCACTTCCACGCGGTCATCCGCATCGACGGCCCGGAAGGCGGCGACACCTCACCGCCGGGCTGGGCGACGGCAGAGCTCCTGACGGACGCCATCCAAGCCGCGGCCGCCGCCGCCCGCGTCGACGGCCCGACCATCGAGGGACGCGCCCATACCTTCGCCTTCGGCCGCCAACTCGACGTCCGCACGATCCGATCCGCCGACTTCGACGACGGCCAAGAGCTCACCGAACGAGCCGTCGCTTCGTACATCGCGAAGTACGCCACCAAGGGGGCCGAGACGGCAACGGGCACCCTCGACCGCCCGCTCAAATTCCTCGCCGAGCTCGCCCAAGCACGCATCTCCGACCACGCCCGACGGATGATCCGCGTTGCCTGGACCCTCGGCGCACGCCCCGAGCTCGCCGAGCTCCGCCTACGCGCCTGGGCGCACATGCTCGGCTTCCGCGGCCACTTCTCCACCAAGTCCCGGCGCTACTCCACCACCCTCGGCGCGCTCCGCACCGCCCGCGCCGACTGGCGACGCGCACAGGTCGCCCCGGTGGGAGAGACAGAGCCGACGGAAACGACCTTCGTCCTCTCGCACTGGGTCTTCGCCGGAACCGGCCTCTCCCGCGCCGAAGCCTGGCTGTCCGCGTCCCTCGAACCCGCCCCCGGAACGGAAGGAGAACCGACATGGACGCCCGTCGCGACGAGTTGATGACCGTTCGCCAGGTCCTGGACGAGCTGGGCGGCGTCTCTCGCCGCACCTTCTACCGCTGGCGGGAGCTGGGATACGGGCCGGCCGCGTTCAAGCTGCCCAACGGAGAGCTCCGGGTATGGCGTAGCGACTTCACCACGTGGCTTCGACAGCTGGAGGCAGCGGCGTGAAGTCCCTTGACGTGAAGGTCTGGGCGGTTCGCAAGCGGGACACCAAAACGCCCTCGTACGGTGTCCGCTGGTCCGTTGCCGGCAATGTGCTCTCGGAGTCATTCCGCACGAAGGCGCTCGCCGACCACTTCCGCACGAAGCTCATGCGAGCGATGCGCGACGGTGAAGAGTTCGACACCGAGTCGGGCCTCCCGGCCTCGATGGAAGAGAAGAAGTCGGCCGTGTCCTGGTACGCCTTCGCCCTCAGATACCTCGCCATGAAGTGGCCCCATGCCGCCCCCAATACGAGGGACGGCATCAATGAATCCCTCACCAGCGTGACGCTGGAGCTCCTCGACGAGCGTGCCGGACGGCCGTCCGATGAGGTGATCCGCAAAGCATTGCGCAACTGGGCCTTCGTGTTGCCGGGGCCCGACGATCGGGAAGTCCCGGACGACGTGCGGAACGTTCTGCACTGGGTGTCCAAGGCCTCCCGACCGCTCGCCGATCTTGCTGAGCCCGCCACGGCCCGCGCGGTCCTCGACTCGCTGAAGCTCAAGCTCGACGGTACGGCGGCAGCGGCAGAGACCGTGCGGCGCAAGCGTCGGACGCTCGTCAATGCCGCGAACTACGCGGTCGACCTGGGGGAGCTGCGCGAGAACCCCATCACCGCGGTTCGCTGGCAGAAACCGAAGGTGTCCAATCAGGTGGACCCGCGCGTAGTCGCCAACCCGGAGCAGGCTCGCAACCTACTGGCGGCCGTCTCCTACGTGGGCGGATACCGACGTGCCCGCGGCCGTCGTCTCGTTGGTCTGTTCGCCGCGATGTACTTCGGTGGCCTCCGGCCGGCTGAAGCGGTCGGCCTCGCGGAGACGGACCTGATCCTCCCAGTACAGGGCTGGGGCTCGGCGCTGCTCCACCGGACCCGCCCGTCGGTCGGCAAGCAGTGGACCGACTCGGGCGAGACCCACGATGACCGCGGGCTGAAGAACCGGCCGACCGAGGACATCCGGCGGGTACCTATTCCGCCTCACCTCGTTGCCGTGTTCCGTGAGCACCTAGTCACCTTTGGCACGGCGGACGACGGGCGCCTGTTCTTCAGCGAGAAAGGTTCGGTCGTCCCGTCCTCGACCTACTACCGCGTGTGGCAGGAGGCCCGGCTCCTCGCGCTCCCGCCGGCCGCTGCCTCCTCGCCGCTCGCGAGTCGGCCATACGACCTTCGACACTCGGCCCTGTCGACCTGGCTGAATGCTGGTGTCGACCCGACCGAGGTCGCCGAGCGCGCCGGCAACAGCGTCGAGGTGTTGCTGACCCGCTATGCGAAGTGCATCGACGGACGGCAGGACGTCGCCAACCGGCGTATCGAGGACCTTCTGCGCGAGTACGAGTGAGACACCCTGCACCCCACCGAGGCCCCGGGCATCTTGTCCGGGGCCTCTCTCGTTTTGGGCGCTACCTGCTGCGATGCTTCGAGCCGAGAGCGGACGAGGGGGGCTCGTGGAGCTGAGGGCGACGCGCTGGAAGCGGTACGGACAGGATCGTCTGTACGCGAACCTGCCGGATGGCACCGCGGTCGGCTGGGCGGACGTCAGGACAGGGCACATTACGGTCCTGGTCGCCGAGTATCGCGACGACGTGATTGCTGTGGTGACACGCCACTTACGGAACGACTCCGAGTCGGTCATGCCGCAGGGGGCACCTGAGGCTGAAACGCGCCCCATGCTGCCGCCTTTGACGTCGGCCGACGACCTGTCCACCAACCGGCCTGGTGAGTCCCTCCGGGACCTGCTCGACAAATCTGGCGTGGGTCTGATTGAGCGGCTCGTCTCACAGCTCTTGCGTCGTCGGACAGAGTGGGACTCCTGGCGCAAGGGACTGGCGGGGGAGAGGCGAGTGGGAGCCGAGCTGAACCGTTTGGCGGGTCACGGCTGGCGGGTCCTGCATTCCATCCCCCTGGCCGACAAGGTGGACGTCGATCACTTGCTCATCGGGCCCGGCGGCGTGTTCAGCATCAACACCAAGCACCACCACAAAAAGGCCGTATGGGTCGGCGACGATTCTGTGAAGGTCAATCACGGAAAGCCAGCCCCCTACGCACGCAAGAGCCGGGCGGAAGCGAAGCGAGTAGCTCGAGTGCTTGAGCACTACTGCGGCTTTCGCGTCCCGGTGGAGCCCGTGCTCGTCTTTGTCGGCGTGACCGATCTGAAGGTGGTTGCCACACAGCTCAGCGTGCGCGTGTACCAGGAGCGTCAGGTGGCAGCACTGGCGCCGCTCTCCGGGGTGCTGACGGCCGAACAGGTCGAGCAGGTGTACAGCGTTGCTCGTCATCGCCAGGCCTGGCGCCAGGTCCCGCCGATGGCGACACCAAAGGTTTGAGTACTTGGGCGTCTCCGAAGCCCGAATGATGCTCGGGAGCCTCGTCGTTCACCCGGCCTGTGCCTGTTCGGAGGAGAGCAGGCGCTCAAGGCTCCTTCGCTCGTTATCGAGCACAGCTTGCATCCGGGTACGTGTGTGCTCGAAGTCAGGCTCGACCTCGACGCCGAGATCATGGCGCAGGGTGACCCGCAGCAGATACACCCCGTCGGACAGGGGGCCGCTGAACCAGTCCTTGGCCCGGTTGTACGACCTGTCTGGGGCAGGGCTGCTCGCCAATTGCTTCACCACGGTGTACCCGACTCCGAGTGCCCTATTGAGGGAAGAGGCGATCTCGTTGACGTCCTTCGGTAGAGCCATCTGGGCCAAGGAATATTGCTCTGCCCAGGCTTCCTTCGCGGCATTGAGGACTGCTGGTTCGGCGCTTTCACCGCGCTCGGCCGCCAGGACTGCGTCTCGGGCAGCCACCCGGTAAGCGCGAGCCGTGGTATTCAAACGGGCATAGAGATCCCGCCTGGCTTCCTGCGCTCGGTCGTGGCGGTCCTCTGCCCGTTCACGATCGGCGCGCTGGTTCTGCTCCCGGGTGACGCGTTGGCTGAGCAATGCCCCACCCAGGGTTCCACCCAACGTTCCTCCGACGCCGATGAGCGCAACTGCAAGCGTGGTCACGTCCACGAGATCCCCCACCTCGTCCGATCATTTGCCCGCCGGCGGCGGTCGTCAGTCTTCCCACCCTCGACGTCATCCACTGCCGGGACGACGATAGCGAGCAGCGCGGCTGCTCGACTTCGATGCGCTGCGCCACCTGCGGGAATGTCTCAAGATCCCGTCCACGCCTCGTCCACGGTCGCCGACATACGGCCGCTTCGGGCTGCATCTGCCTGCACATACGCAAAGACCCCGGCCTCAGCGTTTCCGCTGGTGACGGGGTCTTTGGGCACCGTATGAAGGGTGCCCCCGGCAGGATTCGAACCTGCGCACACGGCTCCGGAGGCCGTTGCTCTATCCCCTGAGCTACGGGGGCGTGTCGGTCGTGAGGTGTTGCTCGCGGCGACGGGTAGAACACTACCAGCTCGCTCGGGGTGTTCATGAACGGGTTTCTGCGGGTCCGGGGAGGGGTGTGGGTCGCCCGCACGGGGTGGAAGTGGGGAAAACCCGGACGCGGTGGCCGGTCCGGACCTACTCTCGAGTTGTGCCAGGCGCGTCGGGCCGGGTGCTTGTTGTGGACGACAACAAGGTCATCCGGCAGCTGATCAGGGTCAATCTCGAGCTGGAGGGCATCGAGGTCGTGACCGCGGGCGATGGTGTCGAGTGTCTGGATGTCGTTCATCAGGTGCAGCCCGATCTCGTGACGCTCGATGTCGTCATGCCCCGGTTGGACGGGTTGCGTACCGCCGCTCGGCTGCGTGCTGATCCGCGGACGCGTGATCTGCCCCTTGTCGTCATCAGCGCCTGTACGCAGTACGAGGTCGAGGCCGGTCTCGAGGTCGGGGTCGACGCGTTCCTTGCCAAGCCCTTCGACCCTGCCGAACTCGTCTCCGTCGTAAGGGAGTTGATGGAGCGTACGGACGGTCCGGGTCTGGAGAGGGGGCTCGGGGGCGTGCTCGGGTCAGGGGAAGGCGTGGGGGCGGGGAAAGGCGCAGGGCCGGGTGGTGCGGGCTCAGGGGTCGAGTGACACCCTTCTGCAGGTCCGACGCAAGGCCGCGCATCTGTGGGTCGTAGGTAGGCGTCGGTAGGTCGAAGGTCCGTCCCTTTCCGTTTCCGTGCGGCCCGTTTCGTCACGTCCGGTCCCTGACCGTGCGTGCGTCCTGCTCCGTGCGTGCGTGCGTGCGTCCCAGTGGTTCCGTTGCTGCCCGAACCCTTCGCCCGGCACCCTTGCCTGTGGCGGTCTGCGCGGCCCGTGCCAGTGCCCCGCCCCCCTCCGCGGCCGGCGTTCCTCTCCGCAGCCGGGCCCCCGCAGCCGCAGCCAACGCCCCGCCCCCTCCCCAGCCGGCGGCATGCCCCCTCCGCGGCCGACGTCCCGCCCGCTCTCTCCCCCCGGCAGCCAAGCCCCGCCCCCGCAGCCGACGCCCCGCCCCAGCCCCGCCGCGTCCACATCCCGGACCTCTGGTAAACCGGGTCGCCTACCCACCCCCCTCCTCCCCTACGCTTGTGCCGTGACTCCCGTCGAGCTCTCCCGTACCGTGCTGCGCGCGGTGCGTCGTGCTGTCGATGACGGGGAGCTGAGTGTGGTCGTGCCGGGGCGGGTCGTGGTCACCGCTCCGGGGCCCGGCGGGTGTGGGGACTACGCGACCAACATCGCCCTCCAGCTCGCGCGGCCGGCCGGGCAGCCGCCGCAGCGGGTCGCCGAGGTGCTCCGGCCGTATCTTCTCGGCGCCGCCGGTGTCAGTGACGTCGTCGTCACCGGGCCCGGGTTCCTCAATATCAGCCTGCACAGGGCGCAGGCGTCGGCCGCGCTGGTGCGGGAGATCCTGCGGAGCGGGGCGAGGTACGGGTACGCCCAGGGGCCCACCGGGCAGCTCGTGCAGCTGCACGCCGCTCATGAGGTCCGCGCCGTCGTCGTCATGGACGTCCTCGCGCGTGTGCTGCGTTCGCAGGGCGCCCTCGTCCGTACCAGTTGCGTGGCGCGCCCCGAGCGGGAGTGGACCGAGGTGCTCGGCGCCGAGGTCGACGTGTACGGCACGCCCGAGGCGCCGGCTCCGCTCGAGGTCAATGTGCGGCCCGTCCCCGCCGCCCCGGCCGATCCCGTTCCTCTCGGTCGCGACGCCGGTCGTTGGGCTCTTCTGCACCCGGCCGCTCATGACCGGCCCCGGATCACCGCCGAGCACCTGTCCCAGCGGGAGGGCAATCCGCTCTTCCGGGTCCGTTACGCCCACGCCCGCACCCGGGCGCTCGGCCGTAACGCCGCCGACCTCGGCTTCGACGCACACCCCGGAGACGTCCAGGACGTGCGCGAACTGGAGATCGCCCTCGCCGACCATCCCCGCATCCTGGCCGCGGCGGCGACCCAGCACGCTCCCGACCGGCTCGCCCGGCACCTCGTCGCCGTGGCCGACGCACTCACCCCTCTTCTTCCCACCGTCCTGCCCCGTGGTGAGGAGAAACCCTCGGCCGCCCACCGTGCCCGGCTCGCGCTTGCCGAAGCCGCCGGGACGGTGCTGGCCGGCGGCCTGTCCCTGCTCGGCATCGACGCACCCGACCATCTCTGAAAGAGCACGCCCACGATGAGCCGTTCCGCCCACCCCGCCGGGCCCCGTCACGCCGACGTCCTTCCGGAGGGGCACTACTCCGCCCCGCCCGCCGATCTCAACGCCCTCCACCCGAAGGTCTGGGCGCACACCGTCACCCGTAACGCCGACGGTGTGCTGACCGTGGGCGGTGTCGACGTCACCGCCCTCGCCGAGGAGCACGGCACCCCCGCCTACATCCTCGACGAGGCCGACTTCCGGGAACGGGCCCGCGCCTGGCGTACCGCCTTCGGGGCCGACGCCGACGTCTTCTACGCCGGCAAGGCGTTCCTGTCCCGGGCCGTCGTGCGGTGGCTGCACGAGGAGGGGCTCAACCTCGACGTCTGTTCGGGCGGCGAGCTCACCACCGCCCTCTCCGCCGGCATGCCCGCCGATCGCATCGCCTTCCACGGCAACAACAAGTCCGTCGACGAGATCCACCGCGCCATCGAGGCCGGTGTCGGGCGTATCGTCCTCGACTCCTTCCAGGAGATCGTGCGCGTCGCCCATGTCGCGCAGTCCCTCGGTAAGCGGCAGCGGGTGCAGATCCGTATCACCGTCGGCGTCGAGGCCCATACGCACGAGTTCATCGCCACCGCGCACGAGGACCAGAAGTTCGGGATTCCGCTCGCGGGCGGACAGGCCGCGGAAGCCGTCCGACGGGCCCTTCAGCTCGACGGGCTCGAACTCATCGGGCTGCACTCCCACATCGGGTCGCAGATCTTCGACATGTCCGGCTTCGAGGTCGCCGCCCACCGGGTCGTCGGACTGCTCAAGGACATCCGGGACGAGCACGGCGTCGAGCTGCCCGAGATCGACCTCGGTGGCGGGCTCGGCATCGCCTACACCAGCGACGACGATCCCCGCGAGCCCCACGAGATCGCCAAGGCGCTCACCGAGATCGTCACCCGTGAGTGTGAGGGCGCCCGGCTGCGCACTCCTCGTATCTCCGTCGAGCCGGGCCGGGCGATCGTCGGTCCGACCGCCTTCACCCTCTACGAGGTCGGCACCATCAAGCCTCTCGACGGGCTGCGTACGTACGTCTCCGTCGACGGCGGCATGTCGGACAACATCCGTACCGCGCTGTACGACGCGGAGTACAGCGTCGCGCTGGTCTCCCGGACCTCCGACGCCGAGCCGATGCTCGCGCGGGTCGTCGGCAAGCACTGCGAGAGCGGCGACATCGTCGTGAAGGACGCGTTCCTGCCCTCCGACCTGGCACCGGGTGACCTGATCGCCGTGCCCGCCACGGGCGCGTACTGCCGCTCCATGGCCAGCAACTACAACCATGTGCTGCGGCCGCCCGTGGTCGCCGTGCGCGAGGGGGAGTCGCGGGTCATCGTGCGGCGGGAGACCGAGGAGGATCTGTTGCGGCTCGACGTGGGCTGAGCGGGAGAAAGAACCGCAGAAAGAGCCGCGGAAAGAAAGGGCGGAAGATCTCCTGTCCGGCGCCCCGGTGAAAATGAAATACATGTCTCACGATCCGGACCAGGGATAGAAACTCCGGTCCGGTGAGTGAGACTGGGTCAACCGGAAACAACCGTAGACGGTATGAGGAAACGAGGTCGGATGATGCGTACGCGTCCGCTGAAGGTGGCGCTGCTGGGCTGTGGAGTGGTCGGCTCAGAGGTGGCGCGCATCATGACGACGCACGCCGACGACCTCGCCGCGAGGATCGGAGCCCCGGTGGAACTGGCCGGTGTGGCCGTTCGACGCCCCTCCCGGGTCCGGGAGGGCATCGACCCCGCCCTCGTCACCACCGACGCCACCGCCCTCGTCAAGCGCGGCGACATCGACGTCGTCGTCGAGGTCATCGGGGGCATCGAGCCCGCTCGTACGCTCATCACCACCGCCTTCGAGTACGGCGCCTCCGTCGTCTCCGCGAACAAGGCGCTCCTCGCCCAGGACGGCGCCGCGCTGCACGCGGTCGCCGAGGAGCACGGCGAGGACCTCTACTACGAGGCCGCCGTCGCCGGCGCCATCCCGCTGATCCGGCCGCTCCGCGAGTCCCTCGCCGGGGACAAGGTCAACCGGGTGCTCGGGATCGTCAACGGCACCACGAACTTCATCCTCGACAAGATGGACTCCAGCGGCGCCGGGTACCAGGAGGCCCTCGACGAGGCCACCGCCCTGGGATACGCCGAGGCCGACCCCACCGCCGACGTCGAGGCGTTCGACGCCGCCGCCAAGGCGGCCATCCTCGCCGGGATCGCCTTCCACACGCGCGTGCGCCTCGACGACGTCTACCGCGAGGGCATGACCGAGGTGACGGCGGCCGACTTCGCCTCGGCCAGGGAGATGGGCTGCACCATCAAGCTGCTCGCCATCTGCGAGCGGGCCGCGGACGGCGGGTCGGTCACCGCGCGCGTGCACCCCGCGATGATTCCGCTGAGCCACCCGCTGGCCTCCGTGCGCGGCGCCTACAACGCCGTGTTCGTGGAGTCGGACGCGGCCGGGCAGCTCATGTTCTACGGTCCCGGCGCCGGCGGTGCTCCCACCGCGTCCGCCGTGCTCGGCGACCTCGTCGCCGTCTGCCGCAACCGGCTCAGCGGGGCAACGGGGCCCGGCGAGTCGGCGTATGCCGCCCTGCCGGTCTCGCCGATGGGCGATGTCGTCACGCGCTACCACATCAGTCTGGACGTCGCCGACAAACCGGGTGTTCTCGCCCAGGTGGCGACCGTGTTCGCCGAGCACGGGGTGTCCATCGATACGGTTCGCCAGCAAGGGCGACAGGACAGCGACGGCGAGGCCTCTCTCGTCGTCGTCACCCACCGCGCGTCCGACGCCTCCCTCACCGGGACCGTCGAGGCGCTGCGCAAGCTCGACACCGTGCGGGGTGTCGCAAGCATCATGCGGGTTGAAGGAGAGTAACCAGCAATGACCCACCAGTGGCGCGGAATCATCGAGGAGTACCGGGACCGACTGCCGGTATCCGACAGCACGCCGGTCGTGACGCTCCGTGAGGGCGGCACGCCCCTCGTGCCCGCGCAGGTGCTCTCCGAGCGCACGGGCTGCGAGGTCCACCTCAAGGTGGAGGGCGCCAACCCCACGGGGTCCTTCAAGGACCGCGGCATGACCATGGCCATCACGCGGGCCAAGGAGGAGGGTGCGCAGGCCGTCATCTGCGCCTCCACCGGCAACACCTCCGCCTCCGCGGCCGCCTACGCGGTGCGGGCCGGCATGGTGTCGGCCGTTCTCGTCCCCCGGGGCAAGATCGCGCTCGGCAAGATGGGGCAGGCGCTCATCCACGGCGCGAAGATCCTCCAGGTCGACGGCAACTTCGACGACTGCCTCACGCTCGCCCGTGCGCTGAGCGACAACTACCCGGTGGCGCTGGTCAATTCGGTCAACCCGGTGCGCATCGAGGGCCAGAAGACGGCCGCTTTCGAGATCGTGGACATGCTCGGCGACGCCCCCGACATCCACGTCCTGCCGGTCGGCAACGCGGGCAACATCACCGCGTACTGGAAGGGGTACCAGGAGTACGCCGCCGACAAGATCGCCCTGCGGACCCCGCGTATGTGGGGATTCCAGGCGTCGGGCAGCGCCCCGATCGTGCGCGGCGAGATCGTCAAGGATCCGTCGACCATCGCCACCGCGATCCGCATCGGCAACCCGGCCTCCTGGAAGTTCGCGCTGGCCGCGCAGGAGGAGTCCGGCGGCTTCATCGACGAGGTGACGGACCGTGAGATCCTGCGCGCCTACCGGCTGTTGGCCGCGCAGGAGGGCGTCTTCGTGGAGCCCGCGTCCGCCGCGTCCGTGGCCGGTCTGCTGAAGGCCGCCGAGCAGGGCAAGGTGGACCCGGGGCAGAAGATCGTGTGCACCGTCACCGGCAACGGTCTGAAGGACCCCGACTGGGCCGTCGCCGGCGCCCCGCAGCCCGTCACCGTCCCGGTCGACGCGGTGACGGCGGCCGAGCGCCTCGGTCTCGCGTAAGCGGCCCGCACGTCGCCCGCGAGTCGCCCGTGAGTCGCCCGAAGCACTCGCGGGCGACTCGCAGGCGGCCGGAAGGCGGCTCGCGGAGGGCTTTCCCGCGCAGGGGTGCACAGGGGGCTTACGACACGCATCGTGCGCCGCCCGTGCGCCCTATGTCGCCACAGAACCTTCCTTCGATAGGCTGTACTGAATCCGCCCGCCGCATATGCCGCAGCGCCGCGTTCGTCGCCGTGTCATAGCCGCGTCGTCGCCGCGGACTCCAGGGTTCTCCGTACAGGTCTCCCGTACATATCGAATGTCATTCGACAGTCCCGCAGCTCAAGGAGAGTCATCGCGAGATGGCCGGTCCCGCCTTCCGTGCCGCCCCCGTCCGGGTGCGCGTCCCCGCCACCAGCGCCAACCTCGGCCCGGGCTTCGACGCCTTCGGCCTCGCGCTGGGACTCTACGACGACGTCGTCGTCCGGGTGGCCGACTCCGGGCTGCACATCGACATCGCGGGGGAGGGCAGCGAGACCCTTCCGCGTGACGAGAAGCATCTCCTCGTCCGTTCCCTGCGCACCGCCTTCGACGTCCTGGGCGGCCAGCCGCGCGGCCTGGAGATCGTCTGTGCCAACCGCATCCCGCACGGTCGCGGCCTCGGCTCCTCCTCCGCCGCGATCTGCGCCGGTATCGTCGCCGCGCGCGCGGTGACCATAGGCGGCGAGAACAAGCTCGACGACGCGGCGCTGCTCGAGCTCGCGACCGAGATCGAGGGCCACCCGGACAACGTGGCGGCCTGTCTGCTGGGCGGGTTCACCCTGTCCTGGATGGAGTCCGGCGCCGCGCGGGCGATCAGGATGGAGCCCGCCGATTCCATCGTTCCGGTGGTTTTCGTGCCCGGGAAGCCGGTGCTCACCGAGACCGCGCGCGGTCTGCTCCCGCGTTCCGTCCCGCACGTCGACGCCGCCGCCAACGCGGGCCGGGCCGCACTGCTCGTCGAGGCCCTCACCCGGCGCCCCGAACTGCTGTTGCCCGCCACCGAGGACCGTCTGCACCAGGAGTACCGCGCGCCGGCCATGCCCGACAGTGCGGCACTGGTGGAACGGCTGCGCGCCGACGGGATTCCCGCCGTCATCTCCGGCGCCGGACCCACCGTGATGGCGCTGGCCGACGCGGGCACGGCCGACAAGATCGAGGCCTCGGCCGGCGCGGACTGGGCCGCGAACCGCCTGGCCCTGGACCTGAAAGGCGCGTGCGTGCTGCCGCTCGCACCCGCTGGTGACAGCCACTCCGGCGACATTTAAGCGCGCGGTTGCCGGATTTCGAGAGGGGGAATGTTTGTTGGATCCGGTAGTGTTAACCTCAAGTCTGCACCCGACCCCACCATGGCGAGGTGCTTCATGTCCCGCTTCGGGACAGACATTCTTCCGGGAGCTCCCCAAGCCGCACTGCGTTCCGTACGTCGTACCTGGGCAGTACGCAGTACAGCGACGCTGAGTGGTCCACAGGGCACGCTCCGGAATTGGTGCGACCACGCCGCGTGACACTGGGTGTCACGGCTCGTCGCGGTAGCGCCGTCACCAGCAAATACTCTTCCGCCGCTTTGGCGGACCACCGCCCCGGCTTCGCCACAGCAAGGACCGAAGTCGGACAGCACAAACGGTCGCCGAGCCAGACAGGCCGACGTCCGCTCCAGGGAAGGACCCTTCGTGAGCGACACCACCGATCTGATGGGCGCGCGTGTCGAGGAGACCGCTGCCGCGCCCGCCACGGACGCCTCCGCGCCTGCCACCGGTGCCGGCTCCCGGCGGCGCCGCGGTACCGGCCTCGAGGGCATGGTGCTGGCCGAGCTTCAGCAGGTCGCATCCGGCCTCGGCATCAGGGGCACGGCGCGTATGCGCAAGAGCCAGCTGATCGAGGTCATCAAGGAGGCGCAGGCGGGAGGCGGAGCAGCGGCCCCCAAGGCCGCGACGGCCCCCGCCGCGGACGCCGCCGAGACCAAGCCCAAGCGCCGCGCCACCTCCAAGGCGCGCACCGGTGACGAGGCCGCCGAGAAGAAGGCGGACTCCGCCAAGGCCGAGGCCCCCGCCGAGAAGGCCGTGGCCCAGCAGCAGATCGAGATCCCCGGCCAGCCGGCCAGCAACGATGCGCCCACCGAGCGCCGTCGCCGCCGTGCCACCGCCGACGCGGGCAGCCCGGAGACGGTCGTCGCCGAGGCGAAGGCCGCCCCGAAGACCGAGACGCCCGCCCCGGCGCAGACCGAGGCGCAGCCGCAGGGCGACGCCGACGGTGGCGAGGGCCGTCGCCGCGACCGCCGTGAGCGCGGCCGCGACCGCGGTGAGCGTGGCGACCGCGGTGAGCGCGGCGACCGCGGTGACCGTCGCAAGGGCGACGACCAGCAGGGCGGCGGCCAGCAGGGCGGCGGCCAGCAGCAGCGGGGCGGCGGCCAGCAGCAGGGCCAGCAGCAGAGCGGTGGCCGTCAGGACCGTCAGCAGCGCGACAACGGCCCGCAGGACGACGACGAGTTCGGCGACGGCCGGCGTGGCCGTCGCGGCCGTTACCGCGACCGCCGTGGCCGTCGTGGGCGTGACGAGATCGGCGCCGCCGAGCCGCAGGTCGCCGACGACGACGTCCTGATCCCCGTCGCGGGCATCCTGGACATCCTCGACAACTACGCCTTCATCCGTACGTCGGGCTACCTGCCGGGCCCCAACGACGTGTACGTCTCGCTCGCCCAGGTCCGCAAGAACGGCCTGCGCAAGGGCGACCACGTCACCGGCGCGGTACGTCAGCCCAAGGACGGCGAGCGCCGCGAGAAGTTCAACGCGCTGGTCCGGCTGGACTCCACCAACGGCATGGCGCCCGATTCCGGGCGCGGGCGACCGGAGTTCAACAAGCTGACCCCGCTCTACCCGCAGGACCGCCTCCGTCTGGAGACGGACCCGGGCGTGCTGACGACCCGCATCATCGACCTCGTGTCGCCGATCGGTAAGGGCCAGCGCGGTCTGATCGTGGCCCCGCCGAAGACCGGCAAGACCATGATCATGCAGGCGATCGCCAACGCGATCACGCACAACAACCCCGAGTGCCACCTGATGGTCGTCCTGGTGGACGAGCGTCCGGAAGAGGTCACCGACATGCAGCGGTCGGTCAAGGGCGAGGTCATCTCCTCGACCTTCGACCGCCCGGCCGAGGACCACACCACGGTCGCCGAGCTCGCCATCGAGCGCGCCAAGCGTCTGGTGGAGCTGGGCCACGACGTCGTCGTGCTGCTCGACTCGATCACGCGTCTGGGCCGTGCGTACAACCTCGCCGCCCCGGCCTCCGGCCGCATCCTGTCCGGTGGTGTCGACTCGACCGCCCTGTACCCGCCGAAGCGCTTCTTCGGTGCGGCCCGCAACATCGAGGACGGCGGCTCGCTGACCATCCTCGCCACCGCTCTGGTGGACACCGGGTCCCGCATGGACGAGGTGATCTTCGAGGAGTTCAAGGGCACCGGCAACATGGAGCTCAAGCTCGACCGGAAGCTCGCCGACAAGCGCATCTTCCCCGCGGTGGACGTCGACGCGTCCGGTACCCGTAAGGAAGAGATCCTGCTCGGCAACGAGGAGTTGGCCGTCACCTGGAAGCTCCGCCGGGTGCTGCACGCGCTCGACCAGCAGCAGGCGATCGAGCTGCTCCTCGACAAGATGAAGCAGACGAAGTCGAACGGCGAGTTCCTGATGCAGATCCAGAAGACGACGCCGTCGACGGGCAACAACGACTGACGTCCGACGACTGACGTCCGACGTGTGACGTAGTTCCGCCGCACACCGACCGAGGGCCGCCTCCCGTACAAGGGGGGCGGCCCTCGGTCGTGTCGTAGGGGCGGGATAAGATCTCGCCCTTCACGCAATCTTCAGATGCGGACTTCTTCGAACTTCTTGATCCCTAGGGGGGACTTGAGTGGGTACACCCACGTCAGGGGGCGGTCGTCACAGACGCCGGATACGGATCGCGCTGCCCGTCGCCGCGGCCGGACTTGCCGCCGCCGTCGCCGGCGCGCTGTTCCTGTCCTCGGCGCAGGCCGCGGAGACGCCGCCGACGCCCGCGCCCGCCAGGACGATGTCGGCCCAGGAGCTCAAGGAGCGCGCCCCTCTCGCCGTCGCCGGTGACGAGACACCGGGGTCGAGCGCCAAGGAGTCCCTGAGCGCGAGCGCGAGCCCGAGAACGATCAATCCGAAGATCATCGGCGGCACCACGACGACGATCACCACCGCGCCGTGGATGGCCCAGCTCTGGTACTCCGACGACCGGGGCACCGACACCACCAGCGACGACATCGGCTTCTTCTGCGGCGGCTCCGTGATCTCGCCGACGAAGATCCTGACCGCCGCGCACTGCGTCAAGGGCTACAACTGGTATGCCAACGGCTGGGCCGTCACGAGCAGCACCCAGCTGATGTCCGCCGACGGCAACGTGCACGGCGGCACCGTCTCGCTCGTCTCGCGCCAGTGGAACCACTGGTCGTACAGCGACACGACGCTCGACAACGACATCGCCGTGCTGACGCTGGAGACGCCGGTCACGGCCACGCCGGTCAAGATGACCACGAACACCGACAGCGCCTCGTACGCCACCGGCACCAAGGCGACGCTGTACGGGTGGGGCCGCACCAGCTCCGCCACGCAGGACATCTCCGACACCCTGAAGACGGCCGAGCTGCCGATCCAGTCGAACGCCACCTGCTCGGGCTACTACGGAGCCGAGTACCTCAAGGGTCACATGGTGTGCGCGGGTACGCCCGCCACCGGCAGCGACACGGGCACCACCACCGCCTGCAACGGCGACTCCGGCGGCCCGCTGATCGTCAAGAACGCGGCCGGTGAGAACCGCATCGTGGGCGTCGTCTCCTGGGGTGTGAAGGACTGCGTCGAGAGCGGCGCGTACAGCGTCTTCAGCAAGATCTCCACGTACGCCGCCAGCGCCTATCCGCGCATGGACGACACCAACCTCAACGGTGACCACCTCGCCGACCTGTGGGTGCGCAACGCGTCCACCAAGGTCGCGCGCGACCTGTACTCCAAGGGCACCTCGCTGGCCGGCGGCGAGACCTGGGGCTCCATGAGCGCCTACAACCTCGTCGTGCAGACCGACCTGGACCGGGACGGCTTCCAGGACCTGATCATGCGCCGCACCTCCGACGGCGACGTCTTCTGGAAGCACTGGGTGCCCGCGAGCGGTACCTGGGTCAACAAGCTCATCGGCGACAACTGGAAGACCCGCACCCAGATCGTCGCCCCCGGCGACGTCACGGGCGACTACCTTCCGGACCTGCTCGCCGTCGACTCGGCCGGCGCCCTGTGGGTCTACCCGGGCAAGGGCAACGGCACCTTCGCCGCGCCCGTCAAGAACGGCACGGGCTGGAACGCGTACAACGTCGTGCGCGGTCACGGCGACTTCAGCTTCGACGGCAAGACGGACCTGATCGCCCGCGACAAGGCCACCGGCGCGCTCTACCTCTACAAGGGCAACGGCACCGCCACCAGCGCCTTCGCGGCCCGTATCAAGGTCGCCACCTGGAGCAACACGACGTACAACGTCATCGCGGCCGTCGGAGACGTCAACGGCGACGGTCTGGCCGACCTGCTGGCCCGCACCCCGGCGGGCACCCTGTACCTGTACAAGGGCACCGGAAAGGCCACCACTGCGATCTTTGCCACAAGGGTCTCACTCGGGACGACTTACAAGCAGTACGACCTGTTCGGCTGAGTCCGGCCGAACGCGCAGGTGAGCGGGGGTGGACCCGGCTCGCCCGGGTCACGCACCGTGCCCGGTCCCTCGCGGACCGGGCACGGTGCGTTGTGCAACCCTGTCCCGAGTTTCCCCGTCTGACCTGGCGGAGTGACGATGGTGAGGTTGCACGAGAACAGAGGAGCACATGTCCGCCGAGAGCACGCCGGAGCCGGGTACCCCGGGTGAGGCCGGCACAACGAGCGGGGCGACCGGCAGCGACGGGCCGCGCCACCGCAGGCAGCGTGGCCGCCGCAAGGGGGTGCTGACCGCCGCGTGGATCGCCGCGGGCGTCCTCGTGCTGGGCGGCACCGGCGTCGGCTACCTCTACTTCAAGCTCAACGGCAACATCAAGAGCGTCGACATCGACCAGGCGCTGGGCACCGACCGGCCCACCAAGGTCGACAACGGTTCCGAGAACATCCTCGTGCTCGGCTCGGACACCCGCAGCGGCTCCAACAAGAAGCTCGGCGGCGGCACGGACGACGGCAGCGCCCGCTCCGACACCGCGATGATCATCCACGTGTACGAGGGCCACAAGAAGGCCAGCGTGGTCTCCATACCGCGCGACACGCTCATAGAACGTCCGGCCTGCACCGACACGGGCGGCGTCACGCACGACGCCGCGTCCGACGTGATGTTCAACTCGGCGTACTCGACGGGTGGCGCGGCCTGCGCCGTGAAGACCGTCGAGTCGATCAGCGGCATCCGCATGGACCACTACCTGGAAGTCGACTTCTCAGGCTTCGAGAAGCTCATCGACGAGCTCGGCGGCGTGCAGGTCACCACGACCAAGGCCATCGACGACCCCGACAGCCACCTGAACCTCGAGGCGGGCACGCACACGCTCTCCGGCGAGCAGGCCCTCGGCCTGGTCCGCACCCGGCACGGCGTCGGCGACGGCTCCGACCTCGGCCGCATCCAGCTCCAGCAGGCGTTCATCAAGGCCCTGGTCAACCAGGTCAAGCACGTCGGCCTGTTCACCAGCGGCACCAAGCTGTACGACCTCGCCAACACCGCGACCAAGGCCGTCACGGCCGACTCCCGGCTCGGCTCGCTGAACTCCCTGATGTCGTTCGCGAACGGACTCAAGGGCATCAGCGCCGCCAACATGAACATGGTCACGATGCCGGTCCGGTACGACCCGACCAACCTCAACCGGGTCATCGTCGCCGAGGCGAAGGCGAAGCAGGTCTGGACGGCCTTGAAGAACGACCGGCCCATCCCGAAGGCCGCCACCGAAGGCACCGCCACCGGCGAGGCGGCGGGGGTCGTGACGTCGTCCTGAGGGGCTCGTCGGGGCCCCGGGGAATAGATCCCCCCGCCCCCCGGTTTTGGGGGATGCGGCCAGTCCTGGCAGACTGGTACGTCGGCTCCGGTTCACGTTGGTCGTATCCCGCGACAGCGACCCGGCGCCCTCCCGAAACTAGGAGACACCTTGAAGCGCGACATCCACCCCGAGTACGTCGAGACGCAGGTCAGCTGCACCTGTGGCGCGTCGTTCACCACCCGTAGCACGATCGACAGCGGTTCCATCCGCGCCGACGTCTGCTCCGAGTGCCACCCGTTCTACACGGGCAAGCAGAAGATCCTCGACACCGGTGGCCGTGTGGCCCGCTTCGAGGCCCGCTTCGGCAAGGCTCCCGCCGGCTCCAAGAAGTAGCGAGCCCCTCTTCGCCGGTCCACGGCAGTGTCCCCGCCCAGGGGCACGCCGGGACCGGCGTTTTTGGTCGCCCGCCCTTCCCCCACGCACGTCATTCAGGAGCGCATCATGTTCGAGGCCGTCGAGGAGCTGCTCGGAGAGCACGCCGACCTGGAGAAGAAGCTCGCCGACCCGTCGGTCCACGCCGACCAGGCCAACGCGCGCAAGCTGAACAAGCGCTACGCCGAGCTCACTCCCATCGTCGGCACGTACCGCTCCTGGAAGCAGACCGGTGACGACGTCGAGACCGCGCGCGAGTTCGCCTCCGCCGACCCGGACTTCGCCGCCGAGGTCAAGGTGCTGGAGAAGCAGCGCGAGGAGCTGACGGAGAAGCTGCGGCTGCTGCTCGTGCCGCGGGACCCGTCCGACGACAAGGACGTCATCCTCGAGATCAAGGCGGGCGCGGGCGGCGACGAGTCGGCTCTGTTCGCCGGCGACCTGCTGCGCATGTACCTGCGGTACGCCGAGCGCGTCGGCTGGAAGACCGAGATCATCGACGCGACCGAGTCCGAGCTGGGCGGCTACAAGGACGTCCAGGTCGCGGTGAAGACCAAGGGCGGCCAGGGGGCCACCGAGCCCGGGCAGGGCGTCTGGGCGCGGATGAAGTACGAAGGCGGCGTGCACCGGGTGCAGCGGGTGCCGGCGACCGAGTCCCAGGGGCGGATCCACACCTCCGCCGCCGGTGTGCTCGTGACGCCCGAGGCCGAGGAGGTCGACGTCGAGATCAACGCGAACGACCTCCGCATCGACGTCTACCGGTCCTCCGGGCCCGGCGGGCAGTCCGTCAACACCACCGACTCCGCGGTGCGCATCACGCACATTCCCACCGGAGTCGTCGCCTCCTGCCAGAACGAGAAGAGCCAGTTGCAGAACAAGGAGCAGGCGATGCGTATCCTGCGCTCCAGGCTGCTCGCGGCGGCGCAGGAGGAAGCGGAGCGGGAGGCCGCCGACGCCCGCCGCAGCCAGGTCCGCACCGTCGACCGCTCCGAGAAGATCCGCACGTACAACTTCCCGGAGAACCGCATTTCGGACCACCGCGTGGGCTTCAAGTCGTACAACCTGGACCAGGTCCTGGACGGCGACCTCGACGCGGTGATCCAGGCCTGCGTCGACGCGGACTCGGCCGCCAAGCTCGCGGCCGCGTAAGCGTTGTAGGACGTACGCACGACGAGTACGACACGGAGGACTTGCGTGAACCTGCTGCTCGCAGAGGTGGCCCAGGCCACCCAGCGGCTGGCCGACGCCGGCGTGCCCTCGCCGCGCAACGACGCGGAGGAGCTCGCCGCGTTCGTGCACGGCGTGAAACGCGGTGAACTCCACTCCGTGAAGAACTCCGACTTCGACGCCCGTTACTGGGAGACCATCGCCCGGCGGGAGCAGCGCGAGCCGCTCCAGCACATCACCGGGCGGGCCTTCTTCCGGTATCTGGAGCTCCAGGTCGGCCCCGGCGTCTTCGTACCGCGCCCCGAGACCGAGTCCGTGGTCGGCTGGGCGATAGACGCGGTACGTGCCATGGACGTCGTCGAGCCCCGCATCGTCGACCTGTGCACCGGCAGCGGCGCCATCGCGCTCGCCCTCGCCCAGGAGGTGCCGCGCTCGCGTGTGCACGCCGTGGAGCTGTCCGAGGACGCCCTGCGCTGGACGCGCAAGAACATGGAGGGGTCCAGGGTCGACCTGCGTCAGGGAGACGCCCTGGACGCCTTCCGCGACCTCGACGGCCAGGTCGACCTGGTCATCTCCAACCCCCCGTACATCCCGCTCACCGAATGGGAGTACGTGGCGCCCGAGGCGCGCGACTACGACCCCGAACTCGCCCTGTTCTCGGGGGAGGACGGCCTCGACCTGATCCGCGGCATCGAGCGCACCGCGCACCGGCTGCTGCGTCCCGGTGGTGTCGTCGTCATCGAGCACGCCGACACCCAGGGCGGCCAGGTCCCGTGGATCTTCACCGAGGAGCGGGGCTGGGCCGACGCGGCCGACCACCCCGACCTCAACAAGCGTCCGCGCTTCGCGACCGCCCGCCGGGCGACGCCATGAGCGCCGCCCACACTTTCGACCCGCAGCAGTACGTGTACGAGGAGGCCCGCTAAATGGCACGGCGATACGACACCAACGACGCGACCGACCGCGTGACCGGTCTGCGCGAGGCCGCGTCCGCCGTCCGCCGTGGCGAGCTCGTGGTCCTCCCGACCGACACGGTGTACGGCATCGGCGCCGACGCGTTCTCGTCGGAGGCCGTCGCCGATCTCCTCCAGGCCAAGGGCCGGGGCCGCAACATGCCCACCCCCGTCCTCATCGGCTCCCCGAACACGCTGCACGGGCTCGTCACGGACTTCTCCGAGATGGCCTGGGAGTTGGTCGACGCGTTCTGGCCGGGCGCGCTGACGCTCGTCGCCAAGCACCAGCCGTCCCTCCAGTGGGACCTGGGCGACACCCGCGGCACGGTCGCCGTCCGTATGCCGCTGCACCCGGTCGCCATCGAACTGCTGACCGAGGTCGGCCCGATGGCGGTGTCGTCGGCGAACCTGACCGGGCACCCGGCGCCGGAGAACTGCGACTACGCCCAGGAGATGCTCGGCGACTCCGTCTCCGTCTACCTCGACGGCGGCCCGACCCCCGGCAACGTGCCCTCCTCGATCGTCGACGTCAGCCGAGAGGTGCCGCTGCTGCTGCGTGCGGGCGCGATCTCCGCGGACGAGCTGCGGAAGGTCGTACCCGACCTCGAGGTGGCGAATTGACAGCCCCTGACGCGGGGCGTGGCATAGGCAACGGGGACCGTGCCGCGGAACAGACGACGACGTTCGGGTTTCCGCGCGACAGCTTCCGCATCCTCCACGTCAGCACCGGCAACGTCTGCCGCTCACCGATCACCGAGCGGCTGACCCGGCATTTCGTGTCGCAGCGGCTCGGGGTGCTGGGCCGCGGGCTGATCGTGGAGAGCGCGGGCACCTGGGGTCATGAGGGCGCGTCCATGGAGGCCAACGCGGAGACCGTGCTGGCCGACTTCGGCGCGGACGCCTCCGGGTTCACCGGCCGCGAGCTGCTCGACGAGCACGTCATCATGGCCGACCTGGTCCTGACGGCGACCCGCGACCACCGCGCCCAGGTCATCTCCATGGGCCACTCGGCGGGCCTGCGCACCTTCACCCTCAAGGAGTTCACCCGCCTGGTGAACGCCATCGACCCGGCCACCCTCCCGCCGCTGGACGAAGGCGTGGTGATGCGCGCCCGGGCCCTGGTCCGCGCGGCGGCGGCGCTACGCGGGTGGCTCCTCGCCCCGACCCTCGAGGCGGACGAGGTCTACGACCCGTACGGGGCGCCCCTGCCGTTCTTCCGTTCGATCGGCGACGAGATACACCAGGCCCTGGACCCGGTCGTGACCGCGCTGACGGGCGTCCCCGCGCGCGCCTGACGCCCGGCCCGCCGCCCTGCGAGGGCCGGCCAGGACGGCCAAGGACGAAGCGGTGCGAGGGACGCGTCAGGGGGCGCGTCAGGGAGAGGGCCGCACCGTGGCCCGGACCCGGTCGCCATGGCGCTCACCGGTGTTCCCGCGAGGAGACGGCGACCGCGCGCGCCCCACACCCCGGGCCTACATTGGACGTACGTCACCGTCGACGCCCGGAGCACATCATGTCGGTCACCCATGTCCCCGAGGCCGATGTCCTGCGCCGGCAGGACCCCGAGCTGGCCGAGATCCTGCTCGGGGAAGGGGAGCGGCAGGCGACGACGCTCCAGCTGATCGCCGCCGAGAACTTCACCTCGCCCGCCGTGCTGGCCGCCCTCGGCTCGCCGCTCGCCAACAAGTACGCGGAGGGCTATCCGGGGGCCCGGCACCACGGCGGCTGCGAGATCGTCGACATCGCCGAGCGGATCGCCGTGGACCGCGCCAGGTCGCTGTTCGGCGCCGAACACGCCAACGTGCAGGCCCACTCGGGCTCTTCGGCGATGCTGGCCGCCTACGCCGCGCTGCTCCGGCCCGGCGACACCGTCCTGGCCCTGGGGCTGCCCGACGGCGGCCATCTCACGCACGGCTCGCCGACGAACTTCTCCGGCCGCTGGTTCGACTTCATCCCCTACGGGGTGGACGCGGAGACCGGGCTCGTCGATCACGAGCAGGTCCGCACGCTGGCCCGCGGCCACCGGCCCAAGGCGATCGTGTGCGGGTCCACCGCCTACCCGCGCCACATCGACTACGCCTTCTTCCGCGAGGTCGCCGACGAGACGGGCGCCTATCTGATCGCCGACGCCGCGCATCCCATCGGGCTCGTCGCCGGGGGAGCGGCGCCCAGTCCGGTGCCGTACGCGGACATCGTCTGCGCCACCACGCACAAGGTGCTGCGCGGGCCGCGCGGCGGGATGCTCCTGTGCGGCGGCGGACTCGCCGAGCGGGTGGACCGGGCGGTGTTCCCGTTCACGCAGGGCGGGGCGCAGATGCACACCATCGCCGCGAAGGCGGTCGCGTTCGGCGAGGCGGCGACCCCGGCGTTCTCCGTGTACGCCCATCAGGTGGTCGCCAATGCGAGGGTTCTCGCGGCGGCCCTGGCGGCGGAGGGGCTGACCGTCACGACCGGCGGGACCGACACCCACCTCATCACCGCCGACCCGGCGCCGCTCGGCGTCGACGGGCGCACCGCGCGCGGGCTGCTCGCGGCCGCCGGGATGGTGCTGGACTGCTGCGCCCTCCCGCATGTGCCGGATGCCGACGTCACCGCCGCGCACGCCCGTGGCCTGCGTCTGGGCACCGCGGCGCTGACCACGCAGGGCATGCGGGAGGAGGAGATGACGCGGGTCGCGGCGCTGCTGGCGGGGGTGCTGCGGGACGAGGTCGAGGGCAGGAAGGCCCGCGAGGAGGTGCGTGAGCTGGCCCTGGCGTTTCCGCCCTATCCGGGCTGAACCGGGTGGGCGCACCGCGTACACACCCCCCGTGCGCACCCCCGTGCGTCCTGTCGCACAGCCTCACGTGAAACCATCGTCACTACCCGGTAGTCCTCACACATATGCGCCGTGCGGTAGTCGATCGCTAGGGTGTGGGACTGAGATGGCCGGCGAGACCTGTGGGGAAGCCCGTGCGTGAATACCTGCTGACGCTCTGCATCACGGCCGCGGTGACGTATCTGCTGACAGGGCCGGTACGTAAATTCGCGATCGTGGCCGGAGCGATGCCGGAGATCAGGGCCCGTGACGTGCACCGGGAACCCACTCCGCGGCTCGGCGGGATCGCCATGTTCTTCGGCCTGTGCGCCGGCCTGCTGGTCGCCGACCACCTCACCAACCTCAACGAGGTCTTCGAGAAGTCGAACGAGCCGCGCGCCCTGCTCTCGGGGGCCGCGCTGATCTGGCTGATCGGCGTCCTGGACGACAAGTTCGAGATCGACGCCCTGATCAAGCTGGGCGGCCAGATGATCGCCGCCGGCGTCATGGTCATGCAGGGTCTGACCATCCTGTGGCTGCCGGTGCCGCTGGTCGGCACGGTCGCGCTGACCCAGTGGCAGGGCACCCTGCTGACGGTCGCGCTGGTGGTCATCACGATCAACGCGGTCAACTTCGTGGACGGCCTCGACGGCCTGGCGGCGGGCATGGTGTGCATCGCCTCGGCGGCGTTCTTCATGTACGCCTACCGCATCTGGTACTCGTACGGCATCGAGGCCGCCGCCCCGGCGACGCTGTTCGCGGCGATCCTGATGGGCATGTGCCTGGGCTTCCTGCCGCACAACATGCACCCCGCGCGGATCTTCATGGGCGACTCCGGCTCGATGCTGATCGGGCTGGTGTTGGCGGCGGGCGCGATCTCCGTCACGGGGCAGGTCGACCCGGACATCATGCGGCTGTTCTCCGGCTCCGAGCGCAACGCGGTGCACCAGATGGTGCCGGTCTACATCCCGCTGCTGATGCCGTTGACGATCATCGCGATCCCGGCGGCCGACCTGATCCTGGCGATCGTGCGCCGCACCTGGCGCGGTCAGTCGCCGTTCGCCGCGGACCGCGGGCACCTGCACCACCGGCTGCTGGAGATCGGGCACTCGCACAGCCGCGCGGTGCTGATCATGTACTTCTGGTCGGCGCTGATCGCGTTCGGCGCGCTCACCTACTCCGTCAACGCGGCTTCCATGTGGATCGTCCTCGGTGTCGTGATCCTCAGCGCGATCGGTCTGGCGCTGCTCCTGCTGCCGCGCTTCCGGCCGCGCACCCCGCGCTGGGCCGAGGCCTTCGTGCCGCCGCGCTACCGGCGCCGGGGCAGCGCGCAGGCCGAGACGCAGGAGGCCGGGGCGCTGGAGGCCGGGGCACAGGAGGCCACGGCGCCCGCCGGGCAGTACGGCCCGGCCGGCCCCGAGCAGCCCGCCGCCGTCGACGGGCAGAGCCCTGTCACGGTGGGGGTTTCGGGGGCGAACGGGGCCACCGCGATCGGTGGCCGGGGCGGCTCCAAGGTAAGAATCTGACTAGAGCATTGCCAAGTCGTGGGAGAACCCGTGGTGGGCAAAGCCCCCCAATACCAGACAAGACCCCCTGGTTCCTGCGCAGACGTGCACTGTCACTCTCATGTGTGACAGCGAGCACACCCACCAGGTAAAGACCTCATCAAATAGTTTGTGATACGGTTCACGAGAACCCCCCGGAGAGAGCCGAAGGACCGCACCACGACGGTTCATTGGAGTGAGGTGGCGTGAGGTCTCTCGCCCCTCGGGCCGGGACTACGCTCGTCCATGACGACACCCTGCCCCCCTTGAATGCGGAGTTGCCGCCATGCAGTCCAACGACGTACGAACACTCCTGCACTGTGCCCTGCCCACCGCAACCGCGGGTGTGGCGGGAGTCGCGGTGAGTGCCGCCGTTGCCGGCGGCAAGGGAGCGCTCGGCGCCGTCTTCGGTGCGGTTCTCGTCCTGCTGTTCATGGGCGGCGGTCTGGTGGTGCTGCTGCGCACCGCGCGCCAGCTTCCCCATCTGTTCCAGTCGATGGGGCTGTTGCTCTACACCACCCAGATCCTGCTGTTGATGATCGTGCTGATCACGTTCAAGGGGACCTCGGCCTTCAACCCGAAATGCTTCGCCTTCACGTTGTTGGGGGCCACCCTGGTGTGGATCGCCGCCCAGGTGGTCTCGCACATGAAGGCCAAGGTCCTCTACGTCGAGCCGGATTCCGCTCGGACGTCGTCGTGACCTGTAGGGCCGGTGTAAAGGGACTTCCGCTCTTTTGCTATGGTCTCGCCACAACTGCGGCAGAGCTGGCGCGGGCGGCAGTCGAGCCTGTGACGTCTCACGGTTCGGAGCCCAGTAGCCGCCCCCACATCCGCAAGTCCAGTCCAGTGCCGTCCCGCGGTCGCAGGCCGCGCCGACACATCGAGGTTGCCGTACCCATGCGCCACGCTGAAGGAGCTCGCGGTGAGTAACGCCAAGACGCTCGCCTTCGAGACCGACTGTCATATTTTCGACGGGTGCGGTTTCCCGACCCCCGGCCTGCACTCGTTCCTCTTCGAACCGCTCTTCACCGTCGGCGGCATCGAGTTCAACAAGCCGATGCTGCTCTCGCTGGTGAGCACCGTCATCGTCATCGGATTCTTCTGGGCGGCCTTCGCCAAGCCGAAGCTGATTCCCGGCAAGCTCCAGATGGTCGGCGAGGCGGGCTACGACTTCGTCCGTCGCGGGGTCGTCTACGAGACGATCGGCAAGCGCGAGGGCGAGAAGTACGTCCCGCTGATGTTCTCGCTGTTCTTCTTCATCTGGATCATGAACCTCTGGTCGATCATTCCGCTCGCCCAGTTCCCGGCCACCGCGGTCATCGCGTTCCCGGTCGGTCTCGCCGCCATCGTCTACATCGTGTGGATGAGCGTGACGTTCAAGCGCCACGGCTTCATCGGCGGCTGGAAGAACATCACCGGCTACGACCCGTCGCTCGGCCCGGTGTTCCCGATGGTCATGTTCTTCGAGTTTTTGTCGAACGTGTTCATCCGGCCCTTCACCCACGCCGTCCGGCTCTTCGCCAACATGTTCGCCGGGCACGTGCTGATCCTGATCTTCACCATCGGGACCTGGTACCTGCTCAACGGCATCGGCATCGCCTACTCGGCGGTCTCGTTCCTGATGGTCCTCGTGATGACGGTCTTCGAGCTGTTCATCCAGGCCCTCCAGGCCTACGTCTTCATCCTCCTGGCATCCAGCTACATCCAGGGCGCGCTCGCCGAGCACCACTGAGCAGCCGCACCACTGAGCACCTGATCAACACCCCCTGAACTTCCGGTGGCCAACCCCCACCGGCCTGTGTAAAGAGAAGGAAGTTACGGCATGTCCGCTCTCGACACCCTCGCCGCGGTCGAAATCAAGGGCAACCTCGCTGCCATCGGCTACGGTCTCGCGGCCATCGGCCCCGGCGTCGGCGTTGGCATCATCTTCGGTAACGGCACCCAGGCGCTGGCTCGCCAGCCCGAGGCCGCCGGCCTGATCCGTCAGAACCAGATCCTCGGCTTCGTCCTCTGTGAGGCGCTCGCCCTGATCGGTCTGGTCATGGGCTTCGTCTACCCGACGGCCTGATCCGGTCTACGCCGACGAGAGAATTCCACGGAAGGAACTGATGTGATCTCGCCCTTGCTGCAAATCGCGGCTGCGGAGGAGGCCCAGAATCCTCTGATCCCGGAGATCCCCGAGCTCGTCATCGGTCTGATCGCGTTCGCGATCGTGTTCTTCGTCCTGGGCAAGAAGCTCCTTCCGAACATCAACAAGGTTCTGGAAGAGCGTCGCGAAGCCATCGAGGGCGGGATCGAACAGGCCGAGATTGCTCGCACGGAGGCCCAGAGCGTCCTGGAGCAGTACAAGGCCCAGCTCGCAGAGGCCCGTCACGAGGCCGCGCGGCTGCGCCAGGAGGCGCAGGAGCAGGGCGCCGTACTCATCACCGAGATGCGTGCGGAAGGCCAGCGCCAGCGCGAGGAGATCGTCGCCGCCGGGCACAGCCAGATCGAGGCGGACCGCAAGGCCGCCGCGTCCGCGCTGCGCCAGGACGTCGGCAAGCTCGCCACCGAACTGGCCGGCAAGCTCGTCGGGGAGTCCCTCGAGGACCACGCCCGCCAGAGCCGCGTCATCGACCGCTTCCTCGACGACCTCGAGGAGAAGGCCGAGGCGTCTCGATGACCGCACACGGAGCCAGCCGCGAGGCATTCGCAGCAGCCCGTGAGCGTCTCGACGCGCTGACGGACTCCACGTCCGTGGACGCTGCGCAGCTGGCCGACGAGCTGGCGGCCGTCACCGCGCTGCTCGACCGCGAGGTCTCGCTGCGTCGGGTCCTCACCGACCCGGCGCAGGCCGGCGAGGCCAAGGCCGAGCTGGTCCAGCGCCTGCTCGGCGCCCAGATCGGCGGCACCACCGCCGACCTGGTGTCCGGCACGGTACGTGCCCGCTGGTCGCGGTCCCGCGACCTGGTGGACGCGCTGGAGGAGCTGGCGGACATCGCCGACCTCACCGCCGCGCAGAAGGCCGGCACGCTCGACAACGTCGAGGACGAACTGTTCCGCTTCGGACGGATCGTCTCCTCGAACTTCGAGCTGCGCGCCGCGCTGACCAACCGGAAGGCCACCGCCTCGGCCAAGAGCGAGCTGCTGCGCAGCCTGCTCGGCGGCCGGGCCGACGCGGCCACCGAGCGACTTGTGACGCGCCTCGTGACCGCGCCCCGTGGACGTAGCCTGGAAGCGGGCCTCGAAGCCCTGTCCAAGCTCGCCGCTGAGCGCCGGGACCGCATGGTCGCCGTCGTCACCTCGGCGGTACCGCTGAGCGACCCGCAGAAGCAGCGCCTCGGCGCCGCCCTCGCCAAGCTCTACGGCCGCCCGATGCACCTCAACCTCGACGTGGACCCCGCGGTCCTCGGCGGGATCCGGGTGCAGGTCGGTGACGAGGTGATCAACGGCTCCCTCGCGGACCGTATCGAGAACGTCGCCCGTCGCATGGCGAGCTAGCAGCAACTCAAGACCGCAGTACGAACTGATGGCGGCCCTGGTTGGGCCGTGCAGAGGATTCACCTCTTTTCGGGGGGAGTCCCCATCCCCCCAAAGTGAAACTTCGGGCCCAACAAGGAGAGCAGGGAACCCAGATGGCGGAGCTCACGATCCGGCCGGAGGAGATCCGGGATGCGCTGGAGAACTTCGTCCAGTCGTACAAGCCGGACGCGGCCTCGCGCGAGGAGGTCGGTACGGTCACCCTTGCCGGCGACGGCATCGCGAAGGTCGAGGGCCTGCCCTCGGCCATGGCCAACGAACTGCTGAAGTTCGAGGACGGCACCCTCGGCCTCGCGCTCAACCTGGAAGAGCGCGAGATCGGCGCCGTCGTCCTCGGTGAGTTCAGTGGCATCGAGGAGGGCCAGCCGGTCACCCGCACGGGAGAGGTCCTGTCCGTCGCCGTCGGCGAGGGCTACCTCGGCCGTGTCGTCGACCCGCTCGGCAACCCGATCGACGGCCTCGGCGAGATCGAGACGTCCGGCCGCCGCGCCCTGGAGCTTCAGGCTCCGGGCGTCATGGCCCGTAAGTCGGTGCACGAGCCGATGGAGACCGGCTACAAGGCCGTCGACGCGATGACCCCGATCGGCCGTGGCCAGCGTCAGCTGGTCATCGGTGACCGTCAGACCGGCAAGACCGCCCTGGCCGTCGACACGATCATCAACCAGCGTGACAACTGGCGCTCGGGCGACCCGAAGAAGCAGGTCCGCTGCGTCTACGTCGCCATCGGTCAGAAGGGCTCGACCATCGCCTCCGTGCGTGGTGCCCTCGAAGAGGCCGGCGCGCTGGAGTACACGACCATCGTCGCCGCCCCGGCGTCCGACCCGGCCGGCTTCAAGTACCTGGCGCCGTACACCGGTTCGGCCATCGGCCAGCAGTGGATGTACGAGGGCAAGCACGTCCTCATCATCTTCGACGACCTCTCGAAGCAGGCCGACGCCTACCGCGCCGTGTCCCTGCTGCTCCGCCGCCCGCCGGGCCGCGAGGCCTACCCGGGCGACGTCTTCTACCTGCACTCCCGTCTGCTGGAGCGCTGCGCGAAGCTCTCCGACGAGCTGGGCGCCGGCTCGATGACCGGTCTGCCGATCGTCGAGACGAAGGCCAACGACGTCTCGGCGTTCATCCCGACCAACGTCATCTCCATCACCGACGGCCAGTGCTTCCTGGAGTCGGACCTGTTCAACGCCGGTCAGCGCCCCGCGCTGAACGTCGGTATCTCCGTCTCCCGAGTCGGTGGTTCCGCGCAGCACAAGGCGATGAAGCAGGTTTCCGGCCGCCTCCGCCTCGACCTCGCCCAGTACCGTGAGCTGGAGGCGTTCGCCGCCTTCGGTTCCGACCTGGACGCCGCGTCGAAGTCCCAGCTGGAGCGCGGTCAGCGACTGGTCGAGCTGCTCAAGCAGGCTCAGTACCAGCCGATGTCGACCGAGGACCAGGTCGTCTCCGTCTGGGCCGGTACCACCGGCAAGATGGACGACGTCCCGGTCGCCGACATCCGCCGCTTCGAGAAGGAGCTGCTGGAGTACCTGCACCGCAAGGAGCAGGGCCTCATGACCTCCATCAAGGAGGGCGGCAAGATGTCGGACGACACCCTCACCGCCATCGCGGACGGCATCGCCGACTTCAAGAAGCAGTTCGAGACCTCGGACGGCAAGCTTCTCGGCGAAGACGCTCCGGCCGCCGCGGCCAAGTGACGACGGAAGGGACCTGACTCATGGGAGCCCAGCTCCGGGTCTACAAGCGTCGCATCCGATCCGTCACCGCGACCAAGAAGATCACCAAGGCGATGGAAATGATCGCCGCCTCGCGTGTCGTCAAGGCGCAGCGCAAGGTGGCGGCCTCCGCGCCGTACGCGACCGAGCTCACCCGCGCGGTCACGGCGGTCGGGACCGGTTCGAACACCAAGCACCCGCTGACCACGGAGGCGGAGACGGCGACCCGTGCCGCGGTGCTGCTCCTCACGAGCGACCGCGGACTGGCCGGCGCCTTCAACTCCAACGCGATCAAGGCCGCCGAGCAGCTGACGGCGCGCCTCGAGGCGGAGGGCAAGGAGGTCGACACGTACATCGTCGGCCGCCGCGGTCTGGCCCACTACAACTTCCGCGAGCGCAAGGTCGTGGAGTCGTGGTCGGGCTTCACGGACGAGCCCACCTACGCGGACGCGAAGAACGTCGCGGGTCCGCTGATCGAGGCCATCGAGACGGAGACGGCGGACGGCGGCGTGGACGAACTCCACATCGTCTTCACCGAGTTCGTCTCGATGATGACGCAGACGGCGCTCGGCGACCGTCTGCTGCCGCTCAGCCTCGACGAGGTGGCCAAGGAGTCGGCGCCGAAGGGCGAGATCCTTCCGCTGTACGACTTCGAGCCGTCGGCGGAGGACGTCCTCGACGCCCTGCTGCCCCGGTACGTCGAAAGCCGTATCTACAACGCGCTGCTCCAGTCGGCCGCCTCCAAGCATGCCGCCACGCGCCGCGCGATGAAGTCGGCCACCGACAACGCGGGAGACCTGATCACCACGCTCTCCCGACTTGCCAATGCGGCCCGCCAGGCCGAAATCACCCAGGAAATCAGCGAGATCGTCGGTGGCTCCGCAGCCCTCGCCGACGCGACCGCGGGGAGTGACAAGTAATGACGACCACTGTTGAGACGGCCGTTGCCACGGGCCGCGTCGCCCGGGTGATCGGCCCGGTCGTCGACGTGGAGTTCCCCGTCGACGCGATGCCGGAGATCTACAACGCCCTGCACGTCGAGGTCGCAGACCCGGCGAAGGACGGCGAGCTGAAGACGCTGACCCTGGAGGTCGCCCAGCACCTGGGTGACGGCCTGGTCCGCACCATCTCGATGCAGCCCACCGACGGTCTGGTCCGCCGGGCCGCGGTGACCGACACCGGCACGGGCATCACCGTTCCGGTCGGCGACTTCACCAAGGGCAAGGTGTTCAACACCCTCGGTGAGGTGCTGAACACCGACGAGACCTACGACGGTGAGCGCTGGACCATCCACCGCAAGGCCCCGCGCTTCGACGAGCTCGAGTCGAAGACCGAGATGTTCGAGACCGGCGTCAAGGTCATCGACCTTCTCACCCCGTACGTCAAGGGTGGAAAGATCGGCCTGTTCGGCGGTGCCGGCGTCGGCAAGACGGTGCTCATCCAGGAGATGATCTACCGCGTCGCCAACAACCACGACGGTGTCTCCGTGTTCGCCGGTGTCGGCGAGCGCACTCGTGAGGGCAACGACCTCATCGAGGAGATGGCGGAGTCGGGCGTCATCGACAAGACCGCCCTGGTCTTCGGTCAGATGGACGAGCCCCCGGGCACCCGTCTGCGCGTGGCCCTGGCCGGTCTGACCATGGCGGAGTACTTCCGCGATGTGCAGAAGCAGGACGTGCTGTTCTTCATCGACAACATCTTCCGCTTCACGCAGGCCGGTTCCGAGGTCTCGACCCTGCTCGGCCGCATGCCCT
The DNA here is from genome assembly GCF_044766465.1 of Streptomyces sp. NPDC102259. Classification (NCBI taxonomy): domain Bacteria; kingdom Bacillati; phylum Actinomycetota; class Actinomycetes; order Kitasatosporales; family Streptomycetaceae; genus Streptomyces; species Streptomyces sp. NPDC102259. The sequence goes on along the minus strand of NZ_JBIWMA010000012.1, from coordinate 62,735 downwards.
CCGCGGTGGGCTACCAGCCGAACCTGGCCGACGAGATGGGTCTCCTCCAGGAGCGCATCACCTCGACCCGCGGTCACTCGATCACCTCGATGCAGGCGATCTACGTCCCCGCGGACGACCTGACCGACCCGGCCCCGGCCACCACGTTCGCCCACCTCGACGCGACGACGGTTCTCTCCCGTCCGATCTCCGAGAAGGGCATCTACCCGGCCGTGGACCCGCTGGACTCCACGTCCCGCATCCTGGACCCCCGCTACATCGCGGCGGACCACTACAACACCGCGATGCGCGTCAAGACGGTCCTGCAGAAGTACAAGGACCTTCAGGACATCATCGCGATCCTCGGTATCGACGAGCTGGGCGAGGAGGACAAGCTCACCGTCCACCGTGCCCGTCGCGTGGAGCGCTTCCTGTCCCAGAACACCCACGTCGCCAAGCAGTTCACCGGCGTCGACGGTTCGGACGTTCCGCTGGACGAGTCGATCACCGCGTTCAACGCGATCATCGACGGTGACTACGACCACTTCCCGGAGCAGGCGTTCTTCCTGTGCGGTGGCATTGAGGACCTCAAGGCCAACGCCAAGGAGCTCGGCGTCTCCTGAGCCTCGTGCTCTTGAAGAGGGGCGGGCGCCTCCCGCCCCTCTTCGTACGCCCACTAGACTTGTAACCAACACCCGGCAGATCCGCCGGGTGGTGACCCGAGGAGCCACCTTGGCTGCTGAGCTGCACGTCGCGCTGGTCGCGGCCGACCGAGAGGTCTGGTCCGGTGAGGCCACCCTGGTCGTCGCGCGCACCACGTCGGGCGACATCGGCGTCATGCCCGGTCACCAGCCGCTGCTCGGTGTGCTGGAGTCGGGCCCGGTGACCATCCGTACGAGTGATGGTGGAACGGTCGTCGCCGCGGTGCACGGCGGTTTCATCTCGTTCGCCGACAACAAGCTGTCGCTGCTGGCCGAGATCGCCGAGCTGTCGGACGAGATCGATGTCCAGCGCGTGGAGCGGGAGCTCGAGCGCGCGAAGGCGGAGGGCGATGCCGCCGCCGAGCGTCGCGCGGACGTACGACTGCGTGCGGCGGCCTCGCGCTGACCCTGGGGCCTCTCCCAGGCCCGTAGGCTCAGGGGGAGCAGAGCCGCTTGACGTCACTCAGCCGCGGTCGGCACCGGAGCAATCCGGTGCCGACCGCGGCTGAGGCAGATATGGATGTTTTTTCCGTTCCGTTACCTATTTTCGGTACCTAGGAGACGAGGAGGTCGGTGTCGATGGTCCTCGCTCTGACTGTGTGCGGAAGCGTCGTGGCCCTGGTGGCGCTGGGGTTGTTCGTCTTCGGTCTGCGCCGCAGGCTCATCCAGCGGTCCGGCGGCACCTTCGACTGTTCCCTGCGCTGGGACGTCTCCGAGAAACTCGACACGAGCGGAAAAGGCTGGAGTTACGGCGTCGCCCGCTACAACGGCGACCGCATCGAGTGGTACCGCGTCTTCTCGTACGCCTACCGTCCGCGCCGGGTGCTGGAGCGCGGCTCGATCGAGGTGGCCGGCCGCCGTCTTCCCGAGGGCGAGGAGGAGCTGGCGCTGCTGTCCGACGCGGTGATCCTCACCTGTGTGCACCAGGGCACGCGCATCGAGCTCGCCATGAGCGAGGACGCGCTGACCGGTTTCCTCGCGTGGCTCGAGGCGGCCCCGCCCGGTCAGCGAGTGAATGTGGCTTAGCCGCGTTCACTCTCCCCCGGACGAAGTGCAGTCCGGAGGAGAGTGAACGTCGCTGGATCAAGCGAACTTTTCTACGACGGTCACGACAGGCCGCTGTTGATGGCGCCCACCAGTTCACCGTTGGTGGTGTCTCCGCTGAACTCCCAGAAGAACGCGCCGCCCAGACCCTGGTTCTTGGCCCAGGTCATCTTCCCGGCGATGGTGGCCGGGGTGTCGTAGGACCACCAGTTGCTGCCGCACTTGGCGTACGCCGTGCCGGCGATGGTGCCGGTGGCCGGGCAGGACGTCTTGAGGACCTTGTAGTCCTCGATGCCCTGCTCGTAGGTGCCGGGCGCCGGGCCCGTGGCCGTGCCGCCCGGGGCGTCCTGGGTGACACCGGTCCAGCCGCGGCCGTAGAAGCCGATGCCGATGAGCAGCTTGCTCGCGGGCACGCCCTTCGACTTGAACTTGGCGATTGCGTCGGCCGTGGTGAACCCGGCCTGCGGGATGCCGCTGTAGGTGGTGAGCGGGGAGTGCGGAGCGGTCGGGCCGTCCGCGTCGAAAGCGCCGAAGAAGTCGTACGTCATCACGTTGTACCAGTCGACGTAACTCGCGGCGCCCGCGTAGTCGGCGGCGTCGACCTTGCCGCCGGAGGTGCCGTCGGCCGTGGTGGCCGCGGTGACCAGGTTGCCCGTGCCGAACTTGGCGCGCAGGGCCTGCATCAGGTTCTTGTAGGCCGCCGAGCCGCTCGTGTCACAGGACAGACCGCAGGCGTTCGGGTACTCCCAGTCGATGTCGATGCCGTCGAAGACGTCGGCCCAGCGCGGGTCCTCCACCAGGTTGTAGCAGGACTGCGCGAACGCGGCCGGGTTGGCGGCGGCCTGGGCGAAGCCGCCGGACCAGGTCCAGCCGCCGAAGGACCACAGCACCTTGATGTTCGGGTACTTGGCCTTCAGCTGGCGCAGCTGGTTGAAGTTGCCGCGCAGCGGCTGGTCCCAGGTGTCGGCGACGCCGCTGACCGACTGGTCCGCGGTGAAGGCCTTGTCGTAGTCGGCGTAGGAGTCGCCGATCGCGCACTGGCCGCCCGTGACGTTGCCGAACGCGTAGTTGATGTGCGTGATCTTCGCGGCCGAACCGGACGTCACCAGGTTCTTGACGTTGTAGTTGCGGCCGTAGATGCCCCACTCGGTGAAGTAGCCGAGCTTGACCTTGGAGCCGGTGGTCGGGGGAGTGGTGCCGCCGCCGGTGGTGTGGACCGCGACCGCGCCGCTGACCGGGCCGGTCTGGTCGGCGGTGTCACGGGCCTGGACGGTGTAGGAGTAGTCGGTGCCGGCCGTCAGACCGCTGTCGGTGTACGTGGTCGTCGTGACCGTGCCGACCTTGGCGCCGTCGCGCAGGACGTCGTAGTTCTTGACGCCCTTGTCGTCGGTGGCGGCGGACCAGCTCAGCTTCACCGAGGTGTCGGTGAGGGCGGAGGCGGTCGGGGTGCCCGGGGCGGACGGGGCGGCGTCGCCCGGGACCGTCGTGCCGTCGCAACTGCCGCCGTTGAGCTTGCAGTTGGCCGGCGATCCGGAGCCCGCGCCGTTGAAGCCGAAGGAGACGGACGCGCCGGCGGCGAGGGAGCCGTTCCAGGACTTGTTCTTGGCGGTCCAGTGGGTGCCGGAGGACGTGACGTCGGCGTCCCAGGCGGAGGTGACGGAGGTGCCGGAGGGGAAGTCCCACTCGACCGTCCATGAACTGATGGCAGTGGTACCGGTGTTCTTCACCGTCCACTTGCCCTCGAAGCCGGTGCCCCAGTCCGATGCCTTGGTGTAGGTGGCGGTGGCTGTCGTGGCGGCCTGGGCCGGGCTCGCGAGGCCGACCAGGCCGGCCAACGGGAGCAACAGGGTCGCGAACCCTGCCGCGGCTCTGTGTCTGAAGCGCATCCTGCGCCTCCTCGGGGGGAGTCGGGGGGGGGCGTGACTGAGCCTTCACGCCCACGGTGCCGCGAGAATAGAAAGGTCTGGACCACAGGTCAATAGGTCTGGACCACTGCGCCCCGTTAAACCTCCGGAGCCCCCTCGGATCCGGCCCGGATGCCCAACTCCTGGGCCAGCACAGCGGCTTGCACCCGGCTGCGCAGCTCCAGCTTCCCCAGCAGACGGCTGACGTGCGTCTTCACCGTCGCCTCCGCCATGTCCAGGCGCCCGGCGACGCCCGCGTTCGACAGCCCCTCGCCCAGACAGGCCAGCACCTCGCGCTCGCGCCGGGTCAGCGAGTCCAGGACGGCGGGGTCGGCCTTCGGAGCCCGCACCGGCTTCGCGGCGAACTCGGCGATCAGCCGGCGGGTCACCGCGGGAGCGATCAGCCCCTCCCCGCCGGCCACCGTACGGACCGCCGCCAGCAGATCCCTCGCCTCCGTGTTCTTGAGCAGAAACCCCGCAGCGCCCGCCCGCAGCGCCCCGAACACGTACTCGTCGAGGTCGAAGGTGGTCAGCACCAGGACGTCCGCGAGCCCCTCCTCGACGACCTTCCGGGTCGCCGACACCCCGTCGAGCCGCGGCATCTGAACGTCCATCAGGACCACGTCGGGCCGCAACTCCCGGGCCAGCGCCACCGCCTGCTCCCCGTCCGCCGCCTCCCCGACCACCTCGATGTCGGACGCGCTGCCCAGGATCAGGACGAGCCCGGCGCGCACGGCGGACTGGTCCTCGGCGACGAGGACCCGGACGGCGGAGCTCATACGGGCTCTCCTTCGACGAGGGGGAATGTGGCGCGCACCGTCCAGCAGGAGTCCTCCGGCCCGGCGTCGAACGTGCCGTCGAGCAGCGCCGCCCGCTCCCGCATCCCGACGAGCCCGGCGCCGGAACCAGGAGCGCGGGGCCCGTCCCGACGGCCGTAGGGACTCCGTACCCGCACGTCGAGCATCCCGTCGCGCCGCACGAGGGCGACGGTGACCCGGCCGGGGCACGCGTGCTTCAGCGCGTTGGTCAGCGACTCCTGGACGATCCGGTAAGCGGCGAGTTCGACGGGGGCCGGCACCTCGCCGTGCTCGGCGGCGAGGGTGACGTCGAGGCCATTGGCGCGGGCGCCGTCGACGAGCGCCTCCAGGCCGCCCAGGGTGGGGGCCGCGGCGGGCTCGCGGTCCCCGCTGCCGTCGCGCAGGATCCCGATCAGCCGCCGCATCTCCGCCAGCCCCTCGACGCTGTTCTCGCGGATGACGGACAACGCCTGCCTGGACGTGTCCGGGTCGTCGATCGAGAGCGCCGCCGTCGAGTGGATGGCGATCGCGGACAGGTGGTTGGCGACCATGTCGTGCAACTCCCGCGCCATCCGGGCCCGTTCGGTCGTGACGGCCTGGGCGCGGTCGATCTCGGCGAGCAGCGCGGTCTGTTCGGCCCGCAGCCGGGCGGCCTCGGCCGCGTCGCGGTGGTTGCGTACGATCCAGCCGGTGGCGGCGGGCGCGTAGGCCACGATGCCGACCACCACCCCGATCAGCAGGGCCTCCGGCACCCGCCACACCGCGAACGGCACCAGGGTCCCGGCCACCGTCAGCAGACCGGTGATCCACTGGATCCGGCGGGCCGAGGCGAGCGGGCCGTACAGGACGGCCGCGTACATCACGTCGGTGTACATCAGCACCGTGAACAGATTGCCCTGGGTCAGGGTGTCCAGGACGATCGCGGCCGTGCCGATCAGCAGGGCCGTGCGCGGCGCGATCCGGCGCAGCACCTCGCAGCCGGCCATCACACAGAGCGGCACGACGACCGGCCAGGGGCCGTCGAGGAGCGCGATCGGATCGTCGGACGGCCGGGTGCCCAGACCGATGGCGACCAGCAGCAGCCCGCCTAGCAGCCCGCCGACCGCGATGTACACGTCGAAGCGGTGCGGGCGGTGCGGGCGGCGTAGGCGGTGCGGTTCTCGGACGGCCATGCCCTCCATCCAACACGCCGCGCGTCCCGTCCGCCTGCTCCCCCCGAACGGTCCCGAACTGCATCTTTCGATGTACCGCGAGTTCGTCACCGCCGACGACGAGACGCGCTCCCCCGCCCGGGAGCCTGGAAGGGTGAGCGAGAGGAGCGAACCGTGATCGTCGGACTGATCATCGCCTGCGAGGTGGCCTTCTGGGTGCTGCTGGCCGCCGGACTGGCCTTCCGGTACGTGTTCCGGATGCCGCGTCTCGGGCTGGCCCTGCTGCTGTGCGAGCCGCTGCTGGAGGTCGTGCTGTTCGCGGTGACCGCGATCGACCTCAAGAACGGCGCCGAGCCGGACTGGCGGCACGGCCTCGCCGCCGTCTACATCGGCTTCACCGTGGGCCTCGGCCACTCCACCGTCAGGTGGGCGGACGCCCGGGTCGCCCACCGCTTCGCCGGCGGCCCGCCGCCGGTGCGGCCGCCGAAGTACGGCAGGGCCCGCGCCGTCCACGAATGGAAGGTCGCGGGCCGCTGGACCCTCGCCGCGCTGGTCGCCGTGGCGTTGCTCCAGGCGGCCGTCCGGTACGTCGGCGGGGACGGCGAGACCGGCTCGTTGCGGGCGTGGCAGCTGCGGATGCTGTGGGTGATCGGCGTCAACCTCGTCATCGCGGGGAGCTACACCCTGTTCCCGAAGTCCGAACCGAAGTCCGGGCCGAAGGCCGAACCGAACGGCGGATCGGAGCGGGAACCGGCCAAGATGCGCTAGCGCTCCCCGCCCGGCACCCAGAGCACGTCGCCGACCGCCTTGTTGGCGGTGCGGGCCAGAATGAACAGCAGGTCCGAGAGCCGGTTGAGATAGGTCGCGGTGAGCGGGTTCATCCGCTCACCGTGCACCTCCAGCGCCGCCCAGGTGGAACGTTCGGCCCGCCGGACGATCGTGCAGGCCTGGTGGAGCAGGGCCGCGCCCGGGGTGCCGCCGGGCAGGATGAACGACCGCAGCTTCTCCAGCCGCTCGTTGAACCGGTCGCAGTCCGCCTCCAGACGGTCGACGTAGAACTGCTCGACCCGCAGGGGCGGGAACTCCGGGTTCTCCACCACCGGCGTCGACAGGTCAGCGCCCACGTCGAACAGGTCGTTCTGGACCCGGGTGAGGACCCCGACGAGCTCCTCGTCCAGGCCGCCCAGCGCGAGCGCCGTGCCGAGCGCCGCGTTCGCCTCGTTGACGTCGGCGTACGCGGCGATCCGCAGGTCGGTCTTGGCGACCCGGCTCATGTCGCCGAGAGCGGTGGTGCCCTGGTCGCCGGTCCTCGTGTAGATGCGCGTCAGATTGACCATGCGGCCAATCTAGACCGTCCCCGGCAATCCGATCCGTTCCCTTCGTCACTGCGGTCGGCGCCCGGTCAGTCCCGGTCCAATCGGCCTGAATCGGACAGTAATTGACGACGTGACCGGCGTCTCACGCCCTGAGACGTGAGCCGCGTTACTAACCGGTCACACAGCGCCTCACGCCCGCTAATCTCCCGCCGAGAGGCATGCGGAGCGGCTGCGCCGGATGGTTGACGCCGGTGACATCGGACGCTTGAGCGGGCAGGGCTTCTACAAGCACCGAAACCGCACAGGCCCCATGGGCCTCACCCCTGCGAGTGAATTCGGTATCGGTTCGCTCACAGACGGCAACCTCCGACCGCTTCCCGCAGTCAGAGGATGCAACACCGGACACCACACCGCGGAGCACGAGACGCAGGCTTAGGGGAGCGCTATGCACATCAGGGGCGACCACGTCGAGCTGGTCGTCGGGGGCCGTCTCGACGTCCGCAGTGCGGCGGACGCCCGTACGGCCCTCCACACGGCCGTGGACGACGGAGTCGGCGACCTGGTGCTCGACCTGTCCGAGCTGGACTCCTGGGACGCCACCGGACTCGGCGTCATCATGGGCGTCCACCGACGGGCGGGCCGGTGCGGCCGACGCCTGGTGCTGCGCGGGGTGCCTCCGCAGATGCAACGCCTGCTGGTGGCCACCCGACTGCACCGGATCCTCGCGATCGAGGGCGGTATCGGAGTGGAATCCCTGCCCCGGGTCTGACCCCCCAGGGGGCGTGGCCTGCGGCGGAAAACGAGCGACGGGCGCAATCCTCACGAGACTGTGACGTCTCGGGCGGCCCGACACCCCGGGCTGTCGTAGATACTGTGCGAAGGTTTACGGTTCGTCTGCCCGCCGTTCTCAGCCCTCGAGCGGGCACCGGACCAGAAGCGACAGCGCAGTGTGCAGCAAGGCCGGGAGGGGCTACCGCCACACGACGCTTTTGGGGGGCTTGAACCTATGGACCCGAACACCCGGGGACCCGAGGAGTACGGCCAAGACGGTGGGGGCACCTCCCAGTCGAGCGAATTCGACACAGGGGGAGGCGGCACACCGCGCCCGCGCCCGTCCAGGGACCCCCTCACACCGGACTTCGGCCAGCACACGCCGACCCTGGCCCGCACCGTGCGGCTCGTCGCGGGCGAACACCTGCTCACGGTCAACCCGGTCGACGGCAGCGAGATAGAACTCTGCCCGCCTGGGGGCCCCTCCCGCTCGAGCGCGGCCGAGAGCGGGGGAGACATACCGGAGCGCCCCGCCAAGCGCACCGCGGAGCAGCGTGCCGAGGCCGAGCGCGCCGCCCGACCGCCGGCCCCCGCCGGAACCGCCCGGCCCGCCCAGCCGCTCCTGGGCCGTCAGGACGAACGCGAACAACTGGTCCGCCTGCTGGCCCGCGGCCGCTCCGTCCGTCTCACCGGACCGGCCGGCTCCGGCCGCACCAGCCTCCTCGACCTCGTCGCCGAGGACTGCGAGGACCTCGCCCCCGACGGCGTCGTCCGCCTCACCGGTTTCCGCCGCACCTCGGCCGACCTGCTGCACGACCTCTTCCACGCCGTCTACGACGCCCCCCGGTACCGCCCCGACGGCGACGACCTGAGCGCCCTGGTCCGCGAGATCGGCGCGGTCGTCGTGGTCGACGACCTCGACCTCGGCGGCGCCGACCTCGACGAACTCCTGGACGCGACGCCCGAGTGCGCCTTCCTGCTCGGCGCCACCCCGGACACCCCGCTGCCCTCCGCGGAGTCCGCCGTCGAGGAGGTCGTCCTCACCGGACTGGACCGCGCGGGCGGCGTCGAGGTGATCGAGCGCGGCGTCGGCCGCGTCCTCACCGAGGAGGAGGCCAACTGGGCCGGCGACCTGTGGTTCGAGTCCGAGGGCCTGCCGCTCCGCTTCGTCCAGGCCGGCGCCCTGCTCGCGCAGCGCGACCACCTGCGGGCCGGCGCCGACGCGGTCGACGCGTTCGGTGTCTTCGAGGACGCCCGGCCGCTCGCCGATGCCGTCGACGGCCTCGCCGGAGCGGGCGAGGCCGAGGAGATACCCCTGCCCTCCCTCGGCGAGGCCGCCGCGCCCGCGCCGCTGCTCGCCGCCCGCCTCAGCGCCTCCGCCCGCGCCACCCTGCGCTTCGCCGTCGCCCTGGACGGTGAGGTCCCGCACCAGGCCCATCTGCCCGCCCTGGTCGGCGACACCCACGCCGACGCGGCCCTCGGCGAACTGGTCGCCTGCGGACTCGTCTCGCCGGTCGGCACCCGCTACCGGCTCGCCGCCGGGGTCCAGACCCAGCTCGAGGTCGCCGGATACGCCGACGACGTCGAAGCCCGCGCCCACACCGCCGCCCGGCACTACGCCTGGTGGACCGGGCACCCCTCGGTCACTCCCGAGCGGGTGTGCGCGGAGGCCGACGCCGTGCTCGCCGCCCTCACCGTGATCGTCCCCACGACCACCCGGACCGGCGAGGACGAGGAGTCCACCGCCGTCCAGCTCGCCCGCACCGCGGCGCCCGCGTTCGCCGCGGGCCTGCGCTGGAGCGCCTGGGAGAGCACCCTGCACGAGGGCGCCGAGGCCGCCCGGCTGGCCGGGGAGTCCGCCGACCGCGCCTACTTCCACCACGAGATGGGCGTCCTCGCGCTCTGCGGCGGAGACGTCGACCGGGCCCGCTCCGAGCTGGAGGCCTCCCTCGCCCTGCGTGGGGCGATCGCCGACAAGCGCGGCACCGTCGCCGGCCGCCGCGCCCTCGCCCTGGTCTCCGACCGCTCCGGGGACACGCCGGGCCTCGCGGCGGCGACAGCGGGCGAGGAGGTGCCGGACGTCCGCCACGAGGAGTCGGCGTCCCCGCCCCGCGGCGTCCAGGCGGTGCTGCCGACCTACCCGCCGGAGGTGGAGACCGTCGTCGCGCGCCGTCAGCCCGTCGGCCCGCCGACCCGTCACCACCGGGGCGGCCTGAAGGCCCTGGCCAAGCGTAACCTCGTCGCGGCCGGCGCGGGCGCACTGCTCGTCGCGGTCCTCGGCACGGTCGTGACGCTCGGCGCGACCTCCAACAACGACGCCGACGACCCCTCCGACCGGGTCGGCGTCAACCCGTCCGCGAGCACCGGCCTGGACGACGGCGGCCTGGACTCGGACACCCCGGGCGACGACAGCGGTTCCGCCGACACGGGCGAGGCGACCAGCAGGCCGACGGACCCCGGCCCGGACGGAACGATGGGCACCTCGGACGACCCGACCTCCACGGGGGAGGCGGAGCCGTCTTCCGGTGCGAGCAGCTCGCAAAGCTCGGGCACCGGCGGGTCGTCCGGTACGACGCCCAAGCCGTCGTCGTCGAGTTCGGGCTCCGGGTCGCCCTCGGCCTCGCCGTCCGCGTCCAGCAGCGGTTCGGGCTCGGCATCGCCTTCGCCGTCCGCGTCGCCCACCGGCGGAACGGGCAGCCCGCCGCCGCCCGGGGACCCCAGCCCGCCCACCTCGAACTCGGCCAGCAGCTCGATGTCCTCCTCGCCCGCGAGCTCGATCAGCTCGTCCCAGAGCAGCGGCACGGCTGTCTCGGCTTCGCCGGACCAGGTGATCTGAAGCCCCGGACACAGGAGAAGGGCCGGGTTCCTCTCCAGGAACCCGGCCCTTCTCGTCGTACGGATGTCGTACGCGGTCGTACCGATGTCGTACGGACGAGGGGTCAGAACAGGCGCAGCTTGTCGTCCTCGATGCCCCGCATCGCGTTGTAGTCCAGGACCTGGCAGCCGATGCCGCGGTCCGTGGCGAGCACGCGGGCCTGGGGCTTGATCTCCTGGGCCGCGAAGACACCGCGGACCGGGGCGAGATGGGGGTCGCGGTTCAGCAGCTCCAGATAGCGCGTGAGCTGCTCGACGCCGTCGATCTCGCCGCGCCGCTTGATCTCGACCGCGACGGTCTGCCCCTCCGCGTCCCGGCACAGGATGTCGACCGGGCCGATGGCGGTCATGTACTCGCGGCGGATGAGGGTGTAGCCCTCGCCGAGGATCTCGATGCGGTCGGCGAGCAGTTCCTGGAGGTGTGCTTCCACGCCGTCCTTGATCAGGCCGGGATCGACGCCGAGTTCGTGCGACGAGTCGTGGAGGATCTCCTCCATCGTGATGATGAGCTTCTCTCCGCCCTTGTTGACGACGGTCCAGACGCCTTCCTCGTCGCCCGCGCCCTCCTTCAGCGTGCAGGGCGGCGACATCCAGTTCAGGGGCTTGTAGGCCCGGTCGTCCGCATGGATCGAGACGCTGCCGTCCGCCTTCACCAGGATGAGACGGGGAGCGGAGGGCAGGTGGGCGGTGAGCCGGCCGGCGTAGTCCACGGAGCACCGGGCGATGACGAGACGCATGGTCCGCAACGCTATCCGACGCCCCACCGCGCACGCGATTCGCCCGGCGGTCCGCCACCACCACCCGCACCCGGAGCCCCTTCGGGCCCGCCCCTTTCGACCTGGAAAACGATCATTCGACAGTGGCCGATTGTGTGCCCACTGGGGGTTCCCTATGTGCCCATTCTCCTGGTGCGGTCACGGTCCGTTGCCTACCGTAGTGAACGGGAGGTCGCGATGCGTGTACTCAGCGTGTGCGGTGTTTCGGCATGCGAACTCCCTTTCCCTGTCCGGCAACCCCTGTTGTTCCGGGGGTGCGAGAGGAGTACCCATGTCGCTCGACGTCTCACCGGCCCTACTCGAACAGGCCGAGCGAGGCGAGGTCGACGAAGCAGAATTCGTCGACTGCGTCCGGACCTCCCTGCCCTACGCATGGGAGATGGTCAGCTCCCTGGTGGCCCAGCTGAAGGTGGACGGCGGAGACTTCGCCGACAACCAGACGCCCCCGCCGGACGAGCAGGCGCGCGGGCAGTTGCTGCGAGCGCTCGCGAGTGACGCCATACGCGGCGCGCTTCAGCGGCACTTCGGTGTGCGGCTGGCCTTCCAGAACTGCCACCGGGTGGCGGTGTTCCCGTTGGTGCCGGCTGTCGACGAGAAGCTCGCCCGTTTCACCTCGGTGCGCAGCCAGGTGCTGAACCAGTCCCCGGAATTCCGGGACTGCTGACACGTGAGCCTGTTGCTTGCCGCTCCTGACGCGGGAGGTTCCATCAGTACGGGAGCGGCAAGCCTCGCGGCCGGCTGGGCTGTTCACCGGAGGTGGGGGAGCACCTCCGAGCCCAGCCGCCGTACGTTCTCCTCGGTGGCCGCCAGGTCGCCGGAACCTTCGACCAGCAGGGCGAAACGCGAGATGCCGGTCCGCTCGCCGGTCGCCGCGAGACGGTCGACGCACAGCCGCGGGGTGCCCACCGGGTGCAGCCCGCAGAGCAGTTCGGTGTATGCCACCGGGTCCCGCATCGAGCGGGCCCGGCCGTCCACGGTGACATGCGCGTCGAGTCCCTGCCGCAGCCAGCCCGGCATCGCCTTCACCAGGGTCTCCACCGCGTCCGTGCGCCGGTCCGCGATCTGGCAGACGCCCGCCGAGACATGCGCCGCGCCCCGGATCTCGTCCCCGGACCGCCCGGCCGCGCGCGCGTACTGCCGCCACGCGGCGACCATCTCGGCCTTCTCCTCGTCCCCCACGTGCATGCCGAGGAGCATCGGCAGCCCGCGCTCGGCGGCCAGCCGTACGCTCGCAGGCGAGGTGCACGCGACCACGACCTCCGGACCCGACACGTCCGTGAGCGCCTCCGACGGCCGGGGGACGACGGGGACTTCACGGAAGCGGAACCGCTCGCCGTCGGCCCCCACCGAGGGGTCGCGCAGCCAGCGCACCAGCAGATCGAGTGATTCCGGGAACCCCCGCTCGTACGCCTCCAGCCCCGCGCCGAACACCTCCAGGTCGACCCAGGGGCCGCCGCGGCCCACGCCCAGCGAGAAGCGGCCGCCGCTCGTCACGTGCAGCAGGGCGGCCTGCTCGCCCAGGGCGACCGGGTGGACGGTGGGCAGTACGCTGACCGCCGTGCCGACCCGGATGCGGCGGGTGCGGCCCAGCAGCAGGGCGGCGAGCGTGATCGCCGACGGGCACGTGCCGTAGGGCACGAAGTGGTGCTCGGCCAGCCAGACCGAGTCGAGGCCCGCCTCCTCGGCCACCTCGGCCGAGCGGACCGCGCGGTGCAGCGCCTCGCCCTGACCCTGGCCGGGGAACTGGGCTCCCAACACGAAACTTCCAACGCGCATGGACTTTCCTGCTTCCTTGGCTCCGACACGGAGCTCCCCCACCCGGCATAACCGTCTGACACGTGCCGAGGACACGGCCTGGCGGAGAGATTTGCGGATTGTCTGGAGAATGGGGCGTCGGGGAGGGCGACTTGTGGGGCTCGCTGCCCTACGGATACCCGCGCGCACGCCGCGTAGGCTGGAGACCAATCCTGCTCCCTGTATAGCCCCGTGAGGTGTCCCGTGTCCCCGCGTCGCAACCGACCCAAGGGTGAGGACCCGTCCGGCCAGAGCGCCGAGGACGACCGCACGAGCCGTTACGGCGGCTGGCAGTCGGCGGAGGGCTGGCAGGGCGAGCAGTGGAGCGTGCGGCACGTGGCGGGCGCGAGCGCCCAGGGCAAGGCGTACCGGTGCCCCGGCTGCGACCAGCTGATCCCGGACGGCGTGCCGCATGTCGTCGTCTGGCCCGAGCACGCGGGCGTCGACGACCGCCGGCACTGGCACAAGGCGTGCTGGAACGCGCGGGACCGCCGCACCCCGGGGGTGCGGCGGTCCCGTAACGCGCCGAAGTTCTAGGGCTGTCCCTCAGCCGTCAGACGTCGCGCTTCTCCAGCAGGGCGAAGGCGCCGCCGAGCACGACGGCGGTCACGCCGAGCGCGATCCACAGCGGGTCCCAGCCGCTCGGGCCGCTGTCGCTGAGCGAGGTCGAGTAGAAGACGCTCAGCTGGTTCGGGATCGAGTACTCGAACAGGGCCTGGCGCAGGTCCTCCAGCGAGGACGAGAACATGAAGATCGCGATGACCAGCGGGGCCAGCAGGACGCCGATCATGATGGTGATGGCGCCGGCCGAGTGCCGGATGATCGAGCCGACGGCCAGCGAGATCAGCCCGAGCAGCGCGATGTAGAGGGACACGCCGAAGGTGGCCTTGAGCCACTCCGAGCCGGTCGGCTGCCGGGCGTCGCCCAGCATGCCCACGTCCACCATGGCGACGAAGGTCGAGGACACGAGCGTCACGACGAACGCGACGGCGAAGAACACGACCGCCTTCGCGGCGAGCACCCGGCCGCGGGACGGGCAGGCCACCATCGTCGTGCGGATCATGCCGGTGCCGTACTCCGAGGCGGTGGTCAGCACGCCGAGCGTGATGATGCACATGCTGCCCAGGAGCAGTCCGAAGAAGCCGAACGACAGGGCGGTGTCGCCCGCGAGGTCTTCCTCGGTCGCGTTGGCGGCGACGACCGCGCCGGCCAGCAGCCCGATGCCGACGACGAGCAGCACGAACACGCCCAGCGTCCACATCGTGGAGCGCACCGACCGGATCTTCGTCCACTCCGAGGCGACGGCGTGCCCGAGGTGCGTGCGCACGATCGGGATCGGCGAGGTGTAGGCGGGGCCGGCCGCGGCGTACGCGGGACCGGGCGCCCCCTGCCAGGCGGGCGCGGCCTGCGGCGACGGGTGCTGCGGGGTGCTCATCGGGCGTCCTCGGACTTGGTCGGGGCGGCGTCGGGGGCGGATGCGGCGGGAGCTGCCGGGGCCGGTGCGGGCGGTGCCGCCGTCGGCGACGGGGCCGGGGCGGTCGGCTGGGCCGGGGCCTGTGCGGGCGCCTGCGCGTACGGGTTGGCCCCGTTCGGGCCGGGTGCCGCGCCGGGTGCCGCGGGCGCGCCGTACGTCCCGTAGGGGGCCGCCGGAGGCGTCTGGGCCGGCTGCGGGGGCGCGTAGCCGGGGTGCTGCGGGGGCGGCGGGGCGTACCAGCCCGGCTGGCCCTGGCCCGGCACCGGCATCGGCGGCTGCGCGCCGGGCGGCAGCTGCTGCTGGAGGCCGGCCTTCTGGTCGATGGTCGACCGGTAGTCGACGGCGCCCTGCGTCATCCGCATGTACGCCTCCTCCAGCGAGGCCTGGTGCGGCGACAGCTCCCACAGGCGTACGTCGGAGTCGTGGGCGATGTCGCTGATGCGGGGCAGCGGCAGCCCGGTCACCCGCAGCGCGCCGTCCTGCTCGGGCAGCACATGGCCGCCCGCCTCGGTGAGCGCGGAGGCCAGCTTCTCGCGCAGCTGCGGTTCGGTGTGCGGGGTGCGGACGCGCGCGAAGTCCGCGGAGTTGGCCGAGATGAAGTCCGTCACGCTCATGTCGGAGAGCAGCTGCCCGCGCCCGATGACGATCAGGTGATCGGCGGTCACCGCCATCTCGCTCATGAGGTGGGAGGAGACGAACACCGTGCGGCCCTCGGCGGCCAGCGACTTCATCAGGTTGCGCACCCAGAGGATGCCCTCGGGGTCGAGGCCGTTGACCGGCTCGTCGAAGAGCAGCACCTGCGGGTCGCCGAGCAGCGCGGCCGCGATGCCGAGCCGCTGGCCCATGCCCAGGGAGAAGCCCTTGGAGCGCTTGCGCGCCACGTCCTGGAGGCCGACCACGCCGAGCACCTCGTCGACCCGCCGGGCCGGGATGCCGGACAGCTGGGCCAGGCTCAGCAGGTGGTTGCGGGCGTGCCGGCCGCCGTGCACGGCCTTGGCGTCCAGCAGGGCGCCCACCTGGCGGGCGGCGTTCGGCAGCTTGCGGTACGGGTAGCCGCCGATCGTCACCGTCCCGGAGGTCGGGTTGTCCAGGCCCAGGATCATCCGCATGGTCGTCGACTTGCCCGAGCCGTTCGGCCCGAGGAAGCCGGTGACGGCACCGGGCCGTACCTGGAAGGAAAGGTTGTACACAGCGGTCTTGTCGCCATAGCGCTTGGTCAGGCCGACTGCTTCGATCATGCTCCGCACCCATCGAAAGGTTCAGGACAGCAGGGCACACGCCCCCGTAAGGGTTAGGAGACTATCGGGGCGCTGACGGTTCCGCTCAAATGAAAGCAAAGCCCAAAGCGTTACGCGTCGCGTTTCTTCAGCAGGAGATAGCCGCCCGCCAGCGCGGCGAGGGCCCACAGCGCCATGATTCCGAACCCGCCCCAGGGCCCGTACGGGGTGTCGTCGTCGATCGGCGTGACCACCTGCATGATCTTGCTGCCGGCCTGGTCGGGCAGATACCGGCCGATCTTCTTCGTCGCGGAGACGTTGCCGAGGATGTTGGAGATCAGGAAGAAGAACGGCATCAGGATGCCGAGCGACAGCATCGGCGAGCGCAGCATCGTGGCCACGCCCATCGAGAACACGGCGATGAGCGTCATGTACAGACCGCCGCCGATGACCGCCCGCAGGACGCCGCTGTCCCCGATCGACGCCTTGTGGGAGCCGAGCATGGCCTGCCCCAGGAAGAACGTGACGAAGCTGGTGGCGAGCCCGACGGCCAGCGCCAGCCCGGTGGCCACCGCGATCTTGCTGAAAAGCAAGGTGCCACGCTGCGGCACGGCGGCCAGCGAGGTGCGGATCATGCCGGTGCTGTACTCGTTCGACACCACCAGCACCCCGAACACGATCATCGCGAGCTGGCCGAGGCTCATCCCGGCGAAGCTGATGAAGGTGGGGTCGAAGGAGAGCCGGTCGTCGCGGCTCATGTTGTCGAACTCGTTGCCCGTGAACGCCGAGATCAGCATGCCGAGGGCGACGGTCACGACCACGGCGAGGGAGAGCGTCCACACGGTGGAGGCCACCGACCGGATCTTGGTCCACTCGGACCGGATGACCTGGGTCGCCGCCATCATCGGCTCCTCGTCCAGTCGTCGCCCCACTGCGGTCCGGGCTGCTCGGGCCGCTCGAGCGGCCCGGGGGGCGTGTCCGTGTGCGCGTGATACTCCACCGACTCCGCGGTCAGCTGCATGAACGCCTCCTCCAGGGAGGCCCGCTGGGGGCTCAGCTCGTGCAGCACGAGCTGGTGCTGCGCGGCCAGCTCCCCGATGTGCTCGGACTTGTCGCCGTCGACCTCCAGCACCCCGCTGCCGGTCTCGACGACCAGGACCCCGGCGCCGTGCAGCACGTCCAGCAGCCGCTCCCGCTGCGGGGTGCGGATACGGACGTACGAGCGCGAGTTCTGCGCGATGAAGTCGGCCATCGAGGTGTCGGCGAGCAGCCGGCCCTGCCCGATGACGACGAGGTGATCGGCGGTCAGCGCCATCTCGCTCATGAGATGGGAGGAGACGAACACGGTCCGCCCCTGCGCGGCGAGCGACTTCATCAGGTTGCGGATCCAGTGGATGCCCTCGGGGTCGAGGCCGTTGACCGGTTCGTCGAACATCAGGATCCGGGGGTCGCCGAGGAGCGCGCCCGCGATCCCCAGCCGCTGCCCCATGCCCAGCGAGAACCCCTTGGCCTTCTTCCTCGCCACGGAGGTGAGACCGACCGTGTCCAGCACCTCGTGCACCCGGCTCTTCGGGATGCCGTTGCTCTGCGCCAGGCACAGCAGATGGTTGAAGGCGCTGCGCCCGCCGTGCATGGCCTTGGCGTCCAGCAGGGCGCCGATGTACTTGAGGGGGTCCTTCAGCCGGTCGTAGTGCTGCCCGTCGATCCGGACGTCCCCGGCGGTCGGCCGGTCGAGGCCCAGCAGCATCCGCATGGTCGTGGACTTGCCGGCGCCGTTGGGACCGAGGAAGCCCGTGACGATGCCCGGTCTGACGGTGAAGGTGAGGTTGTTCACCGCGACCTTCTCGCCGTACCGCTTCGTCAGGCCCGACAGCTCGATCATGCGGCCACGCTAAAGCGCGACAAAGCCCTCTGCCACCGGAGTGGCGGAGGGCTTCGCCGATGTTCTTTCGCCGTACCCGTGGACGTTACCGGGACTGCTGAGCCGGGACCCCGCGGGAGATCGGCTCGTCGTCCGTGGACGGCGTACCGGCCGCGGCCACCGCGGCGCCGGTCAGCGTGGCGAGCATCTCGCGGACGTTCGTCAGCTGGGCGTTGATGCTGTCGCGGCGGTTGGTGAGGGCCGCCAGCTCGCGCTCGGATTCGGAACGGATCCGGTCCGCCTTGGCGTTGGCGTCGGCCACGATGTCCTCGGCCTGGCGCTGCGCCGTCTCGACGGTCTGACGGGCCCGGCGCTCGGCGTCGGTGCGCAGCTTCTCGGCCTCCAGGCGAAGCTGCTCCGCGCGGTGCTCGATCTCCGCGAGACGCTTCTCCGCCTTCTGCTGGCGGGACGCCAGGTCGCGCTCCGACTGCTCGCGGCGCTTGGCGAGGTTGGTCTCGAAGTCGGCGGCGGCCTGCGCGGCCTTGGCGCGGGTCTCCTCGAAGAGGGCGTCCGCCTCCTCACGCTTCGACTGCGCGTCCTTCTGCGCCTCGGACCGCAGCTGCGACGCGTCGCTCTTGGCCTTCTCGACGATCCGGACGCCCTCGTCCTCGGACTTCGCCTTGCGCTCCGCAGCGAACGATTCTGCGTCGTTGCGCACCTGCTGAGCCGCCGACTCGGCCAGCTCACGGTGCTGCTCGGCCGCGCGACGGGCCTCTTCGCGCAGGTCCTTGGCCTCTTCCTCGGCGAGGCGGAGGATCTTCTCGACACGCGCGCCGAGACCGGCGTACGACGGTTCCGCGTCGCTTACCTGGGCCTGGGCGTTCTGCGTCTCGAGGTGGAGCTCCTCGATGCGCTTTTCCAGAGCAGTGATACGAGCCAGAGCGCTGTCACGGTCGGAGACGAGCTTCGAGATGCGTTCGTCCACCTGAGCGCGGTCGTACCCACGCCGCACAAGCTCGAAGCCGTAGGGGGAAGTGTCGCTCATGGGGTTCCTGTCGAATGAGACCGGTGAGGTGATAGGTGGAATCCTAGGGGCCTGAACGGTGTGTCATCGAGCGTATACGTGTTTGATCTGGAGAATGAGACCCCTTTTGGGTGGCTGAGCGGCAGACCGCTTGCCAAAGCTCCGGTCAAAGGCACCAGACTTTAACGCAATTCACACATTCCGCTAGCCGTCCGAGGGCTTCCCACCCGATCGAGGCGCTCCGATCGTGGCGCTCGCCTTGACGCCGCCGTCCTTGCCGCCGGTCGGGATCTCGAAGGACTCCAGCGCCTCCAGCACGTCCTGGACCCGGGAGATCTCGGCGTTGATGTCCTCACGCCGGCGCACCAGGACCTCCAGCTCGCGCTTGCCCTCCTCGACCGTGCGCCGCGCCTCGCGGATCGCCTCGGCCTTGAGCTCCTCGGCCTCCCGGACGAGCGTCGCCTTCTTCTGCTCGGCCTCCTTGAGGAGCCCCTCGGCCTTCTTCACGGCGGCGATACGGACCTTGCCCGCCTCGGAGTTGGCGTCCGACACCAGCTCCTTGGCCTTCGCCTGCGCCTTGGCGAGTTGCTCCTCGGACGCCTTGATGAGCGCGTCGCAGCGGTCGCCGGTCGACTTCATCGTCTCGGCGGCCTCGCGGCGGGCCCGCTCGTGCAGCCCCTCGATCTCCCGCGTGATGCGGTCGCGCAGCTCCTCCGCCCGCTCCCTTATCGCGGTCGCGTCCCGGCGGGCGCCGACCAGCAGTTCGTCGGCGTCCGTACGGGCCCTCTCCACCCGGGAGTTGCCGTCGACCGTCGCCTCGGAGACCAGCCGCTCGGCCTCGTTGCGGGCCGCGCCGACCATCGAGTCGGCCTGCGCCTCCGCGTCCGCCGTGACCTGCTGCGCCTGCTGCTGTGCTTCCGTGAGCAGCTTGTCCGCCTCGGCCGCGGTCTCCGTGATGAGCGTGTCGACCTGCTCGGCCGCCTCGGAGCGCCGCTTGTTGGCCTCCTTGCGGGCCTCGTCCAGCGTCGAGTCGGCCTCCTCGCGGGCGACGCTCATCAGCCGGTCGGCCTCCGCCGCCGCCGTCGCCCTGACGCGCTCGGACTCGGTGCGGATCCGCTCGGCGTGCTGCTGCGCGGAACCCACCGTCTCGGCGGCTTCGGCGCGCAGCCGCTCCGCGTCCCCGGCGGCGTCCGAGATCAGCTTCTCCGCCTTGGCGACCGACTCGGCCCGCAGCCGGTCGGCCTCCGCGATCGTCTCGGACTGGAGGCGCTCGGCCTCCGCGATGGTCTCCGTCTGGAGCCGCTCCGCCTCGTTGCGGGCCTCGGTGATGAGGGTGTCGGCCTGCGTCGCCGCGTCCGAGCGGATGCGGTTGGCGTCGTCCCGGGCCTCGGCGCGGGTGCGCGAGGCGTCCTGGTCGGCCTGGGCGATGGCGTCCGAGACCTCGGTGCGGACCCGCTGGGCGTGCGCGGACGCCTCCGAGCGCAGCCGCTCCGCCTCCGCGATCGCCTCGCCGACGGTCTGCTCGGCCAGCGCCTGCGCGGCCTCCGACGCCTCGCTCGCCTCACGCCGGACCCGGTTCGCGTCCTCGGCAGCCCGCTCCTGCACCGCGTAGGCGTCGGAACGGACCCGGTCCGCCTCCTCCTCGGCCTCGCGCCGGGTACGTTCCGCCGCGTGCTCGGCGGCGGAACGCAGCCCGTTGATCTCGTCCTGCGCCTGCTCGTGCAGCCCGGCGACGGACTCCCGCACCTGCTGCGCGTGCTGCTCCGCCGCCGACACCATCTCGCCCGCGCGCCGGTCGGCCTCCTCGACCAGCCGGACGGCCTCGGTCTGCGCCTCCTCCACGCGCTTGCGCGCAGAGGCCAGCAGTTCCTCGCTCTGCCGACGGGCCTGCTCGCGTTCCTGGTCGGCCTCCTGGCGGGCGGAACCGAGGAGCTCCTCGGCCTCGCGGCGGCGCCGGAGCGCCTCCTCCTGGGCGGCGGCCAGCGTCTCGGACGCCTCGGTGGCCAGCCGCTCGGCGGCGGCCTGCGCCTCCGCGCGCACACGGTCGGCGGTGTCCTGTGCCTCCGACTTCAGCCGCTCCGCCTCGGCGGCGGCCTCGGAACGCAGCCGTACGGCGACGGCCTCGCCCTCGGCGCGCGAGGCGGACGCGTCGGCGGCGGCCTCGTTGCGCAGCCGGTCCACCTCCGCGGCGGCCTGCTGCTGGAGGGTGCGGATCCGCTCGGCGGCCTCCGAGCGCAGCCGGTCGGTCTCCTCGCCGGCCTCGCGGCGGATCCGCGCGGCCTCCTCCCGGGCCTCGGTCAGCGCCTGCTCGGCGGAGGCGAGGCGGGTCTCCGCCTCGGTGTGCAGCCGGTTCAGCTCCTCGGCGGCCTCCGCCTGCCGGGCCTCGACCCCGCGTTCGGTCTCCTCGCGCAGTTCGCGCGCGGCCTCCTCGGCGTTCGAGGTGATGGTCTCGGCCAGCTCCACCGCCTCGTCGCGCTGGCGCTCGGCCTCCGCGCGGGTGCGCTCCAGGGTCTCCTCGGCCTGCCGGCGCAGCGTGGTGGCGCGCTCGATGGCCTCGGTGCGCACCTTCTCGCTGTCCGACGTGGCCTTCTGGCGCAGCTCGTCCGCGTCGGCCTTCGCCTTGGACAGCAGCTCCTCGGCGGTCCTGGCCGCCTCCTCGATCTGCTGGACGGCCTCCTTGCGGGCCTCCGCGCGGATCTTCTCGCCCTCGGCGACCGCGTCGGCGCGCAGCTGCTCGGCCTCGCCGCGCAGCCGACGGGCCTCCTCCTGGAGCTCGACCGTCTTGGCGCGGTACTCCTTGGTGTCGTCCTTCGCGGAGCCCTTGAGCTGCTCGGCGATGTCGTGCGCCTCGGCGCGCAGCCGGTCCGCCTCGGTCTCCGCCTCGCGGCGGATCCGCTCGGCCTCCTCGGCGGCGGCCTTGGTGGTGTTCTGCGCGTCCTCCTGCGCCTTGATGAGGACGTCCTCGGCGGTCTTCGCCGCCTTCGACAGCTGGGTCGCGCTCTCCTCGGCCGTGAGCGTGCGGGCCTTCTCGGAGGCCTCCGCGACGATCTTCTCGGCCTCGCTGCGGGCGTCGGCGACGAGCTGCTCGGCGTCCGCCTTGGTGGCCTCGGCCTCCTTGGTGGCCTCGCTGACCAGCCGGGCGACCTGCTCCTTCGCCGTACGGGTGCGCTGCTCCTTGGCCGCCTCCGCGCCGGCGAGCGCCTTCTCGGCGGTGGCCTTGGCCTCCGCGAGCACCTTGTCGGCCTCGGCCTGCGCCTTGCGCAGCGCCTCCTCGGCCTCGGACATGCGCTGCTCGGCGGCGCGGCTGAGCTCACCGGCCTGCCGGCGGGCCGCGTCGGACTCCGTGGCGGTGGAGGTGCGCAGCTGCTCGGCGTGGTCGCTGGCCTCCTGGGCCTGGCTGGAGGCGGCGTTCAGCAGCCGCTCGGCGTCCGTGCGGGCCCGCAGCAGCAGCTGCTCGGCCTCCGCGCGGGTCGCCTCGGCGTCCGCCTGGAGCCGCTGGCGGGCCTCGGTGGCCACCCGTTCGGCCTCGGCGCGGGCGGCCGTCAGGGCCTGCTCGGCCTCGGCCCGCGACTCGTCGAGCAGCCGGCGGGCCTGTGCCTCGGTGCGGGCCCGCAACTGCTCGGCCCACGCCACGTTCTCGTTGACGTGCGACTCGACGTTCTGCCGGCGTTCCGCCAGCTCCTGGTCGAGCTGCTGGCGGCGGGCCACCGCCTCCTGGTGCAGCTCCGCCTGGAGCCGGGCCGCCTGTTCGGCGTGCTCCTGGAGGATCCGCTGCGTCTGCGCCCGGGCCTGGCTCAGCTCCCGTTCGGCGTCCTGCCGCAACTGGTCGGCCTGCATCTGCGCGTTACGCAGCATCTGCTCGGCCTGGTACCCGATGTCGCCGCCGTCGAAGGCGGGCCGGGACATGATGGTGCGACGCGCCTCGTGCAACTTGGCGCGCAGCACCTCGACCTGGTAGCCGAGGTCCTCGGCATGCTGGATCGCCTTTTCCCGCTCGGTCTTCAGCCGCTTCATCTCGGCTTCGAACCGAGTCAGGTGGTCGACGTCAGCCGCCGGCTCCCGCTCCTGGCTCTCGTAGCCCCGCACTGCGCGGTCCCATCCGTCCCTGGTCGCAAGCTTCCCGTACGAGCTCCGTCCATCCGCCGAACGGGGCTCCCGGGGAATGGTGTCAGATCAACGACGGAGCATGGGCTGCTGCCCCGACGCTCGTCCCCCGACACCCGGACCCCGGCTGCGTCCCGCCGCCGTACGGCAGGACCGGGTCGCCCCGGTGTGAGCGGCGACCGCCCCCAACCCTACCGGCCCATATGTACGAGGGTCAGTGCTCAGGTGACTCAACAGGCGCCGAAGTGACCAGTTCTGTCAGTACTCCGTGGCAATCCTTGGGATGCAGGAAGGTGATTCGTGACCCCATGGAGCCACGTCGCGGCTCTTCGTACAGAACGCGTACGCCCTTGTCCTTGATGTCCGCGGCGTCCGCGTCGACATCCGCCGTACCGAAAGCGATGTGGTGGACGCCCTCGCCGTTCTTGTCGAGCCACTTGGCCACGGTGGAATCCGGCCGTGTCGGCTCCAGGAGCTGGAGGTAGGAGGCCCCGCCGTCGGACGTATCGTTGATCTTGAGCATGGCCTCGCGCACGCCCTGCTCCTCGTTGACCTCGGAGTGGAACACCTCGAAGCCGTACGTGGAACGGTAGAACTCGACGGTCGCGTCGAGGTCGTGGCAGGCGATCCCGATGTGGTCGATTCGCGTCAGCATGCTGTTAGTGCAGCGCGCCGGACGTGGTTACGCAACGTGCGCGCGATCACACTGAAGGGCCGGTGACGGGGCGGACTACCGCTCAGTACATTCGAAGTAAACCCTCGTTCACTCCTCGGCCTGTGCGGGCCGGTAAGGGGAATCGCAGCTCATGACTCAATCGACTGGTTCCAACGGCACGACCTCGGTGATCGTCGCGGGCGCGCGGACGCCCATGGGGCGGCTGCTGGGCTCTCTGAAGTCCTTCTCCGGAGCCGACCTCGGCGGCTTCGCGATCAAGGCCGCCCTCGACCGTGCGGGGATCGGCGGCGACCAGGTGCAGTACGTGATCATGGGGCAGGTGCTCCAGGCCGGGGCAGGGCAGATCCCGGCCCGTCAGGCCGCGGTCAAGGCCGGCATCCCGATGAGCGTCCCGGCGCTCACGATCAACAAGGTGTGTCTGTCGGGCCTCGACGCGATCGCGCTGGCCGACCAGCTGATCCGCGCGGGTGAATTCGACATCGTGGTGGCCGGCGGCCAGGAGTCCATGACCAACGCCCCGCACCTGCTGCCGAAGTCCCGCGAGGGCTTCAAGTACGGCGCGATCGAGATGCTCGACGCGATGGCGTACGACGGTCTCACCGACGCCTTCGAGAACATCGCCATGGGCGAGTCCACGGAGAAGCACAACACGCGGCTCGGGATCGCGCGTCCCGAGCAGGACGAGATCGCCGCGCTGAGCCATCAGAGGGCCGCCGCCGCGCAGAAGAACGGCATCTTCGAGGCCGAGATCACCCCGGTCGAGATCCCGCAGCGCAAGGGTGAGCCGGTCGTCTTCAGCAAGGACGAGGGCATCCGCGCCGACACCACCGCGGAGTCCCTGGGCAAGCTCCGCCCGGCGTTCACCAAGGACGGCACGATCACCGCGGGCACCTCCTCGCAGATCTCCGACGGCGCGGCCGCCGTGGTCGTGATGAGCAAGGCCAAGGCAGAGCAGCTGGGCCTCTCGTGGATCGCCGAGATCGGCGCCCACGGCAATGTGGCCGGGCCGGACAACTCGCTCCAGTCCCAGCCCTCCAACGCCATCCTGCACGCCCTGAAGAAGGACGGCCTGGAGGTCTCCGACCTCGACCTGGTCGAGATCAACGAGGCCTTCGCCGCCGTGGCGGTGCAGTCAATGAAGGACCTCGGCGTGTCCACGGAAAAGGTGAACGTGAACGGCGGCGCCATCGCCCTGGGTCACCCGATCGGGATGTCCGGCGCCCGCCTCGTCCTGCACCTGGCCCTGGAGCTCAGGCGCCGGGGCGGCGGCGTGGGCGCGGCCGCGCTGTGCGGCGGCGGCGGTCAGGGTGACGCGCTGATCGTGCGGGTGCCCAAGGCCTGAGCCCCGTCGCCCGCGACTCGTGCACGTCTCACCCCGAACGGATCTGAACGGAGCTGTGATGCAGGACGTCTCCTCGCTGGTCGCCCAGGCCAGGGAAGGCCGGCCACGGGCCGTGGCCCGGCTGATCTCCCTGGTGGAGGGGGCGTCCCCGCAGCTCAGGGAGGTCATGGAGGCCCTGGCCCCGCTCACGGGCAACGCGTATGTGGTGGGCCTGACCGGTTCGCCGGGCGTGGGCAAGTCCACGTCGACGTCCGCGCTGGTCACCGCCTACCGCAAGCAGGGCAGGCGGGTCGGGGTGCTGGCCGTCGACCCGTCCTCGCCGTTCTCCGGCGGCGCCCTGCTCGGCGACCGCGTCCGGATGTCGGAGCACGCCTCCGACCCCGGCGTGTACATCCGCTCGATGGCCACCCGCGGCCATCTGGGCGGCCTCGCCTGGTCGGCCCCGCAGGCGATCCGGGTGCTGGACGCGGCGGGCTGCGACGTGATCCTGGTAGAGACGGTCGGCGTCGGTCAGTCGGAGGTCGAGATCGCGTCGCAGGCGGACACCAGCGTCGTCCTGCTGGCCCCCGGCATGGGCGACGGCATCCAGGCGGCCAAGGCCGGGATCCTGGAGATCGGCGACGTCTACGTCGTCAACAAGGCGGACCGGGACGGCGCCGACGCCACCGCCCGTGAGCTGAATCACATGCTCGGCCTCGGAGAGGCCCGCGGTCCCGGGGACTGGCGCCCGCCGATCGTGAAGACGGTCGCCGCCCGCGCCGAGGGCATCGACGAGGTCGTCGAGGCGCTGGAGAAGCACCGCGCGTGGATGGAGGAGCACGGCGTCCTCACCGAGCGGCGCCGCTCCCGCGCGGCCCGCGAGGTCGAGACGATCGCCGTCACGGCCCTGCGCGAACGCATCGGGGACCTGCACGGCGACCGCCGGCTGAGCACGCTCGCCGAGCGCATCGTCGCCGGCGAACTGGACCCCTACCGGGCTGCGGACGAACTGGTGGCGGGGCTGACCCAAGGCTGACCCAGGGCTGACGCGGGAAGCACGGGCCGCCCGAGGAAAGCGCCCGAGGCGAGGCGGCTGCGCGGAGGCCGGCGGGGTGCCTGCCCGGCGGTCACCTCGGAGCGGCACGGGATGCGGCCGGGCGGTGCTTCGGCGCGCTCCGGACGCGGGAAGCTCGGGGCGGCCCGAGGCCCGAGGAGCGGGGCGGCGATGCGGGCGTCGGCGGGGGTGCCTGCGCGGCGGTCATCGGTGTGCGGCACGTGTTGTGGGCCCGCGGTGCTTCGGCGCGCTCCGGACGCGGGGGCGCGCTCGTCGCGAAAGGCCTCGTCGGGCTCCGGGCCGCGCTGATACGGTCGCGTTCATGTTCCTTCTCTTGGCATAGGGCCCGCCTCGGCCCGTGATCGGTGAGCGGCGTACGGCCGCCCCGCTCGCGGCGATCAGGCGTCCCCTTTTTCTCCTGCCATGAGTCGAGGAACTCCTCATGTCCGCTTCGCCTGCCCTGCGGCCCTCGTATGCCGTCGTCCTGCGCGTTCCGCACGCCCGCCGTACCTTCGCCGCCGCGCTGACCGGACGGCTGTCGTACGGGATCGTCCCGCTGTCCCTGATGCTCGCCGTGACCCGCTCCTCGGGCTCGTACGCGGTGGCGGGCACCGTGATGGCCCTGTTCGGGGCCACCACCGTCTTCCTGTCGCCCGCGAGGGCGGCCCTCATCGACCGGCACGGGCCACGCCGGGCACTCCTTCCGATGACCGCCGCCTACCTCGCGGTGCTCGCCCTGCTGACCCTGGCCCTCGCGCGCCCGTCCGGCGCCCCGGCCCCCGTGCTGGGCGCCCTCGCCGCCACCGCGGGCGCCTGTGTGCCGCCGCTGGGCCCCACCATGCGGGCGGTCTGGGGGAGGCTCACCCCGGACCGCGCCCTGCTCCAGCGTGCGTACAGCCTCGACGGCGTCGCCGAGGAACTCCTCTTCGTCACCGGGCCGTTGCTGGTCGGAGTCCTCGTCGGCTTCGCCCCGCCGGCCGCGGGGATCGTCGTCGGGGCGGTCCTGATGGCCGGGGGCACGGCCGGGTTCCTGTCCTCGCCGGCCGTGCGGGCGGTGGAGCCGGGGAAGGCCACCGTGCGGCGCGGCGCCGGCGGTCTGCGCGGGCTCGGGCGGCCGGTGGTCGCCATGGTGGGTGTGGGGCTGGCGCTGGGCGTGGTCGATCTGCTGGTCGTGGTGTTCGCCGAGCGCCACGGGCACGGGACCGGCGGGGCGAGCGCCGCCTGGGTGCTGGCCGCGCTGTCGGCAGGCAGCGCCGTCGGCGGGCTGCTCAACGGGGCCGTCACCTGGCGGGCGTCGGCCGGGGCGCGGCTGCCGCTGCTCACGGCGGGACTCGGTCTGACGCTGTGCGGTGCGGGACTCGCGCCGGGGCTCGGCACGCTCGCCGTCGCCGTCGCGGCCGCCGGGTTCTTCGTGTCGCCGGCGATCACCACGGCCTACCTCATCGCCGACGAGATCGCCGCGCCGCAGGCCCGGGTGCGGGCCGGGGCGTGGGTCAACACGGCCGTCAACGCGGGCAGTACGGCCGGCACGGCGGTCGCCGGAGCGCTGGCCGGGGGGCTGCCGGTGGCGGTGTGCTTCGCGCTGACCGGAGCGGTGGTGCTGATGACGGCGGCGGCCGTCGCCGGAGGCGCCCGGAGGGGCACGCGCGATCTCATGCCCCTCGCCTGACGGCCGCGGCGCCCGCCCGGTCGGTCGTCGAGGGGCCGGGTGACCTTGCCCCTGCGCACCTCGGCCTGCCACTCGCCGGCCGTGGCGGCGTCCACGCCCCACACCGCGGCGCGGTCGTCGTCGTCCAGGTCGGTGTCGCGATGCACGCCGACGGTCCGGTCGGCGCCGACGACGGTGCCCGGCGTGTGCGAGCGCTCCGTACGGCCCGACGACGTACGCGGCCGTGACGGCGGCGGGGCGGGGCTGGGCCCGGCGAGCGCCCGGGACGTGGCCGTTCGGCACGGTGGCACGCTCACGGTCCGTGAGACGCCGACAGGCGGAGCCCTGTTCGAGCTCCGCCTGTCGATCGGCTGGACCGATCGCCTGAACCGATCGTCTAGCGGGAGTCCCTCACGGGCGTCCCCGCTGCCCGCGGAGGTGGTCCGCGACGGGCTTCAGGGCCTTGGAGAGTTCCGTCGTGGAGTCGGGGGAGAGCAGGTCGATGAAGTGCCGCCGCACGGAGTCCACATGATGGGGAGCGACCTTCTGCATCGTCTCCATGCCGTGCTCCGTCAGGACCGCGTACAGGCCCCGGCGGTCGGACTCGCAGTTCTCACGGCGCACCAGGTTGGCGCTCTCCATGCGGGTGATCTGGTGCGAGAGACGACTCTTGGACTGGAGGGTGGCGGACGCGAGGTCGCTCATCCGCATCCGGACGCCCTCCGACTCGGAGAGATTCACCAGGATCTCGTAGTCGTTCATGGTCAGGCCGAACGGTTGGAGATCCTTTTCGAGCTGGTACGTCAACAGCCTGTTGACCTCCAGGTGGGTGCGCCAGGCGCACTGCTCCGCATCGGTCAGCCAGCGCGTGGCCGTTTCGGTCTCCATAGATGAAGTCTACCTAAAATGTTGAAAGGCGAACTAGTGAGGGTGGTGTGACGGTGCGCACGCGTTCGATGTCACACTCCGCAGACTACCGCTCACAGCCCGAAGCGACGCTGGAGGTCCCCCAGCTGTCCGGGAAGGCGCGGTGCGCCGGTTTGCGCTCCGTGGCCGCCGTGCCCACCGGGTCCGGCGCCTGCGCCGGGTACTCCCGGCTCGTGCGGAACCGCCCCCGTCGCCTGCTCGGCCATGAGCAGCTCGGTCGACTGGAGCAGCACCGTCCCGGCGCCCACGAACTCGAACTGGTGCTCCTCCCCGGAAGCCCCTCCGAGGCCTGTCAGCGCACGTAGACCGCCCATCAGGCCGGTCATGTACCCGTGGTCGTAGTGATGGCACGGAGAGGGGCAGTCGGCCCAGCCGACGAGCGCCTGCGGATCGACCCGGATCGGGGGTTCCATGAACACCACCGGACCGTTAGATGCCGCCACGAACTTGCCGGTTCCGATCAGCGTGAGAAATCCCGGCACGATCGACTGCTTGAGCGACAGAGTTGGCTGAAAA
Source organism: Streptomyces sp. NPDC102259 (assembly GCF_044766465.1). Lineage (NCBI taxonomy): Bacteria > Bacillati > Actinomycetota > Actinomycetes > Kitasatosporales > Streptomycetaceae > Streptomyces > Streptomyces sp. NPDC102259. The sequence goes on along the minus strand of NZ_JBIWMA010000012.1, from coordinate 33,806 downwards.
GCGAGCAGATTGCCCGAGCGAATGGTCAGGTTGCCCTCGTCCAGGTCGTACGAATTCACGTCGAAGGCCCGGTCGGCGAGGAGCATCTTGCCCGAGCCCTCCGCCACGACCCAGTCGCTGGCGTGCAGAGGCGAATGAAACGAAGTGCGCACCAGACGGTCCAGACGGCCGTGTCCGATGCCGTTGAAGTCGATCGACCCGTAGTAGGCGATCATCTTCCCCTTCTGGAGGAACCACTGGCTCCCCTTGAGCTCCACGCAGAAGGTGTAGCTGTTCACGTTGTCGTCGACCGGCAGGGTCATCGGGTCGTGCACCGTCGGGCCGCCGCCCGGAGCCCCGTACATGCTCACAGCTTCTCCTCCGACGCCTGGACGAACACCGCACCGCTGCCGCTCAGCTCCAGCTGGAACGCCTCGCCGGAGCCCCGGCCCACCATGTCCCGCCAGCCCAGCGCCGTCGACAGCTTGTTGCGGACGTCGCCGTGGTGGGCGACATAGGCCTGGGGGTCGACATGGACCGGGCGCTGCGGGGTGATCGGCACCTCGAAGACTCCGCCGTGGGCCATCACGGCGACGGCGCCGTGCCCCTTCAGGGTGGTGGTGAACAGACCCTGTCCGCTGACCTGGCCGCGGACCATGCCCATGACCCCGCCCTGGGAGCCCAGGAACATCGTGCCCTGCTGGAGGGTGCCCTCGAAGGCGAGCAGGCGGTCCGCCTCGACGTACAGCGTGTCGCCGGTGAGCCGGATGACCTGGACGTGGTGGCCGCCGTGCCCGAAGAGGACCGTGCCGCTGCCCTCGACGGTCATCAGGGGGGTGTCCTCGTTGGCGAGCCGCCGCCCGATCATGGACATCACCCCGCCCTGGCCGCCCTGGACGTTGGGGGTGAAGGCCACCTCGCCGCGGTAGGCGAGCATGGCGCCGCGCTGACTGAAGAGCCTCTGGCCGGGCACGAGGGTCGCCTCGACCATCTTGGAGTTGATCTCGCGGAAGGTCATCTCACACATCCCCCGCGATCGTGTTGCGCTCGCTCGGCTGGACGTACACCAGGCCGTCCCCCTCGAACCGGATCTGGAAGGCCTCGCCGCCGCCCTCGCCCATGAACGTGCGGAAGGTCACACCGGACTGGAAGGTCTGCCGGACGTTGCCCTGGTGCGCGACATAGGCGCCGGGGTCGACGGTCAGCGGGTACTGCGGACTGACGCGCAGCACCACGGCCGGCCCGTCCGAGGTGATGGCCGCCTGGCCGGAGCCCTCGACGGTCGTCGTGAAGAGCCCGTTGCCCTGGGTCGCGCCGCGCAGCCCGGTGAAACTCGTCCCGGTCCTGAGTCCGGCGTCGGTCGCGAGGAGATTGCTCGACTCGACGTACAGCTTGTCCCCCCGGAGCTGGACGAGATTGATCTCGGAGGCACGATCGGCCAGCCAGCACGTGCCCTGCCCTCTCACCTCCATCATGGTCATCTGCTCGCCGGTGAGCCGCCGGGTGACCATCCCCCGGATGCCCTCACCGCCGCCGCTGAGCTTCTTGAACGCCATCTGGCCGTCGTACGCGACCATGGAGCCGTTCTTCGCCTTCACGGCGTCCCCGGTCACGTCGACGGCGAGCACCTTGCTGCCTTGAAGTCGAAACATCGCCACGCGGTGAAGGTATCGGCCGTACGGGTGCGCCGAACAGCACCCGGGGGTGGAGAACGACCCTGAACGCACCCTTAGGTGGACCGTTTGCCACAATGGGCGAACGCTTGTGCGTGTATTCACAAACCGATCTGTTCGTCGCCGTACCTCCCCCCGAAGGTGACCCGTGGACCTGAAGACAGCCTCCGCCCTCCGCCGCCTGCGCCTGGTCTCCGCCCCCGAGGCCGTGTCCTTCCTTCTCCTGCTGGTCTGCTCGGTGCTGAAGCGGACCACGGACTTCAACGCGGTGCCCGTGATGGGCATGGTCCACGGAGTGCTGTTCGTCCTGTACGTGCTCTTCTGGGCGGACGCCTGGAACCGCGCGAAGTGGTCCCTGAGGACCGCGGCCCTCTACTTCGTCCTGTCGGTCCTGCCGACCGGCGGATTCTTCGCCGAGCGCAAGCTGCGCCGTGAGGCCGAGGACGCGGTCGTCGCCTCCCGCGCCCGCCAGGAGATGGCGGCGAAGGCGTGATCGTCGCGTTCTCGGTCACGCCGCTGGGCGTCGGCGACGACGTCGGCGAATACGTCGCCGACGCCGTCCGGATCGTCCGCGCGTCCGGCCTCCCGAACCGCACCGACGCCATGTTCACCTCCATCGAGGGCGAATGGGACGAGGTCATGGACGTCGTCAAGCGCGCCGTGGCCGCCGTCGAGGAGCGAGCCCCCCGGGTCTCCTTGGTCCTGAAGGCGGACATCCGCCCCGGTGTGACGGACGGTCTGACCTCGAAGGTGGAGACGGTGGAACGGCATCTGGAGGAGCGCTCGGAGTAGCCGAAGGGACAGCGACGGGACACCCGTTTGAGCAATAGTCGCTCGAACGGGTCATATCGGATGGGGTTACGGCCGGTGCCGCCTGGCTAATGTCTCCCGAGGCCGATCAAGTTCCGCGCGCTGGCGTGGCACTGAAGGGGAGTGTGCGGTGGCAGGGCGGCGCGGACCGGGGCTGGTCGGCAGGGTGGTCACCGCGTTCCTGGTGGCGGCGGCGCTTTCGGGGGTCTGCGTGGGGGAAACGCCCCGGCCACCGGCGTGCGCGCCCGCCCGGGGCGAGCTGACCGTGGACGATCTGCCCGCCGGCTCGTCCGTGTTCGCCTGCCTCGCCGTCGGCCGGGTGGTCACCCACGAAGGCGCCGGAGTGGCGGTGCCCGAACCCGGCACGACGGTCAGCGTCGACGCGCTCACCGTGGACGGCTCGGCGCACGGATTCACCCTGACGGTCGCGGCCGACGGAACGGTCTCGTACGCCTATGAGGCGGCCCCTGCGCAGGCCGCCGCCAGGGCCCGCGCCGACGCCCCGGCCCCCTGCGTCGACAGCGCCTACTCCACCGAGGGCCGCAAGGAGTACGACACGTACGAGTGGTTCATCGGCGACGGCCCCCTGCCGGGTCGGCTGTCCCACGCCGAGGGCCGGCGGGCCTTCGAGGACGCCATCGCCACCATCACCACGAGCCGCAACGACTGCGGCTACGACGACAGGGTCACGGCGAAGGCCAGGTTCCTGTCGGCCACCGGCAACGAGGCCGGCATCGACCGGGAGGCCCGCTGCACCCGCCGGGACGGTCTGAGCGTGTGGGACGCGGGCGACATCGGCGGCGAAGCCGTCGCGACGACCTGCTCCTGGAGCCGGCCGGTGCCCGGCGGGCCCGAGGAACTGCTCGAGGCCGACGTCCGCTTCAACACCCATGACTTCCCGTTCACGAACCGCCCGGCCGGCGGCTGCACGCACGCCTACGACATCCGCAGCGTCGCCACGCACGAGGCCGGGCACGTCTTCGGCCTCGGTCACTCCGGCGCCGGACACGAGAACCTCACCATGTACGCGAACTCCTTCGCCTGCTCCACGGACGCCCGCACGCTCGGCAAGGGCGACGTCCTCGGGCTGCGCAGCCTCTACTGAGCGTCGCCCGACACCAGCGCCATCCCCAGCGGCGTCCGCTCGTACAGCACCTGGTGGCCGTAGCGCCGGGACAGCAGCAGGCCGGAGTCGCGCAGCACCGTCAGGTGCGCGGAGACCGAGGACGGGGCGAGGCCGAGCCGGTGGGCGAGGGCGGAGGTGGTCGCCGGATCGTCGAGCGCGCCGAGCACGGCTGCCCGGCCCCGGCCCAGCAGCCGGACGAGCGCCTCGGGGGAGCGGGCGGTGGTGTTGGTCCACAGGCCGCCGATGCCGCGCGCCGGGTAACCGGGACACCGCCCGCCGGCTACCTCCGGGTCTTCGCCGTCCGCGAGTTCCGAGCCGTCTTCGCCGCCCACCTGCTGTCCATGCTCGGCGTCATCGTCGCCGAGATCGCGCTGTCCGTCCTCGTCTACGACCTGACCGGATCAGCGCTGATGAGCGCCCTGGCCTGGGCGCTCGGCTTTCTGCCCTACGTCGTCGGCGGCACCCTGCTCGCCGGGGTCGCCGACCGCTTCCCGGCCCGGCGCGTGCTCGTGGGCTGCGACCTGGTGTGCGCGCTGTGCGTGGTGCCGATGACGGCGCCGGGCGCGCCCCTCGCCGTACTGCTCGCCCTGCGCTGCTGCCTCGCCGTCGTCTCGCCGATCTTCGCGGGCACCCGGATGGCCACCCTCGCGGACATCCTCGGCGACGGCGACCTGTTCGTCCTCGGACGCTCCCTGCTGCGCATCACCGCGCAGAGCGCGCTGCTCGTCGGCTTCGGACTCGGCGGGCTGCTGCTCACCGTCGCCTCCCCGCGCCAGGCCCTGCTCGTCACCGTCGCCACCTTCCTGGCCTCCGCCGCGCTGCTGCGGCTCGGCACCCGCCGCCGCCCCGCCCGGGCCAGGACCGGCGGCGCCCTGGTCACGGACTCCCTCAAGGGCGCCCGGCAGATCCTCGCCGACCGGCGGGTACGGGCGCTGCTGCTGCTCTTCTGGGTGCCGCCGACCTTCACGGTCGCCCCGGAGGCGCTGTCCGCGCCCTACGCCGACGGTCTCGGCGTGGGCTCCGTCGGCCTCGGCCTGCTGATGTGCGCGCTGCCGGTCGGCGCGATCGCCGGCGAGCTGTACGCGGGCGCGCTGCGGCCGGTCACCCGGGAGCGGGTCGCGCTGCCGCTCGTCTGTGTGACCCTGCTGCCCTATCTCGGCTACGCCCTCCACCCCGGCCTCGCCGTCTCGCTGCTCCTGCTGGCGGTCTCGGGCGCCGGGTCGGCGTACACGCTCGGCCTCGACCAGTGGATCGTCCGGGACGTGCCCGAGGAGCTGCGCGGTCGGGCCATGACGCTGCTCACCGCCGGGCTCATGACGTTCCAGGGCGTCGGCATGGCCCTGGCGGGGGTGGCCGCGGAGCTGGTGGGCGTGGCGGCCGCGGTCGCGGGGGCCGGAGTGCTGGGAACGGTCTGCTGCGTACTGTCCGCCCTGGAAGTCCGGCGGACCGAGGGCCGAGACGGGGCTGACCACGATATGACCGGCCGGTAAGGTTTCGAGGCGTGCCGAAACCGCCCAGTCTCCCCTTCGACCCCATCGCCCGCGCCGACGAGCTCTGGAAGCAGCGCTGGGGGAACACGCCGTCCATGGCCGCGATCACCTCGATCATGCGCGCGCACCAGATCCTGCTCGCCGGCGTCGACGCCGTGGTCAAGCCGTACGGCCTGACGTTCGCACGATTCGAGGCGCTGGTGCTGCTCACGTTCTCCAAGGAGGGCGAGCTGACCATGTCGAAGATCGGCGAGCGGCTCCAGGTGCACCCGACCTCGGTGACGAACACCGTCGACCGCCTGGTGAAGTCGGGCCTGGTCGCCCGGCGCCCCAACCCCAACGACGGCCGCGGCACCCTCGCCGTCATCACCGACAAGGGCCGGGAGGTCGTCGAGGAGGCCACCCGCGACCTGATGGCGATGGACTTCGGTCTCGGGGTGTACGACGCGGAGGAGTGCGGGGAGATCTTCGCGATGCTCAGGCCGCTGCGGGTCGCCGCGCACGACTTCGACGAGGAGTGACCCGGATCCGGATCCGGCAGGAGTGACCCGGGGCAAGATCTCCCGGAACGGGTCGTTACGCTCGTCGGCATGAAGAAGAGCGTGCTGACCCGCTACCGCGTCCTGGCCTATGTCACCGGTGTGCTGCTGGTCCTGCTGTGCCTGGGCATGATCGCCAAGTACGGCCTGGACGTCGACGGGGCCGCGGACTTCACCCGCGTCGTCGCCATCGCGCACGGCTGGCTCTACGTCCTCTACCTGGTCTTCGCCTTCGACCTGGGTTCCAAGGCGAAGTGGCCGGTCGGCAAGCAGCTGTGGGTGCTGTTGGCCGGGACCGTCCCCACGGCCGCCTTCTTCGTGGAGCGCAGGATCAGCCGCGAGCTGGAGGGCCGGATCGCCGACGAGGCTCCGGTGGCCGCCAAGGCCTAGCTCCGGCGCCGGGTCCCGCCGCCCGCCCGCCCGCTGGCCCCCCGCCCGCTGGCCGTCCGGCCCGCCCGTCGGTCGTCCGATCCGCCGCCGTCTCCACGTCGCGCACGCGCGGGTACGGCGGTGGGTCACGCACAGTTACTAGGATGTCCTACCAATAGCCATCGACATTTACTTGGACGTCCTAGTAAATTTGAGGCATGGACGCTGACGCCATCGAGGAGGGCCGCCGTCGCTGGCAGGCCCGGTACGACGCTTCGCGCAAGCGTGAGGCCGACTTCACCACGCTCTCCGGGGACCCCGTGGAGCCGGCGTACGGGCCCCGGCCCGGTGACGCGTACGAGGGCTTCGAGCGGATCGGATGGCCCGGGGAGTACCCCTTCACGCGCGGCCTGTACCCGACCGGCTACCGGGGGCGCACCTGGACCATCCGGCAGTTCGCCGGGTTCGGCAACGCCGAGCAGACCAACGAGCGCTACAAGATGATCCTGGCCAACGGCGGCGGGGGCCTGTCCGTGGCCTTCGACATGCCCACGCTGATGGGGCGCGACTCCGACGAGCGGCACTCGCTGGGCGAGGTCGGGCACTGCGGGGTCGCCATCGACTCGGCCGCCGACATGGAGGTCTTGTTCAAGGACATCCCGCTGGGCGACGTCACGACCTCCATGACGATCAGCGGGCCGGCCGTCCCCGTCTTCTGCATGTACCTCGTCGCCGCCGAACGGCAGGGCGTCGACCCGGGCCTCCTCAACGGCACGCTCCAGACGGACATCTTCAAGGAGTACATCGCCCAGAAGGAGTGGCTCTTCCAGCCCGAGCCGCACCTGCGTCTCATCGGCGACCTGATGGAGTACTGCGCGGCCGGCATCCCCGCCTACAAGCCGCTGTCCGTCTCCGGCTACCACATCCGCGAGGCCGGCGCGACGGCCGCGCAGGAGCTGGCCTACACGCTGGCGGACGGCTTCGGGTACGTGGAGCTGGGGCTCAGCCGCGGTCTCGACGTGGACGTGTTCGCGCCCGGGCTGTCCTTCTTCTTCGACGCGCACGTCGACTTCTTCGAGGAGATCGCCAAGTTCCGCGCGGCGCGCAGGATCTGGGCGCGCTGGATGCGGGACGTCTACGGGGCGAAGTCCGAGAAGGCGCAGTGGCTGCGCTTCCACACCCAGACCGCCGGGGTCTCGCTGACCGCCCAACAGCCGTACAACAACGTGGTGCGGACGGCCGTGGAGGCCCTCGCGGCGGTGCTCGGCGGGACCAACTCGCTGCACACGAACGCCCTGGACGAGACGCTCGCGCTGCCGAGCGAGCAGGCGGCGGAGATCGCGCTGCGCACCCAGCAGGTGCTGATGGAGGAGACCGGCGTCGCCAACGTCGCCGATCCGCTGGGCGGTTCCTGGTACGTCGAGCAACTGACGGACCGGATCGAGGCCGACGCCGAGAAGATCTTCGAGCAGATCAGGGAGCGGGGACTGCGGGCCCACCCCGACGGGCGGCACCCGATCGGGCCGATCACCTCCGGGATCCTGCGCGGGATCGAGGACGGCTGGTTCACCGGGGAGATCGCCGAGTCGGCGTTCCGGTACCAACAGGCCGTGGAGAAGGGCGAGAAGCGGGTCGTCGGCGTCAACGCGTACACCGGGTCGGTGACCGGGGACCTGGAGATCCTCCGGGTCAGCCACGAGGTGGAGCGGGAGCAGGTGCGGGCGCTGAGCGCACGCAAGGCCGCGCGGGACGAGACGGCGGTGCGCGACGCGCTCGCCGCCATGCTGGGCGCCGCCCGTGACGGCTCCAACATGATCGGGCCGATGCTGGACGCCGTGCGGGCCGAGGCGACGCTGGGCGAGATCTGCGAAGTGCTGCGGGAGGAGTGGGGGGTGTACACGGAGCCCGCGGGCTTCTAGACGGCGCCCGGAGGGGCGGGGAGAGGGCGGGGGCGGGTCTGCGGCCCCCGCCCTCAGACGCGTTCGCCGGGGAGGTCCCCGGACGGGCCGGTGGACGCGGTCAGGCCCAGGAGAAGGATCCGGGTGAAGCTCCGTACCCACTCCTCGTCCGCGGGTTCCGCGCTGACCAGGGTGCGGTGGACCACCGCGCCCGCCACGACGTCGAAGATGAGGTCGACCGTGCGGGCGGCCTCGGCCGGGTCGGTCTGCGGGGGGAGTTCACCGCGCGCCTGGGCGCGGGCGCGGCCCTCCAGGACCAGATCCTTCTGCGGGTCGACGATGGAGGCCCGGATGCGCTCGCGCAGGGCGTCGTCGCGGGTGGACTCGGCGACGGCCGCCATCAGGCCGCTCTTGGCCTCCGGCCGGGCCAGGATCGCCGCGAACTGGAGGACCACGCCCTCGATGTCGGCGGCGAGGCTGCCCCGGTCGGGGAGTTCGAGTTCGCCGAACAGTTCCGCGACCGCGTCGACGACCAGTTCGTTCTTGCCGGCCCAGCGGCGGTAGAGGGTCGTCTTGGCGACCCCGGCGCGCGTCGCCACGTCTCCCAGCGTCAGCTTGGACCAGCCCAGCTCGACCAGCGCCTCCCGGGTCGCGGCCAGGATCGCGGTGTCCGCGGCGGCACTGCGCGGACGGCCCGAACGGCCCGTACGGCAGGCGGGGGTGCGGATCTGCATTCCCCGACCATAACCGGCGGTTTGTGATGGGCTTCCGTGAGGGAGATCACCGATGCGTGGTGTTGCGGAGGCACCCCGTGCCATTACGCTACGACTCGTAGCGAAAGCTCGCGCGGGACGTGCGCGGGCCGGAAGGCCCGGCAGGGTGCGGGGTGGGGACCCCGGTGCTCATGTTCGGGATGTTCGGGACGTATTCGGAACGCTTTTCACGCAGGCGCGCGGACGGGGGAGGATAGACGCATGCAGCCACGGAACATGTCCATGAGCGGAGTCGTCGACCTCGCCGCGGTGAAGGCGGCCCAGGAGGCCAAGGCGAAGGCGGAGCAGACGCGCGCCGAAACGGCACGGCAGGGCGGCGCGGGGGCCGTCTCCCCCGCCGATCTCGTCATCGACGTCGATGAGGCGGGCTTCGAGAGGGAGGTCCTCCAGCGGTCCGCCGAGGTGCCCGTCGTCATCGACTTCTGGGCCGAGTGGTGCCAGCCCTGCAAGCAGCTGAGCCCCGTCCTCGAGCGGCTCGCCGTCGAGTACGACGGCCGCTTCCTGCTCGCCAAGATCGACGTCGACGCCAATCAGATGCTGATGCAGCAGTTCGGGGTGCAGGGCATCCCGGCCGTCTTCGCGGTCGTCGCGGGGCAGGCGCTGCCGCTCTTCCAGGGGGCCGCCGGCGAGGCGCAGATCCGGCAGACCCTCGACCAGTTGGTACAGGTCGCCGAGGAGCGGTTCGGGCTCACCGGCCTGACCGTCGACGCCGACGCCGGGCCGGGCGCCGAGGAGGCGGTCGCGGCCGAGCCCGTCGGGCCGTACGACGCGCTGCTCGAAGCCGCCGTACGGGCGCTGGACGCCGGTGACTTCGGCGGCGCCGTGCAGGCGTACCGCAACGTGCTCGCCGACGACCCGGGCAACAGCGAGGCCAAGCTCGGGCTCGCGCAGGCCGAGTTGCTCCAGCGGGTGGGCGACATGGACCCGCAGCAGGTGCGCAAGGACGCCGCCGACAAGCCGGAGAACGCCGAGGCGCAGATCGCCGCGGCCGACCTGGATCTGGTGGGGGGTCATGTCGAGGACGCGTTCGGACGGCTCATCGACACCGTGCGGCGCACGGCCGGGGACGACCGGGACGCCGTACGGCTGCGGCTCCTCGAACTGTTCGAGGTGGTAGGGCCGGACGACCCCCGGGTCGCGGCGGCCCGGCGAGCGCTGGCGCGCGCCCTGTTCTGATCCGGCGGGAGCCGGGTGCTGACCAGTCACTAAACGTCAGAGCCCGTGGTGCCGGAGTGAAAGTTCCGCCGATGCGGTTCCCCTGCGGCCGCGCTTTACCAAATCTTGGTAATCGCGGCCGCTGTTACTGCAAGTAAGACTCGGGCGCTGTTCTGTCGGATTCTGTCCAGCGATCAACAGCTTTGTCCCGGGCGTCGATGACACCCTGTGTTGCCGGTCGAGACCTATGGGTCGTTGTTCGGTTATCCGGCCGTTACTAGCGAGTAACGAACCCCCTTGTGCGGGCGGCGAGAATGCACCACGATCGGCCACGCTCGGTCCAATCCCCTACCCCGGCAGCCGGTTGGGTCAAGGGGTTTTCCTGGGTCCCCACCGAGCAGAGCCGACGGCAGTGGAGTCGGCTCTCGGACAGGGGGGTCTTCGCTGCGGCGAAGCCTGTCCGGCAAGGTTGTGCGTGATGCGTGTCAGGCGCGACCAGTGGTTGTCGCTCGGGGGTGATCGCCGGTGATCGGTGCGCGGTTCGCGCCTCCGAGACAGGCGCTCCCCTTCCCGAGGACGTAGCACTTCTCCCATCCCTGCCCGGCTGAGCCGCCGTTCGAGGGGGCTAGTCAGGGCCAGGAGATGTACGTCCGAGAAGGAGGAAATATGGAGTCCCAGGTGCGTGGCGGGACCAGATGGAAGCGCTTCGCTGTGGTCATGGTGCCCAGCGTCGCCGCTACGGCATGTATAGGTGTCGCCCTCGCGCAGGGTGCACTGGCCGCGTCGTTCAGCGTGTCCGGTCAGTCGTTCAAGGTGAGCGCGGACAAGCTTGAAGGCACGGGCTTCTCGCAGTACGGCGCGATCGACTCGGGTTACACCCTCGACGGCAAGAAGACGGCTCACGCCGTCGCCGTCTCGGCGTTCAAGAGCGCCTCGATCACGAACATGTGCCAGTCCGTGGTCACCCCGAACATCCCGCTGCTCGGTTCCGTCAGCCTCACGCTGAAGGCGGGCGGCGGCGGTACGCCGGTCGAGGCAGAGAACCTGTACATCGACGTCGAGGACCTGAGCGCGGACGCCGTGTTCAGGGGCATCGACATCGGTGTGGCCGCCAAGGACGCCTCCAAGGGTCCGGGCCTCAAGAGCGGTGACGCGGCGAACCCGTACGGGTTCGCCCAGCAGGCGGACTCCGCCACGCTGACCGACGTGAAGCAGACGGCGTGGGCCACCACCGCCGGAACCTTCAAGCTCAGCGGCCTGAAGATGTCGCTGTCGACGGGTGTCAAGGAGTGCTACTAAGCACTCTCTGACGGGCGGGGGGGCCGGTGGCGCCCCCGCCCGTCCAGTCTGAAGCCCGGGGCTTCACCTGCAGTTCGACTCACCACCACAGAAACGCCGCACCAGGGAGCTGTTTTCCATGAGCGCCGAGACCCCTGTCGCCCCCGGTCAGTTCACCCGCCGGAGGCAGCAGTTCCGCGCCTGGCGGGGAACCAGGCCGTTCTGGGCGGGCCTGTTCGTCCTTATCGCCGGCTTCCCCATCGCCTACTTCCCGTACGCGCACCTCCAGGTGGGCCACCTGACATTGGCGATGGCCACCACCGCGGGCGCGGGGTCGCTGATCATCGGTGTGCTGCTGGGCGTCCTGGGCATCAGTCTGTGGTTCCAGAAGCACGTACAGGTCTTCGCGGGAGTCGCGGCGATCCTGCTCGGTCTGGTGTCCATCCCGGTGTCGAACCTCGGCGGTTTCCTCATCGGCTTCCTGTTCGCGCTGATCGGCGGGGCGATGGCCGTGTCCTGGGTGCCGGGCTCACCGCCCGCCCCGGCTCCGGGCCCCGAGGCCGACGCGACCGCCGGAGGCGCCCCCGAGGGCGCGTTCCCCGCAAGTCCCGCCGACGCGGGCGACCTCACCGCGAACCCGTACAGCACGGGCCCGGCCCCCACCGAGAAGCCGTCCTTCACGAAGGACGACCACGGGGCGGGCGAGCCGCACGATCTGCACGATCTGTCAGGAACGAGCCCGGCCAACGGGGCGAACGGGAGGCACAGTGCCGGCTGACGAGGTTTCCACCGGGAGCGATGTGGACGCTGCCCGCGTGAGAACCACCGGGCCGCGGCACGCGGCACCCAAGAAGCCGCTCTTCACCAGGTTCCACATGCCGGCCGGCAAGGCGATAGCCCTGGCGGCCATGCCGACGGCGGTCCTCATGGGAATGGGGTTCACGCCGACCCTGGCCAACGCCGAGGACCAGCCGGCGTCCAAGAGCCTCACCATCGACGAGTACAAGGACTGTGTGGCGGCCCTGGAGGACGCGGACGCCTCCGCGTCGGCCTCCCCGTCGCCGTCCGCCTCGGCGAGCGCGAGCGAATCGGCCGACGACTCCAAGGACGACTCCAAGGACGAGTCCGCGGACGACTCGAAGGACACGTCGAGCAACTCGGGCGACACGGATGACTCCGGTTCGTCGGATTCAGGTTCCGACGACACGGCCGAGCCCGCTCCGTCCGCGTCCTCCGCGGCCACCGAGCCCGAGAAGTCGTCGACGTCCGGTGACACCGCCACGGCGAGCCCCTCCGCCTCCGAGACGAGCAAGAACGTCCTGGAGACCATCGGCGACGCCATCACGGACCTCTTCGACGGCAACGAGTCCGACGCGACGGCCAGTTCGAGCCCGTCCCCGTCCGCCTCGGAATCGGCGTCGACCGGCGACTCGTCGTCGGACGCCGGCTCGGGCTCCTCGGCCGGCTCCGGCTCCTCCGACACCGGCTCGGCCGGCAAGGACACGTCCGGTACCTCCAAGGACGCCACCGACGCCGTCACCGACACGGCGAAGGACACCGTCAAGGACACCGCCGACGAGGCCGAGGACACGACGAAGGACACCGAGGAGGCCGCCGACGACGCCACGGCTTCGCCGAGCCCCTCGGAGAGCGCCACCACAAACGCCGACGACTGCCCCGCCGCCACGGACGACGAGGGCGGCATCGACAACAAGATCAGGCTGCCCGACGACCCCTGGTACCTGAACGCCAGTTCGCTGCTCCTCAAGGGCGCCGACTACCAGGGCATCGTCAAGGTGAAGACGGCCAACGGCACGGTCAAGGAAGTGCTGAAGTACGTCATATCCGACGGCACCGACATCGGCGACCTGCACCAGACGGTGGACGACAAGCAGTCCGGCAAGACGTACCACGTGCAGGCGGGCAAGGGCACGACGTCCACCATCCGTGACGGCGACACGATCATGTACACGGAGAGCATCTCCGGGAACCTGTTCGGCCTGATACCCATCACGTTCACCCCGAAGAGCCCGCCGCCGCTGAACATCCCGCTGATCTACTTCACCGACGTGAAGGTCCAGCAGGCGGGCCAGCTCGGCGGCACGCTGACCGTCCCCGGTCTGCACCAGTACACGACCGGCTGAGCAGCACCGGCCGATCGTCCCCGAACCCATCCGGGAGCCGCGAAAAACGCTGAGGGCGCCCCCTGTTCACAGGGGGCGCCCTCAGCGCCGTACCGGCCCGCTCAGGGGGCCGGCGCCGTTCGCTCAGTCGCGGGAGACGCCACCGAGGTGGTGGACGCGGAGCATGTTGGTGGTGCCGGCCACGCCGGGGGGCGAGCCGGCGGTGATGATGACGATCTCGCCGGGGCTGAAGCGGTTGATCTTGGCGATCTGCTGGTCGACCATGTCGACCATCTCGTCGGTGCTGTTCACGAACGGCACGATGTGCGACTCGACGCCCCAGCTGAGCGCCAGCTGGTTGCGGGTGCCCTCGTCGGTGGTGAAGGCGACGATCGGCTGGGCCGCGCGGTAGCGGGAGAGCCGGCGGGCGGTGTCACCGGACTGGGTGAAGGCCACCAGGCCCCGGCCGCCGAGGAAGTCGGCGATCTCGCACGCGGCGCGCGCGATCGAACCGCCCTGCGTGCGGGGCTTCTTGCCCGGCACGAGCGGCTGGAGGCCCTTGCTGAACAGCTCCTGCTCGGCCGCGGTGACGATCTTCGACATCGTCTTCACGGTCTCGATCGGGTACGCGCCCACGCTCGACTCGGCGGACAGCATGACCGCGTCCGCGCCGTCCAGGATCGCGTTGGCCACGTCGGAGGCCTCGGCGCGGGTCGGCCGGGAGTTGGTGATCATCGACTCCATCATCTGGGTCGCCACGATCACCGGCTTGGCGTTGCGCCGGCACAGCTCGATGAGGCGCTTCTGCACCATCGGGACCTTCTCGAGCGGATACTCGACGGCCAGGTCGCCACGGGCCACCATGACGGCGTCGAAGGCCGCGACGACGTCCTCCATGTTCTCCACCGCCTGCGGCTTCTCCACCTTGGCGATGACGGGGACGCGGCGGCCCTCCTCGTCCATGACCTTGTGGACGTCGGTGACGTCCTTGGCGTCCCGGACGAAGGACAGCGCGATCATGTCGGCGCCCATCCGCAGCGCGAACCGCAGGTCCTCGATGTCCTTCTCGCTCAGCGCGGGCACGTTGACGGCCGCGCCGGGCAGGTTGATGCCCTTGTGGTCGGAGATGACACCGCCCTCGATGACGATCGTCCTCACCCGCGGGCCCTCGACGTCCAGGACCTTCAGCTCGACGTTGCCGTCGTTGATGAGGATCTGGTCGCCGCGCGAGACGTCGCCCGGCAGACCCTTGTACGTCGTGCCGCAGATCGTCTTGTCACCGGGGACGTCCTCGGCGGTGATGATGAACTCGTCACCCCGGACCAGCTCGACCGGACCCTCGGCGAAGGTCTCGAGGCGGATCTTCGGGCCCTGGAGGTCGGCGAGGACACCGATGGCCCGGCCGGTCTCCTTGGCGGCGGCACGGACCCGGTCGTAACGGCCCTGGTGCTCGGCGTGCGTGCCGTGGCTGAAGTTGAAGCGGGCCACGTTCATGCCGGCTTCGATCAGCGACACGAGCATTTCATGGGAGTCGACCGCGGGGCCGAGAGTACAGACGATTTTCGAACGGCGCATGGGGCGATCCTATCGGTTTGTTTCGCTACGGAATATTCCGTCTGGTGGAAGATACAAATGAGAGGGGTTGTGCTCAGTTGCTTTCCTCTTCAGTTGCTCCCCGGCGGAGCCGCATTGATTACCGCTTCACCAGTGCGTAGGTCTGTGTGGCGATCTCCAGTTCCTCGTCCGTCGGCACCACGGCGACCGCCACCCGCGCGCCGGCGGGCGAGATCAGCCGCGGCTCGTCACCGCGTACCGCGTTCAGCCCGTCGTCCACCGCCAGGCCCAGGGAGTCCAGGCCCGCCACGGCCGCCTCCCGCACCGGCGCCGCGTTCTCCCCTACCCCGGCGGTGAACGCGACCGCGTCCACGTGCCCGAGCACGGCGTAATAGGCGCCGATGTACTTCTTCAGCCGGTGAATGTAGATGTCGAAGGCGAGCTTCGCGCGCTCGTCACCCTCGTCGATCCGGCGCCGGATCTCCCGCATGTCGTTGTCACCGCACAGCCCGATGAGTCCGCTCTTCTTGTTGAGAAGAGTGTCGATTTCGTCGATGGACATTTCACCAACACGCGTCAAATGGAAGATGACGGCCGGATCGATGTCCCCGGAGCGCGTACCCATCACGAGCCCCTCCAAGGGCGTCAGCCCCATCGAGGTGTCCACGCACCGGCCCTTCTCGACGGCCGAGGCGGACGCCCCGTTGCCGAGGTGCAGCACGATGACGTTCACCTCTTCGGGTGCCTTGCCCAGCAGCTTCGCCGTCGCCCGGGAGACGTACGCGTGCGAGGTCCCGTGGAAGCCGTAGCGCCGCACGCGGTGCGCGTCGGCGGTCTCGACGTCGATCGCGTAGCGGGCCGCCGCCTCCGGCATCGTCGTGTGGAACGCGGTGTCGAAGACGGCGACCTGGGGCAGGTCGGGGCGCAGGGCCGTCGCGGTCCGGATGCCGGTGAGGTTGGCCGGGTTGTGCAGCGGGGCGACCGGGATCAGCCGCTCGATCTCGGCGAGCACGGCGTTGTCGATCACGGTCGGCTCGGTGAAGTGCTTACCGCCGTGCACGACCCGGTGTCCGATGGCGGCGAGCTCGGGGGAGTCGAGACCGAGCCCGTCCTTCGCGAGCTCCTCCGCGACGGCCTTCAGCGCTGCGTCGTGGTCGGCGATCGGCCCGGTCCACTCACGGCTCTCCCCGCCGGTCGCGACGGGCGTGTGCTTGAGCCGGGAGGACTGCTCGCCGATCCGCTCGACGAGCCCGTTCGCCAGCCGGCCGCTGTCCCGCATGTCGAGCAGCTGGTACTTCACCGACGAGGAGCCGGAGTTGAGGACGAGGACACGGGTCGCGGTCACTGGGCGGTTGCCTTCTCGCTCGAGGTCTGGGCCTGGATCGCCGTGATGGCGACGGTGTTCACGATGTCCTGGACCAGGGCGCCCCGGGACAGGTCGTTGACCGGCTTGCGCAGGCCCTGGAGCACCGGCCCGACCGCGATCGCGCCGGCCGAACGCTGCACGGCCTTATAGGTGTTGTTGCCGGTGTTGAGGTCCGGGAAGATCAACACACTGGCCTGCCCCGCGACTTCGGAGCCCGGCAGCTTGGTCGCGGCGACGGTCGGCTCCACGGCGGCGTCGTACTGGATCGGCCCCTCGATCTTCAGGTCGGGGCGCCGCTCGCGGACGAGTTTCGTCGCCTCCCGCACCTTGTCGACATCGGCGCCCGAGCCGGACGTGCCGGTGGAGTACGACAGCATCGCGATCCGCGGCTCCACGCCGAACTGGGCGGCGGTCGCGGCCGCCTGGATGGCGATGTCGGCGAGCTGCTCGGCGTTCGGGTCGGGGTTCACGGCGCAGTCGCCGTACACGAGGACCTTGTCGGCGAGGCACATGAAGAAGACGGACGAGACGATGTCGGCGTCCGGCTTCGTCTTGATGATCTCGAAGGCGGGCCGGATGGTGGCGGCCGTGGAGTGCACCGACCCGGAGACCATGCCGTCGGCGAGGCCCTCCTGGACCATGAGCGTCCCGAAGTAGTTCACGTCCGAGACGACGTCGTACGCCAGCTCCACCGTGACGCCCTTGTGGGCCCGCAGCCGGGCGTACTTCTCGGCGAACGAGTCGCGCAGCTCGGAGGTGGCCGGGTCGATCAGCGAGCAGTCGCCGAGGTCGATGCCGAGGTCGGCGGCCTTCTTGCGGATCTGGTCGACGGGCCCCAGGAGCGTCAGGTCGCAGACGCCCCGGCGCAGCAGCACCTCGGCCGCGTGCAATACCCGCTCCTCGGTCCCCTCCGGAAGGACGACCCGGCGCTTGTCGACGCGGGCCTGCTCCAGCAGCTTGTGCTCGAACATCATCGGCGTGACGCGGTCGGTGCTCGGCGCGGAGACGCGGCTGAGCAGATCGACCGTGTCCACGTGCCGCTCGAACAGACCCAGGGCCGTCTCGGCCTTGCGCGGGGTGGACGCGTTCAGCTTGCCCTCGAGGGAGAACAGCTGCTCGGCGGTGGGGAAGCTGTTGCCGGGCACCGAGACGACGGGGGTGCCGGGGGCGAGACGGGCGGCGAGGGTGAGGATCTCGTCGCTCGGCACCTCGTCGAGGGTGAGCAGCAGGCCGGCTATCGGCGGGGTGCCGGCGCTGTGCGCGGCCAGCGAGCCGATGACCAGGTCGGCCCGGTCCCCCGGAGTGACGACCAGACAGCCCGGGGTCAGCGCGTTGAGGAAGTTCGGCAGCATCGCCCCGCCGAAGACGAAGTCGAGCGCGTCACGGGCCAGCCCGGAGTCGTCGCCGAGGAGCACCCTCGCGCCCAGCGCGTGGCTGATCTGCGCGACGGTCGGCGCGGCGAGGGCGGGCTCGTCGGGCAGGACGTAACAGGGCACGGGCAGCCGGGTCGCGAGCCGGGCGGCGATCTCCTCCCGGTCGTCCGGGGCCACCCGGTTGGTGACCATGGCGAGGACGTCGCAGCCGAGGACCTCGTACGCCCGGTAGGCGTTGCGGGTCTCCGCGAACACGGACTCCACCGGCTGCTTGCGGCCGCTGACGACCGGGATCACGGACGCGCCGAACTCGTTCGCGAGACGCGCGTTGAGAGCGAGTTCGTCCGGGAACTGGGTGTCGGCGTAGTCGGTTCCCAGGACGAGGACGACGTCGTAGGCCCGGGCGACGCGGTGGAACCGCTCGACGAGGGTGGAGACCAGCTCGTCCGTCCCCTGTTCCGCCTGGAGGGCGGACGCCTCGTGGTAGTCCATGCCGTAGACGGTGGCCGGATCCTGCGCCAGCCGGTAGCGCGCACGCAGCAGCTCGAAGAGCCGGTCGGGCCCGTCGTGGACGAGGGGGCGGAACACGCCCACCCGGTCGACCTGCCGGGTCAGGAGCTCCATGACTCCCAGCTCGACGACCTGACGGCCGTCGCCGCGGTCGATTCCGGTCACGTACACGCTGCGGGTCACGCGAGCTCTCCGTCTCTCTACGGGGGCACGGGGCACGGGGCACAAAAATCGCCCACCTAGGTGAGCAGATCCCTCTTGACAATACCTCTGGCCGTAGTTAAGGCGCCCGTCAAGAGACAGCCCGCTCGGCGGCGTGAAACAATCGAACCTGGCTCACCGGTACCAACAGCGAGCAGGAGACACAGCACGATGCGCATCGGAGTTCTCACCGCAGGTGGCGACTGCCCCGGCCTGAACGCAGTGATCCGGTCGGTCGTGCACCGCGCCGTCGACAACTACGGCGACGAGGTGATCGGCTTCGAGGACGGTTACGCGGGTCTGCTGGACGGCCGTTACCGCAGCCTCGACCTCAACGCGGTGAGCGGCATCCTGGCCCGCGGCGGCACCATTCTCGGCTCGTCCCGCCTGGAGCGCGACCGGCTGCGGGAGGCCTGCGAGAGCGCCTCCGACATGATCCACGACTTCGGCATCGACGCGCTGATCCCGATCGGCGGCGAGGGCACGCTGACGGCGGCGCGGATGCTGTCGGACGCCGGCCTGCCGGTGGTGGGCGTCCCGAAGACGATCGACAACGACATCTCGTCGACGGACCGCACCTTCGGCTTCGACACGGCGGTGGGCGTCGCCACGGAGGCGATGGACCGCCTGAAGACCACGGCGGAGTCCCACCAGCGGGTGATGGTGGTCGAGGTCATGGGCCGCCACGCGGGCTGGATCGCGCTGGAGTCCGGCATGGCCGCGGGCGCGCACGGGATCTGTCTGCCGGAGCGGCCCTTCGACCCCGCTGACCTGGTGAAGATGGTCGAGGAGCGGTTCGCCCGCGGCAAGAAGTTCGCGGTGATCTGCGTCGCGGAGGGCGCGCACCCGGCCGACGGCACCATGGACTACAGCAAGGGCGCGATCGACCAGTTCGGTCACGAGCGCTTCCAGGGCATCGGCACGGCGGTCGCCTACGAGCTGGAGAAGCGGCTCGGCAAGGAGGCCCGACCGGTGATTCTCGGCCACGTCCAGCGTGGCGGCGTCCCGACGGCGTACGACCGGGTCCTCGCGACCCGCTTCGGCTGGCACGCGGTGGAGGCGGCGCACCGGGGCCAGTTCGGACGGATGACGGCGCTGCGCGGGACGGACGTGGTGATGGTGCCGCTGGCGGAGGCGGTGACCGAGCTGAAGACGGTCCCCGAGGACCGGATCGTCGAGGCGGAGTCCGTCTTCTAGGCGGTGTCGGTTTCCGGGCGGCCTCGGATTCCAGGGCGGTCTCGGTTTCGAGGGCGGTGTCGGTTACTGGGCGGTCCGGCTCTCGAGGTTCGTCCAGAACGTGTCGACGATCCGGTCGAGGAAGTCCCGGCCGGCGTCGCTCGCCGCACCGGCCGCGCTGCCGCCGCCCCAGCTCAGCGTGGCGACCATCTGCCCCTGGTAGTCCTGGTGCAGCTCCTGGAGGGTCTCCTCCAGGAGCCGCCGGTCCAGGGGCACGATCCTGCCCACGGGTCTGACGTACGCCTGCCAGCGGGTGCGGGCGGCGGTGCGCAGCAGGTCCGCCAGCCTGGCCTCCAGGCCGGTGACGGTGACCAGGTCGGGCAGCGAGAGGTCGAGCAGCTCGGCGAGGACCGCGGACTGCCGGTCCGTGCCGCGCCACTGCCCGCTCTCCTCCATGCGCGTGTACGCCAGGAACTCGTGCCCCACGGCCCGGGCGACGTCCTCGGGGGCGAAGCCCTGGGCGACGCGGTGTTCGCGCAGGGTCCGCGGTCTGCCGATCAGCTCACCCGGAGAACACCACAACACGCCCGCGAGAGCGGTGAGTTCAGGATGTGAGGGGGTGAGCGCCCCGCGTTCCCAGGCGATGACGAGATCGGGGGTCGCGTGCGGGAGGGCATAGGAGGCGCGCAGTCCGTGGGCGACGTGGTCCGGGGTCATGCCGAGGGCCGCGCGGAGCCGGCGGGCGGCGGGAGCGTTGAAGGGCGGACCGGGCTGACGGGTGTGGGCTGGAGGTCTGGGCACGGGGGACAAGGTAGGGGTCCCGGGCGGCGATGACTACAGGGTGTTTGGACATAGTCACCGGTCGTAGGAACCTACGGTGGCGCCCGATCGGCCTAAGGTGCTGCCAGGAACATCGGGGAGGGGGCGGTCGTCGTGGCCGAACAGGACGTCAGCGAGGGACAGTTGCTGCTCGCCGAGTACCAGAGCGTCAAGGACGAGCAGAAGGCGCGGATCGGGTTTCGGGACAACCTGCTGTACGTGACCCTGGCGGTGGTGGCGGCGGTGATCGCCGCGGCGGCGCAGGCCGAACAGACGTCGATGTTGCTGGCGTTGCCGCCGGTGTGCGTGGTGCTGGGGTGGACCTACCTGGTCAACGACGAGAAGATCTCAGCCGTCGGGCGGTATGTGCGGCAGGAGTTGGGGCCCAGACTCGCCGAGCTGGCCGGGACCGAGGCGGCCTTCCGGTGGGAGACCTACCACCGGGGCGACCCAGGGCGGACATCCCGGAAGATCGTGCAGTGCGTGGTCGATCTGCTGGCGTTCTGTGTCGTGCCGACGGCCGCGCTGGTCGTGTATTGGAGCGGGGGACAGGTGTCGGCGGGGCTGCTGGCGCTCTCCGTGGCCGAGGCGGGAGCGGTGGCGGGGCTGGGGGTTTTCGTCGTGCGGTACGCGGTGCCGTTCGGCGGCGGTGGTGAGTGAGGGCGATGGCCGTCGGTGAGGGCGGCGACCCGGAGTCGTGACCGTGCGTGCGGGCGGCGGCCGTGCGTGCGGGTGGTGGCTGTGCGTGAGCGCGGTGGTGGGCGGTCAGGGGGGGTACCGTCAGGGGCGGAGGGGGGTGGGTGTCACTTCCCGCGTGTCGTCCGTACCCATCGGTAGACCAGTTCGGGCCTTCCCACCTGCCCGTACAGCGGCTTCCGCTCGGCTCGCCCCGCCTCCACCAGGTGCTCCAGATACCGCCGGGCCGTGATGCGGGAGATGCCCACCGACTCGGCGACCCCCGCCGCGGTCAGCCCCTGCTCCGCGTCCCGTACGGCCTCCGTCACCCGCTCCAGGGTGGGCGCGCTCAGCCCCTTGGGCAGCGCGGCGGGCCCCGGGGCGCGCAGTGTAGCCAGCGCGCGGTCGACCTCGTCCTGACCGCTCGCCTCGCCCGCGGCCCCCCGGAACTCGGCGTACCGCACCAGCCGGTCCCGGAGCGTCGCGAAGGTGAAGGGCTTCAGTACGTACTGCACGACTCCGAGTGAGACGCCCTCCCGCACCACCGTCAGGTCCCGCGCCGAGGTCACCGCTATCACGTCCGCGTGGTACCCCGCCGCTCGCAGCGAGCGGGCCAGCTGGAGCCCGTGCGCGTCGGGCAGGTGCAGGTCCAGCAGCAGCAGGTCGACCGGCGTGCGGTCCAGCAGGCGCCGGGCCTCCGCGCCGGTGTGCGCCTTGCCCACCGCGACGAACCCCGGCACCCGGCCCACGTACATCACATGGGCGTCCGCGGCGACCGGATCGTCCTCCACGATCAGCACTCTGATCGGCTCTTCGCTCGTCATCGCTTGCCTCCAGACCCCGACACGGACCCGGCACCACCGGACGCGGCATCACGGGAGGCGGCATCACGGGAGGCGGCACCACCGGACGCGGCCGTCGCCGGCAACGGCAGGCGCACCAGGAACTCCGCTCCGCCGCCCGAGGCCTCCGCCACCGACAGCGTCCCGTCGTGCCGCTGCACCGCCTGCCGGACCAGCGCCAGCCCGAGACCCCGTCCGCCCGGCCCGGCCGGCTTCGTCGAGAAGCCGCGTTCGAAGACCAGGGTGGCGTGCGCGGGGTCCACGCCCGCTCCCGTGTCCGCCACCCGCAGCAGCAGCTCGGCGCCCTCCGTGGCGGCGGTCACCGTCACCTGCGCCCGGGTGCTGCCCTGGGCCGCGTCCACCGCGTTGTCGATGAGGTTGCCCAGGATCGTCACCAGGTCCCGGGCGGGCAGCGACTCCGGCAGCAGGCCGTCGTCCAGGGTGCTCTCCTGCGACACCACCAGCTCCACACCCCGCTCGTTCGCCTGGGCGGTCTTGCCCAGCAGCAGGGCCGCCAGGACCGGCTCGCTGACCGCCGCGACCACCTGGTCCGTCAGCGCCTGGGCCAGTTCCAGTTCCGACGTGGCGAAGTCCACCGCCTCCTCCGCCCGGCCCAGCTCGATCAGCGACACCACCGTGTGCAGCCGGTTCGCCGCCTCGTGGGCCTGTGAGCGCAGCGCCTGGGTGAAGCCGCGTTCGGAGTCCAACTCGCCCATCACGGACTGGAGTTCGGTCACATCGCGCAGGGTGACCACGCTGCCCCGGCGCTCGCCGCCCGACACCGGGGAGGTGTTCACCACGAGCACCCGGTCCGCCGTCAGATGCACCTCGTCCACCCGGGGCTCCGAGGAGAGCAGCGCACCCGTCAGCGGGGCCGGCAGACCCAGCTCCGCGACCGACATGCCCACCACCTCCCCCGAGACGCCCAGCAGCTCCCGGCCCCCGTCGTTGATCAGCGCCACCTTGTACTGTCCGTCCAGCATCAGCAACCCCTCCCGCACCGCGTGCAGCGCCGCCTGGTGGTAGTCGTGCATATGGCTCAGCTCGGCGGCGTTCATGCCGTGGGTGTGGCGGCGCAGGGACGCGTTGATGACGTACGTGCCGATCGCGCCGAGGGCGAGCGCGCCGCCGGCCACCGCGAACAGGGCCGTCACCTGGTCCTGCACCCGCTTGCTGATCGACTCGACCTTGATGCCCGCGCTGACCAGGCCGATGATCCTGCCGTCGTCCTCGATCGGGGTGACCGCGCGGACGGACGCGCCGAGGGTGCCGGTGTAGGTCTCGGTGAAGGTGTCGCCCTTCAGGGCCTTCGCCGTGTTGCCGCGGAAGCGCTGGCCGATCTGGGTCTTGTCCGGGTGGGTCCAGCGGATGCCCTCCGGGTTCATGATCGTGACGAAGTCGACCTCCGTGTCCTTCATGACCCGCAGCGCGTACGGCTGGAGCGCGGCGGTGGGCTTCGCGGTCCGGATCGCCGCCCGTACGGAGGGGGAGTCGGCGACCGAGCGGGCCACGGCCGTGGCCTGGCGGCCCGCCGCCTCCTCGGCCTGGTTGCGGTCGCTGACGTACGTGAACAGCGCGTATCCCGCGACGAGCACCGCTATCAGCACCGCCTGCATGGCGAAGAGCTGGCCGGCCAGGCTGCGGGGTCTCGGCAGAACGGGGATGCGCATGTCGTCAGTGTGCCCCCGGCGTTAAGTGTGAACTAAATGAACGGAAGGGTGACCGCCCTCACAGGGCGGGAGATAGTCACGGCAATCCCCCATACACCCCGGACGTGAGCCGCACGCCGGTGATGCCGACGAAGACGTCAAGGAGGGCAGCCGTGGCCGCCAGCACCTCACATACGGCACCTGCCGCACCCGCCGCGAAGCGGGACCGCACCCACTACCTGTACATCGCGGTGATCGTCGCGGTGGCGCTCGGCATCGCCGTGGGCCTGATCTGGCCCGACGCGGGAGTCGAGCTCAAGCCCCTGGGCACAGGCTTCGTGAACCTGATCAAGATGATGATCTCGCCGATCATCTTCTGCACGATCGTGCTGGGCATCGGATCCGTCCGGAAGGCGGCCAAGGTCGGCGCCGTCGGCGGTATCGCGCTCGGCTACTTCACGGTGATGTCGCTCGTCGCCCTCACCATCGGTCTCGTCGTCGGCAACGTCCTGCACCCGGGCGACGGAATGCACCTCACCGACGCGATCAAGGCGTCCGGCCACGACCAGGTGTCCGCCGACGCGCTGCCGCCGGTCGACTTCGTGCTGTCGATCATCCCGCTCACCTTCGTCTCCGCCTTCACCGAGGGGCAGGTGCTGCAGACGCTGCTCGTCGCGCTGCTCGCCGGGTTCGCGCTGCAGGCCATGGGGCCGGTCGGCCAGCCGGTGCTGCGCGGTGTCGAGCACATCCAGCGACTCGTCTTCCGCATCCTCGCGATGGTCATGTGGGCGGCCCCGATCGGCGCGTTCGGCGCCATCGCCGCGGTGGTCGGTTCGGCCGGCGTGGACGCGTTGAAGAGCCTCGCCGTCCTGATGCTCGGCTTCTACGCGACCTGCTTCCTGTTCGTCTTCATCGTGCTCGCCGCGCTGCTGCGGGCCTTCACCGGCCTGAACATCCTCAAGCTCTTCAAGTACCTGGCCCGTGAGTTCCTGCTGATCCTGTCCACCTCCTCCTCCGAGTCCGCGCTGCCGCGGCTCATCGCGAAGATGGAGCACCTGGGTGTCAGCAAGCCCGTCGTCGGCATCACCGTCCCGACCGGCTACTCCTTCAACCTCGACGGCACCATGATCTACATGACCATGGCGTCGCTCTACATCGCCGACGCCATGGGCACCCCGATGTCGATCGGCGAGCAGATCCCGCTGCTGCTCTTCCTGCTCCTCGCCTCCAAGGGCGCGGCCGGCGTCAGCGGCGCCGGTCTGGCCACCCTGGCCGGCGGTCTCCAGTCGCACAAGCCCGCCCTGGTGGACGGCATCGGCCTCATCGTCGGCATCGACCGCTTCATGAGCGAGGCCCGCGCCCTCACCAACTTCGCCGGCAACGCCGTCGCCACGGTCCTGATCGGCACGTGGACCAAGGAGATCGACAAGGAGCGGGTCCAGCTGGTGCTCGCCGGCGGCCTGCCCTTCGACGAGAAGACCCTGCTCGACGAGGACCTGGACGGCGTCGAGACCGCGCCGGCGGACGTGCCCGAGCAGCGCGAGGGCGGCGAGAAGGAACTCGCCAAGGCGTGAGCCCTCCCCGACTCCGGGTGTCCGGCCCCGCCTGAACCGGGGCCGGACACCCGGGCCCAGCCCCACCGTCTCCGGGCGGCCGAGCACTCCCCCGTGGCTCGGTCGCCCGGTCTTTTTTCCTGGCCCACCGTCCAGAACAGGAAGCCGGCGATCCCCTCGACGTGGATGTACGCCCGGCGGCGGTGACGGAGCGGATACGGCGGCTGGAGGCCGCGGGCGTCATCAGCGGCTACGGCGCGCACGTCAGCCCGGCCCGACCGGCTACCGGGTTTCATCGGCAGTGCATCGGCCGCAAGGAGTTCCACCACCAGCTCTCCACTCAGCTGATCCGCGAGAACCAAGCGGTCGCGGTGGAGGACCTGGCGGTATCCGGACTCGCACGCACCCGGCTGGCCAAGAGCGTGCACGACGCGGGCTGGTCCCAGTTCGTCGGAATGCTGCGGTACAAGGCGCAGCGGTACGGGCGGACATTCGTCAAGATCGGCCGGTTCGAGCCCACCAGCCAGACGTGCTTCGCCTGCGGGCACCGCGACGGGCCCAAACAGCTGCACGTACGGGAATGGACCTGCCCCGCCTGCGAGACCGTCCACGACCGCGACCACAACGCCGCGATCAACGTCAAACAGGCCGCCGGACTGGCGGTATCAGCCTGCGGAGCGCCGGTAAGACCGGGACTTGTACCGGCACAGCGCGAAGAAACAGGAAGCCACGGAATCCCCACCCGAACCTGTGCCGCGTAGCGGCACAACAACAGGTGAGGACAGCCAGAATCCTTGGGCTCCAGCCCGAGGAGCATGTCAAGGCATTCAGGCGTTCATCCGGGTCGACCCGCACGGGGGTTACACCCTGAAGCACCCGAGGACCCTGGAGCTGATCGAGCGCCCCGAGATCACCGAGGTCCACCACGTGGTGGGGGAGGACTGCTGGATCCTCAAGGTCGCCGTCCGGGACACCGTCCATCTGGAGGGCGTCCTCGAGGCGGTCTCCGCCCTCGGGCGCACGACGACGTCGATCGTGCTCACCTCGCCGGTCGAACGGAAACCGCTCTTGCCTTGACGTGGGCGTCAAGCCTTACGTTCGTAGGCATGCGCATCGGCGAGCTGGCCGCACGGGCCGGGACCACCACCCGGACGCTGCGGTACTACGAGTCGCGCGGGCTGCTGCCCGCGCGGCGTGGCGACAACGGGTACCGGAGCTACGACGAGGGCGATCTGCGGCTGTTGCGGCAGATCAGGACCCTCCAGGACTTCGGGTTCGACCTGGAGGAGACCCGGCCCTTCGTGGACTGTCTGCGGGCCGGGCACCCGGAGGGCGACTCGTGCCCGGCCTCGCTCGCGGTCTACCGGCGCAAGCTGGACGAGCTGGACGCGCTCATCGGCGAGCTGCGGGCGGTCCGGGAGACGGTCGCCGGGCAGCTCGTACGGGCCGAGCTGGCGCGGGACGAGCTGGCCGCCGAGGCGCGGGTTCCGGGGGGTCCGGAGCCCGAGTGCGAGCTGGGAGGGCAGGAACGGTGATCAAGGCGGACGGTGTTGCCGAGGTGACGGACGCGGACTTCGGGGCGGAGGTGCTGGGGGCGGAGCTGCCGGTGCTGGTGGAGTTCACCGCGGACTGGTGTCCGCCGTGCCGGCAGATGGGGCCGGTGCTGACCGCGCTCGCCGCGGAGGAGGGCGAGCGGCTGAAGGTGGTGCAGCTGGACGTGGACACCAACCCGGAGACCACCCACGCGTACAAGGTGCTGTCGATGCCGACCTTCATGGTGTTCCGGGCCGGCGAGCCCGTGAAGTCGATGGTCGGCGCCCGGCCCAAGCGCCGGCTGCTGGCGGAGCTGGACGAGGTCCTGTGAGCCCGCGATGAGCTGACCGCCGGGCCTCTTCGCCCCACAAAGAAATCCCCCGAGCAATTGCGCTCGGGGGATTTCTCTGCGTATATTCGATGGTTCGCGACTTCATATGAATGGAGTCGCAAAGAAGCTCAGTGAGCACAGTATATGCGGGCGGGAGTGGAATTGTCAAACGCCGACTTTCCGGATAGTGAATTGCGCTGCGAGCAGGAATTCATCGACGGCCTGTACGCGCGCGTGGACGCCCTGCGCGGCCACACCGAGGGCGCCGTCACCGACGCGCTGGCCCAGGGCAACACGCCCATGCAGGCCCGGCTGGAGCGGGACATCCTCGTCGCCGAGCGCACCGGGCTGCTCGCCGCGCTGAACGCGGTGGACGGCTCCCTCTGTTTCGGCCGCATCGACCTCACCTCCGGCACCGAACACCACATCGGCCGCATCGGCCTGCGCGCCGAGGACGCCGAGCGCACCCCGGTCCTCATCGACTGGCGCGCCGACGTGGCCCGCCCCTTCTACCTGGCGACCGGCCACACCCCGATGGGGCTGCGCAGGCGCCGGCACCTCACCACCGAGGGCCGCCGGGTCACCGCCCTGCACGACGAGATCCTCGACATCGGCGACGCCACCCGCACCGGCCACGAGGACCCGACCGGCGACGCCGTGCTCCTCGCCGCGATCGACTCCGCGCGCACCGGCCGGATGAGCGACATCGTGCAGACCATCCAGGCCGAACAGGACGAGATCATCCGGGCGCCCCACCGGGGGGTGCTCGTGGTCGAGGGCGGCCCCGGCACCGGCAAGACCGCCGTCGCCCTGCACCGCGCCGCCTTCCTGCTCTACGAACACCGCGAGCTGCTCGCCAAGCGGGCCGTCCTGATCGTCGGCCCCAACCCCGCCTTCCTCGGCTACATCGGCGAGGTGCTGCCCTCGCTGGGCGAGACCGGCGTGCTGCTGGCGACGGTCGGCGAACTCTTCCCCGGCGTGAAGGCGACCGCGACCGACACCCGCGCGGCGGCGGCCGTGAAGGGCCGCGCCGACATGGCGGACGTCCTCGCCGACGTCGTGCGCGACTGGCAGGCGCTGCCCGATCCGGTCATCGCGATCGGGCACGACCGCGAGATCCTGATGCTGGACGACGGCCTGGTGAACATGGCCCGTGAGCGCACCCGGGCCGCCCGGCTGCCGCACAACGCCGCCCGCGAGATCTTCGAGGGCCACATCCTCAACACGCTCACCGACATGGTCGCCGAACGCATCGGCACGGACCCCTACGACGGCTCGAACCTCCTCGACCCGAGCGACGTCACCCAGATCCGCGACGAACTCGCCGACAACCGCGAGGTCTGGGCCGCCATCGACCAGTTGTGGCCGCGCCTGACCCCGCAGCGCCTGGTCGCCGACTTCCTCGCCGACCCGGTGGGCTACGTCTCCGACGACGACGCGGCCGCCATCCGCCGCCCGGTGACCCGGGCGTGGACCGTGGCGGACGTACCGCTGCTCGACGAGGCGGCCGAGCTGCTCGGCGAGGACGACCGGGTGGCACGGGCCCGCGCCGACCGCGAGCGGGAGACCCAGGTCGCCTACGCGCAGGGCGTCCTGGACGTCTCGTACGCCTCCCGCACCTACGAGTTCGAGGACAAGGACGAGGACGACTCCGAGGTCCTGTCCGCGCACGACATCATCGACGCCGAACGATTCGCCGAGCGCCACGAGGAGGACGACCACCGCAGTGCCGCCGAACGCGCCGCCGCCGACCGCACCTGGGCGTTCGGGCACATCATCGTCGACGAGGCGCAGGAGCTGTCGCCGATGGCCTGGCGGCTGCTGATGCGGCGCAGCCCGACCCGCTCGATGACCCTGGTCGGCGACCCGGCGCAGACCGCCGAGGCGGCCGGCGTCGGCTCCTGGGCCAAGATCCTCCAGCCCTATGTCGAGGACCGCTGGGAGCACACCCGGCTCGGCGTCAACTACCGCACGCCGGCCGAGATCATGGACGTGGCCGCGGCGGTGGTGCGCGCGGAGCACCCCGGCTTCGAGCCGCCGAGTTCGGTGCGGTCGACCGGCGTACGTCCGTGGGCGCGCGCCACCGACGACCTCCCCGGCGCGGTCGCCGAGGCGGTCGACGAGCTGACCCCCGCCGAGGGCCGGCTCGCCGTCATCGCCCCACGCGACCTGCACCGGAAGCTGGCGGCCCGGCTGGACGGGGTGACGGCGGGCGCCGAGCCGGACCTGACCCGGAGCGTCGTGCTGCTCGACCCGCGCCAGTCCAAGGGCCTGGAGTTCGACTCCGTGCTGGTGGTGGAGCCCTCGCGGTACGGCACCAGCGACCTGTACGTGGCGCTGACCCGCGCCACACAGCGGCTGGGGGTGCTGCACAGCAGGACCCTCCCGAAGGCGCTGGCCTCGGCCCTCGGGGAGCCCGCGGCGTAACGCGGCGTCAGCGGGACGCGACCGTTCGCGCCGTGATCAGCGCGGGGGAGCGGCCGGTGCGGGTGAGCGTGTCAGGTGGGGATCCCCACCCGTACGCCGGCGCCCCCGCCGACAGCCCTGCCCCGGCCGAGACAGCCCCGCACCGGGGACGCGCCCCGGGGCGAGGCTCAGGCCTCAGGCCTCAGGCCTCAGGCCTCAGGCAGGCCGTAGCCACACCGTCGCCAGCGGCGGCAGCGTCAGCCGGACGCTCGCCGGCCGGCCGTGCCGGCCCTGCGGCTCCGGCTTGACCGGGTCGGGGTGCGCGACACCGCTGCCGCCGTACCCGGCCGCGTCGGTGTTGAGGACCTCGTGCCAGGCCGGGACGTCGTCGGGTGCGCCGAGGCGGTAGTCGTGACGGACGACCGGGGAGAGGTTGGAGACGGACAGCAGCGGGGAGCCCTCGGCGTCGTACCGCAGGAAGGCGAAGACGTTGTCCTCGGCCGCGTCGCCGACCACCCACTGGAAACCGGCGGGGTCGGTGTCCCGCTGCCACAGGGCCGGCGCCGCCCGGTAGACGGTGTTCAGGTCGCGGACCAGGTCCCGCACCCCCCGGTGGTCGGCCTCGGCGCCGTACGCCGGATCCAGCAGCCACCAGTCGGGGCCGTGGGCCTCGGACCACTCCGCTCCCTGGGCGAACTCCTGCCCCATGAAGAGGAGTTGCTTGCCCGGGTGGGCCCACATGAACGCCAGGTACGCCCGCAGCGCGGCGCGCTGCTGCCACCAGTCGCCGGGCATCTTCGACACCAGCGAGCGCTTCCCGTGCACGACCTCGTCGTGGGAGATGGGCAGTACGTAGTTCTCGCTGTAGGCGTACACCATCGAGAAGGTCATCTCGTGGTGGTGGTACCTGCGGTGCACCGGCTCGTGGCTCATGTAGTCCAGCGAGTCGTGCATCCAGCCCATGTTCCACTTCAGCCCGAATCCGAGCCCGCCGAAGCCGCTCGGGCCCGCGTGGTGCGTGGCCCGCGTGACGCCGTCCCAGGCCGTGGACTCCTCGGCGATCGTGACGATCCCGGGGCTGCGGCGGTAGACCGTCGCGTTCATCTCCTGGAGGAACGCCACCGCGTCCAGGTTCTCCCGGCCCCCGTGCTCGTTCGGGGTCCACTGGCCGGGCTCACGCGAGTAGTCGAGGTAGAGCATCGAGGCGACGGCGTCCACGCGCAGCCCGTCGATGTGGAACTCCTCGCACCAGTAGGTGGCGTTGGCCACCAGGAAGTTGCGCACCTCGCGCCGCCCGAAGTCGAACTCCAGCGTCCCCCAGTCGGGGTGCGCGGCGCGCAGCGGGTCCTCGTGCTCGTACAGCGGACGCCCGTCGAACTCCGCGAGGGCCCACTCGTCGCGCGGGAAGTGCGCCGGCACCCAGTCCATCAGGACGCCGATGCCGGCCCGGTGCAGCGCGTCCACCAGGTACTTGAAGTCGTCGGGTGTGCCGAGCCGGGCGGTGGGCGCGTAGAAACCGGTGACCTGGTAGCCCCACGAGCCGCCGAAGGGATGCTCGGCGACCGGCATCAGCTCGACATGGGTGAAGCCGAGGTCCCGGACGTACGCGGGCAGCTGATCGGCCAGCTGGCGATACGTCAGCCCCGGTCGCCAGGAGGCGAGATGGACCTCGTAGACGGAGAACGGGGCCTCGTGCACGGGTATCTCGGCCCGCCGGGCCAGCCACTCCTCGTCGCCCCACTCGTAGTGCGAGGCGTGCACGATCGACGAGGTCGCCGGCGGCACCTCGGTGCGCCTGGCCATCGGGTCGGCGCGCAGGGTGTGCGAGCCGTCGGGGCGGGTGATGTCGAACTTGTACAGCTCGCCCTCGCCGATCCCGGGCACGAACAGCTCCCAGATCCCGGACGAGCCCAGCGACCGCATCGGGTACCCGGTGCCGTCCCAGAAGTTGAAGGTGCCGGCCAGTCGCACCCCGCGCGCGTTCGGCGCCCACACGGAGAAGGCGGTGCCGCTCACGCCCTCGTGGATCGTCGGACGCGCGCCCAGCACCGTCCACAACTGCTCGTGCCGGCCCTCGCCGATCAGGTGCAGGTCCAGGTCGCCCAGCGTCGGCAGGAAACGGTAGGCGTCCTCGGTCTCCACGGTGGTGCTCTCGTAGGTCACGAGGAGCCGGTGGACCGGGGCCTCCGTCAGGGGCAGCAGGCCGGAGAAGAAGCCGTCGCCGTCGTCGTGGAGTTCGGCGCGCAGGTCGCCCGACAGCACCGTGACGGACCGCGCGTACGGGCGCAGCGCCCGGAAGACGATCCCACCGGGCACCGGATGCGCGCCGAGCACGGAGTGCGGGTCGTGATGGGTGCCGTGCAGCAGGCGTTCACGCTCGGCGGCATCCAGGGCGGGATCCACGGGGGTGTCCCCGGGAGCGTCCACGGGGGGAGCCTGCGGGCTCTTCGCTTTCCCCGGCTTCTTCGCGGCCACCACCTCGGCCGCCCCTGCCGCCTGATCGCCGACCGTTTCCGTGCCGGCCGTTTCCGTGCCGGCCGTTTTCTCGGCGGTCGCCTTCGTGCCGGCCGGTCCCTTGCCGGCCGCTTTCTCGCTCGCCGCCTTCTTGCCCGTCTTCTTCCTGCTCGCCGCCTTGTCGGCCGCCGCCTTCTCGGTCACTGCTTTCTTCGCGGTGGCCTTCTTCTTCGGGGGAGTCACGTACGGAGCCTCCTCAAGGCAGGTCGGGTGCGGCGAGGCGGTGTATCGCGGAAAGGGGCACGGGGAGCCAGTCGGGGCGGTGCCGGGCCTCGTAGACGACCTCGTAGACCGCCTTGTCCGTCTCGTGGGCCCGCAGCAGCACGGGGTCGGTGCGCGGATCGATGCCCGCCACCTCGGCGTACCCGGAACAGTAGGCGGCCCGGCAGGTGTGTGCCCAGGCCGGGGACGGCGGATCTGCCGAGTGGGCGGCGTAGTCGAAGGAACGCAGCATGCCCGCCACGTCCCGCACGGTCGGCTGGGGCATCCGCCGCTCGGCCAGCGGCCTGGCGGGCTCCCCCTCGAAGTCGATCAGCGCCCACTGCCCGGAGGCCGAGCGCAGACACTGTCCGAGGTGCAGATCGCCGTGGACGCGCTGGGCGGTCCAGGTGTGACCCTCGGCCGCGAGGTCGGCGAGCGCGGTGAAGGCGGTGCGCAGCGCCGGCGCGTACGGACGCAGCGAGGGCACCGCCTGCGCCGCGGCGTCCAGCCGCTCGGTCATGCCGTCCACCATCGGCCGTATCTGCGCCTGCCCCAGGGTCGCCGTGGGCAGCGCCCGGGCCAGCGCGCCGTGCACCTCGGCGGTCGCCCGTCCCAGCGCTCGCGCCTCGGCGGCGAAGTCCTCGCCCTTGGCCAGTTCCCGCAGGGCCAGCTCCCAGCCGTCCGCCGCGCCCTGCACATACGGCTGGAGCACGGCCAGGACGTACGACTCGCCCTCGTCCGCACCCGGGTCCCCGTACATCCACGCGGTCGGCGCGGGCACCCGGGGGCAGCCCTCGCGGGCCAGCGCCAGCGGCAGCTCGAGGTCGGGGTTGACGCCCGGCACGACCCGGCGCAACAGCTTCAGAATGAACGTATCTCCATAGACGACGGACGAGTTCGACTGTTCGCCCGTCAGCCGGCGCGGGACCAGCCCCGACCGGATCTCCTGC
This sequence comes from Streptomyces sp. NPDC102259, assembly GCF_044766465.1. Taxonomy (NCBI): domain Bacteria; kingdom Bacillati; phylum Actinomycetota; class Actinomycetes; order Kitasatosporales; family Streptomycetaceae; genus Streptomyces; species Streptomyces sp. NPDC102259. The sequence continues at coordinate 940 of NZ_JBIWMA010000012.1, read as the reverse complement.
CCGGGATCCCGCTCGCAGCGCAGCCCGCCGATCCTCGCCCCGGTGCGCAGGGCCTCCAGCAGCACCTCGGCGGGCCGGGTGTCGTACAGGGCGTCGAACACGGTCCGCCCGGCCAGTGGCCCCTGCGTCACATGGCCGATCAGCGCGGGCGCCAGCCGGGGCGGCAGTGCCTCGCGGGCGCCGATGAGGAGCTGGTAGCAGTCGCCGGGCACCGCCGGCTGATGGGCGCGCACCAGCAGGTGGTACAGAGCCAGCCTGCTGCCGGCCGGCAGCAGCTCGGTGGCCGCCACCAGCGAGAACCCGGTGACCGGACGCCCCTTGCCGGCGAACCAGCGCTGCCGGGGCAGCCACTCCCGCAGCAGGGGGTCCAGCGAAGCGAGGAGGCCGGGGTCGGTCCGGCCGGAACGTGTGACAGTCGCCGCCATAGGTGTCACATTCCTTTCCCCGGGGGGTCGGGGTCGGGGCGTTACTGATGCGTGCCCCGGGCGGGGCGGGGGAAACCGCCTCGCCCGGGGTTCGAGGGCCTGACCGCCGGACAGGCCTAAGCCGCGTCCCTGCGCAGCCTGAACCAGTAGAAGCCGTGGCCCGCCATGGTGAGCAGGTACGGCAGGTCACCGACCGCCGGGAAGCGCACCCCGCCGAACAGCTCCACCGGGTACCGCCCCTTGAACCGGCTCAGGTCCAGTTCCGTGGGCTGCGCGAACCGCGAGAAGTTGTGCACGCACAGCACCAGGTCGTCCTCCCCGTCCTTGGTCAGGGGGGCCTCCCGGAGGAAGGCGAGGACGGCCGGGTTGGAGGACTGGAGTTCGGTGTAGGTGCCGAGGCCGAAGGCGGGGTTCTGCTTACGGATCTCGATCATTCGCCGGGTCCAGTGCAGCAGCGAGGAGGGCGACGACATCGACGCCTCGACGTTGGTGACCTGGTAGCCGTAGACGGGATC